>NZ_SNUF01000001.1:695443-1390887 GCF_012027305.1 Thermococcus sp. MAR1
CTTGGAGAAGACCTCTTCCTCGGCCTTTCGTATGGCCTCGATGAACTCCTTCCTCTTCCCATCATCTGCCCCGCTCCAGAACTCGCTGAGCTTTTCGAGGGGTTTTTCCTCGGCGCTTATCGGGTGCTTGAGGACAGTCTGAGCGGGGATTCCATGCTTATTGTTTACCTTGTGAATCGAGAGCTCCCACCAGTCGTCGGGGACCTCATTGGAGAGTATCCTCGAAGGCGTGACCTCAGAAAGAACATTGGCGAGGGTTTTGAAAAACTCGTTGCTCATGGTCAGACCTCCTCAGGGGGTAGATTCTTTTGGCCCTTATCTTACGAAGGAACCCATCTATGTGATCCCAATTTACTCTAACCTTTGGGCTAAAGGGATCTGTTTTGAAAACAGAGAACCTGAGATGGTACTTGCCATCAAGTTTCACAACTCCAACTTTCATTGGAGACGCTCTCCTTGGTCTCGGAGTTCCAAAAACCCAATCCTTGTACCCCCTCTTTGAAGTATGGCATTCTTCATCCTTAAAGCAGGCCTCAAAGGCATCGAGGAGTCTTTTGGAATTAGATCCTTCTCCATTTCCATTGTTACATACAGGATTTGATGAATAGTAAACTCCTCCAAGTTCCGAGCATTCCCCCCATAGCCACACGCTGAAACATTCTTTTGACATCGTGGAATACTGAAGACACTTTCCAGATTTCTCAGGATATTCTATTTCCCGTTTCTTAGAATATCCCATTTCCCTCAAAATGGCATTAACTTTAGAAACAAGAATATCTGGAAATTCCCTGTATTCAGATTCTTTTGAGGGGAGGGATATATCCATGATTGAATGTTGTCTTATTTTCACATTTGTTATCCAGACAGACCCCGCACCCCTGTTGCTCCGGAACCCTAAACCCCCAAAATAGCTCATCGCTACAAGTGAATACGATGCAAGTTCCAATGCATTTTCGTCATGAGATTTTAGCTTTATTGTAAGCTTCGTTCCTTCGGGTATGGCTGGAGATGAAATTCTTTTCCGACTCCGTTTGTTCCATACCATTGGTAAGGGTCTGTTCTTGGATTCATAGTCACCAATATCCACCTCAACAACAACCCTGCTCCTCCTTGTTTCCTTCCCGGCGCAACCGAAGACCCTGCACTCGGCCCTTCTTAGCCCATCAATATCGCTCCCGAAGTAGCTTCCTGCTAAAGCCCTGAACCACCAGCGCATGACGCCTTTAACGCTCGCCGAGCGGAACTCGGCTTTCCTCTGATCGGCACTGCGCATGAAGAGAGGTGTTAAGGTTTCAAGCTCGAAGGTAGCCTCGTACATAACATCACCCCAGAAGACAGACAGGTGCACGAGCGTGACTTTGTGAACATGGTAGTCATGGCAACTCCGAAATATAAAAAACTTTTGGCGAATAGGAGAAGGGTTTATATAACTGCACGGAGGCCACAGAATATTGGTTCAGTTAAACGTCTTAATACCTAACAACCACTAAAGCTGTGTACTCGATGGTTGGGGGAGATTTTTATGACAAAGTGGGTTGGGAAAGCCCTTGGCTTCATCGTTTTGACTGTCACGAGTCTCACGTTCCTTGAGCTGTTTGACCTCGACAACGGTAACTTCGCCGTGTTCATAGCCTACGTTTTACTCATCTTCGCCTGGATGGACTACTTCAAACTCATTATATACGTCTTCCTTGCCTTTGGGGCCATAGCCGGCTTTTTCCTCGGGAATCTTGATGGTCTCATCTACGGCTTTCCAACCGGGCTGGCGTACCTGCTCTTCGCCTACCTCCTCTCGACCAACAGGGAGAGACTGGCAACCCTGGTCTTCGTCCTCTCAATCCCCCTGGCGATAATAACCGCCAAGTTCTTCCCGATTTCGAGCACCGTCATCTGGGGGCTCATCGGCCTGATGGCGGGAGCAATAGAGAACGCCGTCATCGAGGAGATGGCGGAGGGAGACGTCTTCATAATAGCCCTCTACTTCATGGCATTGGGGCCTTTTGCCTTCATACCCCTCGCCCTCCAGGCCGTGACGGGCATAACACTCTTCGAGAAGCAGTACTATGACGGGTCTGTTTATCCGGTCGGTCCGGCTATGTTCGTTGTTTCAGTGCCCCTCTTCGCCCTTCTGAACCACCTGGCCTCGACCAACTCCCTACCCGAGTGGCTCTTCTACGGCTACTACCACGGTGTAACGAACCCGAAGCTGGCCGTTATAGGGGCCTTCCTCGGGACGTTTGGTATTCCATTCCTGCTCTCCTTGGAGCAGGGCACTGGAACGACGATGGACTTTGAGGTAACTGTCGCAGGGGCAACGATAGGCGCAGTTGCGGGTCTTGTAGCCGGCCTCGCAACACTCGGTGCACTCGGAGTGCTCGGCTTTTACGTCGATAAGCTGGGCTACCACAATCTCGCCGGGGTTCTGGCTCTTGTGGCTCTCTTAGGTTCTTTCGTGGTGGGGGGAGTTGTGTGGGTGGGGTTCTCACAGCTCCACTACGAGGGGAGGAGCTCGATAAACCCATACCTGTGGCTGTGGGGAATAGAAATAGCATCGATTCTCCTGTCTCTCTACCTCCTCAGGTACGCCTGGGGACTCTTCGAGGAGGCAAGGGTCCTAGCATTAGTGACCGGCCTCATTTTTACCGTCCTGTTTTATCTCTCTATTGAAAAATCTGAAGGGGACCACACCCTCTTGGACAGGCTCTGGCAGGCCACCCTCTACTTTTCGGCCTTCCTCGCCGGTCTCTGGGCCGGCTTTGGAATGCTCTGGATACTCCAGTGAGGTGGTTATATGGGCCGGGAAAAGAAGGCGTACGTCACGACCGTGGGAACCTCCCCAGAGGCCGTCTTCAACCCCATCTGGTACCTGGCAGAGGCCTACTCATGGATTCCGGATGAGGTTTACCTCCTCTGGAACGAGGAGGTAATTGAAGAGCTCTCAAGGGTGGTGGAGCTCGTTGAAAGGCTTTCCAGGGCTTACGGGAAGGAGATAAGAGTTCACAGTGAAGTTTCCCTGAAGTTCGATGAATCGGATCCTGTATCCTTCAGGGAGCTGGCCTTGAAGCTCGTGAAGGGGTTAAAGGAAAAGGGCTACGAGGTGATAGTGGACATAACGCCCGGGAGGAAGTTCATGAGCGCACTCCTGCTCGGGGCCTCTCTCGCGGGAGGGGCTGACGAGGTAACTTACCTCCACCTTGAGGACTTCAGGAGGTACCTGGGGAAACTCCTCTTTGAGGTGCCCATGGTAAAGCAGAGGCTCTTCAGGAAGAAGGAACTGACCGGGAAGGAGGGAAAGCTTGAAGCGAGGAGGAGGGAGGGACAATCCCCCAGCAGGTTTCAGGTTACCAGGGAAGACCTCATGGCCCTCCTGGATTCCCTTTACCTTGATGATGTCCGGAGGTTTCAGCTCAAGGTTGGGAACCAGCCGATAGGGAGCGTCCACCTAGGGGGGCGTGCCAGGCTCAGGATAAACGACTACATCGAGCTTGACAAGGAGCTTCACGGCGGGCACACTATGATGAAGGAGGCGATAATAGCAGGAATGAACACCTTCCGAAACTGGGGGGAGCTGAAAAATACAATTGAAACGCTCCTCCGTTCAGGAAGGCCGTTGTACATCGGATTCGACACGAACGCGCTGATGTTCCGGGTTCCCTCCAAGATGCTCAACGAGGAAGCGTTCTACGAGAGGGGCAACCTGAGGTTCGACTTCGTTTACTCCGACGAGGTGGCCCTTGAGATAGGCAGGCAGGTGAACAGGAAACTGCCCTACTCACAAGGCCCCCGTGAGTACTCCAACCAGCCGACGCCGAAGGCGAGGCTCGCCAGCCTTGCCCTTGTGGAGCTTGAAAGGCTCCGCTCGCTCGGTGTCGAGAAGGCCAACAGCAAAAGAAACGCACAGGGAGACACGAAGATAGCCCTCGATTACAAATCCTTCGCAGAGGAGAAACACGCCAACGTCCTCGTTGTTACGTTCGATGAGAGGGCTTACGCGGAGATGGAGGCTGTAAGCCACTCCGGCCTCCTGCCCTTCAGGCTTGAATGGGACTTCTCCTTTGGAATGACCTTCGAGTGCACCTGGGAGGAGCTGAGGGATACAATCTACACCCTGGCGGTAACACTAGGCGAGCTGAACTTGCACTACCTGGAGTTGCACTACGAACTCCATGGAATATGGCGCGGGAAGAATATGGAAGACTGGAAAAACGAAAGGCTCAAGCTGAGCGGTTTCGAGTACGGTAGGGTTCTCGAAGTCCTGAGATGATTTCCCTAGCTTTTTCAATTGTTGTCTCACTCTTACTGTGACAATCCCGTTAACGGCACTCGTGCATTTTGATGCGCGTTGCGGCTGGTGAACATGATTCTTCCGGTGCTTCTCGTTGCCCCGACCTGCTTGCTTCGCATTGTTTTACGATGCGTACTATTCTCAGCCATTCCCTATGCAACAAGAAGAGTTAGCAACGCGAAATCAACCTTCGATGCAAGAAAACGCACTATTATGTTCAACTATACGCCATGAATGAACTGAAAAGAGCATCATCTGCCTGCACTTAAGGCCGGTCCTAGGCACTGATTACACCTGCAAGGCATGTTTGCAAACTGTCCAGATTTTTGCTTCTTTTGCCATTTAAGCGTTTGATAGTTGATGTTTATAAAATTTTCGTTCTTTTGCGTCCTTTCCCGTGGCTGGAGAAAGAGACAGGCAAAGGCCCAGTTCAAACTAACAATGGTGGTATTATTAATGATTCAATGCAAATCACCTTCCTTTTGGGATTTGGAGGATTTCTCCGTTAAGAGTCAGACGCTGGAGCATTCAGATGTGACAAAACTCCTGAAGGGACGGCTTGATGCAGATCTGGCTTTGAGACCGTAATTTTATGGGTCCATCAACTCAGAAAGTGGCTGAAAAGCTCTCATTTGACGGGGCTCTGAAAAGCGTCCGATTTTATCTCTCTTGTCTTTTTCAGCTTTTTTAAGGGACTTGTACCGTATAAAAGGGACGTCCTGCTTTTTTGCATACTCGTGCTTGAACGGGCACAACCTAAAAATTCTTATTGAAAAACCGGGTTAAAAGCCAGAATTTTTTCAAAAACCTGATCCGGTATATTCATTATCTTGTAAAAGACGTGTAAACGCACAATCAGAAAATTTCAAACCGTCAAAACCCTTCAAAAAATTTGAAAATAAAAACGTCTGATTTGACCGGTTTAGTCCAAAGGAACCCTGTTATCCAGGTTTTTCTCGTACCGCCTCTCGAAGTACTCCCTGAGCTCCCTCGCGAGGTCCTCAAGGTCGAAGATGTCCATATCGACCGCCATGAGGAGGTCCTCAGGCTCGGCGTCGTAGATGTTCTGCTTTATGTACTCCGCGTGAGTGTCTCCCTTTATCGCGTGGAGCATCATCGCTATGCTCACCGGAGCGGTACCCCCAGTCAGGTGGAAGGTAACGTTATCACTTTCCCTCTCGATGAGCTCCCTTATCTCGGATTTCGCTATGGCCTGGAAAATACTCTTAACGTCGTTGGGGTCGCCAACATTGACGAACTTTACCGTCACGGTTCGCTCCCAGTTTCCAATCGTTTCGGCCTCCTCACAGGGCCACTCAACCCTGAAGGAAACCCCGAGGCATTCGCTCGCCTTTTTGAAGAACTGCTGGAGGATGTCCTTGACGTCACTCTCTACTCTGAAAGCGTTGCATTCTTTCCCTTTACATTTCGTGTGAACCGGGGTAACCACTAGGTAGAGCCTCTCAAGAGAGTCACAGGAGCTATGGTATGCCATGGAAACGTAGAGGGGGAACAGGGAGACCGGTACCTTCCTTCCGTTTACCTCAATCTCCCTGTTACGTTTCATGTCATAGCAGTCGGCCTTGCTGAGGGCCTTCCTCCAGACCGGGCTGGGACGACTGAGGGCGTAAACAAGGTACCTTGCCTTCCTTGGCAGGTTATCCTCGCCCTCTCCTTTCTCCGGGGGTTTTTGTGCAGGATAAGCGAAGGCTGTCGCAAAGATTATCGAGAGGAAGTATAAGATGGTTCCCCCAATGAACCAGGGATTTCCCGCTTCCAGTGCATCGGGCAACCATGCGGTTAGAATTATTGCAAAGAGAACAAATATGAACAGGCCGTAGAGCGAGAGGGCAAGTTCGCCTATGAAAAACCTGGAAAGGAACAGCCTGACGAAGTTTCCGAGGGAGTTCCTTCCGCTCTCTTTCAGACTCCAGCCCGAAAGAAGCGCGAGGACAAAGGAGGTTATCATCACACCAAACGTAACCACGGCGAAGACCGAATAGGCGGTCGGCGAGAAGAGGGCCGGTTCTATGTGACTCACAACCCACTCCTCCATCCTGAGGAAGAACTCTGAAACTCCCCCGGGGAGCCAGTTGAACGCTCTCTGTGCCTCCATCAGGGAGGCGTTTTCAAGGAACATCACAACGGACGGAACCAGGAGAAGAACCGAGGCGAAGAGCTTCCTTCCTGCATTCCCCCTATTCCCCATGGGACCACCGAAAAAAATATGCCTAAAAACTTAAAACCCTTCCGCTTACCCATTTATCTCGCGAGAGACCTTATCTCCTCCATCATTTCCTCAAAGCGCTCGTCGCTCATTCCAATGAGCTTCTTTGCTTGCCTCAAGTTTATCGTCCTCGCGAGGGTCTTCCTCATCATGGGGTTCTCAAGGGGCGAAAATCCATACTTCACGAGTATTTTAAGTGATTCTGGATATGCCTTCAGGAGTTTGGCCACGTTGGTTTCCTCCGTTATCTCCTCAAGCTTATCGTCGCACTCCTTAGTTTCTATGCTAAGTCCCCTTGATTCTTCGGTTTTAGTAACCCTCAGCACGAAGAAGCCAGAGGCCTCGCCGACCTCTATCCTATAGCCGGCATCCTCAAGTTTTCCCAGCATGTCAACGAAAGGTCTGTCACCGATTACCTCAAGAGTTTCCCCTACTTCGAGCTTGGAGAGGGCTTCCATTATCATAACAGCCGGTTGAGGGGGCTGCAATCCACGAACATCGAGTATCATTGTCCTTCACCGTTCAATTTTATGACGTGCGGCATATAAACTTTGTTGGGCAGATATGCCCAGCAATGCTTATAAACGTTTTATATGACACTTGTCATGAAGGTGGTAAAGATGACTGAGTTGCTGAAGAATCGCGAGTACAAGAAGGAGCAGCTGAAGAAGCTTCTCCTCAGGATTCATGAAGGGGAGGACGTTAACGAACTCAAGGAGGAGTTTAGGGTAGTGTTGAGCGGTATTTCCCCCCTTGAAATTCCAATCATAGAGCAGGAGCTTGTAAAGGAGGGGGTCTCTGCTAAAGACATTGCGAAGATGTGTGATTTACACGTCGAGCTGTTCAGAGAAGCGGTTGCCGGAACGGAGGAGCTTGAGGAAAAAGATTTACCTGAGGGGCACCCGCTCAAGACGCTCTACCTTGAGAACAAGGAGATTATGAAAGATTCTGAGATGCTCAACCTCTACGTGAGGACTTTGGCGACTACCAAAGATGAGCGCATGAAAGCTGAAATCCTCGGTGTCTTGGAGGAGATAGTGGGCAACCTCAGAAAGGTCGGCTTCACCCACTACAACAGGGAGGAGATGCTCACCTTCCCCTACATTGAGCGGAGAGGTCTTACGGCAATAGCCACCGTTCTGTGGACGAAGCACGACGAAATCCGGTTCATGATAAAGAGGCTCGCCGAACTCCTGAGGAAAAGGAATGAGATGCCCTGGGAAGAGTTCGTTGAGCGCTTTAAGGAGAAAGCCGGAGAGGCTTCGTTCGCGCTGAGCGACATGGTTTTCAGGGAGAACAACATCTACTATCCCACTCTTAAAGCCCTCCTCTCAGACGGAGAATGGAAGGCAATAAGGATGCAGGAAAATGAGTTCGGTTACTACAAGGTTAATCCGCCGGAGTGGGATCCCGGAGTTGAGCCCCTCCACCCTTGGGAGATTGATCCAGAGCTGAGCGTTGAAGAACTGCTGAACCTTCCAAAGGAAGTTCAGCAGGCCCTGAAAGGCCGTCCTCTGGAGTTTGACAAAAGCCAGCTGAAGCGCGAGGGCGACATCGACCTCGGAACCGGCTACGTGAACCTTGAGGAACTCAAGGCGATATTCGAGGCCCTTCCAGTAGATATAACCTTTATAGACAGGGACGACAGGGTTCGCTTCTTCTCTCCGGGAGAGAGGATATTCGCTAGAACTCCCTCGGTCCTCGGAAGACCGGTTCAGCTCTGCCACCCGCCGAAGAGCGTCCACATCGTCAACAAGATACTCAGGGCATTCAAGGAGGGCAGGAAGAGCGAAGCCACCTTCTGGCTCAGGCTCGGGCCGAAGTATGTTTACATCAAGTATGTGCCGCTCTTTGACAGCGAGGGCAACTATCTGGGAACCCTCGAAATGACAATGGACATCGAGCCCTACAGGAAGATTGAGGGCGAGAAGAGACTGCTGGACTGGAGGGACTGAGATGAAGGTCGTTGGGGTCGAAGAGGCCGATAGGGTTGAAAATCCTCACGGGGTGGACGTGAGAAAGCTGATGGACGAGGAAAGTGCTCAGATATTCTACATAACCCTGAAGCCCGGGGAGAGTCTGAAGAGACATACAACGCCGGTTGATGCGTTCATCTACGTCCTCAAGGGCAGGGGCATCGTGGAGGTCGGTGATGAAAGGACAGAGGTTAAGAAGGGAACCGCCGTACACCTCCCGAAGGGAGTACCGCATGCGGTCTCCAACGGGGGGAGCCTCGACATGGCATTCCTCGTTATCAAGGTGGTGTGAAAGATGAGGGGTGACCCCGAGGTATTTCGAAAACGTGTGGAGCGCTTTCAGGGACTCCTGAGGGAGAATGACATCGACGGGGCGGTCATAAGAACCCTCTCCAGCTTCATATACTTCACCGGCACCAAGTGGCTCCGGCCGAGCCTCCTCATCCCTGCCGAGGGAGAGCCGGTCGTTTACGTTGTCAAAGGCGAAGCGGAGCTTTTCCGGGAGAAGAGCTGGATTGAAAACATTGTGGAGTTCCAGAAGGTGGAAGACCTGATGGCCGGCGTCGTGGGCTGGATACACCGCAACGGGATGAACCGTGTTGGACTCGAATTTGGCATAGAGCGCGACGCTTATCTGATATTCCTCAAGATATTCGAGCGTCTCAATCCCACCGTGGAGATAGTGGACATCCTCGACCTCACGATGGGCCTGAGAATGATAAAGGACGAGTGGGAGCTGGACAACATCAGAAATGCAGGGAGGATAGCCAGTAAAGGAATGAAGGTCGCCGAAGATGTCATAAAGCCTGGGATGAGTGAGCTTGAGATAGCGGCAGAGGTGGTCAGGGAGCTCATGCTGAACGGCAGCGAAGACCCGAAGGTTTACGTTTCCGTGACGCCCAGAGCCCATGCCGAACCGTTCCGCGACCTGAGGGTTCCGGAGAACGGCGTCGTTACCATCGTCATCGGGGCGGACTGGAACCACTACTACGCCAACATGGCGAGAACCTTCATCGTCGGAGAGCCAGGGCGAAGGGTCAGAAGGGCCATCGAGGCCAAGGAAGAGGCCTACAGGATTGCACTTGAGGAGACAAAGGTAGGAGTGCCAATCAACGCCGTCGAGAAGAAGCTCGCGGAGTTCTTCAGGGGGAAGGGCTTTGGAGAAGCTTACATAGCCGGCTACACCCACGGCGTTGGTCTTCTCATAGAGGAGCCGCCAATAACCACAATAGTCGTCCCCCAGAGGGCGGCGAAGGTCCAGGAGAACATGGTTCTGACGATAATACACCCGCCCCTCATGATTCCTGAGGGGGCGATAAAGCACGAGGACACCTACATAGTGAAGAAGAACGGGCTGGAGAGGGTCACCTAAAAGACCCTCGCGTAGCCCCATTTGCGTACGCTCGTCAGGATAGAGGTTTCAGTACTCCTTATTCCCTCTATTCTTCCGAGCTTCTCAATGAGGAAGCTCTCCAGCTCCTGAAGGTCCTTAACGGTCACCTGCATGAGTATGTCGTGCGCCCCGGTTGCTATGCCTAGGACGTCCACCTCCGGCAGTTTGCTAAGCTCTTCCGCCGCTTTCTTCACCCTGCTTGGCTCGACATCAACCGCTATAAAAGCAACGATTGAGTAACCCGCTTTAAAGGGGTTTATCAGCGCCGCGAACTTCCTGATGACGCCCCGCTCCATCAGCTTCTTCACACGGAGCCTGACCGTCGATTCCGGAACCTTTAGACGTCTGGCTATCTCCGAGTAGCTGGCCCTTCCGTCCTCCTGAAGGATGTGGAGTATCATCCTGTCCAGCTCGTCAAGATGCTCATCAGTACGCATTTTTTCACCTCAATTTTTGTCGATATTTTGCTATCCTTTTAACTTTTTCTGCGAAATTAGCAAAATTTAGGCGAAATTGCTATTAATTTCAAACGCATATAGCAGTACGGTGAGAGCATGAACTATCCCCGAAGGAAGGAGGAGGTCGTGGAGCGCTATTCGAGAGTTTTTCCAAGGTCTGCAAGGGTCACCTATGCCCCCATTGTGGGCGTTAAAGCCCGAAACGCCCTCGTCTGGGACATCGAGGGCCGGGAGTACATAGACTTCCTGAGCGATGCGGCGGTGCAGAACGTCGGTCACAACAACCCCCGTGTTGTCCAAGCAATAAAAGACCAGGCGGAAAGGCTGATACACTTCACCTTCATCTACGGCTTCCCGGTTGAGCCGCTCCTCTTGGCTGAGAAGCTGGCCGAAATTGCCCCCATCGAGAGTCCGAAGGTCAGCTTCGGGATGAGCGGGAGCGATGCCAACGATGGGGCGATAAAGCTCGCGAGAGCCTATACTCGGAGGAGAACGATACTCAGCTACCTCAGGAGCTATTATGGAGCAACCTACGGCGCGATGAGCATAACGGGCCTTGACTTCGAGGTTCGCTCCAAGGTCGGCGAGCTCAGCGGGGTCCACTACATACCGTATCCCAACTGCTACCGCTGTCCCTTTGGGAAGGAGCCAAAGACCTGTAAGATGGAGTGCGTCTCCTACCTCAAGGAAAAGTTCGAGGGAGAGGTCTACGCCGACGGCGTTGCGGCCCTCTTCGCCGAGCCGATACAGGGAGATGCGGGAATGGTAGTTCCTCCGGAGGACTACTTCAGGAGGGTGAAGAAAATCCTCGATGAGCACGGGATTCTCCTCATAGTGGACGAGGTTCAGAGCGGCATGGGGAGAACCGGCAAATGGTTCGCGATAGAGCACTTCGGGGTAAAGCCAGATGTCATAACGCTCGCTAAACCCCTCGGCGGGGGTTTGCCCATAAGCGCGATAATAGGGCGCTCCGAGGTTATGGACTCTCTGCCGTCTCTGGGCCACACGTTCACACTGAGCGGCAACCCCGTGACGAGCAGGGCAGCTTTGGCGGTTATCGAGGAGATCGAGGAGAAGGATCTTCTCAGAAGGGCGGAGAAGCTCGGAGAATACACCAGAAAGCGGCTCGAAGATATGAAGGAGGAGCACGAGCTCATCGGCGATGTTCGGGGTTTGGGTCTGATGCTCGGCGTTGACCTCGTGAAGGACAGGGAGACCAAGGAGAGGGCCTACGAGGAGGCCAGAAAGATCGTCTGGCGCGCCTACGAGCTGGGTTTAGTTCTTGCGTTCCTCCAGGGCAACGTGCTGAGGATTCAGCCGCCCCTCACGATAGAGGAGGAACTCCTGGAGGAAGGCCTCAACAGATTGGAACAGGCCATAGCCGATGTTGAGGAGGGCAGGGTTCCGGACGATGTCCTGACGAAGGTTCAGGGCTGGTGATTGATATTTTTTTGTCTATTTTTTCCACTTCCGAAAGCTTTTTAAACAAACCCTTACACAGATTGAGCGGGCTTCAATGGAAACCCTTGAAACCATGAAAGGACCGGTACTGAAGGTTGGAATCGAGGATAAGGTTGGACCTTCAAAGGCTTTGGTTTTTGGCCTTCAGCACGTTCTCGCGATGTTCGGTGCCACCGTCACCGTGCCCCTGGTTGTGGGAGGTGCACTTGGCCTGAATGGCGACCAGATAGCCCTCATGATACAGGCCGTTCTGCTGGCGATGGGGATAGCGACTCTCCTCCAGACGACGATGGGTTCGCGCTACCCGATAGTGCAGGGCTCAAGCTTCGCCTTCATTCCGGGGCTGATAGCCATAGGCTCTTCCCTCGGAATGGCCGCTGTGCAGGGTGCGCTGATCGTTGGGGGCCTGATAGAGGCTGCCATTGGATGGTTCGGGATAATCGGGAAGGTCAGGAAGCTCTTCACCCCGCTGGTCACAGGGATTACAATAACGCTGATAGGCTTCAGCCTGGCCGACGTGGCCGTAAAGAACTTCTTCAACTTCTACGCCGACCCCTCAGGGGAAACTATCATCAAGGCCACCCTGGTGGCAATGATAACCTTCCTGACGACGGTCTTCGTGGCCCTTAGGGCGAGTGGGAGCCTGAAGGCGATGCCCGTCGTTGTCGGTGCAGCTGTCGGCTACATCGTGAGTGTTCCCCTCGGTCTCGCGGACTTTGGACTGGTGAAGAGCCTGCCGGTTGTGAGCATCCCAAGGCCCTTCCCGTGGGGCAGTCCGGTCTTTGACACAACCGCAATAATCCTGCTCCTCTTCGCATTCATGGTGAGCATCATAGAGAGCGTCGGGGACTACCACGCGATAGCGGCCGTTACGGGCTCCGAGATAAACGAAAAGCGGATAGCGAGGGGAATAGGCAGCGAAGGCCTGGCCTGCTCGATAGCGGGCCTCCTCGGGGCGTGCGGGACGACGAGCTACTCCGAGAACATAGGAGTCGTGGCGCTCACCAAAGTGGGCAGCAGGTACGTGGTGCAGATGGGGGCGGTTATCCTCATACTGCTCTCGCTGGTTCCCAAATTCGCTGGAATACTGGCCTCAATGCCGGCGCCGGTTCTTGGGGGTCTGACCTTGGCCCTGTACGGAATGATCAGCGTCACCGGCTTGAGGCTGATAAAGGAGAGGGTCGAGTTTAACGACAGAAACACCCTTATCCTTGCCGCTTCACTCATAGCCGGTCTCGGCGCGCCCCAGTTGCCCCCGGAGTTCCTGGCGGCGTTTCCAAAGGTCATAGCCAGCATACTGGAGTCAGGAATGGCCGTTGGAGCTTTGACGGCGATAGTCCTTGAGAGAATCCTCTGACTCCCTTTAAATTTTTAAAGAAAAGCAGGGAGAGCTTAGACTATCGGGGAGTCCATGGGCATGTCCGATGGCTTCTCTTCCAGCTCCTTCGGCATGTTGGAGAAGCCCAGTATGACGAATATCCTGCCTATGAACATAAGCAGAAATCCCACGAGAATAATGGCCGTTATCGCTCCCCACTTATACCAGGTGGAGGCATCGCGGAACTCTTTGGTGCCAGTTATCTCGTACATTGCTCCCCAGGTCTTCATCTCGAAGTACGCAACGACTATCATTACCACCAGGAAGAACAGAAAGACGCCGGCTATCACGAAGGTAGGTGAGCTATGCTGGACTTCATGGGGAGGCATCACAACCGTTTCTCCCTCAGGTGTTGTCACTAAGGAATGCGTCTCTTCGATAACACCGAAGCCACTGAACGCAAAGAGGCTCGTGAAGACCACGATGGCAAATATAACAACCACTCCTATCGCGGAGATGAAGGCAAGGAGGTAGTACTTGAATGGCCTGTCATCTTTGACCTTGTCCCCAATTCCTTTGAGCGCGACCAGCACCAAAATAAATCCAACCAGAGCAAGCACGCTTCCCAGGTACGGGACGAAGGCACCGACGAGGCCTATGATCGACCCCCACACTCCAAGATTTTTCTCACTGCTGACGTCTATTCCCACGGACACCACCGGAAATAAAAACGGCGTTCATTCTTAAAAGGCTTACCTGAAAAAGTGGGAAATTCAGAGGGCGTTTATAGTTTCGGTCTGGGGCTTTCCTTCCAGCTCCTCCGGTAGCTTCGCGAAGGCTATTATCTGGTAGACGGCCGCAACGAAGAGGAGCAGAATTCCAACGAGGAGTATCGCGGTTATTGCCCCCCACTTTATGAAAGTTGCAGTTTTGTCGAACTCTTCAACGCCCGTTAGCTCATGGGTGACCCTCCAGGTCTTTACGGCGTAGTAGATGCCGACCACGAGTGCGGCTAATATGAGGGCCATCCCGAGGAATATCATCCCTATGCCCAGGGCCCCCAGAACCTGCTCCGGGGTTTCGTTGAAGGTCATGCCGGTGCTTGCCATCGCAACGATGCCTACCGCCATGAAGATTATCGCAATGACCGCTATGCCTATCGTAGCTATCACCGAGTAGAGGTAGTATTTGAAGGGTCTATCGTCTTTGAGTTTGTCTCCGAGGCCTTTCAGCGCTATCAGTACGAGTATTTCCCCGACGAGTGATAGGCCTCCAGCCACCATCCCCCAGTAGGGGATGACGCCGGTAAAGCTCCCGACAAGAATCAGGACCGAGCCTATAAGCCCAAGATTCCTCTCGCTCCTCAGCTCCACCATGTGACCACCAGAGGTTAGTCGGAATTAAAACTTTAAAAGGTTACGCTGGATACTGTCCGGGAGAAAAGGAAGAAAAGGAATTCACTCCTTCTTCTCCACCTCGGCCTTCTCGTCTGATGGTTCATTCTTCTCGGCCTGCTTGGGGGCCTCTTTCTTTTCCGGGGCCTTGGCAGGCTTCGTCGCTGGCTTTGCTGGCGTAGGTTTCTTGGGCGGCCTCAGGCCGTAGCCGAGTATCTTGAACTCTATCTTGGAGCCGTCGCGGAGGTGGTAGATGTGTGTGCCGTCCTCGCGCTTCTCGATTCTCTCAACCGGGAAGCGGTAGTCCCCGAACTTCTCGTTCAGCTCCTTCATCTTGTCCGGGTGTATGGGCACCCAGTCGTAGAGCTCCAGGTCCTCCTCAAAGCCGCCGGTGGTCAGGTAGTAGTTCTCAGTGAAGCCCAGCGCTCCCGTCGGGCAGACGTCAACGCAGAACTGGCAGAAGGTGCACCTTCCGTAGTCCACCTTCGGGTGCGGCCTCTTCTCCATCTTGCCGTCCACTTCTATCCAGGTCATCTCTATGGCCCTCGCCGGGCATATCTGGCCGCAGAAGTTACAGCCGACGCAGGTCTTCCAGTTCAGCGTGTGGAATCCCCTGTACTTTGGTGCCGGCTCTATCTTCTCGAAGGGTATCTTTATCGTGACCGGCCTCTTGAAGAGGTACTTGATGCCCATCCACGGCTTGACGAATGACTTCTTGAGCTTGACCTTCTCCTCGCCGACGATCCTAACCTTTGGCTTCTCAACGCTCTCCATCTTCATCACCTGTCTATGTCCGGCGGGCAGTTGTCAAGGGTCTTGAGGATGACCGGAACGTCCGCCAGGCGCGCTCCCTTCAACAGCTCCTCAAGCACGGTAACACCGTGGCTCTGGCTCGGTCCGCGAACGTGGACGCGGTACGGCTTGTGGGTTCCGTCACTGACGACGTAGGCACCGAAGTCACCCTTCGTGCTCTCAACGTGGGCGTAGGCATCTCCCTTCGGCGGCTTGAACCTCGGCAGGGCCTTTAAGCGGGCGTCCTTCACCATGTACGGCCCACTCGGCGGCCCCATGTCAAGGAGCTGCTCGAGGATGTAGAGGTCCTGCTCCATCTCGTACCTCCTCACGAGGACCCTCGCGAGGCTGTCGCCCTCCTTTAGGACTGGCACCTCGAACTCGAGCTCTGGATAGAACAGATACGGGTCGTCCTTCCTGACGTCGTAGGGGACTCCGGTAGCTCTAAGGTTCGGCCCGGTGACGGCATGCTTGAGGGCAAAGCGCTTGTCCATTACACCGACTCCCTCAGTCCTCTCAAAGGTGATGTAGTTGTCAAAGAGTATCTCGTCGAAGTCCTTCATCTTGCCCTTGAGGTACTCGACGGTGTCCCTGAGCTGTCTTAACCACTTGTCTCCCGGTATGTCCCTTCTAACACCTCCCGGCACGGTGTAGATGTGATAAACCCTGCCGCCGGTGAGCTCCTCGAAGAGGCGCATAAAGCGCTCACGATAAGCTGCTGCCCACTGGCCCGCTGTGTAGAGACCTATCTCGTTTCCAAAGCCCATAATCCAGAACATCCAGGCGCTCATCCTGGCCATCTCAAGGACTACCGTCCTTATCCACTGGGCCCTCTCCGGAACCTCCCAGCCGACTATCTCATCAACGGCCATGGAGTAGATGTTCTCCGGAACATCGCTCTCGGGAACACATATACGGAGGAGCAGGGCGATGTTGGTAAAGTAAGGCCTCTGCTCTGAGAGCTTCTCGAAACCGCGGTGGAGGAATCCGGGGTTGACTATGGCCTTCTCAATTCTGCTTCCGTCCATCTTCAGGATTATGCTGAAGTTCTCGGTGGCCATGTGCTGTGGTCCGAAGAACAGCTCGTAGGTGTCCTTGTCTATGGGGTGAAGGTACATGTCGTGGGCCTTTGCCTCTTCCTTAAGTTCCTTCGGGACTTCTAAATTCGCCATGATCATCACCTCATATCACGTAATTGGTCTTGCTCTCGTCGTATCTGTCAAAATCCTCGCCGTAGATCGTCTTGACGTAGCCTATCATATTGAAGTCCTTTCTGAGCGGGTGCTTCTCGTACTCCCTCGGCTCGAGGATGAACGGACCGAGCCTCGGGTTGCCCTCGAATATTATGCCGAAGAACTCGTGTGCCTCCCTTTCGTAGGTCTCGGCAACAGGCCAGATATCCATGACGGTGGGCATCTTT
Organism: Thermococcus sp. MAR1; assembly: GCF_012027305.1. Taxonomy (NCBI): domain Archaea; kingdom Methanobacteriati; phylum Methanobacteriota; class Thermococci; order Thermococcales; family Thermococcaceae; genus Thermococcus; species Thermococcus sp. MAR1. The sequence continues at coordinate 712,168 of NZ_SNUF01000001.1, forward strand.
GCGTTTTCCCTGGGTATCCTCGTCCTCACGAAGGCGTGGACGCTTTCACTGACGCTCCAGAGCTGGTAGACGAGCTCGAACTCACCCTCCTTGAGCCAGTCGACGACGCTTATCTGAATGAGCATCTCAAACTTCTCGCTGGCGAGCTCGAGGAACTCCTTTATCCTCTCAGCGGGGACCTTGAACTCAACGCGCTTTCTCCTCCTTACGCTACCCTCGGCGTAGGGTGCCTTTTCAAGCACCTCCGCGACAAGCTTTCCTTCCCGGGTATCGGGGAGCTTTGGAGTCACTTCCGGAACCTCGTTTTTCTGCTCCTCGACCTTCTCCTCCACTTTGGGTTTCTCGTTCATATCCATGCCAGCCACCTCCTGGCGTCCTTCTCGCGCCATCCTTCACCGAAAAGCTCGTCTTGGTTCTTCCTGTAGTACTCGTAGTTCTCCCTATAGCGCTTCCAGCCATCTGCAGTTCCGTCTTCTATCTTGCGCATTATCTCCATTATTCCGTCCATAACCGCCTCGGGTCTGGGCATGCAGCCCGCTATTGCCACGTCAACCGGCAGGTACTTGTCGAACTGCTTGACCACGTTGTAGGAATCCCAGTAAACCCCACCGTTTATCGGGCAGGAGCCGTGTATGAGGATGTACTTTGGATCCTGCATCATCTCGTAGGTTATGATTATCCTCTTGAGGGTCTTTGGCGTTACGTAGCCCGTGATGAGGAATAGGTCACCCATCCTCGGTGCCGGGTTGGGCATTATTCCGAAGCGCTCGAAGTCGTAGCGAGCAGTGGCCAGCGGCGGCATCTCGATACCGCCGCACCCGGTACAGAAGGCCACTATCCAGAGGCTCTTCTTCCTGGCCCACTTGAACAGGGGCTCGAAGAGCTTGAACTCCTGGAGCTCGTAGTTTATGAACTCGTCATTCTTTCTCTCGCTCATCCACATCACCTCACATCGTCAGGAGCACGGCTATTATTCCCAGTATGGTCGGCCACTTCCAGAAGAACTTGGCCGCCTGGTCGATGGTAAAGCGCGGGTAGATGCTGGCCACGAATATCGCTATGAAGAGCACTGCTATCTGCTTGATGAGCAGTTCGAGCAGGTTGCTGGCTCCGCCGAGGAAGAGCACGACAAAGAACGCTGTCTCCGCGAAGAGCTGAACCGCATGCTGGGTGAAGAGCAGTGCCGCGTGCTTGCCGCCGTACTCGACCATGGGACCCATCGAGATTTCCGCCGGAGCGGTGATTATGTCGAAGGGCTCGAGGCCGAGCATCGCCTGGAAGACTATGTCAAAGACTATCATTGCAACGAACAGCGCAGGAACGAGGATGCTCCACCCATGGGCCTGCTGGAGTGACACCAGCTCGTTCAGCTTGAAGGTTCCCCAGTGCTGGATGATGGCTATCAAGGCGAGACCGTAGGGCAGCTGCATGGCCACCATGGTGAGCAGACCACGCTGGACACCGACGGCTGAGTAGGGGTTGCCCGAGCTCATGGCACCGAGCATTATGCCGAGCATCGGTACCTCAAGGAGGTAGGCAACCACGATGAGGTCGGCATTGGCGCTGAAGAGGCGGAAGCCCGCGAGGGGAATGAAGAGCAGCGCTGCGATGCTGGCTCCCAGGGCGAATACCGGCCCGAAGTCGTAGATGAATCCATGAGTGACGCTCTCCTTCTTGCCCAGTAGCTTGAGGGTGTCTATTATCGGCTGATATATTGGCGGTCCAACGCGGCGCTGGATCCTTGCCATGGCCTTTCTCTCAATGCCCATGAAGATGAAGCCCATGAAGGTGGCGTATATCAGCATTCCTATGACTTCCAGGATGAGCTTCCAGTCAAGCATTCACAACACCCCCCACAGTGCGAGTATGAGTAGCACTATCGCCAGGTACCACGAGTAGCTCTGGACGTTGCCGTTGTAGAACGACTGTCTGAGCGAGTCGGCGAAGTCCTCCGCTATGCCCGCCAGGCGCTCGTAGAACCTGTCCCAGCTGTACTTGAGCCAGAACTCCAAGGCCTCGGCCAGTGGTCTGTAGAAGTTCTTTCTGATGCTGAGGTTGAACTCCTCCGTGACAGGGTTACCCGACTGGTATGTGTTCGTCACCTTTATCTTCCTCACCTTGGCGCCGTAGAGGTACACCAGTCCGGCTATGGCCAGGCCGATTGTGAGGGCTATCGTCACAAGCAGGGCGTTGTAGGTTCCGGTGGGGGTAACGAGCTTGTAGTAGTCACCGCCGACGATGTCCCCTCCGAGCATTCTGTTGAGGTACTTAGTGACTATTCCAGGGGCAACACCGAAGAGGAGGTTGGGAATCGCTAGTATGGCCATGGCTATCAGGAGTGGCAGGGGAGCCTCCTTGACGTCCTCAAGGTCGCTCGGCCTCTGACCGAACCAGACCGCGTAGAGGAACCTGACCACGTAGGCGAACGCTATACCGCTCCCAAGGAATATGGCACCTGCAACTAGCGGCATGTGGGCACTTATGGCCGCCTCATAAATGAGCCACTTGCTCGCGAAGCCCGCCAGCGGCGGGATTCCGGCGAGGCTCAACACCGCTATCAGGCCCATCGCAAAGGTGAAAGGCATTTTCTCAGCAAGACCCCCCATGTCCTTGAACTGGGTCTTTCCGGTTTGGAGGATTATCGCAGCTGTTACCAGCCAGAAGAGGCCCTTGAAGACCGCGTGGCTGAGCACGTGGAAGAGGCCTCCGGCAAAGCCGAGGCTGCTACCGAGTCCGAAGGCGAGCAGTATGTAGCCGACCTGGCTGACGGAAGAGTAGGCGAAGAGCTTTCTGATGTCCTCCTGGAGGACCGCTAGGAAGCCTGCAACGACTACTGTTATCGCCCCTATCCACGCGATTATGTACGCGAAGGTCAGGTGTCCGTGGAAGGTTCCAAGGGCCGCGTAGAGCTTGTAGCCCATGAGGATGTATAGCAGGAGAAATCCATAGGCTCCCGCCTTACTGAGGGCACCGCTGAAGAAGGCAGTGTAGCTCTGGTCGGTCTCGCTGTAAGCTCCGGGCGCCCAGACGTGGAGTGGAACAGCACCGGCCTTAACTCCGAACGCTGTCAGGAACAGCCCGAATATGAGGGCGGTCTCGGCGGTGCTTATCGCTCCGAGGCTTGCGTCAATGTAAAGGGCCTGCCGTATGGTGGCGAAGTCTAGTGCTCCCGTTTTGGCGTAGAGGATGCCTATCGCTATCAGCATCGCATAGGCTCCGATAACACTCAGCACGAAGTACTTGAGGGACTCGTGCTTGTTCCTCCTGATGACCATCATGAAGCTGGCGAAGGTCATCATCTCCCAAAGCAGGAAGAACCCCACGAAGTCCTGGCTCAGGAAGACGCCGAGGACGCCTGTGTAGCTCATGAGTGCGAAGAGCCAGTCGTAGGAGCTCTTTGAGGTTGATGCCATTCCAAGGGCCATCGCAAGGCCCACCAGCGAGGCCACCGCTGCGAAGTACCAGCTCATGGTGTTGAGCTGGAACTGCAGGGTGAACCCACTCACCGTAACCGAGTAGTTTACCGCCTCGTTCAGGACGGTGGAGTAAAGCTTGGCTAGGTACGCGAGGGGTATCGCCGCGCCTATGAGGCCCACCGCTTCCCTCACACCCTTTATATCGAGCGCCCACGCTATGACTCCAGCTATCAGGGGCGCAAAGATTATGATGAGGAGTTCGTTGATCATGCTCCCACCCCCATTAGTGGCACGTTCTTAACGTACTGGGCAACGTTGAAGATGTCGTTTCCGGCCTTCTGGGCAAGGTTCCAAGCGTAGTCTGGGTAGATTCCTATCACGACCACGAGGGCCGCGAGGAACAGTACCATGAGGCCGATAACGATGTTCTCGTCTATTCTCTCCCCGTCTCCTTCGAACCAGATTGTGTGGAGCAGCCTGAAGTAATAGACGGCCTCCACGACGCTTGCGGTGAGCACCAGGACAGCCGCCCAAGTGTAGCCCACCTGGAGGGTGGCGAGTATTATCCTGACCTTGCTCCAGAATATGTTGAACAGCGGTATTCCCACGGTGGCTATGGCGCCTACTGAAATCACGAAGGCAGTCAGCGGCATCCTCCTTCCAAGTCCCCTAAAGTTCTCAATCTCCGCCCCTCCGAGGGTCATCGCAACGTAGCCGACCGCGATGAACAGCATGGCTTTCACGATGGCGTGGTTTATCATATGGAAGACGCCGGCGTCAACACCGCTCTGGGTTCCCAGGGCAAGGGCGAGTGCGATGAGGCCTATCTGGGCTATACTGGAGTACGCTATCATTCTCTTGACGTTCCTCTGCCTGAGCGCGGCGAGCTCCGCAACGATTACCGTGAGCGTCGCCAGCACGACTAGGAGCTTTAGAACCGAGCCCCAGCTTCCAACGTCCTGCATCAGGTAGAGGATCCTGGCCATGGCGTAGAGGCCCGCCTTGACGACAAAGGCCGAGAACATGACGGTCACCGGGTGCGGAGCGGCCTGGTAGGCATCGGGGGCCCAGGCGTTGAGCGGGAAGAGCTCCGCTTCAACGGCTAAGCCGAAGATTATCAGCGCCAGTCCCACCTGTGCGACGGTCGGATCCATTGTTGCCGCCAGCTGCGCTATCTGTGCCATGTTGAGGGTTCCGAGGGAACCGTAGATGAGTGCTATGCCCACGAGGAAGAAGCTGGAACCGATTCCGCCTAGGATTATGTATTTCATGGAGGCCTCCGCCGCTTCACCGGTCTTGTTGTAGGCGGTTAGGGCATAGGCGCTGATTGCGGTTATCTCCATGAAGACGAAGAGGTTGAAGATGTCTCCCGTCGCTATCATTCCAGTGGCTCCGAGCATGAGGAGCAGGAAGAGCATGGCGTACTTGTCTATAGGTTCGACTTCGATTGCCCTGAGGCTGAAGACCGCCATGAGGAAGCTGATTGCTGCAACGATGAGCACGAAGAGTGCCGCGAAGTGGCCGAAGTACAGGTTGATTCCAACGGGTGGCCTCCAGCCACCGGCGATGACGATTATCGGCTGCCCCGTGGAGTAAACCCACTGGAACACCCACGCGGCTATTCCGGTCTGGAGTGCGGTGACCGCTATGAGGAAGTACTTGATGGCGCTCTTTCCTGCGCCCTTGAGCAGGGGCACGAAGAACGCGCTGATGAGGGGTAGCGCTATGAGCAGAGCGGTGTACTGCCCGTTCATCCTCTCAACCTCCTTATCTCCTCGATGTTAAGGGTTCCGTACTTCTCGTAGATCAGCATGGCGACGCTAAGGGCCATGGCGGTGGTGGCGACGCCTATAACTATCGCGGTGAGCACGAGAGCCTGCGGAATCGGATCAACGGCCTGATTTGGGCCGATTCCTTCGCTCAGTATGGGTGCACTTCTTCCGGAGACGTAGCCCACGCTGATGAGGAGCAGGTTCACGCCGGTCTCCATTATGCTGAGTCCAATGAGTATCTTAAGCAGGTTCTTCTTGACGAGTATCGCGTAGAGGCCTACGAGGATGAGAGCTATGGCACCGAAGTAGTAGACGCTGATCATTCGCTCACCTCCTCTTTGAGCATGTTGTCGATTATGCCGCTGAGCTCGGTGCCGACCTTCAGGCCGATGATAGTGTAGATTATCGGTATGAAGCCGCCGCTGAGGAGCCTTCCAACGTTCTCCGTGCCGAAGTTCCAGGTCTGCCATATCCAGTCGAAGAGGAAGTAGCCGCCTATGGAGAGACCGATGAGGCCGACGATAACATAGCTCATTCCGGCTATGCCTTCCGTCTTCTCGAAGCCTTTGTGGGGTATCTCATAGGTTATGAACGCCAGGTATAGCAACAGGAACGCGGTGGCTATGGTGGCTCCGCCCGGGAATCCTCCTCCCGGTGTGAGATGTCCGTGGATGAAGATGTAGGCACCGAAGAGCATCACGAACGGCACGAGGAGCCTGGTTCCGGTGGTGAGGACTATCGAGCCCTCCGTCCTTGCGGTTCTCTCTTTCTTTCTCCTCCAGAGGAGCGCTCCAACGCCGGTTGAGGCTATGAACAGAACCGTGACCTCACCGAGGGTATCGAATCCACGGTAGTTGACGACGACAGCTGTTACCGCGTTGACGGCTCCGGTCTGCTGCTTCACGTTGTCGAGGTAGTACTGACCCACCAGCATTTTGTCCTGACCGAAGGGAACTCCGGCGAGACCCTGGGCGAGCCAGTAACCCACGATGAGGAGCAGGATTATAGCGAGTGCGCGCTTGAGCATTTTCACCACCTCACCCACCAGCCGGGCTTCTCTTCCTCTTCCGTCTCAAAGCGCTGGGTCCTCTTGATGGCGAAGATGAATATCGCACCGCTGAGCGCTGCGCCTATGGCTGCCTCTGTCATTGCAACGTCTGGCGCCTGTAGCATGAAAAACAGCAACGAGGCGAATAGACTGACCGCAGCCATTCCAACGGCCGCCGCTAGGAGGTCTCTCCACTCCACCGCGAGAACCGCGGAGATTATCATTATGCCCACTATGATGTACTCGATGCAGGTTATGCAGTTCATTCCTCACCACCCTCCTCAGCAGGTGTTTCTTCGACTTCCTCCCTCTCCTTGGCCTCCAGGTGCTCCCTGTACTTGTCAACAACGCTGCCCTCCCAGAGGGGTATGCCGCTCTTGTAGGCTGCCCTTATAAGCGCGTGGGCGCTTATCGGGTTGGTGAGCAGGAGAAAGACGGCTATAACTATGGTCTTCGTGAGCCAGGGAATGCTTCCGAAGTCGGTGCCGAGCGCCCAGATGCCGACGCCCACCATGACGCCGAGGCTTCCAAGGGTCGCGCTCTTGGTTGAAGTCTGCATTCTGTTGTAGACGTCCGGCATTCTGATAAGACCTAGCGCTGATAGAAAGTAGAAGAACGTTCCCAGCAGCACGAGGACTTCACCGATGGCTGCCAACGCATTCATAGGCCTCCCTCCATGTAGCGTGCGAAGGCTATGACCCCACCGAAGGCGAGTATTGCGTAGACCAGAGCAACGTCGAGGAATATCATTCTCTGGTAATAGAGCGCGAAGAGAACCATGAGCCCCGTGGTTATTGTGGTCATGATGTCAACGGCAACGAGCCTGTCAACCGTGGTCGGACCTCTGAAGACCCTGTAGGTGCTGAGCAGGGTCGCTATCGCTATAAGCGCGAGGTAGATATTTATCCCTATCATCCGAAGATCACCTTTAGGAACTTTTCAAAGGGCTGGGTTATGTTCTTGGAGGCGCCTTCAACGGAATCGTCCTTGACGTCTATCCAGTGGATAAAGTACTTGTCACCGTCTACGTCAAGGGTTATGGTTCCCGGTGTCAGGGTAATGGAGTTAGCCAGGCTGAGCTTTCCAACGTCGCTTTCGAGAACGGTCCTGCACTCAACGATTCCTGGATTTATCGGTCTCTTAGGATGCAGAACCCTATAGGCAACGTCGAGGTTCGCCATTATCATCGCCCACAGGAAGTAGGGGATGTAGGCTATTGCGTATGCTATCCTCTTGGGGTTGAGGTTGGCGAGGCCGTTCGTTGTGAATATCTCGTAGGTGAACGCACCGACGATGAGCGACAGTAGTAGGCCGATTTCCAGTTCCTGTGTGTCCAAACTGGCCGTTAGAAACAGCCATATCAGGAACAGTACGATAACCGTGTACAGATAGCGGCTTATCCTGCTTGCTTCTCCCATTCGACAACCCTCCGCAGGTTGATGGAAGTGCTCCCAATAGAGTTAAGCGAAGCTAATTTTTGGTTTTAAACAATGGCTTATAAACGTTACCTACGAAGAACAAAGGTTTAAAACGTTTGGTTAAAATAAGGGCATCAGACTTGTTCTCTGATGTTAGAAAGGGTTCCTCATGGCGCATGACTTCAGAAGAGCCATGAAGTTCCCAAATTTGTTTACAGAAGGTTATGAAAAAGTGATGAAAATTTCAATCAAAAATGAGGAAATCCCTCAGTAGATGGATATCCTCTTGACGCCCTCAAGCTTGGAGAGCTCGTTGATGAGGTCACCGGGAATCGGCTTCTCGGTGATTATCGTGAGCGTTGCCTCCGGATAGAGTTCGGGATCTTCGGCAACAACTTGGATGATATTTATGTCCCTTTCGGCTATCTTCTGGGCAATCTTGGCAAGTATACCTATCGCCCTGGGTTCGGGCTCAATCTCTATGACGCCGTAGCCGACGTGCCTTCCAACGTACTTCATGTGAACCGTCGGCTCAAGGTTTGTGTATATCTCCTTCAGCTCGGGTATCTTGAGTATCATACCGACGGTCTCCTTGACGACGCGTCTGTCCACATCCAAGGCCTTGGCGATCTTGGTGTACGGAACCTCTATGTCTCCAGCTTTGATCTTCATGTCATCGGAAACCCTGAGGCCGTACTTTAGGAGTGTCTTGGCGATCTGCTTCCTCACGGGATACTCATCAAAGTAATGCTCGATCTTTCCCCACATCACCATCACCCACACTAGTCCATCACTAGACTGTTTAATTCAATAATATTAAAATGTTTCCATGTTCGCATGATGGCAAAAGGCCTCTCCTTAAAAATCTTTGGGCGGGATTGGGCATAATGCCACGTTGATGGACGGATTTTTTATCCATCGGCGGATTTTTAAAATCTCTGCGAAACCTGGAAACATGATCGAGGTAAGGCTCCCCCATACTCATTTTGAAGACACTGGTGAGAGTATCAGACTGGTATGGCGCGAGACACTCTATGCTGACTTTGATAAGGATGAGCTTGTAAGGGTAATCAAGCGAAAATATCGCGTGAGGGCTGAGATAACTGCAGGAAATGGTGCCCTTTTGGTGAACACGGACTATCCTGAGGTGGAGAAATACATTGCCCTCTACATCCAGAACAACCTGGGGGCACTGTTAAGAAACAGATACACGAAACGAAAGGTGGTGTACATCCATGAGGGCATGGATGTTCCCCTTCTCGGTTATAACGCCTTTGGTCTGATTGACAGGGGAACCAACCTCATCCAGATCCGTGGCGTTAGTGGTTGCAACCTCAGCTGTGTCTTTTGCTCCGTTGATGAAGGGCCGTACTCAAGGACGCGGAGGCTCGACTACGTTGTGGACATAGACTACCTTATGAAGTGGTTCGATGATGTTGCGAGGATAAAGGGAAAAGGCCTAGAAGCCCACCTTGATGGGCAGGGGGAGCCACTGATCTACCCCTTCAGAGTGGAGCTTGTGCAGGCTCTCCACGAGCATCCAAACGTCTCTGTAATCTCGATGCAGAGCAACGGAACGCTTCTGAACGATAGGCTCGTTGAGGAACTCGCCGAAGCAGGCCTCGATAGGGTCAACCTCTCCATTCACTCCCTCGACCCTGAAAAGGCCAAGATGCTCATGGGAATGAAAAACTACGATCTTCAACACGTTCTCGACATGGCTGAAGCCCTGGTCAATGCGGGAATAGACGTCCTCATAGCCCCCGTCATAATATTCGGCATAAACGACGACGAGGCAGAGGCGTTCATCGAGTTTGCAAGGAAAATCGGCGCCGGGAAGCGCTGGCCGGCTCTCGGCTTCCAGAACTACATCCCGTACAAGTTCGGCAGGAACCCGACGATAGCAAAGCTTGTTCCCTTCAAGGACTTCTACGCATGGCTCAGAAAACTCGAGGAGAAGACCGGCATAAGACCGCTCGTCCTGAAGCCAAAGCACTTTGGAATGGAAAGGCGTGAGTTCATTCCCCTAGCCTTTCGTCCCGGGGAAATCGTCAGGGCAGAGATCGTTCTCCCGGGGAGAATAAAGGGTGAGATGCTGGCCAAAGCCAGGAACAGACTCATAGAGGTCATAAACACAGACGCAAAAGTCGGCGACAGGGTGAAGGTTAAGATCGTCAGGACGAGACACGGGATTTACATAGGGACTGAAGTTTGATGAGATAACTTTTTAAAGTAATAATGAGAACGATATTCCGGTGGGTAGGATGAGACGCATCCTCGTTGTTCTTGGGGTCGTGATACTCATTGTACTTTCCGTTCTCGGTGTTGCCACGGCAAGCGAGTCCTATGTTCTCTCGGAATACTCTGGGGCTGTCCAGCATGGGGGTGCGACGATAGTTGATAAAAACTACGGCTGGAAGAGCGCTCCCCAGAATCCGAACGTGGTTTACATTGCCGTCTGGGCCCCGGAGCCATACCGGGATTACATAGAGAAAGCTTTGGTTAACGTCTCTGAAATGCACGGCCTGACGGCAGTGATTGATCTGAACATTACCAGACATGACCTTAAGGGCAGGGTTGTCCTCGTTTACATCCCAACGGTTGGAAGAGAAGATTATCTAATATCCACAGAGCGCTCCGTCTCGGGGGTGCTCTACTACTCCTACGCCGGTGACGCAAAGTCTGCCGTTGATGTCATCAACAACGGCACAGTTTGGTCAGAGAGCGAGATAGACAAGACAGCTCAGAGGTTTTGTCATGCGAGTATTGTAAGAATGAACGAGCTTAGGATTGCCAACCAGACCTGCGCCGTCGCCTACTGGTGGAACCTCAGGGCAAAGGTTGGGAAGCTGAGGGAAGAAAGCCCCTACGAAATGATAGCCAGAGAGATCGCTTCCCAGCTCAATCAGTTCCTTGAAAGCGACTGAGGTGCTCAATGTGAAAAGAGCCAGTACCCTCCTGTTATCACTTTCAATCCTCGCTCTTGTCTTCTATCTTGGTAATTTTCAGCTGGCGACGTCCAGGGTTGACTCAGTGGCAATGACGGGGATTTCTCAAAGTGCCAACACTCTCTTCAACGAGGGCTTCTGCGTGTATCCGGATTCTCCCTTTGGAAACTTAGTTGCCTCTGAACTGAGGGCTAGGGGACACAGGGTTCTGACGCTCTCCGCTCCCGTTGAGTGCGACGGTCAGTTTCTGGCGGTCTGGGTGGAGTGGTTCAACGTCAGCTATTCTCCGATACTTGCGAGGGGACAGGTAAGGGTCGTTGCCATATATTCAAGCGCCGGCGATCCAAGCCACTACCTCAAGTACAGGAACGCTACTGATAAGGAAAAAGCCCTGATGACCTTTGAGGGAACCGACAGACCCCAGTTTCAGGCTTACATCATTCTCCACCTCTCTGATGACTCCAGGGGAATTATCGGTCTCAGGGGCTATCAAAATCACCTCTTGAGAGAGGCGGTAAAAGCTACCGTCGACCGTATTGAGAGCCTCTCACATGGTGGGGCCGGATGAATCGCCAGGGGATTAGCCTCGCACTCCTTATCGTTGTGGTCTATGCTTTCGTCTTTTACTTCTCCCTCTCAACTGAAGTGTCCTGGGACTCAAGGGGTGAGTTCAATCATCCCGCCAACGTTACCGTCCCGGGAAAGGTGGTCGTGGACATGCCCCCTGAGCTTGAGCTGATTTCCGGTGTTTATCCAGAACTAGATTACCATGAAGAATTTGAAAACTCTCTAAAGGGCGCTATAACGGAGGTTCTAAAATCGGAAAATCTCTCCCCTAAGTTTGCCCATGTGAGGCCCCTCATAGTCTTTCCGGGTGAGGGTTTACCCTCAAGGATAAATAACTCGGTTGTTATCATTTTCGTTCCGTTTTACGGCCACGAAAACAGGGTCTACTACGAAAACTGCTACGCGAGCATACTCGTTTACATGAACTCTAATGGCGACGTTGGGAGTTATCTGTCGGTGGAGGAGAAATACTCCGGCGATTCAAGAAAAACAGATGACCTGAAATACTTTGCCACAGACCTTTTCCGCACCGCCCGAGCCCGGGCTGAGCTGGATGGAAGCCCCTATTCTCTGAAGGTGGTTTACTGGAATGTCCTTGAGGTAAGGCGCGGCAAATTAAGCGATAAGGGCTGCTGGGATATCTTGGCCGGTGAGGTGGGAGAGGAATTCCAAGAATGGGCCCGAACCCTCAGGCCCTCAGATGAACCTTGAGCTTCTGACCTTCAGCTCTCCCTTTTCGTGAAGCTCCAGCAGTATTTTTGCTATCCTCTCTCCGGCCTTTCCGTCGCCGAAAGGATTCGGTGCCTCCGCCATTCTCTTGTAGAACTCCTTGTCGTCCATAAGCCTCCGGAGGTACCCCAAAGCCCGCTCCTTCTCCAGGCCAACGAGGACGTTTCCGCCCGCCTTTACAGTTTCCGGCCTTTCGGTGTTGTAGCGTAGTGTTAAGCAGGGCACGTTGAGGATTATGCTCTCCTCCTGTATTCCCCCTGAGTCTGTCATTATCACGAAAGCGTTCTTCTCCAGCCTGAGGAAGTCGAGGTAGCCGAGGGGCTTGGTGATTGTCAGGTTCTCGATCGAGCTTATCCTTTTCCAGAGGCCGAACTCCTTCAACCGGTTCCTTGTGCGGGGATGCATAGGGTAGATGGTCCTCATCGGAAGAGCTTCGAGTATCTCGACGAGCTTCCTTAGGTTTCCTCTGCTGTCCGTGTTCTCGGCCCTGTGGGCGGTTATCAGGATGTATTCCTTCGGTTTGAGGCCAAACCTTTCGAGGACGTCGCTCTTCTTCTCCGCCATCTCCGAGTTCTGAAGAACAGCATCAACTACCGTGTTACCAACCACATAGACTCCCTCGGTTATCCCTTCCCTCTCAAGGTTCTTCCTCGCCTCCTCCGTCGGGGCGAAGAGAACTTCACTTGCATGGTCGGCCAGGATTCTGTTTATCTCCTCTGGCATGGTTCTGTCGAGGCTCCTCAGTCCAGCCTCGACGTGGGCGACGGGTATCTTCAGCTTGACGCTCGATATAGCGCCGGCTAAAACAGTGTTGGTATCGCCTTGCACAAGCGTTACGTCCGGTCTTTCATTCATCAGGACCCTCTCGATCTTTATCATCGCCGTTCCCGTTTGCTCCGCCTGGGTGCCAGAGCCAACCTCCAGGTGGTAGTCGATTCCATCGAGTTCGAGCTCCTCCAAAAAGACCCTGCTCATCTCGTAGTCGTAGTGCTGTCCCGTGTGGATGAGGAAGGGATTAACGCCTCTCCTCTCAAACGCCCTTATGACCGGCACCAGCTTTATTATCTCCGGCCTCGTTCCGAAGATGAAGGCTGGCTTCAATACTCTCCCCTCCCAACTCCCCTGAAGACAAACCCGCGGGGCGGTTTTTCAACAACGTGCCTTCCATCCACGAGTATCCTCGTTCTCATGAGCTTACCGAGCTCCTCCCAGTCGAGGGACTTAAAGGCGGTGTGGTCGGTTGCTATGACGACAGCATCCGCCCCATTGAGGGCCTCCTCCAGGTTTTGATGAGTTCCGCCGACAAACGGGTCGTAGGTCCTGACCTCCGCCACATCATCCTTTATGACATCGATGAACGCAAACGCGGGGGAGTTTCTCGTGTCATCGCTGTTCCCCTTGTACGCGAGGCCGAGAACCGCTACGACGGCGTCGTTTGGAGGAATGTTGACCTCTACAAGGGCGTTGAACAGGAGTTCCCTAGTGAGCAGGGGCATCGAGTCGTTTATCTCCCTAGCCAGTCTTATCAGTCCAAAATCCCTCTCGGCAGGCCATACGAGAAGATGGGGGTCCTTTGGAAGGCAGTGGCCGCCGACACCGATGCCTGGAACGTGAATCTTGACCCTCGGATGAGTATTGGCGAGATCTATGGCCTCAAAAACGTCTATCCCGTACTGGTGTGCGAGGAGCGCGAACTCATTGGCAAGGGCGATGTTGACGTCGCGGAAGGTGTTCTCCATGAGCTTGACAACCTCGCTGACGGTTGAGCTGGTCTTAAAGGTCTGTCCTCTGACGAAGGAACGGTACAACTTCTCGGCCAGATCGGCACTCTCCGGGGTTATTCCACCAAAAATACGGGAGTTGTAAACCAGCTCCTTGAATATCCTGCCCGGCATCACCCTCTCCGGTGCGTGAACCATGTAGAAGTCCTTCCCCGCCCGGAATCCAGTAAGTTCCTCTATGAGCTTCGCCATCTTAACTGTCGTGAGCGGCGGAACGGTGCTCTCGATTATGACCAGCGAACCTTTTTTCATAACCTTTGCGACGGTTTCAACGGCACTCTGCAGAAATTCTAGGTTGGGGGTCTTGTCCTCCTTGAGGGGTGTCTGAACACAGATTATGTAGACATCTTTTTCCTTGATATCATTTGGGTCGGAGGTTGCCCGCAGGGTACCGTTTTCGATGGCCTTTTTGAGGAGATCGTCTATTTCGGGCTCTACTATGTGGGCCTTTCCAGAGTTTATGCTCTCGACGACGTTTCTCCGTATCTCATACCCTGTGACCCTAAAACCCACGTTGGCGAACATTATTGCCGTCGGAAGGCCTATGTAACCAAGACCTATCACAGCTATCTCTGCGCTTTTATCCCCTATCCTTTCCAGCATGTCTTCCACCCACTACCCTAACTCCATCCTCGAATAAAAGCCTTTTCCAAAAAACGATTTTCGGCCGGATTTCATAAACCCCTTCGGTTTTAGGCCCCTTTTGTCCACCCACAGTTTTTCTTCTCCCCGGATATCGCATGACTTCTCCAGTTTCAGCGAAAGAAAGCGTTTTAAACGTTTGCTGGTATTAACACGGTGTGGCAAAACTTTGAAAAGGGCGCTTCACAATCGTTTTTGGGAAAGCCTTATATTGAACAGAGTTGTCCAGTAAGTGGGTGGTAAAATGAAGGTATGGATTGACATCACGAACGCCCCTCACGTTCACTTTTTCAAAGGTGTAATAAAAGAGCTTGAGAAGGCCGGACATGAGGTTCTGGTCACAACCCGCGAGTTTGACGGTCTCACTGGAATCCTCGACATGTTTGGATTTGATTACTACGTGGTCGGAAAGCACGGCGGTGCAACCCTCGAGGGTAAGCTCCTGGCGAGCACCGAGAGGATGTACAAGCTGTCCAAGCTCATAATCGAGGAGAAGCCAGACTTGGCGATTTACAAGCACTCCGCCGAGGCACCGAGGGTTGCCTTTGGCCTCCAGATACCATCGATAGGCTTCGTTGACAACGAGACGGCCGTTGCCCAGAACAAGCTGATACTCCCATACACCACGCTCCTTCTCTACCCGACAGCTATAGACGCCTACGAACTCCTCAGGTGCGGCGCCGATCCAAACGGCATGCGGCCGGTTAAGGGCTTTTCGGAGCTGGCGCATCTCTACGGCTTCATTCCGGACAGGAGGGTTTTAAAGGAGATGGGCTTGAAACACGGGGAGTACATAGTCATGCGCACCGAGCCCATAAAGGCCAACTACTTCAACGGGCCGCCAAAGAGCGTGCTTGAGGACGTCATCCCGCTCCTTCCTGAGGTCCCCATAGTTCTCTTCCCCCGTACGGAAGAGCAGAGGAAACGCTTTGAGTACTTTGAGAATGTGATAATGCCTGAAAGGCCCGTTGACAGTCTCAGCCTTCTCTACTATGCCAAGCTTATGATAGGCGCAGGGGGAACGATGAACAGAGAGGCCATAGCCCTCGGAACCCCTACGATCTCCACCTATCCCGGAAAGTTGCTGGCCATTACAAAGTGGCTCGTGGAGAAGGGCCTGAAGTTCCACTCGACCGACCCTGTGAAGGTTGCCAGAATGGCGGAGCGCATGATGGAGATGAACGGGAGCTACCGCGCCTACATCCGGAGCGTTGTGAGCGGTCTTGAGAACCCCATGGACGTAATTCTACGCGAGATAGAGACCTACGAGGAGTTCGGAACGTTCATGACGATGAAGGTGGAAGAGGCCTCAGACCCCGGAAACGCGCGGGGTTACGTAGGCCTCAATGAGGGCAGCCACAAGGAGAAGCAGCACTGAAAGTGCAAAGAGCTTCAGAGCCTTTTCCGCTCCCCTCCTGAACCTCTCCCCGGTTTCTCCTTCTCCCCCTACTATCTCCCGGTACCAGATGATGCCCGAAACCCCCGCGAGCGCTATTGCTGGTATTTCAATGATTCCATGGGGCACCAGACCCAGGATTATCTGAGGGAATGAAAGCTCTCCGCTCTCCTGAACTGCCCTGACTACAAGGCCGACCATGAACCCGTTGAAGGTCATTATCACCCACGGCCCCAAGCCGAAGAAGAGGCCCGAGAGGAGCATGAAGAGTGCCACCATCGAGTTGTTGGTGAATATCTTAACGAAGTTCTTAAAACTGGAGTCAGGTATCGGGCCTATCTGCTCGGCAAGCCTTTTAACTGCCTCCATCGCGGCATCGGGATTTCCAATGGCGAAGAGATATCCGGCGAATGAAGCTGCAAGAAATACGATGAGCAGGTAGCCGAGGATCCTTCTGGGAACCTCCACCTTGAGCCCGAGCATACCCCCACCTCACTCCCTGAGGGCGTTCTTGAGGGCAATCTTGAAGTCTTCAACGTTAACATAGGGCATCTCTATGTCCATCCTCACCGCGAAGAACTCGTCTATAATCTGCTCCAGTTCTTCGAGTTTGTGTCCCTCAAGTTTCCTTTCAAGCTCCTGGACTGCCTCTTCTGGATGCATGAAGAAGTCCCCGGTGATCTTCACGTGTTCTGCTTTTCCGTCTCTCTCGTCGAACTCTATCCTTATCAGGCCCTTCTTGGCCTTGTGTTCCCCGACGTGATGCTTCATACCCATCCCCAAAGTAAATCCCTCGGAGAACTTTTTAAAGGTTGGGTATAAGTGGTTGCGGTGGTGGGAATGGGATACACTCAGGTTAAGGAGAAGATCAGGCTCATCCTCCAGGAAACTCTGAAGGAAATGCTGAATGAGGCAGGAAAGGAGTGGGACGGTGAGATAACCTTCGACGATACCCCGAGCATAGAACTCGGCGATTTTGGAACCGCGGTAGCTTTCCAGCTGGCGAGGGTTTTCAGGAGGGCGCCGAAGCTGATAGCTGAGGAGATAGTTGGAAAGCTCAGGGAGAAACTTCCGGAGGAAATTTTGGAGGTCAAGGCCGTCAACGGCTACATAAACTTCTATCTCGACTACGATGTCTTCGGCAAAGCCCTCGTCCGCGGGATATTTGAAAACGGGAACGCCTACGGAGAGAGTAAGATCGGTGCCGGGAAGAAGGTCATCGTAGAGCACACCTCGGTGAACCCAACTAAGCCGTTTCATATGGGACACGCGAGGAACGCCGTCCTTGGCGATACTATGGCCCGGATAATGAGAAAGCTCGGCTACACCGTCGAGGTTCAGAACTACATAGATGACCTCGGCGTCCAGTTTGCCCAGGTTCTCTGGGGCTACCTCCATCTGAAGGACGAGTTTGAGAGGCTTGAATCAGAGCTTCGGGAAAAGGGCCTGAAGGAGGACTTCATAGACCACGTAATGGGACTGCTCTACGTCGAGGTGAACAAGCGCATAGAGGAGAATCCTGAGACTGAGAAGGAAGTCCGCGAGCTGATGAAGAAACTCGAAGAGGGAGACAACGAGATAGCAGAAATCGGCAGAAAGCTTGCGGAGAGGGTTGTCAGGGCTCAGATGCTGACAACCTACCGCATGGGCATAGCCTACGACCTCCTCAGCTGGGAGAGCGACATAATAAGGAGCGGAATCTTCGATGAGGCCTACAAACTCATCGAGGCCAACGAGAACTTCTTCTGGGCTACTGAAGGCAAGTACAAGGGTGCCTTTGTGATGGATTTGAGGAGGCTCTTCCCGGACATGAAGAACCCCTTCCTAGTCCTTAAGAGAAGCGACGGGACCGCCACTTATACCGGCAAGGACATCGCCTACCATCTCTGGAAGTTCGGAAAGGTCAGTGCCGACATGCTCTACAAGCCCTGGGATAAAACAAAGAACCACGAGACCTGGACGACTGCTCCGGATGGGGAGGAAATGGCTGGGAGGTTTGGAAACGCAGATATAGTCATCAACGTCATCGGTGCCGAGCAGAAGCACCCGCAGATGGCCATAAAGTACGCCCTTCAACTCCTCGGCTTTGAGGAGAGTGCGAAGAACTTCCATCACCTGGCTTACGAGCACGTAGTCAGGCCAGAGGGCAAGTTCTCGGGCAGGAAGGGAACCTGGGTCGGCTTCACGGTTGATGAGGTTCTCAACGAGGCTGTTCAGAGGGCCAAGGAGCTTGTGGAGGAGAAGAACCCAAGCCTGAGCGACGAGGAGAAGGATAACATCGCGGAGGCCGTCGGAGTTGGGGCCGTTCGCTTCAACCTGGTCAAGTACAGCCCGGACAAGGTAATCACCTTCAGGTGGGAGGACGTCCTCAACTTCGAGGGCGAGAGCGCTCCCTACGTCCAGTACGCCCATGCACGCTGTGCCTCGATCCTGAGGAAGGCCGAGGAGAGGGGCATAGAGACTGACTGGAAGGTTCTCATGGAGAAGGCTGACTTCTCGAAGCTTACCAACAGGGAGAAAGAACTGATAAAGCTCCTCGCAAAGTTCCCGGAGATCGTGGAGCAGGCCGGCAGGGACGTCAAGCCCCACCTCATCCCGTGGTATGCCAACGAGCTCGCCTCGCTCTTCAACAAGTTCTACATGGACCACCCGGTGCTCAAGGCGGAAGAAGGCATAGTGGAGGAGAGGCTGCTGTTGGTCCTAGCGGTGAAACAGGTTCTCAGCAATGCTCTTGAACTGCTCGGCATAGAGGCGCCGGAGAAGATGTGATTCGGCGTTTCTAATTTTATTTTGTATCGCCCCCGATACCAGGTATCGGTACCGGTACTTAAAACCTTTTCCCGGAACCCTAAAATACCCCTTTCTCCAACACCTCCCGGTGGTTCCATGCGCGGTGTTATAGTGCCCCTTGTAACGCCTTTCAATGAGGATTACTCCATTGATGTTCCGGCCCTCGAGGAGCACATCGAGTTTCTCCAGACGGTCGGCGTCCACGGGATATTCATCAACGCTACAACCGGAGAGTTCACGAGTCTCAGCGTCGAGGAGAGAAAGTTTCTGGCCGAGAAGGGCAGGGAGCTCGTTAACGCATCCTTCTATCTTGTCGGTACCGCATCCTCCAACACCTCTGAGGTCGTTGAGCTTACGAAGCACGCCCAGGATATAGGGGCTGACTACGCCGTCATAGCGCCCCCTTACTACTGCCCCCTGAACGACGAGGCCCTATTTAGGCACTACTCGATGGTCGCCGAGAGAACTGATATTCCTATTATACTCTACAACATCCCCTCCTGTGCCAATGCCCTCAGTGTTTCCCTCATCAAGCGCCTTGCCCTGGAGTACTCAAACATCGCAGGTGTAAAGGAGACAATCGACAGCATAAACCACATCAGAGACGTTATCTTTGATGTCAAAGGGGAGAGAAATGACTTCAAGGTCTTCACCGGCCTCGACCAGCACTTTCTGAACACACTCGTCCTCGGCGGTGACGGAGGTATAATGGCATGCGCCAACTTCGCGCCAGAGGTTCATCTTGCCCTCTATAAGGCTTTTCAAGAAAAGAGGTTCGAAGAAGCCCTCAAGCATGCGAGAAGCCTGGCAAAGCTGTCGAGGGTCTACGACCTTGCCTCCTCCTTTGGCTCGGCAATAAAGCTCGCCATGTCCCTCAGGGGATTCTCAATAAGGCCTGTCCTAAGGCCTCCGTATCTGATGGATGGGGAGAACGTAAAAGAGGGGATAAGAAAACTGCTCGCCGAGGTGCTGGGCTGAGTTTGAGGACGAAAAGTAGAAATAGTTAGAAGAAGAACCGCTAAATGGTGAGACTATGGAGAGAGTAAGTGAGGCGAACATAAAGTACGTTATGGAAGAGCTTGAGCGCCTAAAAGTTGAAATCCAGCGCCTTGAGGCCATGCTGGTTCCGGTAGTCAAAAATGAACTCTCAACGGAGGAAGTTGAGGAAATAGAAATGGAAGCCAGGGAACTCCATGAGGATGAATGGATAGACGCAGATGACCTCGATGATCTTCTGGAGGATGATTCATGACGTTTGAAGTTAAAATAAAACGGGAGGTAGTCAAAGCTGTTAAGTCACTTCCAAAGGCCAATCGGAGAAAGTTCATGGAACTGAAGGATGCCCTTCGCTATGAGGCAGTTCCAAAAGACAGGTTCGACATCGTCAAAATAAAAGGCTCTAGGGATTTGGACATATACCGGGTTAGAATCGGGGAATATAGAATTATCTACTCCGTAAACTGGGAAAAACGCCTGGTACTGATCCACAGGCTGAAGAAAAGGGAAGATGCGTACAAATAACTCACTGAATCTTGTACCTGAGGAAGGCCCCAAGGCCACCGAAGGCCTTATAGAACTGCTGGCCCTCGTCTGTGTCGAGGGAGATTATCTCGACTTCGGAGCCACTCTCCTCCGCCATTTTTATGAACTCTTCCGCGACGTCCCACTTCTCAAAGCTTATGTTCTGGCTGCCGCACTTGGGACAGTGGGTGAGCTTCTTTTTGTAAATGTGGAACTCCTGCTCGCTCATGGTTTTTTCTTCGCTCCAGCCGCAGTTGTTGCACTTTGCCCTAACGCGAACCTTGTCGTAGCCCTCGCTGATTAGCAGAGTCTCCACCGCTCCAAGCTCAAGGGCTTTCCTGACCTCCTTTTCACCGTAGGTTATCATTCCGGTGTCCTTGACAAGGTGCCTGAAGAAGTCCTGTATGAGGTGCCTCTCCTTGACTGCCTCGTGGTCCTTGAGTATGTCACTGGCCTTCTCGACGAGCTCTCTAAGGCCGTACTCGCCGTGGTAGCTGATGTCCACAACACCTATTATCTTCTTTCTGAGCTCGTGGTGGAGGTAATCGCCTTCAACGAACTCCTCCTTTGTCGGTCCGGGACCGCCTATTATGATGCCCCTCAGTTCTCCCTTCTCAAGGAGAGGAAGGAAGGCCTTGTTTGCGTGTTCACCGATGCGCTTCATGAACTCATGGGTCTCCTGCTCGCGGATCCTCTCATAACGTCTCGCCGATTGACCACCGGCGCGGGTCTTTCCGGGAACGTTTGAGGTCAGCTCGTCGATGACGTCTATCCTCTTCCCGCGAAGTAATCCAATGGTTGCTTCGTTCTTCTCGACTGTTATCAGCCCGTAGGCATCTTTAACGCGGAGCATTTCCTCAAGGGGTTCGGTTATAAAGGTCTGGTCACATCGATAGAGCCTGACCTTCAGCGGCTCGGGTGGGACTATCGCCCAGAGCTTTATGTCGCTTACACCCTCCTGCTCGCTGACATTGCCAACGAAGAGGGCCAAACCCGTCTCGGGCGTCTTGCGGTAGAGCTTGAGGTGTTGCATCGCCCTCTCCAAGGCTCCAAGGACGTTCTTTCGGGTAGATTTGGATTTTATGTTCTGGGCCGTTCCGTACTCCTCTCGCAACTGCTGCATGACCTTGTTTATGTCGTATCCGGCGGGGATATACAGACTGACTAATTCGGTTGCCCGACCTCGATAGCTCTTCAGCTCATCAACCTTCTTCTTGAGTTCGTACATTTCAGCTGACTTGTGAGACATGACAATCACTCCCCTGAGAATTCTCTCCCGGACGAAGAAAACGTGAGGAATTTATAAAAGTTTAGGAGATGGCTTAGAACCAGGAGATTATTATGAGGGCTACCACTCCCAGTATGCCCCCAATGGCGACCACCAGGATATTAAGCAATGTGAAAGGAACGTTCGAGATACCAATCCAGTTCGTGAACCACAGTATTATCAGGCCGATTATGGCGTTTGCCACGAGGTATCTGAGTATCGCGAAGCCGACCTTGACCACTAAGAATACGGCCAGGAACAGGAAGAACAAGAGTAGCAGTTCTCCGATCATGATATCACCTGAGATAGTTGATACCAAACTTTCCTTATTAACCTTTTGCAAAAACTATAACGAAAGCAAAAATAGATCAACAGGATTTCGAATCATGAAAGTTTCTCGAGGGTTTCCTTTGCTATCTCTCCCAGGGACACCCACTTCTTGCCCTCGAACGGGAGTATGACCTTGTCTTCAACGTTGACGAGCTCTTCAACGTATTCCTTCGCTTCGCTGGCCCCCAGCTCTCCCAAGAGCATTAGGGCAAACCCCTTGGTGTTCTTGTCCCCCTCTCTGAGCTCCTCTATGAGATCCTCAACGATGGTGTCCTTCAGTTTCATAATCCTGTCCGGGAATCTACGGGTGAGTTCGTACGAGAGCACCATTGCGTTCTCCTTTACGTACGGATTTCTGTTCTTTGTCAGCTCAACGGCCTTTGGTAATATTTTGTCTAAGTGCGCCCCAACGGCGTCTGCCCTCTGCTCAACGATCATCCCCAGAATCAGCAGTGCATCTCCCCTGATACCCGGCACGTTATCGTCGAGGAGCTCTATAAGTGCATTTAGAGCCTTTTTGTCCTTTACTGCCATCGATACGATCTCGTCGAAGCGTTCCTCTTCTATGAGCTTTTTTATTTTATCCTTTTTTGAACCGAAGGAGAGGAACGGCATGGGAATCACCAAGGTATAAATGTAATCTGAAACCATTTAAGAGTTACTCGACACTTTCATTTAACATTGAGGTTAAATTAGAATCCACTTTCTCTTGAGTACTGTTAGATATTTCTCCGACTCTTTTAACAGTCCCAACATTAGGTTCTAAAAACTTCCTGATTATAAATAGGAGCATTACAAGAGACATTGCCACTACAAATATGTACTCTGTTGATGCTTGAGCTCTAAATTTTTTCATTTCAAAACTCCCTCCATAAAAGGAGCAAAAAGAGTTAAATCAAAAACCAGCTTAACCACTGGCTTCCTGTTGCATTTGGCTCAAGTTGCTCGAAGCTGCCTCTCCGGACTGCTCTGCGACGTCTTTTGCCGTGTTTGCCTTGCCTCTAAGCTGCCTAACAACTATTAGTATTATAACCAAAGCGGCCGCAATCATAAACAGGTACTCGATGGCACCCTGGGCTTTCCTCTTCATCTTATTCACCCCCGAAGGATTACTTCATACATTAATGCACTAAAAAAGCTTATATAGCTTTCTCCTCAAATTTAAGTCAAATCTCCCCAATACTGCAGAAAGCCCAGGGGTGGTCGTGTGGAATTAGTGGCAATACAATCGGAGTCTGTTAACATTGAAGATTGTGTGAAAGATGTGGTGATAAAATCGCGGAACCTGCTATCTGATCGGGGAGGGGTTATATATTCCTCAAAAATACACCTTACTTTCGGAGCTTTTATGAACCTGACGGTGACCCTTCTACTTGATCCCCATGGTAACGCGCGGAAGGGTGTCTTGGCCGACTACTCCCCCGGCAAGCACAAGGAGGATGCGATTCAAAAAGCGCTGGAAAAGCTCAACCGGGCCCTCCCCCAGGATGCCAAGGTCATTGATTTTGAGATTGGAACTTATACAACACCCGTTACCAGGAGAACCTATGCGGTCGCGGTTGCCGTTTACAACGCACCCCTTGAGGTCAAAGCCTTTGATGAGTATACCATCAAGGAGCGGCGTGAGCTTCTTGCCAAGGTTCTCAGGGATTTCAACTATAACCCCAAGGTTCTCAACATATCAGAGATAGCGAGGATGTTCGGCGTTTCGAGGGACTCCATATACTACGACATCGAGCAGATACTCAAGGAGGGGAAGAAGATCAGCCGCTGACCCAGAGCGGACGTGGCGTCGCTGAGATGATGAAGATTATCACCGCGATAGCCACCAGGAGTAGTCTCTTTCTGGATACCGGGGAGACCTCATCAAGCGCCCCGGGATTTCCAACCGAGCCCATCAGAAGAACCAGCATCCCCCAGATTAGCCATCCGACCCAAAGGAAGCTCATTCCTATGAGGACGAGTCCGACGACCATTGTTAAATATCTGTGGGCCTTCTCTCCCAAGAAAGAGCGCGCTATATGTCCCCCGTCGAGCTGGGCCGCCGGGATGAGGTTGAGGAACGTCACAAGGATTCCAACCCAGCCGGCTATTGCCACCGGATGAAGGAACACGACGCTGTTCTCGGGGAACGTTACCACGTACTTCTCGATTAACATGAAAAGGAGATTCTCACCGAAGACTATCCCTCCCTCTGTGGGGGGAAGGAGATGCTGGGGCACAGGCACTGAGAGCTTCAGTCCTATAATGCTCACGGGTATGGCGACCAGAAAACCGGCTATGGGGCCGCTGACGCCGAGGTCTATGGCGGCGTTTCTAGTGGGGAGGGGTGACTTGACCCTTATGACCGCCCCGAGGGTTCCCAGCATGCTGGGGAACGGTATGAAGTAGGGCATCGTTGCCCTGACGCCGTGATAGGCGGCTGCAATCTTGTGGCCCAGCTCGTGGGTTCCAAGTATGGCCATTACGCTTATGGAAAATGCTACCGCGTTAATGTAGGGATTCCTTATTCCGGGGAGGTTGTAGTAATCGAGCAGCTGAATGTAGAGAGACGAGAGATAGTAGCCAGCAAACAGCGTCGTGAATATTGTGGCTATCAGGAAAATCCACGGGAGCCACCGATTGTCCTCCTTTATCCCCTGGGCGGGGAATACGAACAGCAGAACATTACCACTGCGCTCTTTGAGAGCCGCCCAGTAGCCGAGCTCCTCCAGCTCACTCAGAACCCTCTCAAAGTTCTCCTCCCGGATCTCGCGAACCTTAAACACAAAAACCCTTCCGTCTATTCTATCAAGCTCCACGTCGTAGAATTCCTTGACCTTCCTCTCAACGGCCTCCGGTAGGAAGGGGATATCGCCACGAAGAGAAAGCGTCAGTTCCTCCGGTTCCGTCTGGAACTCCACCAGAACCATGTCCCCGCCGCACCTGGGGCAGCCTTTCTCGATAAGGGGCTCCGTGGAATCCATTACCTCCCTGTGCCCGCAGTTGATGCACTCATAGACTCCCTTTGGCATTTTGACTCCCTGAAAAGGAATTGACGGAGAGCTTAAAAAGACTATTCCTCAATTTCGACCAGTCCCTTGTCGGCATTAACGTTGGCCCTTTTTCCGCTCCTGAGCTTTGAGACGTCTATTCCGTCTACCATTGGGATTCCGGCTATTATGGCCCCCGTCGCAACTATGGTCTCCGCTTCACCAACGATTATGGCCTTTGGAGCCTTGCCGTTCTTCTTGAGTGCATAGATAACGTAGGAACCAACGGTTGAGCCCTTTCCTCTTGGAAATGCCAGTATCTTACCCGCGATGCTCTGCCCTCTGATGTCACTCTCGGCATCGGTGACTATTCCCGTCTCCGGGTCAACGCCACCGAGGAACGATAGGGGTTTGTGGGAGACTACTAGCTCCCCCTCGGCCTTTCCCCCGACTATCTTCCTCCCCTTTAGCCTCATGATACCACCTCATGGCGCCTCCATGATTAGGTTTTCGACATCGTCGAGCCTTACGCTGAATCCAAAGGAGCGGAAGTAAAAGGCGCTCTTTCCACTGTTTGTAGCTATGCCCGAGTACCAGCGCTTAATTGGTGAGACAACAAAGCAAGAATCCGCTATGATTTTCCCGTTGTAGCGCTCTATTGTCTCGGTATATCCAAGAGAATCTGCCAGGGCTTTGACTGCCCGGCTCGCCGTTATGAAAAGGGGTATTCTCAAAGGTTTTCCGCGCATTCTGAGAAGTTCAGCAATCTCTTTAACTTCTGGAAGGGATGCATGTGGACAGCCGATGAGTATCATGTCTATTTCGCCCCAGTCGTCGGAGAAAGCCTCCTTAACGGCCTTTACCTCGGAATCTTCAACGGTTATGGTCTCAAGTTTGTCCACCACCGCCTCCCGGTACTCGGGTGTCTCGCCCTCGACGTGGTAGAGCGCTATACTCCCAGTTGCGGCCATCGCTGCACCCATTCCCTTGAGGTATTCCGTTCTCTCAGGGCTTATACCCCTAAAATACGGAACATCGTTGCCGAGGGTTTTTCCAAGGTGGTAGCCCAAAGCCGCGTAGTCGACAAAGCTCTCCACCCCTGCCCTAACATCAACGACAATCGTTGCCTTCCTGTTCTCGTCCAGGTGGAGGCCGTAATTCGGTGTTTTGCCCACTATTGCTGCCGCCAGGCTGGAAGGACCGCCTTCGCGATTTGTCCTTGCCCCAAGTATGGAGTTTGCAAAGCTTACCGCGGAACTCTCGCTCCAAGCCAGGTGGTCGCCGAACTTTGGAAGGTTCGCGCCATAGTAGGGCGTGCAAGTTGAGGTTGTCTCGATTCCCATCCTGCGGTAAAGCTCAAGGACTTCTGCCTGCTTCTCCATGAACTCGTCGTCGCCTATTCCTGCCGGGTTCAGGGTGGTGTAAACACTGACCTTCGCTCCTGCCTCGACAAAGTCCCTAAGGAACTCCATTCCGGCATCGCCAATGTTCTTGTAGGAAACACCCGCGATTTGGGCGCTTTTGATTGGGATAAGCCCCTCTGCACCGTAGATGTCCCCGAGCGCAACCAGTATCTCCATGGCCTTCTGGAGTGCATAGCCGTACTCTCCGGCGAGTATGAGCTCCTCCTCCTTCGTTAGATACATGTCACCACCTATTGGATTCGACGTTTTGTTGCTTATAAGCCCTTCTTCCACTCTCAAAAGTCAAAATGATATCAAAGTTACTCAGAAATTTTTATAGTATCTTAAGGACAATAAGTAATGCCCAACTATCGGGAGGTGCCCATGATGGGACTCAGTGTTAAAAAACTAGCAACTGTTTTGTTTTTGGTTTTCTGTAGTGTACTAGCGACTCCGGCGATGGTCTACGGGGCCGACACCTACGACGTCGTGCTGTCGGACAGCGGACCAACATTCTACGCCACCAAGAATGTGGGCATATGGCCGTTCACACAAACCTTCAAGATGCAGGGTAAAGTGATATCGTACTCGACCTCCTGGTACTCCGGCTCCGGACACTCGCAGATATCGTTTCCCTTCGTAGGACTCTACTCTCTGGACTACGCCTATGTTCGCCTCAGTAACAGCGCCGGCTTTTACAGGAGTTGGACTTACCACCAGGGCAGTTTCACCTGCAACTTTTACTATCCGTATCTCAGCGACGCCGACGGCGGTCCAAGCTCCAAGCTGACCATGAAGTGGCACTACGAATTCGTAGGGGATCTGGGTTCCTACTGAGGAGGTGGTGTGAATGAGGAGGTATCTCGTCCCGTTGTTTGTGTTGGTTCTCCTTGGGGGAATGCTGGGAGCGGCTTATGCCTTTTCGCAACCGCCCTCACAGAAGGCACTTGCCTCTGCAATGGGGAGCATGAATAAGTACCAGTTCGTACGCGAGATTGAGTTCGACCAGTACAGGGTCTACGTTGTCAACAACGGGGGTTCGAACGTCCTCAAGAAGGACTTCGAGTACCACGGCAAAGTCGTGACCACGGGCGCTGTTGACATGGTGCATGGGATTGTTACTGAGTCTGAGGAATATTACATCAACGGTTCGCTGGCCATGCGCGGCCACATAACCGTCAACCTCCGCACAGGGGAAGTTTCGGGAACCGTAACTCTTGCGAATGGAACCATTATGGACGTTAAGGAGCTCTGGGAGAGGTATTACGGAGTAGACAGCGACACGGCAGTAGACATGATACGGGGAAGCCTTCCCACACTGGCCTTTAGGGATGCGCTCCTCAACTCCCGCGGCCTCAGGAAGGTTAGGAGCTCAGTTTCCCTGTCCGATAGAATACTGATGGGACTGGGTCTCAAGGAGAAGCTCTTTGAGTACGAGTTCACCACAAAATCGGGTAAGATCTGGCATGTCTTTGTCGACTCCAGCGGCGTTCCGCGCAGGTTTGAGTTCAAGACGGAGGATTCAAAAATCGTCGTCCACATAACGCCCATGGGATGAGGGGCACGGCAACCCTTTTACTCTTTTATTCCCTGCAATCCCATCGTTCCCTTTACTCCCGCAAAATTTATAAACCCCCCGCGGTTCACTAACTAACGGGTCGAGCAGCGGGGTGGGGCAGCTAGGAGTGCCCGCCGGGCTCATAACCCGGAGGTCGGAGGTTCAAATCCTCCCCCCGCTATTTGGATACATTTGTACGTTGATGTTCTTTTTTGAACACACCAATGGCTTCAAGGGCGTCTTTTAGCTTAAGTTGTTTTCTTACTATTGAAAATCCCACATTTTTGTAGAAGTTAGACACACTCTGTCTTCGCTGAATCATTATTCTGTAAAGATCATATTTGTACTGATACATTCTACCTCGGATGTTTACGGGAGTGCCCTTTTTACGGTGAAGATAAATTCTGGAGTCAATCTCAAGCCCGTGAAGTAGCTCTTTGCAAAGTGTTAGCACATTTAAGTCATAGTTCGCAGCAGATATTTGAACCGATCTTGATTTCTTATTGAATACCACAGTTCCTTCACTGTCAAAGAACCCTCTTAGGAACTCCTTTGGATACATCCTAGCAACTTCAAAAAGCCTCTCTTTCGGCCCTTTCAGGAACATGAACAGCTCCTTGTTGGTGACCTCCACCCACCACCGGTCGGCTCTGCCCCGATTGCACTCAAAGCCAGTTCTTGGATTTGCTCCAATGCCCTTAAGAGCCCTCCCAAAGCTCTCGGCGAAGTCCTCGTCAACAACCTTTAAACGAATTCTATACTGATAATTCCTTTCACTAACGGAGGCATCTCCGAGATAGGCTCCGACTATGTAGGCCAGCTCTGGGGAGGGTTCCAGATTAACGCGCTTGGTTTTGTTAAACGTGTTGTGTGTTCCTCTGCACCACCTAAGAACCGTTGCCTTGGAGATGGAAACCTTGAACTCCTCAGCCAATTCTCTTGTAATCCTTCGGTAGCTCATTCCTGATTCACGGAGTTGACGGGCGCGTTCCTGTATTCTCTCCACTTCGGAGGGCGAGAGGTCTCTCAAGGTTCGCATGTAACTATCTTAACTCGTTTATTTAAAACTCTTTTGTATTGTAAATATCGCGGGCAAACCTTTTAAACTTTTCCTCAATTTCCAACGCAAAGGGCGGCTGGCAGGAAATTGTTTCTGCTTGACAAGAACTCAACCGCTTTGTAGAATTTAACTTTGTTGCCCATAGTCCGAATCGTAATTTGATGCACTCACTCCCAATTTCCCTATTTCTTTGAAAAATCACTGTCTCCTTCACCATCAAAGACTCCCTTCAGGAACTCTCGTGAGTATGCGCCTTAGGAACCTCAAAAAGTTCCTTCTTTGACCCTTTGAAAAGGGGATAGAGGCTATTAGTCGCCGCTTCAACGTACCCGCGGTCGTTTCTCTCTCATTTCCCTGAAGCCAAGTCCTCACATCCAGATGGCGAAACTTTTATTTACCTTTTCTGTATAAAACATGGTGGGGGTACCCGATGAGAAAGGGCCAGTCCTCCCTAGAATACTTACTCATGATAGCGGCAGCTCTCATCTTAGTTTTGCTTGTGGTTAGAGTTCTCTATGGAATCACCAACTCTCCTCCCGATGTGAAGTGCGATAATGTAGTCATAAGCTACGTTAAGTACGATGCTGAAGGAGATGATCGGAATAATTTGAACGACGAATACGTCGTCATCGAAAATATGGGCTGTGAGGCTGTAAACTTAGAGGGGTGGAAGCTAAAGGATGAAGCCAATCATGTATACTCGTTTCCCTCCATAACCCTAGCACCGGGGGCGAGTGTAAGGGTGCATACTGGCTCTGGAAATGACACGGATTCCGACCTGTACTGGGGAAGAGGGGCACCGGTGTGGAACAACCGAGGTGATACTGCATA
The DNA here is from genome assembly GCF_012027305.1 of Thermococcus sp. MAR1. NCBI lineage: Archaea > Methanobacteriati > Methanobacteriota > Thermococci > Thermococcales > Thermococcaceae > Thermococcus > Thermococcus sp. MAR1. The sequence continues at coordinate 741,617 of NZ_SNUF01000001.1, forward strand.
TTTGTATGACGCGGATGGAAAGCTCGTTGATAGCTGCAGCTGGACCGGGACGGAAGGAGGAGCCGTCAACTGCCACTAACGACAAACTTTTTAAACTCCTTCTTCTACGCCGATGCGAAGGGGCGGCTGGCGGGAGCTAGCCGTCACCGGGAGGTGTATGATATGGCAAGGATACACGCGAGAAAGAGAGGTAAGTCTGGTTCTAAGAGGCCACCGAGGACCGCTCCGCCGACCTGGGTTGAGTACACGGCGGAGGAGGTTGAGGGACTCGTTATCAAGCTCAGGAAGGAAGGCTACAGCGCGGCAATGATAGGAACCATCCTCAGGGACCAGTACGGCATCCCGAGCGTCAAGCTCATCACCGGCAAGAAAATAACCAAGATCCTTGAGGAGAACGGCCTCGCTCCGAACATCCCGGAGGACCTCATGGCTCTCATCAGGAAGGCGGTTAAGCTCAGAAAGCACCTGGAGATGCACCCCAAGGACAAGCACTCAAGGCGCGGTCTCCAGCTCACCGAGAGCAAGATCAGGCGCCTTGTCAAGTACTACCGGAGAACCGGCAAGTTGCCCGCCAAGTGGCGCTACGATCCGGAGCAGGCCAAGCTCCTGGTCCGCTGATCCCCTTTCCTTCTTATAAGGTGGTAAAATGGACAGGGGCGCTTTCTTGGAGAAGGCCCGCGAGGGGGCAGAGCTAATCAAGATGCACATCGAGCTAGGACACACTATCAGGATAATCTCCCACCGCGATGCCGATGGGATCACCGCGGGGGCGATTTTAGCGAAAGCCGTTGCGCGGGAAGGTGGGAGCTTCCAGCTCAGCATAGTCAAGCAGCTCAGTGAAGAGCTTATTCAGGAGCTCGCCTTGGAGAAGCATAGGATATATGTCTTTAGCGACCTTGGGAGCGGCTCAATGAGCCTGATCGAGAAGCACCTCGAAGGGGCAACCGTCGTCGTTGCCGACCATCACCCTCCAGAGAAGGACGAGTTCTCAACGGATTCTCACGTGCTGGTGAATCCCGTTCCGTTCGGCGCCAACAGCGTCCGCGATTTGAGTGGTTCTGGCGTCGCCTACTTCGTCGCCAGGGAGATGAACGAGAGGAACATGGACATGGCATACGTTGCCATCGTCGGCGCCGTTGGTGACATGCAGGAGATAGACGGAACCTTCCATGGGCTCAACAACGACATACTCGAAGACGGAAAAAAGCTGGATATCCTGGAGGTTAGGAAGGAGCTCCGCCTCTTTGGAAGGGAGAGCCGGCCGCTATATCAGATGCTCGCTTACGCTACCCACCCTGAGATTCCGGAGATAACTGGAGACGAGAGGAAGGCAATAGAGTGGCTCCGTGCCAGGGGCTTTGACCCGGACATGAAGTACTGGCAGTTGAGGGAAGAAGAGAAAAGGAAGCTCCACGATGCACTGGTTATACACCTCATCAAGCACGGTGCCCCCAAAGAGGCCATAGACAGGCTTATCGGCGATGTGGTGATAAGCTCTCTCTACCCGGAGGGTGATCCACGGCACGAGGCGAGGGAGTTTGCGACGCTCCTCAACGCCACCGGTCGCTTAAACGCCGGAACCCTGGGCGTTGCCATATGCCTCGGCGACGAGGATGCTTACCGAAAGGCAAGAAAGATGCTGGAGGACTACAAGCGGGAGCAAATCGAGGCAAGAAAGTTCCTCATCCAGAACTGGAGCATGGCCGACGAGGGAGAGCATGCCTACGTCTTCTACGCCGGCAGGAACATAAGGGACACGCTCGTGGGCATAGCAGCCAACATAGCCATAAACGCCGGCCTCGCCGACCCGGAGAAGCCCGTGGTTGTTATAGCGGACAGCGATGAGGATGAGAACCTGGTAAAAGGCTCAGCCAGAACCACTGAGAAGGCATTGGCCAAGGGCTACCACCTGGGAGAGGCGCTCAGAGAGGTGGCTGAAAAGCTCGGCGGTGAGGGCGGGGGACACGCAATAGCCGCTGGAATCCGCTTCCCGAAGAACAAGCTGGACGAGTTCATAAGGCTCTTCAACGAGGCGCTTGGGAGGCAGGTCGGGGAGGGAAAGGGCAGTGAAGATTGAGGCCAGGGTAGAGATAGTCTGGCACTACGGCGATCCTGGAAGGGCGGAGGCTATAGCCGAGGCACTGGAAGTGGACAACGTGGGCCTTCCTGAGAGCCTAAAGAAAAGTTTAAATGTGCTAACCCGATGGGAAGATGGGGACGTCATAACAAAGGTTAAATACTCGGGTGAGATTGAGACACTCATCAAAGCGCTGGACGATTTGGTGTTTTCAATCAAAATCGCCGAAGATGTTACCGAAAAGGTGTGAACTGGAGGTGTTGAGATGGCAAAGGGTAACCCAAGGAAGAGGGCTGCTGCTACCAAGGATAAGTGGAAGATGAAAGAGTGGTACATAGTTTACGCTCCGGACTTCTTCGGAAGCAAGGAGATCGGCCTCACCCCTGCCGACGAGCCAGAGAAGGTCATCGGTCGTGTTATAGAGACCACCCTCAAGGATCTCACCGGCGACTTCACCAAGGGCCAGGTCAAGCTCTACTTCCAGATCTACGACGTCAAGGGGCAGAACGCCTACACCAAGTTCAAGGGCCACACCCTCGCGAGGAGCTACATAAGGAGCCTCGTTAGGAGGAGGACCACCAGGGTTGACGGCATATTCAATATCACCACCAAGGACGGCTACAAGCTCCGCGTCATGGGCATGGTCATCGCCTACAGGCGCATCCAGACCAGCCAGGAGAGGGCCATAAGGGAGATCATCAAGGAGATTATCTACAAGAAGGCCGAGGAGCTCAACTACAAGGACTTCATCCTTGAGGCCGTCAGCGGCAAGATGGGCGCCGAGATCGCCAAGGAGGCGCGCAAGATATACCCGATCAAGAGGGCCGAGATCAGGAAGATCAAGGTTCTCGCCGAGCCGGAGGCTTGATGCCTCCCAATTCTATTCTCCCACCGTTCGGCTACTCGGCAGACTTTTAAGCACCCGATCGCTTCTTCTCCAGGAGGTGCGGTTATGAAGTTCATAGTCAAGACCCAGCGGGGAATGGAGAGTGTCGCCGCCAACTACATCAAGGACTCCCTCCCGGATGCCAGTGTTTGGGCATCGCCGATGGGCTATTACGGTCTGGTCATCGTCGAGACAGACGAAGGAAATGCCGCTGAGAAGATACTGGAGATACCGGAGGTCGAGAGGCTGATCCCGGTCATCGTTGAGGTTCCAGCCGAGCTTGAGAAGATAGTGGAGAGCGCCGAAAAACTCGCCCCTTTGATAAGTGAAAACGAGACCTTCGCCGTGAAGACGAAGAGGCGTGGAAAGCACGGGTTCACCAGCATGGACGTTAACCGAGAGCTGGGCGCTAAAATAAGGGAGCTCACGAATGCCGATGTAAACCTCAGCTGGCCGGACAGAGTTGTTCAGGTTGAAATAATCGGAGACAAAGCTTACATTTCCGTGGTTCCAGGGGAAGAGTTCAGGAAGTTCAAGCCCGAAAAATTAGACGCGAGAAAACTTTTCCGCAAGGTTACGCTCGTTCAGATGCCCTATTGGGGTGATTACAAGGCATGCCGCTCCTTCGGTGAGAAGATTGGAAGGGCCGCGCAGGCCTTCGAGGTGAAAGAATTGATCATAGCCCCCAAGGAGAAGATGGACGCCTTTGAGCTTGCGGAGTTTATAAAGGGGGTTAGAATCGGTCAGGAGAGCAGGTACCAGATACAGCGCGAGGCGTATCCCTGGAAGGTTGAAAAGATACCAGTGAGCATCTGGGATCTTTACCAGGTCGTCCGCGATAAGAGACGGGGCAAGAGGCTACTCATCATCACCGATCCCAAAGGGCCAACGCTCGCCGAGGTGAAGGGGGAGCTCGCCAAGGACATGTTCTACGCGAAGGAGGTTGTAATCTTCGTCGGCTCCCGTGAGGGCATACCGCGCGGCCTTTTCAGATTCGCCGATTACATCGTTGACCTTGCACCGTACATGACGTTTGCCACGGAGCACGGCATTCCGGCGGCGCTTGTCTCGCTCTGGGAGGTTTACGAGGAGTACGCAAGAGAGCGGGAGGAAAAGGCCTAATTTTTCTTTAATTCTTCAATTCCGGAATTACGTTTGGCGAGGCGTCAGGCCCTAAGGTCCTCCTCACCCTTCGGGAATCCGCCGTAGTCATCATCCGCCGAGAAAAGTTCTCGCGGTGCTTTTAAAACTTCATGCGAGAAGGTAGAAGAGGCCAGCACCGACGAAACCGCCGAGGAGAGAAGCTAGAAAGTTCGTCGAGTTGTTGTTGGTTATCCCCTCGTTCTCAAGGGTCGCTCCGATGAGGCTGTCCAGGTTGACACCGACCAGTCCCCCCAGTGTGACCGCAAGGAGCATCGTAACCTTTTCGGTGGTCAGCGGGAGTGCGAACATGGATATTACAAACGCCCCGAGCAGACCAAAGAGTTCACCCATCCACGAGACTGCTCCGTTGGTGCCGGGTTTAGCTGGCCTGAGCGTCGTGATTAGTTTGGGGTTCCTTCCAAAAACCTTGCCAAGTTCACTCGCCAGGGTATCCCCGTTGGCGGTAGCTATGGCCGCAAAGCTCGCCGCCCAGAAGACGTCCATCTGGGAGAAGTACTCAAAGGCAAGGAAGATGAGGGCTGCCAGTCCATTGCCCAGAACGTTTCCCCAGCTTCTTATTCCACCTCTGCTCTGGGCGGCACCAAGCTTGGCCTTTTCCCTGAATTTGTACTTGGTGGACAGAACGCCGAGAACCACGAAGGTGAGAAGTGCGGCGAATGGGTACACTCCCCCCAGCTCGATAACGGAGAGCCCAAGGAATGCCGCTGCAACGGCCCCTTTGGCGTCGAGTGCCTTGAACCTGTAGGAACCAAAGCCGAGCCCTGCAACCACTGCAATGTCCACTACCGCTCTCTCAAGCATCTCTGCCACCTGGGAGAAGTGCAGATGGGGGCTTTATTATTCTTTCCCTCGGCGGTTGACGAAGGAAATAAAGGGAATTAAAGAACCTCGAACTTAACGGTCTCGGTCACGAAGGTTATGTCGAGTTTGTCAATACCCGGTATCTTCTTGGAGACCTCGTTTATTATCTTCTCGAGCTCCTTCATGTCCTTGGGGCCGATGATGTGTACCACCAGGTTGTGAGAACCAAGGGCGCGTTCAACGATCTTGACATTCTCGTCCTCGATAAGGGCGGGGATAACCTCATCGATATTGACCGAGGGCTTAACTGTTATCCCGAGGATCACATGAACGTAACCGAGGGCGTCGTAGTTGGGTATCACGGTGTACTTCTTTATGATGCCGTTTCTCTCCAGACGGTCCATCCTGCGGGATATCCTCTGCCTAGTGGTGCCCAGAATTTCGGCAAGCTCCTTATAGGTAAGGCGGGCGTTCTTGGCGAGGAGCTTCAAAATCTTTATGTCTATTCCGTTTATTTTATCAGCCATGTCTCCACCTCCCCCGAATTATGATGGAAATTGAGCGCCCGATTATAAAAATGTTTCGATAAGTTGGAAGATTTCTAACCACTTAGTAACTCGTGCTTTCGCGCCCTAGTATAACCCAGTTATATGGTAGTTCATTGTGTTACAAATTCATAGCACACTTGATGTAGATTTCATAGGTTGCTCCAGCGCCCGCTGTCCCGTTCCCTGTACTTCTCTATGGTCTCCCTGAGAGCGTCCATGAGGTCCACATCATAGTAGTTGGCGATGCAGGAGAGGGCAAAGGCAACGTCGCCGAGCTCTTCCTTCAAGCGCTTCTTGTTTCCTGAGCCTTTAACGCCTTCCATCTTTAGCAACTCGTCTGCAAGTTCTCCGATTTCCTCCATCAGGGCAGCGAGCATCTCAAACGGCTCCCAGTAGCCACCGAACTCCATGACGATTCTGTCAACTTCCCGCTGGAGGTCGTTCATGGTCTTATCCCTCCGAAAGCCTCACCCTTTGGAGCGGGGGATGCAGTATTTTTGAGTCTGACATTCAAATCACCGAAAGTCTTTTAAGTTGTGGAGTAGTAATGGGCTCTGAAAGAGTCCTTTCAGGGATGGCTCCCTTAGAGGGCTTTCACTGTGTCCCCTGCTTTTGCAGGGGAAGACGCCGACAGGCGTCTTTCGAAAACTGCCCTTTTGGGCAGTTAGAGTCTGGGGTTAGAGTCTGGGAGGGGCTTTGAGACGATAACCCCAATCGGGCTTTAGCCCGTAGGGGTAACGGGCCGAAGACCCGGCCTGTGAGCTGAGCTGAAAGGGGTGACCCGAGTAAGTGATGGGCCCGCAAACCGAACCGCCCCTTCACGGCGGGGAGGAGGTCAGACCAGCTCAATACTGACCATGTCGAGGTACTTCTTAAGGGTCTCTGTGTTGGTTCTGTAGAAGTGCATCTTGCCCTCCTTCCTTTCTTCGATCAGTCCGAGACCCTTGAGCGTGCGCAGGTGGTGGCTTATTAGGGTCTGATCCTGGTCGAGTATCCTTGAGATTAGACACACGCACAGCCAGTTGTCCCTCAGGAGCTTGAGTATTCTGAGACGGAGTGGATTTGAAATGGCCTTTAGGAACTTTATCGCGTCGCTTTCCACCTGGAGATCAACTTCCCTGTCCAGGTCCGGGATTCCACATGTTTCTGCACACTGTAGGACTGTTCTCTTCTGCTTCTCATTCAACCCGTCCAAAAGGTCCTTAATCTTCATGGGCAACACCTGTAACTGGATTATGGTTGGTTTCCTTTTAAGAATTTTCACATGATGTTATTCTACAACCTTAATCCTCAGTCTGCTCCCGTCGCTGCGGTAAGCCCTCACGCTGTCCTCTAGGAACGGGTAGGCGATTATCAGGTGAACGCCCCCGAACTTCGAGAAGAAGTGGAGGTCTGCCTCGGAGGGCCTGGCGCTCGGCCCCGGATGTGAGTGAACGGTTCCCTTTATGCTCTCATCGTAGGGTAGCATCCATGTGTCAAAAAACGCGGAACTGCTTCCGAAGTGGGGATTTGGGGCTATCAAAACTTCTTCAAATACCCCATTCTTCTCCCGCAGAAAGCCCGCGAATTCGTTGGGATAAAAGTCGCGTGCCAGCCCCAGAAGGTACTCCAGGAGTTCGCGTCTGATCCTTACCGCTTCCATCTCGCTCACCGAAAAATGTTAAAAATTCAAAGGACCGCTATGGCCTCTATCTCAATGTCCACACCTTTCGGAAGGTTTGAAACTTCAACAACCGCTCTGGCTGGCTTTGACTTGGAGAAGTAGCGGTTGTAAACCTCGTTAAACCTGGCGTAGTTGCCCATGTTCCTGATGTACACCGTCACCTTCACCACGTTCTCGGCGCTTCCGCCGGCAGCCTCGACGACCGCCAAGAGATTTTTGAGTGCCTGTTCCGCCTGTTCCTCAATGTCACCGGTTACGAGCTTCCCGGTTTCGGGGTTTATCGGTATCTGCCCCGAGACGAAGAGAAACTTTCCCTCCGCGATTATTCCCTGGCTGTACGGCCCTATCGGCTTCGGGGCTCTTTCGGTGAGAACCGTCCCCTTCCTCATGCTTTCACCCCCAAAGGAAATATGAATCAGCGAAGCGAAGACTCCTCATCGGTTTCCCTCGGGTGTCCTCGGCCTCATCATGAGGATTCACTTCTTCTCCAGGTACTTCTCAAGGCTCTTAGCCGGGACGTCCAGGGAGAGGCCTATCTTTTCAAGGGCCTTTCTCAGAGCGTAGACTTTTGCATGCCCCTGGAACGGGCCGGGGGCGTAGTTCTCGGCCGGAAAGTGCCTATATTTCTCCACAACGGCCGGGATTTCGGCCTTCTTAACCTTCTTGAACTCACCGAACCAGGCCTCTATGCCTTTGAGGTCGATGCCCGCGTAGACCGGGAGCTTGAGCGTGATGCTCTCGTTTATGCTCGCCAAAAGCCGCGCGACATCGGCCATCGGTGTTTTGTCATCGATTATGAGCCTTCTAACGGCCCTCCACTTGCCGTGCTCCGCGCTGAGATGAAACGCCGTGAAGTTCACATGGTCCTCGTTGTACGGGAAGACTATCCTGACCTCATTTAGGGGCCCTTCAGGATACTCCACGGGGACTTTCTTCGAGAGCACTTCCCTCACGAGGATGGCCTTGGCCACGTCAACGAGGTGCTTTCTGAGCTTCTTGTCTTCTTCAAAGACGAGGGCACCGAGCTTCCTTGCCGTTCCAGGCGACTTGAGGGCAATGATGGCATTGCTCAGATCCTTCTTTCCGATTTCCTCCGCGAGGCTGGCTATTCCAGCCACGTTCATGACCTCGGTCAGGTACTCGGGTATCTTGGCGTTGACCGTGTTGGAAATGCTGGCCAGAAAGTGGGCCACCTTCTCGTCCTCCATGTCGATCAGCCTGTCGGCCACCTTCCAGCTCCCGTGATGCGCCGTGAACACAATCTGATCCTCAACCTTCATCGCTTCCACCAAGGTTTATGGATGACAAGGCCTATTTTAGCTTTTTCTTAACCTTCTCAAAAAAGTTATAAATCGCCCCGAGCATTCCAGTTTGAGAGAGTGGAAGAGGGAAGCAAAATGGGGGAAGACGAGAAGGTCAATAGGGAATCCCTGGCCCCCAGGGAATATGGAGAGAGCCTTGAGCTGGGCATGGAGTTTAACACTACCGAGGAGGTTAAAGTCCCGGAGAAGCTCATCGACCAAGTCATAGGGCAGGAGCACGCTGTCGAAGTGATCAGGACAGCGGCCACCCAGAAGAGGCACGTTCTTTTAATAGGTGAACCCGGAACCGGCAAGTCGATGCTCGGTCAGGCAATGGCGGAGCTGCTGCCCACGGAAAACCTAGAAGACATACTCGTCTTTCCAAACCCCGAAGACGAGAACATGCCCAAGATAAAGACAGTCCCCGCCTGTCAAGGACGGAGGATAGTTGAGAAGTACCGCGAGAAGGCCAAGGGGCAGGAGAGTATAAAATCCTACATCCTTCTGTTTGTCATGTTCACCGTCATGCTTGCCCTGTTTATAGATTTCAGTGCGACCACGCTCCTTATGGGTCTCTTCGTTGTAATACTCACCATAATGGCACTCTCGAACATGCGCCTCAAGGGCTCAGTCCTCGTTCCCAAGCTACTCGTTGACAACTGCGGAAGGAACAAGGCACCTTTCATAGACGCGACCGGCGCCCACGCCGGAGCACTCCTCGGTGACGTGCGCCACGACCCGTTCCAGAGCGGTGGCCTCGGAACGCCCGCCCACGAGCGCGTTGAGCCGGGAATGATACACCGCGCCCACAGGGGCGTCCTGTTCATAGACGAGGTAGCGACGCTGAGCCTCAAGATGCAGCAGAACCTCCTCACGGCGATGCAGGAGAAGAAGTTCCCGATAACTGGCCAGAGCGAGATGTCGAGCGGTGCCATGGTCAGGACTGAGCCGGTCCCGTGCGACTTCGTCCTCGTCGCGGCGGGAAACCTTGACACGGTTGACAAGATGCACCCGGCCCTGCGCTCTCGTATCCGGGGCTACGGTTACGAGGTTTACATGCGCACCACGATGCCGGACACCATAGAGAACAGGCGCAAGCTCATCCAGTTCGTTGCCCAGGAGGTCATACGCGACGGCAAGATACCTCACTTCACGCGCGACGCCGTTGAGGAAATAGTCAGGGAAGCGCAGAAGCGCGCCGGCAGAAAGGGACACCTTACCCTCCGGCTACGTGACCTTGGTGGTATCGTGAGGGCCGCTGGAGACATAGCGGTCAAGAAGGGCAAGAAGTACGTGGAGCGCGAGGACGTCCTTGAAGCGATAAGGATGGCTAAACCCCTTGAAAAGCAACTCGCCGACTGGTACATAGAGCGCAAGAAGGAGTACCAGGTCATCAAGACAGAGGGAAGTGAGATAGGCCGTGTCAACGGATTGGCGGTAATCGGTGAACAGAGCGGTATCGTCCTGCCCATAGAGGCCGTCGTCGCCCCCGCCGCCAGCAAGGAGGAGGGTAAGATTATAGTCACCGGAAAGCTCGGAGAGATAGCCAAGGAAGCCGTCCAGAACGTCTCGGCAATAATCAAGCGCTATAAGGGTGAAGACATAAGCCGCTACGACATCCACGTCCAGTTCCTCCAAACCTACGAGGGCGTTGAAGGTGATTCGGCCAGTATAAGCGTCGCGACGGCTGTCATCTCCGCCCTTGAGGAGATACCAATAAGGCAGGACGTTGCCATGACCGGCTCGCTCAGCGTTCGCGGCGAGGTGCTCCCGATAGGCGGGGCCACTCCGAAGATAGAAGCTGCCATAGAGGCGGGCATAAAGACGGTCATAATCCCCAAGAGCAACGAGAAGGACGTCTTCCTCAGCAAGGACAAGGCGGAAAAGGTGCAGATATTCCCAGTCGAGACCATTGATGAGGTGCTTGAGATAGCCCTCGAGGAGAGCGAGAAGAAGAGGGAGCTTCTCAGACGCATAAGGGAAGCCCTCCCGCTTTCCCTATGAGCTTTTCTTAACTTTCCCGGGGGACATCTGCTTCATAGTCTTCTACATCTTTGTCCAGCAATGCTTAAAAAACGTCCCATCTACGTTACCCACGGGGGTGAGGTAATGCTCAAAGTTGAGAACCTTCACGTAGGTGTTGAGAATAAGGACATCCTGAGGGGTGTAAACCTGAGCATTAACGAGGGAGAGTTCCACGTCGTCATGGGACCCAACGGTTCAGGGAAGTCCACGCTTGCACTAACGGTAGCAGGCCATCCCAGATACGAGATAAAGACGGGCAGAATAACCTTCGACGGGGAAGATATTACAGAGCTCGGTCCGGACGAGAGGGCTAAGAGGGGAATTCTTTTGGCCTTCCAAGTCCCGCCTGAAGTTGAAGGAGTAAAGATAATCGACTTCCTCCAGCAGGTTCTAGTCGAGCTCAAAGGAATTGACCCGGTTGAGGCCTACGATTTGGTTGTCGAGAAGGGCAAAGAGCTCTGGTTTAGTGAAAAAGACCTGCACCGCTATCTCAACGTTGGCTTTTCCGGTGGTGAGAGGAAGAGGCTTGAGCTACTCCAGGCGGTTCTAATAGGGCCGAAGCTCCTCATCCTGGACGAGCCGGACAGCGGTGTTGACGTTGATTCCCTGAGTGTTATCAGCAGGAAAATAGAAGAGCTACACAAAAACGGAACCGCGATACTCCTGATAACCCACTACGGGCGGATTCTTGAGCACATAGACAAGGAGAACATCAAGGTCCACGTCATGAAGGACGGGAGGATTGTAAAGACCGGAAGTGGTGAGCTGGTTGAAAGAATAGACCGGGAAGGTTTTGGCGGTATCTTTGAGGAGGTGGGAGAATGACCGAAACCATAACAATCAAAGATGCCAAGGCAATAATCGAGAGCCAGATTGAAGAGCTTTCAAAGAGGAACAAAGAGCCGGAGTGGATGACCCGGATAAGGTACAAGGCACTGGAGGCCTTTGAGAAAGCCCCTCACAGGGATCCAGTTATAAGCGAGGAGGAGCTCCTCCAGTTCATAGCCAAACCCGAGGTTGAAGGTGTTCCTGGGCACATAGAGAGCCTCGACGATCTTCCCCCGGAGATGAAGGCTTTACTCGACAGGTTGGGCATTTCCGAGGTCGAGCAGAAGTACATAGCAGGATTAGCCGTTCAGACTGACACTGGAGTAATCTACAACGAGTTCCTCAAGGAGTGGGCCAAGAAGGGCCTAATCGTTCTCCCGACTGAAGAAGCTGTTAGAAAGTACCCCGACTTGGTTAAGTCTCACTTCCTCAGGCTGTTTAGGATGGATGAGAGCAAGCTGACGGCTTATCACACAGCAGTGTGGAACGGTGGAATCTTCCTCTACGTCAAGGAGGGTCTCAAGGTTCCCTTCCCGCTTCACCTGTTCTTCCTCATCCAAGAGAGCGCTTTAGCCCAGGCACCGCACATAATTATCATCGCCGAGAAGAACACCGAGTTCCACCTCATAGAGGGCTGTACCGCGCCGATTCTGCTGAAGCACTCACTCCACCTCGACATGACCGAGGCGTACTTCCACGAGAACGCAAAGGGCCAGCTCACCGTTTTGCAGAACTGGCCGGAGTACGTTCACACGAGGCCAATGACGAGGGCGAGAATCGGGAAAGGCGCGCGCTTCATCAACACCACCGTCACCCTTGGCTCCGGGAAGAGCAACATAGGGGACCCGAGGTACTGGGTTGATGAGAACGGCTACGTCGAGCTGAACGGCATTCTACTCGGCCAGAAAGACTTCTACGTTGATCTGGGCGGCAGGATGTACCTCCAGGGCAAGGGTGCGGGGGGAATAAACGCGAGCAAAGCAGTTATAATGGACGAGAGCACGGTGATAACGAGGGGAATAATCCAAGCTGAGGCTGAGAAAACCAAGGGTCATATAAGCTGCGACGCCCTTCTCTTAAGCGATAAAGCAACAATGGAAACCTACCCTGGTCTCATCAGCAAGGTCGATGATGCACAGCTCAGCCACGAAGCAGCGATAGGCAAAATCCGCGAGGAGGAGCTGTTCTACCTTATGAGCAGGGGCCTTGACGAGGAAAAAGCTACCCAGCTCATCGTCAAGGGCTTCCTAGAGCCAATGCTCAAGGACATCCCAATGGAGTTCCTCGTGGAGATAAGGAAGATAATCGAGTTAGCGGTCAGCGGGGGCATGTGAGCCCCGGCCGATTCTTTGGTTATTCAATTATTTAATTCATTCTTTGCAGAGTTCTTCAACCAGCTCGACGACCCTTGGCAGGGCCTTTTCAACTTCCTCGGTGAGCTCCATTCCGAGGTCTATCTCCCTGGCAACGACGCCGATGAAGTGTATATCCGCCTTGGCGAGGCGTTCATCCATGGCCATAAGGAGCTTAAGTCCGTCTATAGCCCCAATGAAGTGGGCACTCCTTATCTCTCCCTTCAGCTTCTCGAAGACATCTTTACCTGCGAGGTGAATTATCTTTCCCGGCTGAAACTTTTCACTCAGAATCGCGTCGATGATTATCAGCCTTTCCTCCCCATTGTAATGGGCGGAGAGCATGAAGATGTCCGTGCCAACGTCGAGGACGTTGTACCCCTTCTCCGCAAGTATTCTGCCGGCCTTCAGTCCGACTCCATCGTCCTTCATCAGCTCGTTGCCGAGTGCTAGGATGAGCGTCCTCACCGAATCACCCCGTTACGAGTTCAACCCCTTCTTTCTTTGCAGGCTCTATGAAATCCTCGTCAAGGGTTGCCAGGGCAAAGCCATGTTCTATGCAGGTGGCTAAAATTAGCGCGTCGTTGGGCAGCATGGCGTACTTCTCGATGAGTTCTATTGCCTCGGAGAGCGTCCTTTGCGATGATTCAATAAATCCAAAACTCCTTAGAGCTTTGAAAACAATCCGAATTTCAGGGGGTAACTTGTCCTTTCTACCTTTGAGGGTCCTGGGTGCAAGTTTTGAGAAGTAGCCGAGGAGCAGATACGTAACCTCACTAAACACAGTTTCGGTTATGTAAAGAGCAAGGTCTTCGTTCTCAAAGGACTCAAAGAGTTCAACCGCCCGTTCGCTACCCTTGAAGTACTCCACAATGAGAGAGCTGTCAACCAGTAATTCCCTCATAGTACTCCTCCTTGAGCTCCTTCCAGGATTTATTGGTCTTCATGATGCCCTTAAGCTTCTTCATGTTTTCAAAGAGTTCGTCCTTGTGAGAGAGATACCACGCCATAGCCTCAACATCCTTCCTGAAGGTCTCGGCGTACTTCTTGGGTACCTTCACGTGTATAACAACATCAACGATTTCCTCAGCCATAATACCCCCCGGTATTTTTCTGTCACCAGCCCTTAAAAAAGTTGAGAAATCAAAGCTTAGCAACGTGCACCGAACAGGAGATGCACGGGTCGTAGGCCCTTACCACCATCTCGGTGAGGTACTTGAGCCTCTCTGGCTCGTTGTAGTGCTTCTCCGCCATCATCCTGACGTGGACCTCCATCATGGCGAGGTTAAACGCTGTGGGAGTTATGATGTCAGCGTAAGCTACTCTTCCGTCCTTGACCTCGAGGGCATAGACGAGGATTCCGCGCGGCGCCTCGGTCGTGCTGACGCCGAAGCCGTCCCTTATCTCGACCTCGTCCCTCGGTCTTACCGGCCACTTCGCGAGGGCCTCGTCTATGAGGTCTACGCCACGCTCGATGAAGTAGACCAGCTCAAGGGCCTGAGCCAGGTTGTTGGCGAAGGGGTTGGTTGGCCTGAGCAGATCCCTGTGGCTCTCGTAGAGCTCTTTCGCCCTTCCGTAGAGCTTATCCGCATGATTGACGACGCGCGATATGGCTCCCGTCATGAAAGGCTTCTCGCGATAGAAAGAGTGTTTGGCGAAGCTGTGCTCCACAACGCGCTCAACCATGTACTTCTTGTAGTCCTCGCTCGGGAACTCGAAGCCGTCGCTGACGCTTATGGCGTCGCCGTATATGCCGTAGACGTCCCCCCTCGGCTTCACAGCCATGTGGATTATCGGCCCTTCAACCTCCTCGTACTGCTCAAGCTTTGCGAAGAGCTCGAAGGTGTACTCGGCCTTAGGGAGTGCCTCGCTGAGGCGCTTCTTCATGAGCTCAAGGGTGGCCTTGTCCGGAAGTTTTCCAAAGCCTCCGAGTACCGCGTTCTCTTGATGTATCGCCCTGCTTCCAAGCTCGTCCATCATCCAGCTTCCGAGGTTCTTAAGCTCCAGGGCTATGCCGATCTCCTTCTTGTACTCGTCCACCATCTTGAGCGGGTTGGAGTAGCCGAGGTAGTCAGGCAAAACCAGGAGGTACAGATGGAGCGCGTGGCTCTCTATCATGTCTCCGATGTAGAGAACCTCCCTGAGGGCCTGGATTTCCTCGCGCGGGGTGAAGCCTATCGCCTTCTCAGCGGCTTCAACCGCGGTGAGTTTATGCGCGGCAGAACAGAATGAGCATATCCTTGGGTAAACCGCCAGAGCCTCGTCGAGCTTCTTGCCAACCGTTATGGCCTCAAAGAACCTCGGACCCTCTATGATGTTGAGCTTGACTTCCTTGACACTATCGTCTCCAACGACTATCTCAACGCCGCCCTTGCCCTCAACACGCGCTATGTGATCAACGGTGATGGGAAGGTAGAGGTTCTTCATTCTTCCACCCCCTGGAATATCTTCTCAACCATTTCCTCGAGCTTCGGGTTGTGGGCGTTGAACATCTTCATGCGCTGGAGTATCTCCTCCTTGCTGATTCCCTTCTCCTTGAACGTCCTGGCGAGTGAGTCGAACCAGGCAACGTCGTAGCCTATAGCTCCCCTGCAACCGATGCACGCCACTCCGAAGCCTGGGCACCTCGCATCGCAGCCGGCCCTTGTTATTGGCCCAAGGCACGGCTCGCCCTTCTCGATGAGTATGCACGGGTGTCCCTTCAGCCTGCACTCGACGCAGACAGGGTAGTCTATGTCCTCCGGCCACGAGCCGACAAGGAACGTGCCGAGCGCGTAGAGGAAGTCCCGCTTTTCAGGAGGGCAACCGTAGATGCGGTAGTCCACCTTGATGTAGTTCTCCACCGGCTCGGCCATCTTCGGCTCGAACTTGACCTTCCCATCGCCGTAGACGGTCTTCCAGAGCTCCTCGAGGCTCTTGTCTTTCTCCCAGCTCTGCACACCGCCGTGGACTGCACAGGAGCCAACGGCCACAACGATTTTCGCGTTCTCGCGTATTTTCCTGACGAGCTCGACCTCCTCCTCGGTGGAGACGCTCCCCTCGATGAAGGCAATATCTACAGGCTCGTCCTCGTAGCTGTCGCGCTCAAGCATGAACCAGCAGACGATTTCCGCGTGCGGAAGCAGCTGAAGGAGCTCGTCCATCATAGCTAACTGGAGCTGGCAGCCGTAGCATGAGGTGAGGGCGTAAAATCCAATCCTGACCTTTCCTTCCATCTCCACCACCTCAGTCCAGTAAGCCCGGCGTTGATACTATGTCGAAGTACGTGAATACCGGGCCGTCCTTGCAGATGTACTTCCAGCTCGTGCTCGTTCCGACGTTGCAGTGGCCGCACTTTCCTATTCCGCACTTCATCTTCCTCTCCAGCGTGACGAATATGTTCTCAGGCCTGTAACCGTAGTTGATGAGGGACTCGAAGACGGCCTTGTACATCCTCGGCGGGCCGCATATGGCAACGGCTGTGTTCTTCGGGTTGGTGTTGGCCTCAACTATAAAGTTCTGCGGCCTTCCGTGAAGGCCGGGCCACTCGGGGTCGCGCGTAACGCTCTGGATTATCTTGACGTTTTCTGCCTCTGCCAAGTCCTTCATTGCCTCCAGCTCCTTGTAGAACAGGAGGTCCTTTCCATAGCGGGCGGTGTTGATGAAGGTTATGTTGCCGTACTTCCATCGGTTGTCCATGGCATAGAGGAAGACGCTCCTGAGCGGGGCGGTTCCAAGGCCAGCGGCGATTAGGAGCAGATCCATGCCCTCCCAGTCGTCAACGGGGAAGCCGTTGCCGTAGGGACCGCGGACGAGGACTGTATCTCCGGGCTGGAGTCTGTGGATGACCGTGGTGACCCTTCCAGCCTTCCTGATGCAGAGCTCGAAGAAGCCCTTCCTCATCGCGGAGGAGCATATGCTTATCGGAACCTCACCGATGCCGGGGATGGTGAGCTGGACGAACTGTCCCGGCTTGAAGGTCCACTTCTCGGCCAGCTCTGGGTCCTCAAACCTGAACAGGAACAGCTTCTCCTTCTCGGTGAGCGGATAAACTTTGAGAACCTTGACCCTGTGGAGCGCGTAGGGGTTCTCCTCCGGCATCATAATCTCCCTGGGAACTACCTCGCTCATATGTCCTCACCCCTTATCTCCGAGGCGTATGCGAATCCCCTCTTGGGAATCTCCTCACTTATCTCGGACGGACAGGTCTTCTCCTCAAGTCCCATGATCGTGCGCAGGTTCTTCACGAAGCTTATACCCGCCGGGCAGAAGTAGGTACACCTGCCGCAGCCGACGCAGTAGCTTATGCCGAGCTTTTCGTTGTAGGAGTTCTTGCAGAGGTAGCGGTTCATGAAGCGGCTCTTCTTGGTCGGCCTGAAGTTGTGGTTTCCTGCAACGAGGCCGTGGCTTCTGAGCTGGCAGGAGTCCCAGCGCCTCTCGCGGTAGCCGGTTTCACCGTCGAGGCTGACTATGTCCTGAACCTCGTAACAGCGGCAGGTCGGGCAGGTGGTGTTGCAGTTGCCGCAGGCGAGGCAGATTTCAGCCTGCTCGTCCCACATCGGGTGCTCCATTTCGAGCTCGAGCAGGTAACGCAGATTGCTCCAGTCTTCGTGGTACTTGAACGACCTGGAGCGTTTGTTCTCGAACTCGCGGAAGTTGCAGATGTCCTCGGTGGTGACCTCCTCGAAGAGCTTGATGTTCTTGTCCACTATCCTGTGGCCGGTTGGGGTTCCGACGCGGACGAGCCAGCCGTCCGGTAGCTCGTGGAGGAAGAGGTCAAAGCCGTCGTCGGCAAAATCCGTCTCACGGAGGTTGCAGAAACAGTACTCGTCGGGCATACAGCTGATGCCTATGATGATGCCCTTCTCCCTGCGAACCTTGTAGTACTTATCCGGTAGCTCGTCGAGGTAAACGGTGTCGAGCACCTTGAGGCCGAAGATGTCGCAGGCGTGAAGGCCGAAGAGCACAAAGGGCTCGACGTCCTCTATGACCTCCCTGTACTCGGCTTTGGTGAGGTTGAACTCGAAGAGCTTCTCCCTGGGAAGGAAGAAGAACTTCTTCGGCGGCATTATCGTTCTGTTGTAGCTGAACTCCACCTGTCTGACATCGTCTATTTCCCTGAAGTCGTAGAACTTCTCGGATATCTTAACCGGGGCGTAGAGTTTGCCCCACTCCTTGAGCCTTTCAAGGAACGCGTAGGTGTTCTCCTTCGGGAGCTTAACGTATCTCAACCCAACCACCTCCAATGAACATGACTATGCATGTGCTCATCTTTGTCCCCTCAATTGAGGCTTCTCCGGAGGCTAAAAAAGCGTTTTTAAACCCGAAAATTCTAAACCAAAGGTTGAGAAGAGTTCGTTGAGCCTAACACGCCGTTTTCAGATACTACTCTTTTCACTCCAGGAAATATTTTTATTTGCCGTTGAACATTAGAGCGATGAACCACTAACCATTTAAAACCCAGGAGTAACTTCTGAGGGGTGAAGCCATGAGACGACTGCTCCCGCTCATCCTGTTTCTCCTCGCCGCAACCCCTGTAAGTGCCCAGCCTCACTGGGACTGGACTTATCACGATGAATGCATAGTATTCTCCATGTCTTTCAACGATAGAGGGGACCTTGCCCTCGGCTTTGGTTACGACGCCATACTCCTGCAGCCCAACGGAAGCAGGGCCTTCAAGGCCCCGGTGAGGGGCTTTGCCTATTCGGTCGCGGTTAGCGAGAACGGAACCGTCATCGTTGGAACCGACGGGAACTGGGTTCAGTTCTTTGATCCTCACGGGAAGCTTTTGGAGGAGTACAAGACTGAAAACGTCGTCTACAGCGTGGACATCTCCCGGGACGGGAGAACTGCAGTAGCCGGAAACGTTGATGGCTTTGTGTACTTCTTCAGAGACCTGAAGCCGGTGTGGAAGAGGAACATAGGCTCATACCTCTGGAGCGTCGACCTCGTAGGGGACAGAGTACTCGCCGGAGGCGACGGGGGGAGCTTCGTCGCCTTTAGGAATGACGGAACTCCTATTTTCAACCTCACCCTTCCGGGGGATGTGAAGAAAGTAGCTGGAGATGGGGAGATGGCCGTTGCCCTCGTAGTTTCTCCGGACGAAACATGGAGTTCCGTTTACGCCTTCAGCTGGAAGGGTGAAGAGCTCTGGGAGAGGAAGTTCGACGGCCTCATCAGGGATATGGAGTTCGATGAAGAGGGAATAGCCCTCGGAGGCGACCTCAACGAGGTCATTCTCCTCGACAGGAATGGAAACCGGGTCTATTCCATTCCTTTTTATCTCCTAGTCACCGATGTGGCGACCGCCGATGGGTACACCCTTGCAACAGGGGGAGATGAGACCATCTTTGTGGCCCCGAATGGGACTATCCTCTGGGACTACTCACCCAACGAAACCGTTGAAAAGGTCGCGATATCTCCGGGGGCAAGGTATTTAGCTCTCTCTCGCAGGTTTCATGGTAAAGACATCTGCGAGGCAAACGTTGACTTCATGAGCCTCAAGGGGTCTCTCTCCACCTCTGCCCCCGAAACGCCGCTCAAGAGGGAACTTGGAAGTCCCCTCGTGGCGGTTGGACTGGGAGTGCTCATCCTTCTGGTAATCGCACTCCTGTGGAGGGAGATGAGAGAGTGACGCCGGTTATAGAGGCAAGGAAACTCACGAAGAGGTACGGCGATTTCACCGCTGTGGACGGGATAAGCTTCGATGTTAAGAAGGGGGAGATATTTGGCTTCCTCGGACCAAACGGAGCGGGAAAAACGACCACCGTGAGGATGCTCTCAACGCTGACATCCATAACGGCGGGCGAGGCCTATGTGAACGGCTATGATGTCAGGACCCAGCGGCTGGACGTTAAGCGCAGCATCGGCGTGGTTCCCGACGTTTCCAACCTGTACGATGAGCTGACGGTTGAGGAGAACCTCCGATTTCTTGCAAGGCTCTACGAGGCTCCGCTGGAGAACGTTTCCAGGCTGATAAAGGACTTCAACCTCCCGGCAAGGAGAAAGTTCGGAAAGCTCAGCTCTGGCTATAGGAGGAGGGCGACCATCGCGGCGGCGCTCATCCACGAACCACCAGTGCTCTTTATGGACGAGCCCACCATCGCCCTGGATGTCCAGTCCGCCAAGCTCGTCAGGGAGATGATACTGGCGCTCAACAAGATGGGGAAAACCATATTCCTGACGACCCACAACATGGCGGAAGCAGAGGTTCTTCCTCACAGGATAGCGATAATCAACCGGGGAAAAATAGTCGCTCTGGGAAAAAGGAACGAGTTGAGGAAGCTCGTGGGAACTGGAGTGAGGGTCAGGCTCAAGGTGGAACCCATCAGCAACAGGCTTTTGAGGTTCCTGGGCCCTTACAACCCCACGTTTGACGAGGATTCAATCATGGTAACCGTCGACGACCCGGATAAATTCCTTGGCGAGTTCTGGGATATCAAGGACGATCTTGGGGTCGTTGTAAGGCACGTCTCCACGGAGCTTCCGAGCATAGAGGAGGTCTTTTTAGAGCTCACGGATGAGAACGAGGAGCGTATCTGTCCGGCTACCTGCGGAGGGTGCCCCATATGAGGAGGGTTCTCGTCATAGTGAACAAGGAGCTCAAGGAGTACATGCTCAAGCCGGGTTCAATCAGCTGGGGATTGATCTTTCCCCTGGTGTTCACCCTTGCATTCATTGTCCGATTCGGCGACGTTGACCACCTCGCTCCGGGTTTAATCAGCATCTCATCCCTCTTCGCGACCACGTCCTTTGTTTCATCGTCGCTGATCTTCGAAAGACGACTAAAGACGTTCGAGCGCCTTCTCCTGGCCCCAATCAGATACGGGGAGATAGTCATCGCCAAGGTTCTCGTCGCCTCGCTCTTCGGTCTAATGGTGAGCCTCGTGACACTCCTCCTTGTGAGGTACTTTATGGTGTATCCGGTCTGGAACTGGCCGCTGACGGCCCTCTTCCTCGTCCTGGCCAACGTGGCCTTCTCCTCCTTCGGCCTTTACGTGTCTCTTGCCGTTGAGAACCCGATAAACGTCATGACGTGGCTCAACCTGCTCAGGCTTCCAATGATATTCACCAGCGGGGCACTGGCTTCGCTGACCCTCTTTCCGAAGTGGTTCCGTGCTGTGGGTCTCTTAACGCCCATGACGTACTCTGTTGAAGGTCTCAGATACTCGATGCTCTACTACTACGACATTGTGGCACCGCTCTACTCCCTTCTGGCCCTCCTCCTTATTGGTCTGGTCTTTATCACACTCTCCGTGAGGAGGATAAAGGCCCTCTACTGACGTTTTTTCTCTATCCTGAGGACCAAGAAGAGGATTATCATGAATACCGTGATGTAGTAGCTCCACTGGAATGGCACGAGACCTATTATTCCGAGGGTGTAGATGACCGTGAGGATTATGACAATGACGAGCAGGATTCTGTAGAACGTCTTCCGTTCCATCTTCCCACCAGGGAAATTTAGAAACTGGCTTTTTAACGGTTGCCCGAAAAGTGAAAATAAAGGTTCAGCCTCCAGCCGAGGCAGTGGCGTTGCACGCGAGCGGCTGGGGCTGGTAGCTGAAGACGTCGGGGTGCAGGTACTCGGCGATCTCCTCAAGGCCGTGAACTATCCTCGGACCGGGTCTCACGACCAGGTTCTCATCGCTGAGGACGTAAACGCGTCCGTTCTTGACCGCATCGACCTCGGAGAGTGGACCCGAACAGAGATCCTCGGGTTTTATCCCAGCGTTCGGTGAGATTATGATGACCTCAGGGTTTCTTGTGATTATCTGCTCCTCACTGGCAACTCCCCATCCACTTACATCATTGAATACGTTCTCGCCGCCGGCTAGGGTTATGAGGTCGTTGACGAAGGTTCCAGCCCCGGCCGTCCAGTAGCCGTTGTAGTAGCTGAGAATGAAGAACACCCTTGGCTTTGGTTTTCCGGCGACCATTGAGGAAACGTAGCTCACCTTTGCTTTCATTTCGGCTACCACTGAGTTTGCGCCCTCCTCCCGGTTGGTGACTCTGCCGAGTAGCTTAATTGCATCGTAGATCTCCGTGATGTTCTTGGGGTCAACGATTATAACCGGTGCTATCTTTTCAAGACTGCTGAGGATATCTTTTGAAAAACCGTCTGCAACTATTAGGTCAGGCTGAAGCGATGCTATCTTTTCCAGATTGGCGTACTTGCCGTAGCCGCCTATCCTGGTGATGTTCTTAACCGCCGGCGGGAAGTCGTCGTAGTCGGTAACCCCGACAACCTTGCTTCCAGCGCCTATATAGAATAGGCTCTCCGTTATGCTCGGTGCGAGCGAGACTATCCTCTCCGGTTCCCTCTCAATGGTGACCTTCCTCCCGGCGAAGTCGGTGATTGCTAGCGGGTAGCTCACCCTAAAGGCCTCGGGATGGAGGAGCTTCGCGACGCTCTCAAGGCCGAGCACAACGCGGGGGCTGGGGTGTATTAGGTCGTTTTCGTTCTCGATCATGTAAACCCTGCCCTCTTTGGCGGCTTTTGTGTTCGCCAGCGGCCCGTTGTAAACGTCCTGAACGGTCATGCCGCAGTGCGGAGTAAGTATTATGACCTCGGGATCCCTCTCAAGAACCTGCTCGATGCTGACGGCCGGCCAGCCGCTCGTGTCGTTAAAAATGTTCTCCCCGCCGGCCAGCTCAATGACGTCGCTGATGAAGGTTCCACCGCCGGCCGTCATGAGCGGATCGTTCCAGACGACATAGAAGACCCTGACCTTGGACTCTCCCGACACCATTGAGGCGATACCTCTTATCCTCTCCTGGAACTCTGCGGTTACCCTCTTCGCATCCCCTTCAACGTTGAACACCCTGCCCAGAAGGTCAAGCGCCAACGGGATATCATTCATACTGTGGGGGTCAACGACTACGACCGGGGCTATCTTTTCAAGGTCGCCAAGTATCGCAGTCGAGTAGCTATCAACGAGTATAAGATCCGGGTTGAGAGAAGCAATTACCTCAAGGTTCGCGTACTTGCCGTAGCCGCCTATCCTTGTGACGTTGGCGACCTCCGATGGAAAGTCATCGTAATCCGTAACTCCCACAACCCTGTCAAAGAGACCAAGGTAATAGAGGTCTTCGGTTATACTCGGCGCGAGGGTCACAACGCGTTTGGGCTCAGATTCTATCGTGACTGTTCTGTTTGCAAAATCTGTGACGGTGATGGGGTAGTGGCTCTCCATAGAGGATGTAGTTGTTTTGGATTCAGAGGCACTGGACGTCGTCGTGGTCTGCGGGGAGGAGCTCTCGCCAGGGCTTCCACTGCCCGTGGTTGTGGTGGCATTTCCGCCGATACAGCCAGCGGCCATGACCGCGCCCAGCAGGAGGAGCATGAGTAAAACGGCGGTCTTCTTCATCTGCATCACCTGGATTATTTGTCCATCACTGATTTGGCCGAGGGTATATAAAGTTGTTGGATATTTTTACCATCAGGGAAAAAGAAGGGAGGACATCACGGCCTCTTGATGATCAGGAACATCAGGACCGCAGCCCCTATGAGCAGAACAACGATGACCCCTACGATCCAGGGAGGTATTCCCCCAGAGGTCGACGTTGTTGTGGTGGTGACGTTTGGGGTCGTCCTCTCCTCTGTGGTGGTTGTTGTGGTAGTTGGGACGGGGGACGTGCTGTGGGTCATAGTGGTTGTCGTTGTCGTTTTTGGAGCAGTGGTTGTCGTCGTTGTCTCCACCGCGGGCTTCATCTTAGAGGCCTCAAGGGTAGCCCACTGGAGAAGGTTTGTAACGAACTGCTGGCCGTCGAAGAGGTAGTTGCCGTATCTGTTAACCCATATCGGCACCGGGCTGCCGTAGGGGCTTTCGGCGCTGACTATGAGAATGCTCTCCGCCCCGTTGGGAAGCTCTACAAACTCCGCCGCTAGGAGGGTGAACAGTCCCTGCTCCCATGCCTTGTACACCCTAGCCTCCGGGGGATAGTCGTCCTCTATCACTCCGTTGCCGCTGGTTGTGACTATTCTATAGACGCCATCCGGAACCTCGCCCGCCACTAGGGGGTGCCATCTTCCATCTCCGTCCACCCACGCCAGGACGCCTGGTTCATGGAAGAGGACCTTGCCAATTTCCCCCTGGTACCCCCTGTTGAGAACGTTCGCGTCGGGAGTTTCAAGGTCAACCCTCACGAAGCCAGAAACGTAGGCACTTTTTCCAGCGTTGCTGAACGTATCCTTTGCCGTGGCGTAGTCTATTCTGAGCTTTGCCCCAGGTATAGCGGAGAGGAGTTCGTTGGCGTTGCGCTGTACGTAGGCGCTCTCCTTCCTGTCGCAGTCTCCGGAGACCCACAGGACCTTCCCTCCCTCCGAGAACCACCTCACGATGGCGGCTATTTCATCCTGTGAGAGACCCTCCCACAGCTGTCCGATTATCAGAACGTCCACGTTTTTCAGAGTGTCGTATGTTATGGTGCTTCCCAAATGGATGACCTTTGCCTTTCTTAGCTCCGGGCTGTACCCTATGTAGCCCCAATCGTACCATGATAGGGTTGGTATGATACCTTCTGCAACAATTCGCCCGGTTGTTGGGTCGACTATCGGTGAGACGAGTGCCACCGTTCCCTCATCATGTGAAACATCAACCGCTATGCTTGTGGCACTAACATACTGGGACAGGAGAACGACGAAAAGAATCAACGTGATTGACAGCTTTCCCATTGGCCACCCCCCGCCTCTTATTCGGCCTTTAAAAATACTGGGGTGGTAAACGATAAAAACGTTTCCAAAATTGGATAAAGGCCGTGGGAAGAATATTACTCTTTCCCCTTTCCGATTCTAAATATGTCTACTCTGGTGATGATGCCTTCAACTTTCCCCTCCCTGTTCTGAACCAGAACCGCGGGGTGCTCTTCAAGGAGGTACTTAACGACCTCAAGATCCTCGTCCTCGTTTACTATTGGGAAAGGTTCCTCCATTACCTCCATAACCTTTCGGTCATAGATGTCCTCATACTCAAGGCTCTGTCTTACCAGTGTCCTCTCGGTCACCGAACCGACGACTTTGTTTCCGGCTATGACCGGAATCTGGGAGATGTTGTGCTCGTTCATTATCCTGATGACGTTTTCAACAAGCTCGTAGGGCTTGACCGAGATAACCGGAGAAGACATGACGTCCTTTGCCTTAAGCTGGGCCTTCTTGCATTCCAACAGAGCCTGAAGAATCCGATTGAATGTTGAGAGCCTGGGGTCAACCTTCCCCGCCTCAAGTTTGGCGATGTAAGCCTGGGTTACGCCCGCCTTTTCAGCGAGCTCCTCCTGGGTTATGTCGAGTTCCTTCCTGATTCGCCTTATCTCCCTTGGGTCTATCGGGCGGGGGATTATCACCATACATAACCACCAGTTATTTATTTCAGTCTCGGAAGTTATAAGTCTTCCTCAGAAGGGCGTCGAAGTGTGGGCCGGGTACAGAGGCCCGCGTTCATTCGCTCGCGCGGGTGGATGCTCCCGGCCCTGTGGGCTCGGCGTGAGCACGCTCCGCTCACGGAACCCGATGCCTCGCGGAGGCGGGTTGACCGAGCCCATGAGGAGACGCATTGTCCCCTCACTGTCGGCAGTCACCTCTAGAACTGAAGGCCTTAAAAAGTTAAGCCGTCGAGATGAGTATCACTCCGAGAACCGCGAGGATAAGACCCTCGAGTATCTTCTTGTTCGGCGGCTCCTTTAGGAGGGCTATCGCGAGGGCGGAGGCTATTATCGGATTCACCGCCGATACCGGGGCAGCTATCTGGGAGCCCACTTTGTTTATCGAGTAGACGAAGAGGTACTGGCCGAGCATTAGACCCGTAACTGCCGCGCCGATGAGGAGCAGGGCCTCCCTCAGGGTTATCCCCCTCACCTCCGCCCCGTATTTGGGGAGGAAGAAGGAGACCCCGACCGCCGCAAACATCATCCTTATCCCAGCCAGCGGGAGGACGTCTATGCTGGTAGTCAGCCAGTCCATCGTCAGGATTGCAAAGCTCCATGAGAGCGGGGCAAGGAGCGCGAATACGAAGCCCCTGGGGTCAATTCTCTCTTCCTCTTCCGCCCGCCGGACAACAACTATGGCCGTGACGACGAGAACGGCCCCGATTATCACCTGTGGGCTTATCTTCCTGCCTAGAAAAAGGAACGCCCACAGTATTGCCCAGAGAGGGTACGTGGAGGTTATTGGAACCGTCCTCGAAACGCCCATCATCTTCAGGGCGTTCAGGTAGAAGTAATCGCCGATAACGAAGCCGAAGAGACCCGAAACAAAGGCTACCGCCAGGAGGGTCGGGGATAACTGGGCTATCTGGGAGAAGGTGCCGTTTATCCAGAATACGGCGGCGAACATCACTGCAACTGCGTAAAGTCGGAATATATTGGCTGCAACCGGGCTTTTGTCCCTCATGCCAACTTTTACCAGTATCGTGGAGGCCGCCCATGAAACCGCGGAGCCCAGTGCGGCTAGAACACCGAGGATTACGCCGTCCATGGTGAGAACCGGTGACGTTTAGCTTAAAAACTTAGCGTTTCGATGAAGAACGAATAATTCACATGACCATTGCCAGGGGTAGGGTGTAAAACCACTCCCCGTCAACCCAGATGTCGAGAACTTTGCCGGGCCTGTAGTTCTTCCGGGCGAAGTACAGGATGTAGGCGTAGCCGTTTAGAATCGCAAAGACCAGCGCAGGCAGGTACTTCCCAAAGTATCCAAGGCTGTGGGCCACTACAATCCAGGGTATGAATGTTGAGTTCAGTAGTAGCAGCAGTGCCCTGCTATTTTCCAGCCCCAGCTTCACGGGGATCGTCTGTATGCCGTTTATCCTGTCCCCCTCGATGTCCCTGACGTCGAAGAGTATCGTGTTTATCAGACTCTTCATGAAGAAGAAGTAGTAGATGAGGGCGACTTTTTGGAGTGCAACCCCGCTGGCGACCAGATACGGGAGGAACGCCGTTCCGTTCGCCCAGGTGACGGCTATTATCAGGTTCTTGACCCCCGTGATGTCCTTGAGCCTCGGATAACCTGGGAACAGCCTGATGCTGTAGAGGGCGCCTGCAACTATTGGGAACAGGACGACCAGGACAGCCAACGGGCTCGTGAGGGCGCTCAATAAAACGGCCAGAACGAGGGACAACACCACCGCATACTTGAGGGCTTTGGCGACTCTCTTCACGTAGCCGACCCTCTCCGGGTTATTGACTTCGTCCTCCTTGATGTCGGTTAGTTTGTTGATGCCGTAGACGCTGAAGACGAGGAGGAAAGTGGCCGCTAGAAGGTTCCATCGGGGAGCCACACCATAGAGCAGAAAGGAAAGGCACAGTTTAAACACGCCACTTACAGCCAGAAACACCGATGTGGAGATGAGAAAATTGAACAAACTCAAAACTAACCCAAAGCCTGAGCTGACGGCGTTTCCAACGCCGCCTCCCTGCGAGTACCTGGTGTAATCAAATGATAGTCTCATACCCTTCATTAATCCGTGATTAAACCAGTTAGATAACCCTCTCGGCCCTCCTCTTGTAGTGCTCGAAGAGTTCTAGCCCCCACCTCTTAGCCTGCTCGCTGGTGCTGATCAGGTCGTTCATCATGTCATAGGTCCCATTGGGAAGGAACAGGCCCAGGGACAGGAAATTATTGGTCACCGTGAAAGCGACCTTCGGATTCTCGTCTATAACGTATAGCCTGACGTTCGGGAGGTTTCGGACCTTCTCAACGGCCTCTGGGGCAGATAGCTCAACCAGTTTCTCGTACACGGTTCTGGTCGTTATTATCTCGATGTCCACGTCCTCCCCAAACGCCAGTTCCAGAAACTCCTCGGGGTAATCGGCAAACAGTATCGGGGAGACCCCCTTAATCCATTTGGACGTCCTTATGAGCTCCATGTAGATTTCGTGGGGCAGCTTCAGGTACTCCGGCGTCGTGGTATGAAGCTCTGAATCCTTCAGCTCACCTATCCTCAGCAGAAGCTCTTTGGGGATGCCGCTCAAATCGTGGGAGAGCCAGAACTCCTCAAACTTCCGGATGCTCTCCAGCGCCTCCATTATGTTTTTCACCTGAAGGGACACGAGGTAGCCCAGGTTGGTGAGCTGGTACTGCTTGGTCTCGGGGTCTTGGATTATGAGCATCTCATCCATAAGGTCGCTGAGTGCGTGTGAGATTGTGGATTTGGTCGAGCCCACTTGACCGTGAATCTCGCCCAGGGTTTTTGGCCCCTCCGAGAGAGCAAGCAACACTTTATGGCGCACGCTGGATGTTATAACCATTTTGAGCACGTTTTCAGGATTCATGGCTTCTCCTCCCGTTCTTTTTTGGTTATCCTCCTAATAAACTTTTCTCGAACCGGGAATTCTTGTTTAATCAGAACAATTTTGTTGCCAGAGAGCAAAAATGTTATATACCCAAACGTACAAATGGTGTAGCGTGAAACACATGAAGGTGGTAACGTCTGGAATAGACTACATAGATACCGCTGTTGGCGGTGGAATCGTGAAGAATTCCAGCTTGCTGGTCATTTACGACTCTTTCTCTCTAGGCTGGGCGTTGCCCTTTGAAATACTGAAGCGCCAGATATCCAACGGAGTCCTGGGAATCATCATAAACTACAACCTTCCCCTTCCAAGGCTGATCCTGCGCGCCAACTCCGCGGGTCTTGATATAGAAGAGGAAGGGGAGAAAGGAAACCTCGTCATAATTGACGTTTTCGGCTCGAGATATGGATTCAATCACTTAGAGGATTACGTTTACAGGATAGAGGGTTTCAACCCCGAGACCTACATTCCGAAGCTTGAGCAGATATACAGGGAGATATTCAGAAAAACCGACAAGACGGAGGTCGTTGATTTTGTGTTCTCGCTCGATGGGATGGCCTTCGAAATCGGCGAGGAAAGAAGCATAAAGCTCATCAAGCGTCTTCTCTCCAACCGCATCATAAACGGTAGGCACCTCTTTTCGCTGTACCTCCTCGGAGCCGATAGGGTTTCCAAGGGATTCCTCTCCTGGAACATCGAGTTCAACGATTACGTGCTTGAATTCTCAAGCAAGAAGGGTGACTATGGAATCTCCGAGCAGATGTACGTCCTCAAGTCCCCCCTGGCCAAGTTCGAGCCCAAGGCTTACAGGTACGATATCAAACACCAGGACATTATGCCGCTCGCTGCTCCACGGGGCTGAGGGGGCAGGATTATAAACCCTCGGACACGAAGCAAAATACGTGATGAGCTCGGCAGAACTGACGTCAGGATGATGACGATCTTGAGTGCTGATGATAAAAAAGAAATCAGCGGAGAATAATATTGAGCCTCCTCAGCTCTATCCTTATGCTGTATTCCTTTGAAACTTCCCTCAGGATGCGCCTTATGGAATCCTCAATGTCCTTCTTGATTTTGCTGTCAGAGACTCCAGAGAACGAGCCGAAGAGTCCCCCTGTTTCCTCCCTCAGAAAACTGGCCTCTATATCGAGCTGAATTGTCGAATCCTTGATCTCGTGGTTCAGCTTGAGCCACTTGAACGTGACCCTGGGAATCATCTTCATCTCGGCGTGGATCCTGGTCTTCAGCGTCTCGATGGCTGGCTCGATGCGGCCCTTCAGTATGGCTTCCTCTGCTTCTTTCTTCTTTTCCTCGGTGAACGGAGCGAGTTCATCTATCCCCGCCTGCTTCAGGAGCTGTTCGACCTCCTTCTCAAGGAGTTCCTTCTTTGCCAGAACCTCGGCAGCCTTGCTCGACGTTACCGCAGTCTCTTTAGTGGTCTTGGAAGTGACTGCAGGCGCGAGGATCTCAACGTCGATGTTGTGCACGGTTATGTAGCGCTTGAGGGACCTTCCAAGCTCCCTGGCATGCCTGGTAAGGACGTCCCGGGCTATTCTCTCGACGGCTTCCTTGGTCATCCCAGCCTCCGCGACCATCGAGAGGTTTATCTCGAACTCCCTCCTTCCCTTCACGTCGAAGTAGGCCTTCTTGACCCGAATTCCCGCGCTCTCCATCTCCGTGACAACTGTCCTGGCGTATGCGCTGAAGTAGGGCCATACATCTTCCAGAACCGCGAGGCTTATCCTGCCGTCCTTCGTCACGTTGCCCGTCTTCTTTTTGTCCCTGTCCACTATCTCCTGGGGCTTCACTTCTTGGCCGTCTATGACGATGCTGACGTCCTTGATTATCGGTTTAACCTCCGCCTCCCTCAGGAGAACCGGTGCGTATTTGCTGACCGCATGGAGCATCCTCTTCTCCGCTATTTCTATGTCCCTGGCGCTGCCATCGGAATTTCCGTGGATGTGAACGTTGAGGTAGACCACTCCCTCGCCGACGTTTGCATCAAACTCAATCCTGCTGATCCTCAGCCCCTTAATCCTCTTGGCCTCCTTGAGCAGGTCTTCTGCGTAGACCCGGAAGGCCTTCTCGGGAACACTTCCTCCACTCAAGTTGACAACAACCTCAGGCTTTTCGGCGGGGGCTGGCTTTTCTTCCACGGGCGCCGGAGTGGGTTTTGGTTTAGGCACTGCCTTGGGTTTTTCCTCGGCGGTCCCTTTGACCGTCTCTTCCGCTCTTACCTTCTCGACCACCGGGAGCGTCGTTGGAACCTCACTTTTGGCAACCTCAGCGGTTGCCGTTGCCTTCATTTCCTCCTTGGCCGGCGGCCCTTCCTCTGCCTTTCCCAGGAGCTCCTCTAGTGGTATCTTTGGGGTCTGGACGTAAACATCAACGTTATCCGCTATTGAAAGCTTGATCTCCAGCTCGTCGAGGTCGTAAACGTCAACAACCATGGGTTTACCAATGAGTGACTTCAACACGCTGATTGCCTCTTCCCCGCTGAGGTCTTGTTTCCTGTCCACGAGGAGGCACTCCGCGGCTAGGATCTTCGACCTGTCGAGGAGTATGGTCAGGTAGTATTTACCGCTTGAGTCCTTGGCGAATATCTTTAGAAACGCTCCGTTGCCCTTCGCGAGGCC
Source organism: Thermococcus sp. MAR1 (assembly GCF_012027305.1). NCBI lineage: Archaea > Methanobacteriati > Methanobacteriota > Thermococci > Thermococcales > Thermococcaceae > Thermococcus > Thermococcus sp. MAR1. Next base: position 772,162 of record NZ_SNUF01000001.1, read on the forward strand.
ATTTTCAACGAGGCCCTTCAGCTCCCCCGCCGACGTCACTACCATGTTCTCAATGAGCGGTTGCTTGTCCGGCAGCTGCATGCTCATCACCATTAGCTATATATATCCCTCTATCAAAGAAATCCCGAAAGGAGTTCACCGTCTTAGTATATCGGCGCTTGTATTTAAACATTATTGTGCAAAAAGGTGAGAGGCATGCGGGTGCTGATACTCGGAGGTGGCGCAATCGGCCGCTCAATAGCAGACTCCCTCAAAGGGGAGTTTGAGGTTATAATCATAGAGAAGGATCAACTCCGCGCAAAGGCCCTTGAGGATAGCGGTTTTCAGGTCGTTCAGGGTGATTTCTCATACACCGCGACCCTACTGAAGGCCGGTATAGACAAGGCAGAACTCGTTATAATCGCCACGATGAACGTTGACACAATAAAGAAGACGGTTTATGTCATAAGAACCAACAAGGAGGTTCCCATTCTAACGGTTCTTCCCGACGAGGTAAGCCTCGATGAGCTCGTCTCTCAGATAAACGAGGAGTTTGAGGCAGATGTTAGGGTTGATTACGCGATTTCCCCAAGAAGCGCCCTCAAGGACGCCATGGTAAAGACAGTGATGATGCTGGGCGAGAGGAAGAACGCAAACCTTCTTGTGAGGAAGCTCAAGGAGCTCAAGTCCAAGAACGACTCCCTTCTTATAGTCACGCATGATAATCCGGACCCGGATGCCATAGCCAGCGCGACCGCGCTTAGCGTCATAGCCCAGACGCTCGGCTTCAAGACCCAGATAGTTTACGGCGGTGAGATAACACACCACGAGAACAGGGCCTTCGTAAACCTTCTCGGCGTTGACATAAGGAAGATTTCCCGCGGCTCCTACGAGCTAAAGCGCTACCCCGTGATAGCCCTCGTTGACTGCCAGCCCAACGGGAACCTGACGATACTCGAGCAGGGAGACTACGAAAAGATAAAGATACTCATAGACCACCACCAGATACTCCAGCACCTTCAGGAGCTCCTCCCCGACGATGCTTTCCTTGACATAAGGCCCGAAGTGAACTCATCCTCCGCCATACTGGCCGAGTACCTCCGTACCCTCAACATATCGGTCACACCGACTCTGGGGACGGCCCTCTTCTACGGCATCTACATAGACACCAAGAAGTTCTCCAAGCTGAGCCACGTTGACCTCAAGGCCATCGAGTTCCTGGCAGGTAAGGTTGATTACGAGCTCCTCGATAAGATAGAGCACCCCGACATAAGCACTGAGACGGCCGAGATATTGGCCAAGGCCATAATGAATCGTCGCATATACAAGAACGTCGTCGTCAGCAACGTTGGCTTCATAACCAATCGTGATGCTATAGCCGAGTCAGCCGACTTCCTTCTCCGTCTGGAGGGCATAACGACTGTTCTGGTGTTTGGAATTGTTGACGACAGGATAGAGATATCCGCGAGAACCCGCGATGTCAGGGTCAACATAGGCACCGTTCTCAGGGAGGCTTTCGGAGACATAGGTAGCGGCGGGGGACACGCGCAGTCCGGCGGTGCCAGAATTCCGCTTGGAATATTCAAGCTAGCGAAGGACAAGAGCTCGTTGCTGAGACTGGCAGAAGAGGCCATAACCGAAAAGTTCCTGGACGCACTAAAAGTTAAAGAGGGTTAATTACCCTTCCCTTGCCTTTACCAGTATTATATCCCCAATCGCAGTGACCCGGTCGTAGGGCACGCCCACCTTCTCCCCAGGAAGGCCTAGGGCGAGTATCTTGGCCTGCCCCCTGTCGATCTCGATCAGTATCTCATCAACGTAGCCAATGTAGTAGCCCTTGGTGTTGTATATCTGCTTCCCGTAGAGCCTTGAGAGGCGCATCACCATTTTAATCACCGAATTAGGTTATCGGTGAACGTATTTAAACGTTACCTCCCCGGGATGTTTTTGGCCACGGTGAAGGCCCACCTCCCGAAGACCGCAAAGAACGCAAGTATTGCCCCCATGACTCCAACAGTGAACAGGCCGACGACAGCCCCCTCCATCCCCTGAAGAGGTTGATAGCCCTTGAAGGTCAGCATGGCGACGGCAAAGCCGCCGAAGTACGTCAGAGGTACGAGGAACATGTCAAAGAACCCACTGCCCCCCACGAGTATCATGATCACCATCACGATGGCGAGGAACGCGTAGATGTCGTTGTACGCCACCGGTTTTACCATCCACAGGCCAGCTAGGAGCGATGTGGCGGCGAAGCCCAGAGGGAAAGCGCAGGCCGATGCCCTGCTCTCAATGGGATACCTCACTCCAAGAAGGGCACCGATGAACATGCCGGCGTATATCAGGTACACAAAGTTTTCATTTCCCTGGGGGGAGTAGGTGGCAACCGCTATTGCGAATCCGGCGAAGGAGCCAACCCCCGCCCAGGTAAGAACCGACTTCCAGTTCATCCTTTCACGACCCTCACGGTTATTCTGTCTCCGTCCTTCAGCCCGAGGGTTTCCCTCAGGCAGACGGGGGCAACTATCTCGGCTATTTTAGGGGGGTGAACTGTCCTCGATGGGATTACTATCGCCCCTTCCACTTCTCCTATCTGAACGCGGTAGGCCTTGACGTCACCGAAGGTTCTTCCCTCCTTCACGAAACCCGGAAGGATTACGGGTCTAACGCCACAGAAAGCATCGAACACCGTCTTTGGAAACAGTATCCTGATGTTAAGTGTCCCGGGATAAGGCTCGAATCCGAGGTATTCCCTTATCAGGTGGGCGTATAACCTGACATAATAGGCGCCCTCACCTATCCCCGAGATTACCTCCCCGATTATTATGCCGTTGTATAATGCCTCGGAAATGGCGTCGCAAAGGTTCTCAAGGAAGGTCAGGCCCTCATGACTGATCTCTACATACGTTTTTCTTCCCACTACCTCCTTGTCCACGAGCCCCTCTTCCTCCATCTCCTCGAGGAGCCTGAGCACCGACTGGGGGGAAATACCCAACTCACTGGCGAGTTCCCTGAGAGTGATCTTTATCTTCTTTCCAAGCGCCCCTCTTTTGGCGAGCAGTATGAGCATCTCTATCCTCTTCATAGACCTCCCCTCTTCGATAGTCTGTCGGCGAGTCTTAGTGGCTTGGGATAGCCTTCCTCAAGCAGGGACTTGATGAGTCTCACCGCAGATTCTAAGTCGACTAAATGGCCGACGCTTACATAAGCTTTTCCCACCTTCCTGAAGTCTTTCTCCGCGACTCCCTTCAAGGGCCTCTTGGCGACCCCTATCACGGGCCTCCTGATGAGCAGGCCGATGTGGCAGGCCAGTCCGTATCCCCTGGGGTGTGCCTTCCCGTGCCCTTCCACCAGAAGGAGGTCGAATTTCTCCCCTCTGAGGGCCAGCAGGACAGGCCTGGTCTCGCGCAGGAAAAAGAATGTGGGTATGTAAGGGAACGGAACCTCGGTCTCAACGATCTTCGTCCTTAAGACTTCGCAGTCGGGATAAGAACAGAGAACGAAGGCAGCTCTGGCGGTGTTGCCCCTGTAAGAGACATCGATCGCCGCGACAGTTTTTACCTCCTCCGGTCTGAGCGGTCTCTCCTTTACCCTCGACGCCAGCTTTTCCTGGATCCTCTCGATTTCCCGAAGTTTTTCATTGAATTCATTAATCACATAATCACCGAATTATGTAATTATGTCATAATTCTTTTCCCAACCGCTTCCCTGAGCTTCTCCTCCAGCTTCCTGCTCAGCTTTGCCCTCGTCAGGTCCTCGAGGGTTCTCTCAAGGATGTGCCTGGCCTGATCCTGCTTGCCCCTGATGTTCACGAGCCCCTTTGGATACTCTAGAGTCATGAGCTCCTCGTAGATGGCCTCCATGAACCGGTAGACCTCTTCGGCACCCTCGATGTTCCCCTCCAGGAGCAGTATCAGGAAGCGCCTCCTCAGCTCCCCTATAAAGTCTCCAATCCCCAGTGCATAGTCCGCGTGCGGAACCCCCAGTTCGGATGGTGACGGGAACCTCCCGCCAGTGATGTACGCGAAGAAGAGACTCGCCTCCACAAACTCCTGGTGGGCGCTCTGAACGTAGCCCGTGAAGTATATGTCCTTATGGCTGGAGAGCTTTTCCCTCAGGCTCTTTACCCTCTCGCCGGCGAGTCTGAGACGGTCGGAGGCTTTTTCAACCTCGCCGCGATGGAGGGCCTTTATGGCATCCCCGCTCAGGCGAACTATCTCCCTCGTGAGTCTCAGAGCCTCCTCCCGCAGGGCGTCTTTCTCATCCAGCACGGTTCGTATCTCATCTATAATTGTCTTCAGCTCCATACTCTCACCAGGAGGTGTTAGGAAGAACCGGTTAAAAATGTGGGCTTGGCCATCCCCCACCATCATCGAAGGCAGAGCCACCCTCAGGCGGTCCGGAGACCAAGCCCTGTCCGCCCGGCATCGTCGCACCCCTTCATCGCCGCCCGAATGCTCCGGGGACCGGGCCACCGGGCGTCGTCGGATGCCGTATGGAGAATTTTCGGGAAGAATTTTAAGGATTTTGGTGTTGATAACCCTCAGGAATATTAGGCTCTCGAATTCATGCCGAAAAATATATAAAGTGATGAACAGAGCCGTTCATACAGACATTAAGAGGTGACGATCATGGCTGGGAAGGTTAGGAACATAGTAGTTGAGGAGCTAATGAGGACCCCAGTTGAGATGCAGAGGGTAGAGCTCGTCGAGAGGAAGGGAATAGGCCACCCAGACAGCATAGCCGACGGCATAGCCGAGGCCGTCAGCAGGGCACTCAGCAGGGAGTACATCAAGAGATACGGCATAATACTCCACCACAACACCGACCAGGTTGAGGTCGTCGGCGGAAGGGCCTACCCGAAGTTCGGGGGCGGTGAGGTCATCAAGCCGATATACATCCTCCTCTCAGGAAGGGCCGTCGAGATGGTCGACCGCGAGTTCTTCCCCGTTCACGAGATAGCTATCAGGGCCGCCAAGGACTACCTCAGGAAGGCCGTTCGCCACCTCGACCTCGAGAACCACGTCGTCATAGACTCCCGTATAGGCCAGGGAAGTGTCGACCTCGTCGGTGTCTTCAACAAGGCCAAGGAGAACCCGATTCCGCTCGCCAACGACACCAGCTTTGGAGTTGGCTATGCTCCCCTCAGCGAGACCGAGAGGATAGTCCTCGAGACCGAGAGGCTCCTCAACAGCGACGAGTTCAAGAAGAAGTACCCCGCCGTTGGTGAGGACATCAAGGTCATGGGCCTCAGGAAGGGCGACGAGATAGACATAACCATCGCCGCCGCCATAGTTGACAGCGAGGTTCAGACCCCCGAGGATTACCTGGCTGTTAAGGATGCCATCTACGAGGCCGCCCGCTCGGTTGCAGAGGAGCACACCGAGAGGAAGGTCAACATCTACGTGAACACCGCCGACGACCCGGAGAGGGGCATCTACTACATCACCGTCACCGGAACCAGTGCGGAAGCTGGAGACGACGGTAGCGTTGGTAGGGGCAACCGTGTTAACGGCCTCATCACCCCGAACAGGCACATGAGCATGGAGGCTGCTGCCGGAAAGAACCCGGTCAGTCACGTCGGAAAGATATACAACCTTCTCTCGATGCTCATCGCCAACGACATCGCAGAGCAGGTTGAGGGAGTGGAAGAGGTCTACGTCAGGATACTCAGTCAGATAGGCAAGCCCATTGACGAGCCGCTCGTCGCGAGCGTTCAGGTTATCCCGAAGAAAGGCTACAGCCTTGAGACCATTCAGAAGCCGGCCTACGATATAGCGGATGCCTGGCTCGCGGACATAACGAAGATACAGAAGATGATACTGGAGGACAAGCTCAACGTCTTCTGAGCTTTCTCCTTTTCTAAAAGTTTTGAAAAACTCAGACGGCGGGATAGCCGTTCTGCTTGAGAACCCTTATCAGTTTTGCCTCCTCTAGAGCTACGGCAACTTTTTCTCTTTTGATCTTTGCAAGCTTGGAAGCGGCAGCCTTTTTCTGACGGGCCATTCTCACAAGCCTGGCCTCTTCAAGGGCAAGGAATTCCTTCCTCTTCTTAACAACCTCAAGCCTCTTCCTAAGTAGGCTGGATTTCAACCTTTCCACTTGTATCACCTAAACTCCTACCAACCTAGTCCTTTATAAGGTTTTCGCTAAATGCTACATGTACATTCGACAATTAACGAGGAACAAGCATATAAACTTCCGGTAACAAAATAGAGTGAGTTCTCGGGGGTAAATCGATGATAATTGCCGTGAGTGGTACTCCCGGAGTCGGTAAAACCACCGTTTCAAAGCTCCTGAGTGAGAGGCTCGGTTACGAATACGTGAGTGTGAAGGATTTTGCCCTCATGAAGGACATAGGCGAGCCTGTTGGGGAGGAGATTGAGATAGACGTAGATGCACTGGCCCGTGAAGTCAGGGCCGAGTTCTCCGGTAAGAACGTTGTCATTGATGGTCACCTCAGTCATCTTGTCCCGGCCGATGTTGTTGTGGTTCTCCGCCTACATCCTCAGATAGTGGCAGAGAGACTCAAATCCAGGGGCTACCCCTTCAAAAAGCTTGCCGAGAACGTCGAGGCAGAGCTCGTGGACGTTATTCTCGTCGAAGCCATTGAGGAGAATGAAAACGTCATAGAGGTGGATACCACAGGCAAAACTCCCGATGAGGTGGTTGATGAGATTCTGTCCCTCCTGAACGAGGGGGTGAAGAGGAGGGTTGGAATAGTCGACTGGAGCTGGGCCTACGATGACGTCGTCCAGTATCTAATGCTCGGAGGGGATTAAATATGGTGGCCCTCAAATGGCTCAGGTTTCTGCTCACGATACCCTTCGTTGCGATTATCCCGGTCATCGTTGGGTATCTCCTGTGGGGGAGAAGGGGCATCACTGCGGCCATCGTTGTGGTTATCATTGCGTACTTCCTGGTTTACTGGTACGGCGACCGGATTCTAATGAGATGGTACCGGGCGAGGCTCGTTGGGGAGGGTGACTACCCCTACCTGTACGCCGTGCTGAGAAAGCTCGCCTCCAGCGCAGGGATTCCTGTTCCCAGGCTGGCCCTGGCCCCAGTTGGAACCCCCAACATATTCTCTGCCGGCAAGGGGCCCGGCAGTAGCACGATAGTCCTGACTTATGGCCTCCTCAGGGTCCTGGACTCCGAGGAGATAGAGGGGGCCATTGCCCACGAGATTGCACACATAATCAACAATGATACGCCCCTTCAGACTCTCGTCTCCGTGATCTGTGGCTCTCTCCTTGGCGTGGCCTATTCCATCGACCGCTTGATAAACCTGCCCTCCAGCACCAGGAAGAGGAGAAACCCCAACGATGGTCTCCTCCTGAGGATTCTCACGCCGATAGTGGGGATTTTCCTTCATGTCGGACTCAGTCCCTCACGCGAGTACTTCGCGGATGAACACGGCGCGAGGATAAGTGGGAAACCGCTCGCCCTGGCCAGCGCCCTTCTCAAGCTCGAAAAGGCAATCTCCTTCCGCCCGATGAGGGGAGGGAACCTCGCAACATCACCCCTCTTTATAGTTAACCCGTTCCGGGGCGACCTTGCGGACATGGTCTCCACGCACCCTCCAACGAAGGATAGGGCTGAGAGACTCCTGAAGCTCGCCGAAGAGATGGGCATCTACACGTAGGGGGGTGGTTCCGTGAGGTTCATAGCGGTTACCGACATCCATGGAAACGTCAAAAGAGTCCGCCAGCTTGCCGAGGTGATTAGGGGCGAGGAATTTGACGCCCTTCTGGTGGCCGGGGACCTCACGCACTTCAGCGGTTCCGATAAGGCGTGGGAAGTCTTGGCGCCAATTCTTGAGCTTGTGATTCCGCTGGTGGTGGTACACGGCAACTGCGACGGCAGGGACGTCCCGGAACTTTTGAGCGAACTTGGGATAAATGCCCACAACAGGCGGGTTGAGGTCGGTGGAGTCGGCATAGTTGGAATTGGGGGCTCCAACATCACACCATTCCACACCATATGGGAGCTGACGGAGGAGGAGATCAGAGGGATCCTCGAGCGAAATTACCGCGAGGGGGACATAATCCTCTCCCACGTTCCACCCCATGGAACGGTCGCTGACAGGGTCCACTTTGGCCACCACGTCGGCAGCAGAGCACTCAGGGAGTTCATAGAGGAGAGGCAACCCCCTCTGGTTGTCTGTGGCCACATACACGAGGGGAGAGGGATCGACCGGATTGGAGAAACCATAGTGGTGAACCCCGGTCCGCTCTTCAGGAAGTATTACGCCGTGATAGAACTGGAAGAAGAGATAAAGGTGAAGCTGAAGAAGCTTTAAACGAGCTTCTTCTCCCTCAATACTCTCTCCATCCTGTTTATGGCCTCTTCGAGCTGCTCGTAGGCCGTCGCGTAGCTTATCCTGATATAGCCCTCGCCGGCGCTTCCGAATGCGCTTCCCGGGACGACGGCGACCTTGGCCTCCAAGAGCATCAGCTCGCTGAATTCCTTGCTGGTCAGGCCGGTGTCCCTCACGCGCGGGAAGATGTAGAACGCTCCCTTGGGCTTAACCGTAGGAAGTCCCATCTCGTTCAATCTCTTCCACACGAGGTTTCTTCTGCGGTCATACTCCTGCCTCATCTCTTCGACGGCCTTCCAACTGCGCTCGTCTTTCAGGGCCTTCGCCGCTGCGTACTGGGCGAACGTAACTGGGCAGGTCGAGTTGTACATCTGGAAGCGGGTCATCTTCTCGATTATCCACTCAGGGGCGGCCACGAATCCAAGGCGCCAGCCGGTCATGGCAAAGGTCTTGGAGAAACCGTTTATGGTTATCGTGCGCTCGAACATGCCGTCGAGCGCTCCAATGCTGTAGTTCTTAACGCCGTCGTAGACGAAGTGTTCGTAGACCTCATCGCTGAAGACTATGAGGTCGTGCTCAACAGCGAAGTCCGCTATCTCCTCGAGGTCCTTCCTGGTGAGAACCGCTCCAGTCGGGTTGTTGGGGCTGTTTATTATGATTGCTCTGGTTTTGTTCGTAACGTGCTTCTCGAGGTCATCAACGCTAAGCCTGAATTCGTTCTCCTCGTAGGTCGGCACCTCAACGGGCTTCCCTCCCGCCAGGATGACGGCCGGGGCGTAGCTGACGAACATCGGGCTCGGAATGAGAACCTCTTCCCCGTCCTTCAGAAAGGCCGCGAATCCCATCAGAAAAGCCTGGTTCGCTCCAACGGTCACCATGACCTGGGTCTTTGGGTCAACCTCGATGCCGTTCTGCTCCTTCAACTTCCACGCGAGGGCCTCCCGGAGCATCATGATTCCTGCGTTCGGGCCATAGTGGGTCATTCCCCTGTCAAGGGCCTCCTTGGCATACTCCTTGATATGTTCGGGGGTATCGAAGTCCGGTTCGCCGATTCCGAGTGAGATGAGACCCTCAACGCCCTGGGCAAGGTCGAAGAGCTTTCGGATCTCAGAAGGGTTAACGAGTTCCAGCCTGTCGCTCAGCGCCATAAGCATCACCGCTCTTCATTGGGTGCAATGTTTATAACTTTACCTCAACGAAAAGATGTTCATCGAAGTGCTGAAAATAGCATGAAAGAACCTAAAGGGTCATTGAGAGAGCAACTCTAACACAGACCCCATAAAGCTCGTGACGCCCTACGGGAGAACTTTAACACCCCTCTTTCTGCCCAGTTTCCTGAACTTGGAGTCGAACGTTATTAAAACGCCCTTTTCAATGGCATGGACTAAAATCATGGCGTCGTTGAAGCGGGAGAGTGAAAGTTTCTCAGCCGTTAGCAACTCAATGGCTCTCCTCACGATTTCGGGATTATCTTTAAGCCCCCTGAACCTCGGGTCATCGAGGTATCCCCTCAGAACTTCCCACGTCTCATCAACGGAAAACCCGTTGTTCTTGAAGAACCAGACGAACTCCTGAAGGACTATCGGGGGTATATACCACGTATCGAGGGACTCCAGAACTTTTTCGGCCTCTATGTGAAACTCCGAGTCCTCGAATGTGTCATAGATGAAGACGTTGGTATCTATCACTCCATGCATTCCTTCATGCCCTCCTCGATGGCCTTCTCGATGTCCTCCGGAGGAAGTTTTCTTCCAATTTTGAGCCTCTTTCTCTTCCTCTCCAGCCTTTTCAGGACTATCCTGTCGCCTTCAAGGTGAACTTCGAGGAGCTCCCCCTCCCTTATTCCGAGCGCCTTTCTAATCTCCGCCGGAATCGTTATCTGGTAGTTTCGGGTTACTTTGGTCACTCTCATAGGAGGCTCACCTTCGTAGTAGATTCGTCAGCGTACTATATTAACCTTTCCACACCGCGAACCCTTCAACCACCAGGACATCCAGTCCGGCCGTTTGGAACGTTCTCAGCGCATCCTCAGGTGAGCAGACTATCGGCTCGCCGTGCATGTTGAAGCTGGTATTTAGAATCGCGCCCAGGCCTGTCTCCCGCTCGAAGGCTTTGATTACCTTGTAGTAAACGGGGTTGATTTCCCTCCTCACAGCCTGCGGCCTCGTTGTACCGTCCACATGGACAACGGCGGGGGCAACTTCCCTAAAGCTTTCGCTTGCCGTGTAGCTCATGGTCATGAACTCGTTGGGCCTTCCGTTGAGGTCTTCAAGGTATTCCCCGGCTTTCTTCCATAGCAGGGAAGGTGCGAACGGCTGGAAGACGTCGCGCTTTAAAGCAACGTTGAGCCTCTCCTTAACGGTCTCCTCCCTCGGATCGGCTAAAATCGAGCGGTTGCCCAACGCGCGAGGCCCGAACTCCATCGCCCCTTGGAAGAAGCCAACGAGCTTCCCATCAACGAGAGCATCTGCAACGAGGCCCGGGACATTATCTATCTCCTCAAACTTAACGCCCTCCCTCGCCAGGAACTCTTCAACCTCGTCTCTCCTGTAGGATGGGCCGAGGTAAACGTGCTCCAGTCTGGAGGGCCTCCACTTCCCGTCGAGCCTCTCGAACTGGGCTTTCACAAAAACCGCGGCGCCGAAGGCCAGACCGCCGTCGTCCATCGCCGGAAAGACCCACAGGTTATCGTCCCCGAAGATGTGCCTCAGCACGGCGTTGGCCTTGACGTTCTGGGCAACCCCACCCGCGTAGGCAAGGGGGAGGCCCTTCGACCTCAGCCTCAACCCCAGCTCCTCCATCAGCTTCTCCAAGTGTGCCTGAGCGCTTGCCGCTATCTCTATGGCCTTTTTCTGGAGCTTGCCCTCAAGCCTTCCCCCCTTCATCTGAAGGGCTATCTCCCTGGCGTGGCGGAGGGGGTAATCAAAGAGCTCTGCGAGTTTCCTCGTCGCCTCGATTCCGATTACTCCGAGATGGTTGTTGAAACTCAGTCCGCTGAGTTCTATTATTGAGCTAAGGTCGTAAGAGGGTTTCCCGTATGCGGCCAGGCTCATAACCTTGCCCTCGTGCCTCATCGGCTTGAATCCCAAAAGCTCGGTAACGGAGGCGTAGAAGTCGCCCAGGGAGTCGAGATAAGTACTCTGGGCTATCCTGATCATTTCGCCATCTCTCGCAATGTAAATCGAGGAGCTCAGCCCGTCTCCCGCGGCATCAATGCTTACTGCGAGGGCATCCCGCCACCCGGAGGTGTAGTAGGCACTCGCGGAGTGGGCTAGATGGTGCTCAACGAAAAGGACCTTCCTTTTAAACTCGGACCCGAAGAGTGCGCGGAGATTCTCCTCGAGCTCAAGAAGTCGTTTCTGCTTTCGGAATATGCCCGCAACGGCTATGATTTCAACGTCCTCTGGACCAGCCCCCGCCATTTCCAGGACTTTTCTCACGCTCAGGGCCGGAAAGCCCCTATACTTCTTGACCCTGTTGAGCCTCTCCTCGTTGACGGCGAATATCCTATCCCCATCAATGAGCGCTGCACCCGCGTCGTGACCGTCGTGGATTCCCAGAATCATGGTGGTGCATTCCACCTTCTTTTTTTAAACGTTAGGGAAGGGAAGAATTTAAAAATCCGGGCGGGATGAATAGGTATCGGAGGTGGAACCATGAAGAAGGTTGCTGCAATCATGGCCCTTTTCCTCCTGGTGCTCGTCCCCTTCGCTGGGGCGGTGAGCGCTGCGACGTGGAGCTATGAGAACTTCATCAAACAGTCAATGGCCTGGTACTACTTGTACCAGAACAACGAGTACAGGTTCAACGAGCTCTACAACCTCAGCGTTCAGATGAACGTCAGCAACGAGACCCTTTCCCTTGCCATGGAGCTTTATAACAACGCGAGCGCTGAGTACAGCCAGGCCCTCACCTACGGCATCCCCCAGGAAAGCCGCACTCTCAGCTGGGTTGTCTTCAGCGTCCACATAAGGAAGGCCTACCTCTACATGAGCCAAGCCGTTGAGGTTCTCGAAGAAGCGCTCGCTCCCCTTGAGAATGAGGCAGCCTGATTCCTCTTCTTTATTCCTTTGAACGTCAAAAGTAAAAGCTGAAAAAAGGGATCAGTAGGTTCTCGCGAACCTTGCTATGAACTTGGCCTCCCGGCCACAGACCGGGCACTTCTTGCCCTCGGGGGCTTTGGCCTTCTTCTCTGGGTAGGGCGTTCCGAGCATCTTGGCGTCGAGTATCTCCTCCATTTCAAGTCCGCAGCTCTCCTCACCGCACCATGCTATCTCCACTATTCCGCGCCTGTCCTCGAAAACGGCCTTGGCTTCCTCTATGCTATCGACGCGCTTGATGTGGCTCTCAAGGAACTCCCTCGCGCGGTTGTACAGGTTCTCATGAATCGCATCGAGGGTTTTCCTGACCTCATCAACGATGGCATCGCGCTCAACCGTGACCTTCTCAAGGGTGTCGCGTCTGGCTATAACGGCTTTTCTACCCGCAACATCCCTCGGGCCGACCTCTACCCTTAGTGGAACACCCTTCAGCTCCCAGTCGTAGAACTTCCTGCCAGGCCTTATGTCGCGCTCGTCAACGTGAACCCTTATTCCCGCTGCCCTCAGCTCCTCCGCTATCTCCCTTGCGTAGGCGAAGACGTCAGCCTCGGCGTCCTTCTTGGGAATCGGGACTATAACCACCTGTATCGGGGCTATTGTGGGAGGCAGAACCATTCCCCTGTCGTCGCCGTGTATGGCTATGACCGCCGCCAAAAGGCGCTCGCTCATTCCGAAGGTGGTCTGGTGGACGTACTCGTGGTCGCCGCTCTCGGTCTCGTACTGGATGTTGTAGGCCTTTGCGAAGTTTTGCCTATAGTTGTGCATGGTGCCTATCTGGAGCGTCCTGCCGTCGGGCATCATGACCTCGGCGCCAAGGGAGTAGTATGCACCGGGGAACTTGTCCCAGTCGGGCCTCTTGGAGACGATGTAGGGAATCGCGAGGAACCTCGCGAGGTTGTCAAATATCTCAAGGTCCTCCTTTATCTGTCTCTCTGCGTCCTCAAAGCTGTCGTGGGCGGTATGCGACTCGAAAAAGCGGCTTATCTCCCTGACCCTGATCAGGGGCCTCGTATGCTTGGTCTCGTAGCGATAAACGTTAACTATCTGATAGATTTTGAAGGGCAAATCTGCGTGAGAGCGAATCCATAGGGAAAACATCGAGTACATAGCGGTTTCGCTCGTCGGGCGAAGGATGAGCCTAACATCGAGGGGGTCGTGGCCCGCGTGGGTAACCCAGAAGACCTCCCCCTCAAAGCCGGCTATGTGCTCGGCTTCCTTCTGGAACTCGGTTTCGGGGATGAGCGCCGGGAACAGAACTTCATCGTGGCCCGTTCTCTCCATCTCGGAGTGTATGAATCTCTCAATGCTCCTCATGATTTTCAACCCGTACGGGAGCCAGATGTTCATTCCCTTGACCGGATAGCGCTTGTCCTGGATTCCAGCGGTCTCAATAAGCTCGTTGTACCACTCACTGAACTCCTCGCTCCACTTCTTCCTCTCCACCTTACCCATCTACACCACCTAAAGGGAGAAACCGGAAAAGTTTTTAAGTTTTCCCGGTGGCGGCTCGGATTTTTGACGAACCCATGCAAAAACCTTATTAGGGCCGTTTCGATAAGCATCTTAAGGTGATACCATGAGGCCGAAGGTGGCCGTTCTCTTTAAGATGAAGAGCAAGCTCGTTGAGGAACTCAAGAAGTACGCAGACGTCGAGTTCATACTGTATCCAAGCGTCGATGAGCTCAAAGAAAGAATAGGGGAGTTTGACGGGGTCATAATCTCTCCGCTGAACATGTTTCCGCGTGAAGTTATCGAGAGGGCCGAAAGGCTAAAGGTTATCAGCTGTCATTCCGCCGGCTACGACCACGTTGACGTTAAGGCCGCAACGGAGAGGGGAATATACGTCACCAAGGTTGCTGGTGTCCTGAGCGAGGCCGTTGCGGAATTTGCCGTCGGACTGACCATAGCGCTCCTCAGGAAGATAACCTACTCCGACAGGTTCATCCGTGCCGGGAAGTGGGACTCCCACAGAACCGTCTGGAGCGGATTCAGGGACATAGAAACGGTCTATGGAAAAAAGGTAGGAATTCTCGGAATGGGTGCCATAGGAAAGGCCATAGCGAGGAGAATGAAGGCCATGGGAACGGAGATACTCTACTGGTCCCGGTCAAGGAAGCCCGATATTGAAAAGGAAGTCGGAGCTATCTACAAGCCCCTTGAAGATGTCCTGAGGGAGAGCGATATCGTGATTCTGGCCCTGCCGTCCACACCGGAGACGTATCACATCATAAACGCGGAGAGGCTGGAACTCCTCGAAGGCAAATACCTCGTCAACATCGGGCGCGGGACGCTGGTAGACGAGAAGGCCCTCGTAAAGGCCATTGAAGAAGGAAAGCTGAAGGGCTACGCAACGGACGTCTTTGAAAACGAGCCCGTTCAGGAGCACGAGCTGTTTAAGCACGAGTGGGAGACCGTTCTAACGCCTCACTACGCGGGTCTCTCAAAGGAGGCCATGGAGGATATGGGCTTCCAGGCGGTTAGAAATCTCCTGACGGTTCTCCGCGGTGAAGTTCCAGACACTCTGGTAAACCGTGAAGTGATCGAAATTCGCCCGCCGGAGAAAGTTAAGATGCTCTGAGGTGGTTGTATGTTGATTGATGAGCTGAGGGAAATCACGCGGATTCCAGGGATTTCTGGCTACGAGGAGAAGGTGAGGGAGAAGATAGCGGAGTGGATAAAGCCATACGCCGACTATACGGTTGACACCATTGGAAACCTCGTCGTTGAGCTCGGGGAGGGTGAGCTCAAGGGCATCTTCATGGCCCACATGGACGAGATTGGGCTTCTCATAACAGGCGTAAGGCCCGACGGAAAGCTTACCTTCAGGAAAATCGGTGGAATAGACGATAGGCTCCTCTACGGAAGACACCTTGACGTCATCACCGAGAACGGGAAGCTCGACGGCGTTATCGGGGCACTTCCGGTGCACTTAAACCTTGAAAGAAAGTTTGACACGGTCCCCTGGAGCAGGCTGGTCATAGACATCGGCGCCGAGAGTAGGGAGGAGGCGGAAGCCCTCGGCGTTAAGGTGTTGGATTACGCGGTCTTCAAGAAGCACTTCGCGGTTCTCAACAACCGCTATATTTCTACGCGCTCTCTGGACGACCGTTTTGGCGTCGTTGCCCTCGTTGAAGCCATAAAGGACCTAGTTGACCACGACCTCGATGGAAGGTGGATCTTCGCCTTCACGGTTCAGGAGGAGATAGGCCTCAAAGGAGCGAAGTTCCTGGCCGAGCATTACACTCCAAAGTACGCCTTTGCTATAGACTCCTTCGCCTGCTGCGGCGATATAACCGGAGACGTAAGGCTCGGCGGGGGAGCTGTGATAAGGGCCGTAGATAACTCCGCGATCTACACAAGGAAGCTCGCCAGAAAGGTTGCCGAGATAGCGTCGAGGAACGACATCCCGCTCCAGATAGGCGTCACCGGGGGTGGAACGGACGCGTCGGTCTTCCAAGACAGGAGCGAGGTTCTGGCTTTGAGCGTTCCGATAAGGTACCTCCACAGCGAGGTCGAGATGCTCCATCTGGCCGACCTTGAGGCGCTGATAAAGCTTATAGAGGCGATAGCGTTTGAGCTCTAGTACTCAGAAAAACGTGAAGAATCCCAGAGAACTAATGGTACTGCTGGTCAAGAGAGGCCAGCAACTTACAGAGGCTGACTTTGAAAGGTTGGAGCGCGAGATTGAAAAGGAAGGAAACGAACTTGCTAAGAGGATGATATCTCGGGGGTGATCCCTTGCTCAAATACATCTCCTACTTTGCCGTCGGGGTATTCATCGGCATTTTGGCAGCGTTATTCGGCCTCGGAGGGGGATTCCTGATAGTCCCCACGCTCAACTTCCTCGGCGTCGAGATACACCATGCCGTCGGAACTTCCAGCGCGGCCGTCGTCTTTACCTCCCTCAGCTCTGCCCTGGCTTACCATAGGCAGAGACGAATACATTACAAGGCCGGTCTTCTCTTGGCTTCAACGGCCGTGATAGGGGCGTACATAGGTGCATGGATGACTTCCTTTATAAGCGCCGGCCAGCTCAAGGTCATCTTCGGTGCGGCCCTCGTTATAGTCGCCGTCAGGATATACCGGAAGAAGACGGCCGAGCCGAGCGAGGTTAAGCTTGAGGAAGTTGAGGTCAACTACAAGCTCGTTCCGGTTGGAGGATTCTTCGCGGGAATAGCCAGCGGTCTCCTCGGCGTTGGAGGGGGCATAATCAACGTGCCGTTTTTGACGTACCTCGGCCTGCCGATACACTACGCGGTCGCTACCTCAAGCTTTGCAATAGTCTTCACAGCAACCGCCGGAGCGCTCAAGCACTACGCCATGGGCAACGTTGAAACTCAGTGGCTGGTCCTCCTCGTCCCGGGCCTCATCATAGGTGCCCAGCTCGGTGCGAGGATAGCGAAGAGGACGAGGGCGTCTTCCCTGAAAAAGGCTTTCGCGGTCGTTATGGCATTGCTGGCCCTTAGAATGATTCTCAAGGGGCTCGGCCTTCCGGTTCCCTGAGCTTCTCTTCTTTTCTTGCTTTTATGTATGCAGCCAGCAGAACTACGGCAATTATTATCATCACCACCCATGCAACGGCCAAGGGGTGGTCGTAGGGGTAGTATAGGTCGCCGGTGAGCGCGTAGGGCAGAGAAAAGGGAAGGAGCATTATCGACAGGGCAAGGCCAATGAACCCTCCGATCACAAAAAGCACTATGTTCCCGCTTCCGTAGCCCATTTCGCCCCCGAGCGCAAGCTCAGCGCGATAACCGATTATAGTTGCTAAAACCATGATAACGGCGGCTAAGACAATGTTTGCATAACCCAGTTTTTCGCGTTTCCACTCGTACAGGCCGTATGCAATCACCAGAAGCAATCCTCCAGCAGAAGAGCTGAGCCAGACCGAGAGGTCCTTGTAGAAACCATAAGGAGCGTCCCAGTTGGCGAGGGCTATCGAGCCCGGCTGGGTGAGAACGAAGGCAAGTGTCACCATGAGCCAGAACCTGAGCTCTGTGGCCCTCACACAACCACCGGAGAATTTTTAATGCCATTCCTAAAAAGAGTTCCCATGCTGGGTTACTTCCTCGATTTCCTCCTCGGCATTGGCATCGGTCTAATAGCCGGTCTCTTTGGGGTTGGCGGGGGATTCCTCATAGTCCCTGCCCTCGTCTTCCTCGGCCTTCCCGTACACGTTGCAATAGGGACGAGTCTAGCCTGTATAGTCCTCAGCTCCCTCTCGGCAGCGGTAACTCACATCAGAAGGGGGGCGGTTCTCTATCGCGTTGTCCTTTTGAAGGAGGCATTCTCTGTCCCGGCGGCACTTCTGGGTGCTTACCTCTCCTCCCTACTACCGGAGAACTATCTTAAGGTTCTCTTCTCGGGGATTCTCCTTTACCTCGCTTTTCAGATGTGGCGGGGGAATGCGTCATCACATTCGAAACCGGGGGAACTCAAAACATCCCGCGTGTCCCTGGTTGGCGTCCTCTCTGGCCTTACGTCGGGCCTCTTGGGAATCAGCGGTGGGATTCTCAACGTGCCCCTCTTTCACTCCTACGTTGGGATACCAATGCGCTACGCGGTTGGGACATCGAGCTTTGCCCTTTTCTTCACAGCACTGGCAGGTTCAATCGGACACTACCGCCTCGGACAGGTTGACCTTCACACCGCACTGCTCTTGGCTCCTGGCCTCATAATCGGGGCCAGAATCGGTGCCCTTCTCGTCCACCGTCTCCATCCCGGGCACTTGAGGAGGGCTTTCTCCGCCATCCTCGTGATCGTTGCAATCAGAATGCTCCTGTGATGGTTCCACAGGAGGTTCCTCTACGAAGATTTATTAGGCCCTCCCCCAAAATCTCCTGGGTGAGGAAATGAAGGAGCTTTTCAAGAGGGTGAAGGAGGAGTTTGGAGTCGAGATAAGGAATGAAAACGACATGACGAACGCATGGAAGCTCGTTGAGATGCTCAAGGAAAAGGGCTGGGTGGTGTACATCATCACCGCAAGGGGACGCGAGCAGGTCGATGCGTGGCACCCGAACTACGGGAGCTTGTACGCCCAGTTTGGCGAGATTCCGTATTTTACGAGCGTAGTTGAGGGTATATGCGTCACAGCCCTTCGTGTGGGGGAGCTTGAAGCCAATGGAACGCTCTGAAACGTTCGTTTCGTCGGAGTCCTCAAATAGGTTTGGGGCGTAGCGTTCATTGGTGATGCCCATGAAGGGGACGAAGGGCTTTGCACTGGCCCTGGCAATATTGCTGGTTGGAAGCGTGATACCCCTGGGACTGGCAGAGAGCAACAACACCACGGAGTCGTACACAGGAGTCCTCGACAACAGCACCAGGGAGATGGTGATAGCGGGTCAGCTGATTGATCAGCTTCAGAGGCTGAGCAGGTTCGCCGAAGATAAGATAGAACCAATAAAGGACAGGCTACCCGAGAACTCGACTGTACTAACCCACTACGAGCTCGCTGAGGACTACAGGGAAAAGGCGGTGAGTGAATACGAGGCCGGCGACTACTACAGCTCGATACTCGACAGCCTCACAGCAATGCACCACTACAAGGTTGCCCTCTCGGCACTTAAGGAAGGCAGAGAAAAGGCTCAGGATGTAAGGGAACGCATCAAACTGGAAATCGAGCGCCTCAGTGAGTACTTCAGGTTCGTTGAGAAGACCATAAGGCTGGCGGAGAACCAGGGGATAGACGTGAGCAACCTCACCGCACTTTACAACGAGACCAAGGATGCCTATAAAGTTGTACTGGATGACCTTAAGGCCGGAGACTATGAAAAGGCGAGGGCAGACTATGAAGTCGCCAAGGAGAAGAAGGCCCTTCTCGACAGGGGGCTGAGAAAGGTCCGCGAGGAGCTCGCCTATGCCAACGCCGATAAAATCGTCAAGGACTTTCTGATCAAGGGTGAGAAGGGAATGGAGATAGCTCAGAAGGCAATCGAAGTTGGGGAGGAGAACGGCTACAACGTGACGGAGCTCCGGGAGAGGTTCGATGCCTTTTCGGAGGTTTACAGTCAGGTCAAGGCCCTCGCCGACGAGGGCAGGTGGGAGGACGCCCTCACAGTCATGAAAGACAACAGGGAAACAATAATCGAGTTCCACAGGGCTGTTGAGTTCGTACTCAGGAAGGTTCGCGAGAGGGAGCTCGATGAAAAGCTGAAAGATATGCACGCTTTCCTCAGGGAGATGAACGATAGGATTCAAAAGGACGAGAAAGCGCTCCGCGACCTCAAGAGCAGGGGGGTCGACACCACCCGGGCAGAGATCCAGCTGAAAGTAGCTATCCAGGAGCTCAGGATAGGCGTCGAGCTTCTAAAAGCGAAGAAACCCCTCCAGGCCAAGGCACACTTTGCAATAGCGCTGGAGGTGCTCCACAGGGTGGATGAGTTCATACTCGCCCACTCATGACCTTTCCTTTTTAGCTTAGGGAGGGATGCTTAAATGAGACTCAAATGGGTTCCAATCCTCATGCTGATAACGCTCATCCTCCTGCCCGGAGTTAGTCCCTATACCGTTTCATCCCTGGTTTTGACGGTTTACAATGACGGCTACACCAAGGTTGAATATGAAATCCTACCCTCGGAGTATTCATCCCAGGTTGAACTCCCCCTCCTCGGAGACCATTACGAGAACGTTATCGTCGGGGACGGGAACGGAAATCCCCTCAACTTCAGGCTTGAGAACGGAAGCCTTCTCATCTATTCCGGGAACGCTGAAGTAGTCAAGGTCTCCTACTACACTCCAGACCTGACCGTGAAGCAGGGCGTGGTGTGGACGCTTAACATTGCGACCAACGATTCCTTCACAGTTGTGCTGCCCGCAAACGCCATAGTGGTTGACCTGAGCGACATACCCCTTGAGATAGCGGGGAACTCGATAACCATGCCCCCCGGAAACCAGAGCGTTTCCTACACGCTCAGCGGAAGAGGGGTCGGAGGAGAGAAAGGAGCGGACAGTTTAGTGTATCTCGCCCTCCTGGGAGGCCTCGCGGTAGTCGGGGGCTCCGCCTACGCCCTATGGAGAAAGAAAAAGAGTCAGAGCTCAATGCCAAGCCGTGAGGAGTTCCAGGCCAGGCTTGAGAACCTCGACCTCAACGAGGAGGAGAGGCGTGCGCTGCTCTACATCTTTGATAAAGGTGGAAAGGCCAGTCAGGCCGAGGTCAGGGAAGCGATAGGCCTGCCCAAAACCACCGCATGGAGGATGTTCAAGCGCCTTGAGAGGAAGGGTCTGGTGAAGGTTCTTAAGGGCAGGAAGGAAAACTGGGTGGAGCTGAGGCTTTAGACGGGTCTTTGTTTGGGACTTCCTTTTAATTTCAATCTTCGTTCATGATGGGAGTGAAATGCTCTAAGTCCCAAGCGAAGTAACCCCTATCCCTAAGACTGCCTTTTCTCTCGATCCTCCTTGCCACTATCCCATAGTTTTCCTCCCATCCATTCAGACCGACAAGTCCGGCCTTTCTTTCCAAGTCCTTCAGAATTCCCTGGGCTTCCCTTTCTCTGAGGTCTTTCCACTTGACCTCAACGAACAGTGCTTTCTTGTTCCGTTCGTCGAGTGCAAGAAGGTCAATCTCCTCGCCCTTCTGCCACCACCTGCCAATCTTGGCGAAGCGGAATGGAAGCTTTCCGGCTTTGTTCAGCCCGATAAGGAATTCCCTAGCCACGTCCTCAAAAACGTCTCCCAGATAATGGTTGTACTCCTCAAGGAACTCACTCCAGAATTCGAGGCTCTCAAGCTCTATCTCGTTCCTGTAACGCTCGACAAAGCGGAAGTAGAAAGCCAAGTAGTTGTCCTTAATCTTGTACAGGGTGTTTTTCGTCTTCGGCTTCGCCGTTACGGGGATTTCCCGTCTAAGGAAGCCGAGCCTCTCAAGAACTTCGACGTATTTGAAGAGGTTCGAGCGTGGTATCCCGGTGTGGGTGCTTATCTCGTTGAATCTCCGTTTTCCTTCGGCGACCGCCTTGAGGATGAGCTTGTAAACTCTCGGCTCCCTCAGCTCGCTGGATAGGATGAAGTCCCCCTCAGCGTAGAGAAAGCCCCTCTTGTCGAAGGCAAGATTTTTGACATCCTCAAACCTTTCAAAGAGCTCCAGATAAGCCGGGATTCCACCGGTTATTCCGTATATCTTGACCGCCTCTTCAACATCCACTCCCAGGAATTTCCATGAGTCAAAGAATCCCAGCGGAGAGAGTTTTATCTGGCCGTCTCTCCTGCCGTAGAGGGGACTCTTCTGGCTCAGGACGTGCTCCTCCATCATGCCAACGGAGGAACCGACGAGGACTAGGTGGAGGCTGGATTCCCTCACTATCTCGTCCACTATGTACTGGAACTCGCTGAGAACCCTTTTGTCAGACTGAATGAGATATGGGAACTCGTCTATAACGACTACTATCTTCCCCTTCTCGGATAGATACCTGAAAACGTCGGAAAAGCTCGAAAACGATGTCTCGCTTAGGAAAGTGGATGGAAACCTCTCAAGCACCGTCCTTGAAAACTCCCTCAGATTGTCGGAGTAGGTGCTGTTCCGGGCGAGGTAGTAAACGGAGGGCTTATCGGCTATAAATTCCTTGAGCAGTCTTGTTTTGCCGACCCTCCTCCTCCCGTAAACGGGGAGGAACGAATTTTCCTTCCCCCAGAGCCTTCCAAGTAACTCAAGTTCCCGCTCCCTGTCAATAAAAGTTATTGTCATGGTATAATACTTGATCTATAACTTTTTAAGAATTTCGGGACCCGTGTCTTAGGCCCCGCGGAGTCTTCGAGGAACCCCTCGGCCCTCTCGAACTCACCCCTTTTGAGAAGCCTCTGGAAGCCGAGGTACGGGCCGAGGAGCTCAAGGTTTCCCTCATCAATCAGCTCATCTATTCTGGCGTCAAGCTCTTCAACTGCCCTTTCGACTGCTTCTTGAGAGTAGCCCGCGAACTTCAGCCCGCTGAGAATCCCGAGGAGCTTCTGAGCTTCGAGCCTTAGGTCTGATACCCATTCAACTACAGCACGGGAAAAGAAAAGGTTTTCGAACCCGGCACCATCAGCACGAAAAGGGAAGAAGAAAGAATCACCTTATTCTTGCACCCAGCTTTATTTCTTTGTCCGGCATGAGCAGAGCCACGTTCTCGCCGTCGT
Organism: Thermococcus sp. MAR1; assembly: GCF_012027305.1. NCBI lineage: Archaea > Methanobacteriati > Methanobacteriota > Thermococci > Thermococcales > Thermococcaceae > Thermococcus > Thermococcus sp. MAR1. The sequence goes on from NZ_SNUF01000001.1 coordinate 794,665, forward strand.
CGGCCGCTAGGAGCATTCCCTGGCTTTCCACACCGCGAAGCTTCTTGGGTTCGAGGTTTGCTATGATGACGACGTAGTGGTTGAGCAGCTCTTCCGGCTTGTAGTACTTCTTCAGTCCGGCGACCAGCTGTCTGACTTCATTGCCGAGGTCGACCTTCACCACGTAGAGCCTGTCGGCGTTGGGGTGGTCTTTGACCTCGATTATCTTTCCGACCCTCAGGTCGAGCTTCATGAAGTCGTCAAAGCTGATATACTCCACGCTTTCACCACCTTTTCCCTTTTTCTTCATCTTCTCCTTCTTCGAGGCCTTTCCGGCCTTTTCGGCTTTGGCCTCCAGCTCATCCCCGTAGATGCTCTTAAGGATTGCCATAGCCTCTTCCCTGTTCTTGAACCGCTCCAGAGCTACTTTCACAACATCGTCCCGCCTGTAGTACTTGTCGAGGAGCAGTCTGGCACTCTCAGGGTTGCCCCTGGCTATGTAGTTCACGATGAAGTAAATTATGTCCTCGTCGCTCACCTTCTTGAACATTGGAGTGGCCTTTCTAACCTTATGACCTGCAGGAATCTCGGTGAACTCCCAGCGCTTGAGCTCCTCAAGGTTGAGGAGGTGCCATATCTTCTCGCTCGCATCTGGAAGGAACGGCTCAAGCAGGATTCCAAGGGCCTTGACTATCTGGAGGGAGATGTTCACAGTCGTTGCCGTCCTCACGCGGTCTTCTTTGGCCGTCTTCCACGGCTTCTGGTAGTCGAAGTAGCGGTTACCGAAGATTGCCAGCTCCATGACCCTTCTCAGGGCGTCCTTGAAGCGGTACTGGCTTATCAATTCTCCGACTTCCTTAAAGGCCCTTTCAATTTCCTCGAAGGCTTCCTTATCAAGCTCGTCCAGCTCGCCTCTCTCCGGCACGGTTCCGTCGAAGTAGCGGTTGGCGAAGGTGAGTGCACGATGCACGAAGTTCCCGAGGTTGTTGACCAGCTCCTCGTTTATCTTGCTCTTGAAGTCGGCGAAGCTGAAGTCGCTGTCGCGAGTTTCGGGCATTATCGCGGTGAGGTAGTAGCGGAGGTAATCCGCTGGAAACGCATCGAGGAACTCGTGGACCCATATAGCCCAGTTCCGGCTCGTTGAGAACTTCTTGCCCTCAAGGTTGAGGTATTCATTTGCAGGGATGTCGTACGGCAGAAGCCACTCGGCCTCGACTTCCCCGTCCCTGTATTTGCCATACGCGAGGAGGAAGGCGGGCCAGAATATCGCGTGGAAGGGCACGTTGTCCTTGCCGATGAAGTGGATTACCTTAGTTTGACCGTCGAGGTTGAGCCAGAACTTCTTCCACTCGTTTTCTTTGTTGAGCTTCTTCAGGTGCTCGATGGTGATCGAGATGTAGCCTATAGGCGCCTCAAACCAGACGTAGAGCACCTTTCCCTTAACGTCCTCATCGTCGAGCGGAACCGGAATACCCCAGTCGAGGTCGCGCGTTATGGCCCTCTCCTCAAGGCCCTCCTTTATCCAGCCGAGGACGGTGTTCCTGACGTTTGGCTTCCAGTGTTCCTGGCTTTCGACCCAGGTCTTAAGCTTCTCTTCGAAGTCCTTCATCCTGATGTAGTAATGGGCTGAGTCCTTGAAGGTTATCGGATTACCGCAGATGTTGCACCGCGGGTTAATGAGTATCTCAGGGGTGAGTGGATGCCCGCAGACCTCACACTGGTCTCCTCTCTGGTTCTCGGCACCGCAGTAGGGGCAGGTGCCTATGACGTACCTGTCGGGCAGGAACATCTTGTCGTGCTCGCAGTAGGCCTGTTTCGTGACTTTCTTGACCAGGTGACCGTTTTCGAGTGCTTTTAAAAAGAACTCCTGGCTGATTCTATAGTGAACCGGAAGCTCGGTTCTGCCAAAGTAGTCGAAGCTTATCTTTGCCCTCTCGAAGGTCGTCTTTATGTGTTCGTGGAACTCATCGACGATCTCCCTGGCACTTCTTCCCTCTTTGAGAGCACGGAATGTTATCGGAGTCCCATGTTCATCCGTCCCACATATGAAAAGGACTTCCTCGCCCTTCAGGCGGAGATAGCGAACGAAAATGTCCGCTGGTAAATACGCTCCTGCCAGGTGTCCCGCGTGAATCGGCCCGTTAGCGTAAGGGAGGGCAGATGTTACCATGTACCTGACCATTTTAACCACCGTCCCCTGATGACTTTAGCCCCTTATAAGGACTTCGCGTTAAAAACATTACGGTGGGTTATTATGTCTGGGGAAAAATATGTAGGGTTTGATATATCACTTTCCGAGGGAGAGGTTTTCGGTCCTTACAAGGATGGCATTTTCTGGAACCTCGACCTCTCCCCGGGTGATTATCAAAGCTCCGTCGTAGGTTGTCATTGTCAGCTTGGTTTTCCTGAAGCCCCCAGTTTCACCCACTATAAGAAGGGGCCTTTTCTTGAGTTCAAGGAATTTCTTGAACTCTTCCGGCTCTACAAAGATTAAAACACCACCGGCTATAACCCTGTTGGCATCGACGGCCATACCGCACCCCATAACATCACCGGAAAAGTTTAAGGCATCCCCTTGATGTGGTTTTCGGTGTGATGGCGGAAGGTTTATTTTTGGATAGAGATAAACCAGTAACGGTGGGAGTATGGAATTAGTCAAGCGGCTCCAACAGTTGGAACATCGCATTGAGAGGCTGGAGAGATTGATGGAATTTGAGGAGCTTACTGAGGAAGAGATACGGGAACTTGAATATCGGAGGAAAAAGCGGGACTTCATGGGGGAGGATGAGTTCTGGAGGGAGCTGGGTGTATAAACTTCTTTTTCACAGGGAAGTCCTTAAAGATATGAAAAAGATCCCTCCAGAAACGCAACTCAGAATAAAGCAGGTTCTCCAAACTCTCAAAATTGCCCCCGAGTCCATACATAAAAAACCGTTGAAAGGATATGATGATCTTTTCTCGGTGAGGGTTGGGGATTACAGGATTATCATTGAACCTAACCATGAGGAGAACATTATTTTTGTGTGGATGATTTCTCACAGGGGTAAAGTCTATGAGAAGTTAAAGAGACGAAAGGGTGAGTAATTGTGAAGGCCAGAATCGTCGAGCGTTTCAAGTTTGAAGCGGCCCATGCCGTTGTAATCAACGGAAAGCCCGAAGAGATACACGGGCACACATTCAGACTTGAGATAGCTGTTGAAGGAGAGCTTAAGAGGGGCTACGTGATGGACTTTCTCGAGCTGAGGAGAATCGTGAACGAAATCATTGAGATGCTCGACCACAGAAACTTAAATGCTCTCTTCGAGAACCCAACGACCGAGAACGTCGCCCTGTGGATAGCGGAGGAGATTGAAAAGAGGCTTCCCAGTGGCATAAGGCTCCAGAGGATAGTCCTCTGGGAGGGCGAGGAGAACGGGGTGGAGTTTGAGTTCTGAGAAACATTTTTATCCCCCAGTGTGGAAGTTAGCAATGGTGAATGGAATGTCCGAGGTTACTTCAGAACGGATGTTAAAGCTGTATTCTCATCTTTTCAAGGAGGCTCTTGAACTTAAGAAGCTTATCGAGGTGAAAAAAAAGGAAGTCAGACCCGGAATGTTTGGGAAGGGGAGCGCTGAGGAGTTCAAAAGGTATAGGCTTGAGGTGTACGAGCGGTGATTTTTATAGACTCAAGCGTTCTCTACAACTACCTTATCGAAACCAGCCTTACCGAATACGCCGTTGATGTTCTTGAGTCTCGAGAGGGGAAACTAGCTTCAGACACCGTCGTTGATGAGTTATTTTATGCACTCATCAGGAAGCTTGGTGAGAAGGAGTACAACGCAAGGTCAATCTGGAAAGTTAAGGAGCTTCTCAGGAACGACGCAGAGTTCAGGAGACGCGCTTCTGATGTCATATCGGACATCTTAGCACTTATTGACGCAAAAGATGTTTTACTGGTTTCTGACTCTCGGGACTGGCTGACCGTTGCCACGTTCGTTCATGATTACTCCCTCCTTCCCCACGACGCCAGAATTCTCGCCACGGCCTTGGAATACAACTGTGACAAGCTCGCCGCCCTCGACGAGGACTTTGAAACGGTGAGGGACGTCATCAAGCTCGTTCCGGAGGGATTCTGGGAAGAATAGGAGGCAATGTCTCTAATAGAAGAGTTTACTGAGAATGTGGAATTCGAAGAGTTCAAATGGGATGAGAAGACACATTTTGCAGTCATCCGTACCTTTCATACATGCATATTTCGGAGTTGACCACCGGGTGGTATGGCGAACCCTCAATGAAGACATGCCCAACTGAAAAAGAATCTGAGTCCCTCGTTTAGTTCCCCTCGGCCTTGACTTCCTTAACGCTCTCGGCCATCGCTATGCCGTTCGAACCTTCAAAGGAGATCTTCTCCGGCAGCGACACCTTCACCGGCACGGCTTTCTCTTTATCTTCGCTTGGAGACCAGCTTATCAAATCGCCCTTCTCAACGTCGAGCGTTTTTATCAGTCCAAGGGGCCCCTCTATTATGTACTTGGCCGGCTCTTTTGGAGCGTAAAGCCGCCATTTCCGGGCGGTTTTGAAATCAACCACCCGTCTCGCTGAATCGAGCCAGATGACGTCTATATCGCTCAGCATGAAGAACATGTGAATAGAAGCGTTAGCCTTCGTCTCGGCGGGAAGAACGAAGACCAGAGCGTAGTTGATGTTTCTAACCAGCATTAGTCCCCGGAAGCGCTTAAAGAAGCTGTCCGCCAGCTTCACAGGCCCGTGCCACGTTTTTGCTTTTGTCTCGTTGACGAGCATGGTAAGAAATGGGGGCGCGGGTTGATAAGTTTTTGGGAAAGGAAAAATATTAAAGTTCCCCTGACTTGGCCTTCTCTCCAAGTTCAAAGCCCTTGTGGAGGGCCTTCAGGTTTATCTCCTCCGTTCCCTTCGGCACAGCGTCCAAAACGGCCTTCTCTATGGCCTTCCTGCTCACGACGCCGGTCCATGCCGTCAGGATTCCGAGGGTGAGGATGTTCATCGTGAGGCTTAAACCCGTGGTTTCCTCGGCTATTTCCGTGAGCGGTAGCGAGACCACCTCAAGCCCCTTCTCAAACTCGATGTCCCTGTGTGGAACGAGCTCCTCCTCGACTATTATCCTAGCACCCTCTCTGACGGTGTGGAGGTACTTGTTGTATGCCTCCTGGGAGAAAAAGACGGCGCAGTCAGGATTGAGGGTCTTGGGGTAGTCTATGGGCTCGTCGCTGATGACTACCTCCGCCTTGCTCGCCCCGCCCCTCGATTCTGGCCCGTAGGCCTGCGTCTGCACCGCGTAGAGGTTCTCGTAAACGGCAGCAGCTCTGCCAAGGATGACACTGGCGAGGATAACTCCCTGACCGCCGAAGCCGCTGAAGAGTATCTCCTTCCTCATTCCTCCCACCCCATCATCTTCTTGGCACGCTTCTTGTAGGCTTCGTACTCCCTCACGAGACCGGGCCTGTCCCTGTCGGCGAATTCACCTATGACGATCTTGCCCTCGAGCTCCTCTGGAGACATCTTCTTGGCCTTCGCGAGCGGGACGGTTATCTTCTGGTACCAGCGGAGAAGTTCCGGAGCGGTCTTCATCCTGTTCCTCCTTCCGAAGCTTATCGGGCACGGCGAGAGGAACTCGACTAAAGTGAAGCCCTCCTTCTGGAGAGCCTTCTTTATACTGTTGATTCCCTGGATGTAGTTGAAGACACTCCATCTCGCCACGTAGTTGGCCCCGGCCGAGACCGCCAAATCAGCTATGTCGAAGGGGTTCTCGAACTGGCCGTACGGCGCTGTGGTTCCGCGCAGGCCCTTTAGAGCTGTTGGCGCGACCTGTCCGCCGGTCATTCCGTAGGTGAAGTTGTTGATGAGTATCACTGTAACGTCGAGGTTTCTCCTGATGGCGTGAATGAAGTGGTTCCCACCGATGGCTGCGGCATCTCCGTCGCCCATGAAGGCTATTATCTTGAGGTTTGGGTTTGCGAGCTTTATGCCGGTGGCAAACGCTAAAGCCCTCCCGTGGGTCGTGTGCAGGCCGTCGAAGTTTACAAAACCCGGAACGCGTGAGGAACAGCCGATTCCGCTGACCCAGACTATCTCGTCCGGGTTCAGCTTTAAGTCATCTATCGCTCGGAGCGTGTACTGTAAAGCTGAGCCTATTCCACAGCCCGGACAGAATATTGTAGGAAGCATGTCCTTTCTCAGGTACTTGTCGCGAATCTCATAGGCGGATTTCAGGTACATTCAGCCCACCACCCTCTCGACTATCTCCATCGGAGTGTGAACCTCGCCGCCGATCTTCGCTATCAGCTCGACCTCAGCTTTCCCGTTCGCCCCTTCCTTGACGAGGTGGTAGAGCTGTCCGAGGTTCATCTCCGGGACGTATATCCTCTTCACCTGCTCGGCAAGCTCCTCAATCATCTCGAAGTCAAAGGGCCATATCGTGTTGAGCTTCAGCAGACCGGCTTTAACGCCCCTCTCGCGGAGAATCTTAACGGCCCTTACTGCCGAGCGGGAAACGATGCCGGTGCTTATTATCGCTACCTCGGCATCATCGAGCTCAAAGGCGTCGTAGGTTATGATGTCCATCTTGTTGCGCTCCAGCTTTTCGATTATTCTTCGTATGAGCTTCTCGTGAACCTCCGCATCTACCGTCTTGGGCCTTCCGCGCTCGTCGTGCGTCAAACCTGTAACGTAGGTTCTGTACCCCCTGCCGAATATCGGCATCGGCGGAACACCGTCGCCGTGTATGTCGCCGAACGGGAACTTCGCCTCCTCCTCGTTGGCGGGGAGCTTACGGTCTATAATCTCTATCTCCCCGGGATTTGGAATGTAAACCCTCTCGCGCATGTGGGCTATCTCGGCGTCGGTGAGCAGAACTACCGGAGTCCTGTACTTCTCGGCCAGATTGAAGGCCCTTATCGTCAGGTCAAAGGCCTCCTGGACGGTTGAGGGACTGAGGACTATGAGCGAATGGTCGCCGTGAGTTCCCCAAATGGCCTGCATTATGTCGCCCTGCGCCGCCAAAGTTGGCTGGCCCGTCGACGGACCGCCGCGCTGGACGTCCACGACAACGACCGGGGTTTCAGTCATTATCGCGTAGCCGAGGTTCTCCTGCATGAGGCTGAACCCTGGCCCGCTAGTTGCAGTCATGGCCTTCGCCCCGGCCCAGGAGGCGCCTATTATCGCCGCCATGCTGGCCAGCTCGTCTTCCATCTGTATGCTTACTCCATCAACGAGGGGCATGTAGAGCGCCATCGCCTCGAATATCTCGCTTGCGGGCGTTATCGGATAGCCAGCGTAGAAGCGGCAGCCGGCCAAGATAGCCGCCCTCGCTATCGCCTCATCGCCCTGAATGAAATCACTCCTACCGACAGGGAAAGGGTACTTCATGCCATCACCCCGCGGGGAATGCGAACTATCAGCTCGTTGAAATCAACGGCCTTGGAAGCGTCGAGGATTTCTATTTCCACCACTTCACCTTTCTCGTTGAGGTGGGCTATTATCCCCTCTTCCAAGTCAATCGAATCAACAATCCTGTCCTCCTTCAGGCGAATAATCAAAACGTCAGCATCCTCCGAGAGCTTAATCATCATCTTTTACCCTCCTCGTAACCAACCCTGAAGGCTTTGATGTTTATCTCCTCCGTTCCCTTGGGAACCCTCCTCCTTATGGCCTCCTCGACGCTTTCCTTCTTCACAACGCCGGTTTTCGCCACGAGGTAGCCTAAAGCCACCATGTTGACGGTGAGTGCTAGACCTGTGTTCTCCTCAGCCAGGCGCGTGAATGGGGCACCGATGTAGTCCCTATCTGGCTTAACCAGGTCGGTGTCTATAATCAGCAGTCCATCCTTTCTCAGCTCGTCCTTCACCGTGTCGTAGCCGAGCTGGGCGAGGGCAACCAGGACGTCCGCCTCGGTGACTATGACGTCGTAAATCGGCTCCCTGGATATTATTACGTCCGCTATGGAGTGGCCGCCCCTGCTTGCGGAGCTGTAGTCCTGGGTCTGGACGACGTTCAGCCCCTCTATGGCGGCGGCCTCGCCGAGTATGACACCGGCCAGGACAACGCCCTGGCCTCCTATACCTGCAAACCTAACCTGCATACGTCACACCCCCAAGTCGAGGTATTTCTTCGTGAACTCCAAAAACTCACGTGCTGACTTTAAGACGTCACTGGCCTCTTTTTCGGTGTATTCAACGAACACATCGTAATCCGCTGTGTGCCTCATGTTCAGGGCCTTTGAGTAGGCAGTAAAAAGTCTCGCCGGCATCTCTCCGCTTTTAACGAACTCCTTCCCAAGCTGGGCGTGGACACCGGCGTGGCTTTTTGGAGCAATCCCCTTTGAGAGAAGCAGTGCCCTGGCACAGTAGAACATCGAGTAATAGGCACTCGATATGGCAAACCCGTAGTGATCGTTTGAAAGCAGCTCTTCTGAAGCTTTAAGCCGCTCCTCGGCTTTTCTGATCAGGGCTTCTATCTCTTTCATACTGCAATGCCCTCCTTCAGTGCGCTCATGTAGATGCTGTCCCTTCTTGAGTGGGGCACTATCATAACCGAAATTCCAAGTTCAATGGTCAGCTCTGCACTTAGCTTTCCAACGACGTCCCAGTCCTCTGGATTGACCCTATCAAGAACTACCATAACGTCGAGGTCGCTCTCCTCATTCCAGTCTCCCCTCGCCCTTGAGCCGAAGATTATCACTTCCTTTACCCTCTCATCGAAGGCTTCCCTGATCTTTCTGCCGATTACCTCAAACATCCCCCTCACCTTTAAGCCCGAAATGCTCCTGAACCTCGTCTATGAGCTTGTTAAGCTCCGTGGTGAACTCCGGCCTCTCCCTGTTGACTATCTCCCCTATGACGAACTTGCCCTCAAGCTCCTCCGGGCTCATGTTTCTCGCCCTGCTGACCGGGACCGAGTTCTTGAGGAACCACCTGAGCATCTCTGCCGGCTCCTTCATCCTGTTCCTCCTTCCGTACTGGACTGGACACTGGGAGATGACCTCAACGAGCGAGAAGCCCTTAACAGTTAGGGCCTTCTTTATGCTCTCGATGAGCTGGTAAACGTGGGCAGTTGTCCACCTTGCCACGTAGCTAGCTCCGGCGGCAGCTACAGTCTCGGAAATCTGGAGCGGGTGCTCGATGTTCCTGTACGGGCTGGTTGTGGTCTTTGCGCCGAAAGGTGTCGTTGGGGCCACCTGTCCGCCCGTCATTCCGTAGATGAAGTTGTTCACGAGGATGACCGTTATGTCGATGTTTCTCCTTGCCGCATGGAGGAGGTGGTTGCCGCCTATGCTCGCCAGGTCGCCGTCGCCGCTTATGACGACGACCTTCTTGTCCGGCAAACCAACCTTGACGCCGGTGGCAAAGGCTATTGCCCTTCCATGGGTGGTGTGGAGGGTATCGGCAAGGAAGTACGGCGAGGCTATCCAGGCGGAGCAGCCTATCCCGCTGACGACCACCAAATCCTTCGGGTCGAGCTTGAGCTGGTCTATCGCATTTGCAAAGGCGTTGAGGACCGTCCCACCGCCGCAGCCGGGACAGAGGGCCGTTGGTAAGGCCTCCTTGCGGAGATACTTGACCATCGGATAGGTGGAGTATATCTTCTTCGCCATCAGGCAACACCCCTTATCTCGCGGAGGATTTCCTCAACAGTCAATGGAACACCGCCGATTTTGTTCACGCCCTTGAGGAGAACGTCGTCATTGACGTAGCGCTCGACCTCTATTATCATCTGGCCGAGGTTCATCTCGGCGACGAGTATTGCACCAACACGCTTTCCAAGCTCCCTCATTCTCTCGGCCGGGAACGGGTGGACTGTCTTCGGCACGAAGAGGCCGACCTTTATTCCCTCTTCCCTTGCCTTAAGAACCGCTCCGAGGGCTGGTCTCGCGGTAACGCCCCAGCTGACGACGAGTATCTCCGCATCGTCGGTGAAGTGCTCATCATAGCTTTCGTAAACCTCGCGGTTCTTCTCGATCTTGCGGTGGATTCTCCTCACGAGTTTATCGTGAACCTCTGGCGTGTAAACGTCCCTCAGGCCGGTTTCCTTGTGGGTCGAACCGGTGACGTGGGTGAAGTAGCCGTGGCCGAAGAGCGGCATCGGCGGCACGCCGTCACCGTGGGGGTCGCCGAAGGGGAGCTTAGCCTCTTCCTCGTCCTCCGGAAGCTTACGATAGGTTATTTCAACCTCAGAAACGTCCGGAATCTTTATCTGCTCCCTTGTGTGAGCTAAAACACCATCGAAGAGCACCACCACAGGCGTCCTCAGCTTCTCGGCAATGTTAAATGCCCTTATCGTCTCCCAGAAGGCGTCCTGTCCGCTCGTCGGAGAAACGGCAACGATTGGGTGGTCCCCGTGCGTCCCCCACCTTGCCTGGAAGAAGTCGCCCTGCGCTCCCTTGGTCGCCTGTCCGGTTGATGGGCCGCTCCTCTGAACGTCAACCAGAACGAGGGGCGTTTCCGTCATCACGGCGTAGCCTAGGTTTTCCTGCATAAGGCTGAACCCGGGGCCAGCTGTTGCCGTCATGACCTTGAAGCCCGTCCAGGAGGCGCCTATCATAGCCGCTATGCTTCCAATCTCGTCCTCCATCTGGAGGTAGTAGCCGCCGAGCTTTGGCAGTTCGCGAGCCATCGTCTCCGCTATCTCGCTGGAGGGGGTTATCGGATAACCCGCGTAGAAGCGGCAGCCTGCGAAGAGAGCGCCGTAAGCGACAGCCTCGTTGCCCTGCATGAAGTAGTTGCCCGGTTTGTAGAGCTTTCTAAGGAGCCTGACTTGCTCAGGCTCGTCACCACGGATGATCATGAGTCACCACCTTACCGCTATCGCGAAGTCCGGGCAGAGGAGCTCGCAGAGCTTGCACTTGACGCACTTTTCCGCATTGACGGGGACCGGGTAGTGGACACCCTTCTCGCTCAGCTCCTTGCTCCACTCAAAGACCTTTCTCGGGCACATCTCAACGCAAATACCACAGCCCTTGCATAGAAAAGTGTCCACATCGATTTCAACGATTCCTTCCGCCTTGCCGGTAACGAGGTAGTCGGACCTTTCGACCACAGTTTTCCCTTCGACATCTGCCATAAGCATCACCCATGAATTGCTCAGCGGTTTTACGTTTGTCAACATTTAAAGGTTTCGTGCATGATCCAAAATGTCCATCGGAGAACGTGGGAGTTCCAGCCCGGAAATTAAAAAACGCCCAGTATGGAGAAAGAACAATACAAACAAATTTCATATTTCGGGGTTTTTTCTCGTACCTCTGACGTATGCCTATTACCACGTCAGCAGCTGCCAGTCGAGGAGGCCGTTCTCAACTATATACCCCCACCTCTCGCGGCACTCCTGCTTGAGGTTCTCGATGTGGGTTAAATCCTGCGTTGCCGAGAACTTCTTTATTGCCCTTCCTATGGTCCGGTCGTAGTCCGTGAGGCAGTTATGTGGCCCGCGCTTCGAGCCAGCCCCCACCGGGTCGCTCAGGATCCTCTTGTTGGGGAAGCGCTTCTTCGCCCATATTAGGACTTCAACCGCGCTCCAGAGCCAGGGCGGGCGATACTCATTCTTCTCCCAGAGTCTCTCGTAGAGCGTCCCCTTCTGGATATCGGTGATGTTTATCGAGAAGGTGTCAGTGTAGGGCTCGGCTTTGATTATGCTCTCCTTGACGTCCTCTATGCCGTCGCGTTCGCTCAGGAAAATCGGCTTCAGCAGGAGGTATGTTTTGACCCTTGCCCCGGCTTCGTGTGTAATCTCGGCCGCTTTAACGAAGTCCTCGAAGGTGTTCCCCTTGTTGATTGAGACATCGGCTATATCGTCGTTGGCCGTTTCAAGACCTATGGCAACTTCGAAGTGCTTATCCGGGACTATCTCTGCCAGCTCCTTAACGGCCTCGTATCTCACGAGTTCGCTCCTGCTCTCTACCACGATTTCCTCGACGTTTTCCATCCCAGCTAAAAGCTCGAAGATTCTCCTCCGGGTTTCGGGCTTCAGCTCACCGTTGTCTAGGAAAGAGCCGGAGGTGAACATCCTCACCGCGAAGGGCCCCTTCTTGCCTTCGATTTTTTTGAGGGCCTCCTTAACGTAGTCCACTATGGCATCTTGGCTCCACTTAACCTTTGGCGCGGCAGTTGGGTAGGCGCACATGTAACAGGCCTGGTTGATCCTGAAGCGGTAGCAGCCTATCGTGGGCAGGATTATGAAAAGTGCCGTTCCGGGCTTCCCGGCGACGTTGTCCTCGCTTGTCCAGTATGTCATTCTCTCACCTAAGCCTCGCTGGGAGTTAGGGTTTTTAAAGGTGAGGGAAGGTTTAAATTGATCGGCACCGAGGGTTTTAATGGTGAGAAAATGGAGGACGTTGAGAAAATCATAGCCCGTCACAAGACTGACGATCCCCTTTGGCTTGAGATTCAACTCGCCCTTCTCTTGGGCAAGATTGACAAGGAAGAAGCACTGAGGAGGTCTAAGGGAATAATGAAAACCTCCAAATCCTGGCAGGAGCTGGAGGCAGAGATGTATGATGAGCTTGTTCCTTGACAGTAACCTCTTCATTGAACACCTTAAGGGCAACTCAGATGCCTCTGCGCTCCTCTCAGAGTTAATGAGGAGAAATTTCCGATTGTTTACCAACGAAACCGTATACAACGAAGTTCTCTTTGTTTACCTTCGCACCAATGTTGGCGGATACTGGAAGCTGAAAAAGAACATAGAAGAGGTTAAAGAAGCTGCCAAAACTTTCATTCTTCAGGTCTTGCCCCTGCTGAGTTCTACTAATTTCCTAGACACCACTCATGAGGTTAGCCTTCTCTCGCTTAAATTCACTGCAAAATACGGTCTCCTCCCAAGCGATGCCCTAATACTAGCAACCGCGAAATACTACGGTCTCGACGGCATTGTTAGTCTCGATACTGATCTCCTCCAGATTGCACCCAAGGAGGGATTGCTTGCTATTTCAAAGGTTGGGGATTTGGAGGGAGAACGGTGAGAATCCTCCTCACCAACGATGACGGGATTTATTCCAAAGGGCTTCAAGCCGCTGTCGAGGCCGTCAAGGACCTCGGCGAGGTCTACGTGGTTGCACCGCTCTTTCAGAGGAGCGCAAGTGGCAGAGCCATGACCCTCCACAGGCCGATAAGGGCCAAGCGCGTGAACGTTCCCGGAGCGAAGGTTGCTTACGGCCTTGATGGAATGCCCGTAGACTGTGTAATCTTCGCCCTCGCGCGCTTCACCGACTTCAACCTCGCCATAAGCGGGATAAACCTCGGCGAGAACCTCAGCACCGAGATAACCGTTTCGGGAACCGCTTCAGCTGCTATAGAGGCCGCCACCAACGGGATTCCGAGCATAGCGATAAGCCTTGAGGTGAGCCGGGAGAAATACAAGTTCGGCGAGGGAAGTGAGGTTGACTTCTCTGCAGCCTCTCACTTCCTAAGGAAGATTGCGCGAGCCGTTTTGACCAAGGGTCTCCCCGAAGGCGTCGACATGCTCAACGTGAACGTTCCGGACGATGCCAGCGAGGGAACAGAGATAGCCGTCACGAGACTTGCCCACAGGATGTACCGGCCAACGGTCGAGGAGCGCATAGATCCCAAGGGCAACCCGTACTACTGGATAGTCGGCAGAAAATGTCGTGAGTTCGAGCCGGGAACCGACGCCTATGCACTGAAGGTCGAGAGGAAGGTCAGCGTCACGCCGGTGAACATAGACATGACGGCGAGGATTGATTTCGGGGAATTGAGAAAGATTCTATCAGGGGAATGACAGCTGGGGACGTTCCTCTCCGTGGAGGATCAGCCATTGAAACGTTAGGGAATTCCTTTTCTACCTCTCTGTTATTGCCCTCTCAATGGCATGGGAGCTCCTTCTCTTATACAACATGACTTGGCTGAGGGGCTACTACATCGAAAGCGGGAGGTTTTACATCAGGGACGGTATTCCCTCCGGCTGGTTCAGGTACTATCAATCACCGGAATTCGCTGTTTTAGTCCTTCTGCCCGCCATCGTTTCCCTTGCCCTGTACCTGGTCTTCAGAGATTCCACGCTCCTGAAAGAGGGCCTTGTGTTGGTTCCTCGGTCCTGACCGATGCCTTCATCGGGAAAGGGCGTTGCTCGCTATCGAGGGGCTTTTACCAGGTTTTCCGTGCTGGCGATTATACTCGACGGACTCGGCGTGAGCTGCTGACTGGAGTCTTAGTCATTTGGAGAACTTTACCTTCCACACAGAGGACGTAAAAGTCCACCTCCAAGGGGAGAAAAGAAAGGTTGTTACACCCTTTTATTCTCCAAAAATCCTCTCCACGAACCACTTCTCGTCGAACGGCTTTAAGTCGTCGTAGCCCTGGCCGACGCCGACGAAGAGTATGGGAGCACCGATGGCATGGCTTATGCTTAGAGCTGCACCACCCCGTGCATCGGCGTCGAGCTTTGTGAGGATTACTCCGTCTATCTTTACGGCCTCATTGAACTGCTTTGCCTGCTCCACCACCGAGTTGCCTGCTAAGCTGTCACCGACAAAGATGACGAGGTCAGGCTTGGTTACGCGCGCTATCTTCTTCATCTCGTCCATGAGGTTCCTGTTCAGCTCGTTCCTTCCGGCGGTGTCTATGAGGACGACATCCAGCCCCCTGGCCTTCGCGTGCTGGATTGCATCGTAAGCAACAGCCGCCGGGTCGGCGCCGTAGGAGTGCTTGATGACCCTGACGCCGACGCGCTTCGCGTGCTCCTCAACCTGCTCTATCGCTCCAGCCCTGAAGGTGTCGCTCGCGGCTATGACGACTCCGAGGCCGTTCTTTTTCAAAAAGTTGGCGAGCTTGGCTATGGTCGTCGTCTTTCCGGAGCCGTTGAAGCCCACGAAGGCTATGACGAAGGGCTTCTCCTTCTTTGACCGAATCAGCTCAAGGAGGTCTATCTTCTTCTCCGGCGTCAGAACCTCAAGGACGGCCTCACGGACTGCTTCTTCAACCAGTGCCTTCTTGTTCGTCCCTATTTTTACCTTCTGGCCGACGAGTTTCTCCTTTATCCTCTCTTTGAGCTCCTCAACGGTTTCGAGGGCGACGTCCGCCTCGAGAAGCTCTATCTCCAGATCCCAGAGGGCGTTTTCAACGTCCTTCTCGCTTATTTCAGTCTGCGAGACCTTGTCCACAAATGAGCCTAACTTCTCCTTGAGTTTTCCCAGCATCTCTACCACCCTATGGGCGAGGGGCTTAAGCCTATATAATTATTATGAATGCCCTCGGCGATAGCTGGTTTCATCATGCCTCAGACCCGAAACCGCTCGTCATCGGGCGGGAGTGTTCTCCTTCCCAGAGTTTATAAACCGCACGTGCCCCTTCAGTACCTCCTGACGTAGGTCTTGTTCTCCACTATCCTCCCGTTCTCAAGGCGCATGACGTCCAGCCTCTCAAAGCCAACCGTTTCCCTTTTGTATGCGATTAAATAATCGATGAATTCCTTTATTTCATAGCGGGTTATGGAGTCCTTCACGTACTTGTGCTCGTAGAGCAGAACAAGCTTGTCCCTGTGCTCCCCCAGCCAGTCCTTCAGTTTTTTCCTCTCCGCCTTGGAGCGTGAGAGCGGGTTGACTATGAGGTACACCTCGAAGTCGTCGCTCTCGAAGGGGGAACCTATGTAAACGTCACCATCGACCTGGAACGGCAGATACTCAGCAAGTATGCGTCTCCCTGCCTTTCCCCATGCGTTCAGGTATATTCTCGCAAGTCTCTTCCCGTCGCCGGTAATTAAAACCGCTCCCGAATTTAATTCGGCTATCTCCTTCAACATGGTCATCACAAAAAACTTTTACTCTGAGGTTAAAATTCTTTCTCAGATTTTCGGCGTTCAGAGAACCATAAAGTATATATTGCGCTTCACAGCTATACCTTTGAAAACTCGCGGGGTGTTAGCATGAAGAAGCTGTTTAGCCTGTTTTTAATTGGACTCCTGGCCCTCGGTGTAGTGGCCAGCGGCTGCATTTCTTCAGGTGGTGAAAAGGAATCCACTACGGGCGCCATTGCCATCGTTTATGACGTTGGCGGCAGGGGTGACCTGAGCTTCAACGATATGGCGTACCTTGGTGCCTCCAAGGCGGCAAAGGACTTCGATCTGGAGCTGGTCGAGCTTCAGAGCAACAGTGAGGACGACTACGTCAAGAACCTTGAGACCCTCGCAAGCCAGAAGAAGTACCTAGTTATTATAGCCGTCGGCTTCATGATGACGGACGCCGTCAAGCAGGTTGCCGATGAATATCCAGACCAGAAGTTCGCCATAATCGATGGCTACATCCCTGACAAGGACAACGTCATGAGCATTCTCTTCAAGGAAAACGAAGGTTCGGCCCTTGCCGGTGCTCTCGCAGGTCTTATAGCGGCCAACAGCGGCAAGGACAAGGTTGGAATAGTCCTTGGCATGGAGATACCGGTTCTCTACAAGTTCGAAGCCGGCTACCGCTTCGGTGTCAAGTGGGCCGAGGACTACTACAAGCAGCACGAGGGCAAGGAGGTCAGCATAGACGTCATCTACCAGTACACCGGAACCTTCAACGACGCCGCCAAGGGTAAGGCGGCCGCCAGGGCCCAGCTCGCCCAGGGTGCGTGGGTCATCTACCAGGTCGCTGGTGGAACCGGTCTCGGTGTCTTCGACGCCGTTTCAGAGGTCCTTGACTCCCAGGGCAAGAAGATGGGTCCGCCCTTCGCTATCGGTGTTGACTCAGCCCAGGACTGGATAAAGCCGGGCGTTATAATAGCCAGCATGATGAAGCGTGTTGACGTCGGTGTCTACACTGCAGTTAAGGACGCCGTCGAGGGCAACTTTAAGGGTGGTATCGTCGAGCTTGGCCTCAAGGAGGGCGGTGTTGGCATAAGCACCGTGGACGACGTTATGGCCATGTTCGACTCGCTTCCTGAGGACACCCAGAAGCAGAAGCTTAAAGACCTCGGTTTCAACAGTAAGGACGAGCTCAAGAAGTACCTCGAGGACACCAGGGCCCAGGTTCCCAACTGGATATGGGAAGCCGTGAACGATCTTGCGGGCAAGATCAAGACCGGTACCATCAAGGTTCCGGCTCCGATGGACAAGGAAGGCATAGAGAAGGTCCGCGCCGCTAAGACCTGGCAGGAAATGATGGAGCTCGCCAAGTGAGCTCTTAACCCCTTTCTTTTCTCCACTTAAAAGGGGGTGCTGCAATGGAGAGGACGCCAATAATCGAGATGAAGGGAATAGTCAAGGTGTATCCTGATGGCACTAAGGCCCTCAAGGGCGTTGACCTTACCGTGTATAAAGGCGAGATTTTGGGTCTCCTCGGTGAGAACGGCGCCGGAAAGACCACCCTTATGAAAATCCTTTTCGGTATGCTCCACCCAACCTCGGGTAAAATCTTCATAAGGGGCGAGGAGGTCAGGTTCAAAAGCCCCTCCGATGCCATCGCTCACGGCATCGGTATGGTTCATCAGCATTTCACGCTCGTTGAGGTTTTCGATGCCCTCCACAACATAATCCTGGGCATGGAGGGCCATGGACTGTTTTCAAAGATTGACGTTGATAGGGCCACCGGGAAGCTTCAGGAGCTTATGGATAACCTCAACTTCAAGGTCCCCCTGGACGTCCCGGTGGAGGACCTGCCCGTTGGAGTCCAGCAGAGAATTGAAATCCTAAAGATGCTCTTCAGGGACGTTGACGTTCTCATACTCGATGAGCCAACGGCGGTACTAACGCCAATTGAGGTCGAGGAACTCTTTGCCGTTCTCAAGAAGCTGAAGGCCGAGGGGAAGACGATAATCTTCATCAGCCACAAGCTCAACGAGGTCATGGAGCTCACCGACCGCGTCACCGTCATTAGGAAGGGTGAGGTCATAGGAACCGTCAACACGAGCGAGGCAACGCCGCAGTTACTCGCGAGGATGATGGTTGGAAGGGACGTGGTTCTCAGGATACAGAAGCCTCCAAAAGAACCCGGGGAGCCTATACTTGAGATCAAAGACCTCTGGGTTAAAGGAGATAGGGGCGAGGATGCCGTTAAGGGTCTGTCCTTCGAGGTAAGGGCCGGTGAGATATTCGGAATAGCCGGCGTCGAGGGCAACGGTCAGACGGAGCTCATCGAGGCAATAACCGGACTTAGGAGGCCCGAAAAAGGGCATGTGATTCTGAATGGGGCTGAGATAACTGGTAGAAGCCCTAAGGAACTCTATGAGGCGGGAATGGCCCACATCCCAGAGGACAGAACCCACATGGGACTGATACTCAACATGACCGTCACGGAGAACGCTATCCTCGGTCTCCAGTGGATGAAAGAGTTCCAGCGCTGGAAGGGAACGATAGACTGGAACAAGGCCAGGGAGCACACGGAGAGGCTCATTGAGGAGTTCGAGATAGTTGCCCCGGGTGTTGACGCCCCGGTCAAGAGCCTCAGCGGCGGCAACCAGCAGAAGCTCATCGTTGCAAGGGAGGTCAGCAAGAAGCCCGTGCTCATAGTGGCCTCTCAGCCCACGAGGGGTGTTGACGTCGCCTCGACCGAATACATCAGGAACTATCTCGTAAAGCTCAGAAACGAAGGTAAGGCCGTTCTTCTCGTCTCGGCAGACCTCGACGAGGTCGTCCAGCTCAGTGACAGGATGGGAATAATCTACGAGGGCGAGTTCATGGGCATTGTGAAGCCCGAGGAGGTCACCACGGAAGAGATCGGTATGATGATGGGGGGAATACGCTATGAAGAAATCAGGAAGTGAGCTCTTCAAATCCCTGAACGTCCGCCCGTTCATCGAGAGCCTTATAGCTATATTCGTTGGCTTCCTCATAGGTGCAATAGTCCTCCTGGCTTTCGGCTACAACCCCTTTGAGGCCTACTACTGGCTCTTCCAGGGCGCACTAGGCTCCACCAGGGGTATCGCCTCGACCCTCAAGTACGCCACCCCTATAATGCTCACGGCACTGACCTTCGCGATAGGCACCAGGACGGGAATATTCAACATAGGTGCAGAAGGCTCCTTCTACTTCGGAGCAATAGCGGCGGTGATATTCACCAACGTCTGGAACAACATGCTCTTCGGCCTCGTCATGGGTATGCTCCTCGGAGCACTCTGGGCCTTGCCTGCGGCGGTTCTCAAGGTCTACCGCGGCGTTCACGAGGTCATCTCAACAATCATGCTCAACTGGATAGGCTGGTTCTTCGTGCTCTGGCTTATAGTTGGGCCATACGCCAACCCCAACGATCCCAATAAGACCATCAGAATTCCCGTAGAGGCCAGACTTCCCGAAATCGGCTATGGCCTTTCGATAGCCGTCATAATCGCGGTAATCGCCTCACTGCTGACGTACTTCCTGCTCTGGCACACGACCATGGGCTTTGGAATGCGCGCCAGCGGAATGAACGAGAAAGCCGCGCGCTACGCCGGAATGAACCCGAAGATGGCCGTCATGTGGTCGTTCCTCATCGGTGGCCTGCTCAGCGGACTGGGTGGTGCCATGAAGATAATGGGTGAGGGGCCGACGTACGCCATCAGCCAGGGAGGAGCTAACATCTACGGCTTCGGTTTTGACGGTATCGGTGTCGCCCTGGTCGGAAGAAACCATCCACTCGGAATCATCCTCGCGGCGATCTTCTTCGGGATGCTCCGCGCTGGAACGGCTCTAATGCAGGCGCAAGCCCAGGTTCCTCTGGAGATCATCAAGGTCATACAGGGAATCATAGTCATAACCGTTGCCATCCCGAGCCTGTACGACCTGATTAAGAAGGCCATCCACAGGGGGGCTGCCCAATGAACGTTGGTGACGTCCTCACGGTACTTTTCACGTCTCTCATGGCCATGGTGCCGATAGTGCTCACTAGCGTTGGTGCCGCCTGGAGCGAGCGCGCCGGTGTGGTCAGCATTGGCTACGAGGGCGTTCTTCTGATGAGTGCCTTTTTCGGTGCTATATTCGCTGAGCTTGCGCACAACGCCCTCGTTGGCCTCATTGGCGGAATACTCATAGGCGTCCTGCTCGGAATGCTCCACGGTGCCCTTACGGTCTACCTTAAGGGCGACCACGTCATCCCTGGTATAGGCATCAACCTGCTCGCCATGGGTGTGGTTCCCTTCGGCATACTGGCCTACTGGGGAACCGCTGGCCAGCATCAGCTTCCCCACGATGCCCAGATGTGGCACTGGAAAACTCCCTACGGCGAGCTGAGCCCGATGGTCTTCGTGACCGTATTGATAGCCATCGTGACTTGGTGGGTGCTCTTCAAAACCCCCCTTGGACTGCGCGTTAGGTCGGTCGGTGAGAACCCTGAGGCGGCAGACGCGCTGGGCATAAACGTCGAGAAGTACAGGTTCTGGTCAACGGTCTACGGACACGCTTTGGCCGGTCTCGGCGGGGCATTCATGAGCGTTGACTGGCTCGGGCTGGTTCACAAGACTATGTCTGGAGGCAGGGGTTTCATAGCCCTCGCCAACATGGTCTTTAGTGGCTGGAATCCGCTGGTCTCACTGATAGGCGGCTGGCTCTTCGGATTCTTCGATGCCCTCGCCACGTGGCTGGCACCGAAGCACATAATCCCCGGGCAGTTCATTCTCATGCTGCCCTACATAATGACCATCATCATTGTGGCGGGGATAATAGGCAAGGCCAGACCGCCGAAGTGGGACGGAAGGCCCTACAAGAGGGAGTGATTTCCCCTCCCTTTTCTTTGAATTTTGCAAAAAGGAAAAAGCGTCACTTCTTGAGAACCACACCCAGCGCCGTTCCCAGAACGATTCCAACCACGAGGGAGACTGCAACGTAGCGGTTCACGTTGACCCTCGTCGCGGGTCCTTCCTCCGGTGCCTTTCCTCCGAGTGCCCGGATTATCTCGGCGCTGTTCTCCCTGAGAACTTCGGTGTACGGCTCATCCTTCCAGAAGACCCTTATCTTGGCGGACGGCTTCCCACTCTTGGCGGACAGCTCCTTTGCGGCATCCTTCAGCTGGTCGGGACTGTCCACGGCGTAGACCACAACGTCCGCCTTGGCCGCGGTGGGAAGGAGTTCATCCACACCCATGGCAGGCACCTCTTCCTCCGGCTTTATTGAGGCGATTGCCTTGATTCCAAGCCATTCCAGAGCGTACTGGTCGGGGGGCATCTGAATCACTGCGGTGTGGTTCTCATCAACGAGGGCGTGGTAGGCTTCCACTATCGTCCTCACCCTCACCTCGAAATCTCTGTATCCAGCGAGATACTCCTCGGCGTTAACGGGGTCAGCTTTCTCAAGGGCTTTTTCGGTGGCCTTAGCTATGGCCAGCGCGTTCGTGGGGTCAAGCCAGACACCGTGGGGGTTGTCCTTATCGTTGTACCAGTGTTCTGGGAGATAGCGGAAGCCCTCACGTTTGTAATCCTCAAGAAAGAGCGCCTCACCCGTTATCGTCCCTTCCTCCTTCAGCTCAGCTATCTTCTTCTCCACCGGAAGATGGCCGCCGGTGGTTACTATCACGTCGGCTTTCCTCAGGAGTTCGATCTGGCTCGCGGTCAGCTGGTACTCGTGGGGGTCGGCTCCTGGTGGAATGAGGTAGACGACCTCAACGGAGTCTCCGAAGGCGTCCTGAACTATCGAAGCAATCGGGGCTATGCTTGTAACTACGAGGGGTTTCTCACTCGCCGCGCCTGCGAACGGTGCTATCATGCTGGCGATGAGAATCATGATTATCAGTAACCTCCTCATTTTTCGGTCACCCGAACTCTTTTTAATGGCCGGCTTTAAAAAGCCCTCGGAAACTTTAAATATCTCCCGCCGAAATACCACCGGGTGTCGTGATGAAGCGACTGTGGGCTTTAATAATCCTCACGCTTTTCATCGGAGCAATCGCGCCGCAGGTGACCGGCTACGATGTGACCGGAAAGGTGAGCGTCGGGATAAGTCCCAACTCCGAGCTGCTGAGCGTGGTTTACTACCTTGCCTTTGGACGGAGCGACCCCTTCGTCATAGACCGTGGCAGTTATGTCGATGAGGTTGATTCGTACTTTGCTCCCTACAGGAACCACCGCGCGGTTCAAATGCTTCGAGAACACCTTGAAAAGGCCGCTTCCATCTCGGAGAGGGATCTCAGGCTGTTCTACACCGAATACTACCTCCTTCTCTGCACGGAACCTCCTGAGCTCCAGCCCTGGGGGAACATCGACGACCCCTGGACCCTCGACTTCATCGAGGCCCTTAGGGACTTCGCCAGGGAGAGCAACTTCATGACCTTTTACAGAACCCACCAGGATTACTACCGAGAAGACCTCGGGATATACACGAACGCGCTCTCGCTCCTGCCACCGGACGAGTTCCTGAGCAGATACACGGACGTTTCCAACGTTCGCTTCGAATTCCTGCACCCGTTCCTGGTGGCGATACACGGCCACAGCTTCAACCCCGTCAGGGACGGCGTCCATATATACGGGGCCGGGGGAATGGTGCCGCTCGTGAGGCGCGACCCACAGAGGACGGCCTGGAGCTACAAGACCGCTAGAGACACGATGTTCGGCCTGCCCCTCAACAGGGACTACGTGAACAACACCGGCCTCGACGAGCTTATCTACCTGGGCTTCGTCTACCACGAGCTGGGCCACGACATTACTCTACCGGGCCTCTACGCCAACTACGGCGACACCTACTCGCTGGCCTACCTGGAGGAGGCCATTGAGGAGGACATGCCATACCTCGCGCGCTACGACATTCACTTCTGGGACCGGACGGGAATGATATACGAGGGCTTCGCCGACGGCTGGCTGGACTTCGCTCTATCTAGAGTCGATCCGGACTACGCAGCTCTGGCGGTGTGGCTCCAGAGGGCCTGGGGCGAGTTCTGGATAGACGAGGTGCTCCAGCTCTACGGCAAGTACGCGGCAATGAGCGTCGGGAACTCCGTCCCCATTGACGACTACGTGGACGAGATGCTCGTTGACCTGAGGGCAATGATTCCCCCAGGGAATGCCGGAAAGCTCTACAGCGAGCGCGTCCCGGTGACCCCGCTGAGGGCCTTCGACAGGGGCGCCGTTACGGGAAAAGTCGTGGTGGTCTACGGAACGCAAAACCCAGACCCAAAGGGAACGGAATACGACAGAGAAACCGCTGAACTCATAGCCGACAACCTAAAGATCTTCTACTCCCAATGGAACGGAAGCGTGGAGATAGTCGTTAAAGCCGACGTGAACGTGACGGAAGATGAACTTGGAGAAAACCTTGTTCTTGTTGGAGGTCCAGCGGCGAACTCGATTGTCGCTGAAATGCAGGAGCACTTCCCGCTGCGCTTTGTGAAGGAAGGGAACTACTGGGTGATTGACCACAGCATCAATTGGAGCGTCGCTTCGTTCATAATAACGGAGAACGAGAGCGACCCAGTGCTGAAAGGGCAGCTCGATCTGTCCGATGACATCACCGCAGCGCTCCTGCTTGCGGTGAGAAACTCCAACAACCCCAGGAACTACATCGTCTGGATAGCCGGAGCGGACCGCTACGGCACCAGACTCTTCAGAAACCCGACGTACTACCTTTCAAGCTACGAGATATTTACGGGAAAAGAGATAGAGATGGGTTTCTACGTTCAGCCACTTTCCCCTTCCTGAGGGTCTTCTTCCTTTCCGTTTCCGTTGCTCTTGATGTGGGGCTTGCCTATGGCTATCGTGAACCCCTTGAAGCTGTCGTCCTTTCTGTTGAACTCTATCGCCAGCGGAAGCCCGTTGTCTTCGTTGAAGACTATGCGCACTATCCTCGCCCGCGAGTGGTCGTTCAGGTAGTCCTCCTTGAGGTCGTCGTAGTTATCGAGCACCTCATCTATGCTGTCGCTGTGCATATCGTAGATTTCCCTAGCGTAAACGCTGTGGTTCTTGATTTCCTCGACCTTTTTCTCCTTATTCAAACTATCACATCCTGGACTTCATCATGCCCTGCGCCAGGCACCCTCCCGGAATTTAAAAACCTTCCTTCTTTCGGCCATGCGGAGGGCTTCCTCTAGCTTACCCTTCGGAACATCCATACCGTGGAGTTCCTTGAACAGCTCGATGATTTCATCCGTGGTCAAGGCATCCTTCTCCTCGAAGAGGTTGTTCACGAGGTTTATCATGTCCTCGACAAAGTTCCATGGGAACACTATCCATGCCCAGTCGATTTCCTCGCCGTAGTAGTCCGGCTTGAAGCGCGAGCCCTTTATGGTGAGGAGCGTTGCAACTTTTATCTCTGCCGGCTTCTGTTCCTCGACGTAGTTCTTTGCGAGCGTTAGGCTCTCCCCGGTGTCGCTGATGTCGTCCACTATGAGAACCTTCTTGCCTCCAAGGTCGTAGTTGCTTCCGTACTTGAGTCTGGCTTTTCCGTCTGGAGTTGCTGTAACGCCCCAGTGCTCGACCTTGAGGCTGACGAGGTCCTTGACGCCGAGGTAGTCGCAGTAGAGCCTCGCCGCAACCCAGCCGCCTCTGGCGAGGCCGACTATAACGTCGGGCCTCCAGCCGTCCTCCAGAACCTTCCAGGCACCTTCCTTTGCCCACCTTTCTATGTCATCCCAAGAAGCGAGATAAGCCGGAAACTTCTTCATTGTATTTCCCTTAACGGAGCAAGGGGAAGGTTATATTTAAGCGTTACGCTCGGAGCTTTGACGTAAATATGGCAAAAGAAGGTAGGGAAATCAGACCTTAACTCTTTTCCATATCGTTCCCTGTGGTGTGTCTTCGAGCTGAATGCCCATCTCCCTGAGCTGGGCCCTTATCTTGTCCGCTAGGGCAAAGTTCCTCTCCTTCCTGAGCTGGGCGCGGACCTCGATAAGAAGGTTGATTAGCCCCTCCTCCTCACCGGCCCTCTGCTCCCTGAAGTAGTCCTCGAAGAGACCGAAGACCTCGCTGACGATCCTGAAGAACTCCCACGCCTTCCTGAGGATGCTCTCCTTCGGCTTCTCAACCTTTGTCAGATACCTGTTGACTGCGTTGCTTACCTCGAAGACGGCCTTGAGCGCCTCTGCCGTGTTGAAGTCGTCGTCCATCGCCTTGTAGAACCTCTCCCTCGCGTTTCTTATGGCCTCGTAGGCCTCGAACTCTTCTTTACCCCACTTGAAGGAAATCTCGGCCTTTTCAAGTGCAATCCTTATGTTCTCAAGGGTGTTATACAGACGCTCAAGGTTGTTCTTGGCGTGTTCCATGCCCTCCTCCGTGTAGTCGAGCGGCGAGCGGTAGTGCCTCTGGAGGACGAAGAGTCTGATGACCTCTGGGTCGTAGCGTTCGAGCATCTCCCGTATCGTCACGAAGTTGCCGAGGCTCTTGCTCATCTTCTCGCCGTTGACCATCAGGAAGCCGGTGTGGAGCCAGTATTTGACCCACTGCTGGCCGGTGCATGCCTCGGTCTGGGCTATCTCGTTCTCGTGGTGCGGGAAGATGAGGTCGTTGCCGCCGCCGTGGATGTCGAAGCTCTCTCCGAGGTACTTGGTGCTCATCGTGGAGCACTCTATGTGCCAGCCGGGCCTTCCCTCGCCCCATGGGCTTTCCCATTTGGGCTCCCCTGGCTTGGCCTTCTTCCAGAGGGCAAAGTCTTCGGGGTTCCTCTTGCCCTCACCGGGCTCAACTCTTGCACCCTTCCTGAGCTCTTCAAGCTTTATCCCGCTGAGCTTTCCGTACTCCCTGAACCTCTGAACCTCGAAGTAAACGCCGTCAGAGCCTTCGTAGGCGTAGCCCTTCTCCTCCAGCTTTTTCACAAAGTCTATGATGTCCTCGATGTGCTCGGTAACGCGCGGGTAAATATCGGCTGGCTTGACCTTGAGGGCCTTCATGTCCTCAAGGAAGTATCTCAAAAAGCGCTCGGCCAGCTCCTTTGGGTCTTCCCCGGTCTCGTTGGCTCTCCGGATTATCTTGTCGTCTATGTCCGTGAAGTTCATGACCATTAGAACCGTGTAACCGCGGTGCTCCAGGTACCTCCTGATGACGTCAAAGGCTATGTAAGTTCTGGCATGCCCGAGATGAGTGTAATCGTAAACCGTCGGCCCACAGACGTACATCCTGACCTCGCCTTCTCTAATGGGCCTGAACTCCTCCTTCTGTTTCGTCAGGGTGTTGTACACTCTTATGGCCATCTTCTCACCACCGGGGGAACTTTGGAAGGTTCTTTTATTAGGTTATCGCCTTCGCTCTGGGCAGATTTGGGCATAGTTTTCGATTGTTCCCTAACCCTTTGCCGCCCCAGTACCTCGGCAAAAGCTTAAAAACCGACCCCTTCAATCGGGGTTAGAGCAGTGAAAGGAGGTTACGATGATGAAGGTTCAGAAGGGAGACGTCATAAGGCTCCACTACACCGGAAAGGTCAAAGAAACTGGCGAGATATTCGACACCACATTTGAGGATGTCGCCAAGGAGGCGGGCATATACTCAGAGAAGGGAATCTACGGTCCGGTTCCAATAGCCGTTGGAGCGGGCCACGTCCTTGGAGGCCTTGACGAGCAGCTCGAGGGACTTGAGGTTGGGAAGAAGTACGAGCTCGTGATCCCCCCGGAGAAGGGCTTCGGGAAACGCGACCCCAAGCTCATAAAGACCTTCACCCTCGGGCAGTTCAGGAGGCAGGGCATCTACCCGTTCCCTGGAATGCCGGTTGAGATAGAGACCGAGAGTGGAAGGAAGCTCAAGGGTAAGGTCATGACCGTCAGTGGAGGTAGAGTAAGGGTTGACTTCAACCACCCCTACGCCGGCAAGCACCTCGTATATGAGGTTGAGATCGTCGAGAAGATTGAAGATCCGATCGAGAAGGTAAAAGCCTTAATAGAGCTCCGCATGCCGAGGGTCGACACTGAGAAGGTCATCATCGAAGTCGGTGAGAAGGACGTTACCGTTGACTTCGGCCAGCTCCTCAACGAGGTTGACAAGAACACCCTCGTCCTCGGCGAGATACTCCTCGAGAGCGATCTCAAGTTCATAGGCTACGAGGAGGTCACCTTCAAGCCCTCCGTCGACGAACTCCTCAAACCGCCCGAGGAGGAGAAAGAGATCGTGGAGCTCGAGGAGGAGGTCAGCGAGCCCCTCGTGGAGGAAGTTGAGGAGAAGGCTGAAGAGGTCAAAGAAGAGCCCGAGGCTGAGAAGGCCGAGGAGAAGCCGGATGAAGTCACCGAGGAAAAGGCCAAGGAACCAAAGGAAGCCGAGGAGCCTGAAGAGACAGAGAAAGAGGAGAAGCCCAAGAAGAAGACCACCAGGAAGAGCACCAAGGGCAGGAAGACCAGGAGAACAACCACCAGAAAGACCACCAGCAAGAAGAAGGCCAAGGCCGCTGAGGAGAGCAGTGAAAAGAAGGAGGAGTGAAAGACTTTTATCCTCCTCCACCAACTTTTCTCCATGAGGGTCAGGAGAAATCCCTGGGTTCTCTACATTGCACTGCTACCGTTTATTGTTATCGTCCGCTCCACCGGGGGCGGAATCTTCCAGTGGGCAGGTTATAACTTCCTATTCTACTTTGCTTTTCCTCTCCTTCTCGCGAGGTTACTCGGGTTTAAGCCCGCTGAACTGGGGGTGAAGGCTGGAAAGAAAGGGGGATATGAGCTGGCGCTGATACTGTTTCTGCTGACGATCCCCCTGAGCCTCTACGGCACGACCATGCCCTCTATGAAGGAGTATTACCCGATATTCCAGTACTCCGGCTGGGATGATTTCTTCCTCAAGGAGCTGGCGGTGGGGGTGATAATGTTCTCCCACGAGGTGTTCTACCGGGGGATTGTCCTCTTTCCACTCGCCAGGAAGAACGAGTGGCTCGGCATACTCGCACAGGATGTTCCCTACACGCTCGTGCACATCGGCAAGCCGGGAATAGAGGTTCCATACTCCTTTGTGGCGGGGATAGTCTTCGCCAAGATGGACCTCAAGAGCGGGAGCTTTCTTCCGAGCTTTCTGCTCCACTGGCTTGGTTCGGTTCTCTTTGATCTTCTCTGCGTCCTTCTCTGAACGAAAGGCCTATTTAGGGGAAGGCATAAACCCCTTCCATGTTCGGCTCCGAGATATACACCGACCGCCGCTACTGGGAAATCGACCTGCTCCGCGGCATCGGAATAACTATGATGGTGGTCTCGAACTTTGTGACCGATTTACAACTTTTTCTTGGCTATAACGAGAACCCGGCGCTCTGGTGGTTCTTTGCCCGTCTTACTGCCTCAACCTTTGTCTTCGCCTCGGGCCTCTCGATGTGGATAAGCTACTCCAGAACGCTGGGAAAAAGTGCCAGCCCCTACAGGAAGTACTTCAAGAGATTTCTCAAGCTCTTCGGCCTCGGACTGCTGATAACTGCAGTAACGTATTTCCTGAGCATAACAATCCATTTTGGAATTCTCCACTTCCTCGGCCTTGCGACGCTCCTTGGAATGCTTTTTTACAGGTTCGGGCGTCGTAATGCTCTCTGGGCGGCGTTTTTTATCCTGGGATATCTGGTTCTCAGGAACTTCCACGATGGGCTCTGGCTTCTGCCTGTTGGAATAATGCCGGAAAACTATTTCACCCCTGACTACTTCCCGATATTCCCCTGGTTCGGGGTCTTCTTACTCGGAATGACTGCGGGGAGCGTTCTCTATCCTGACGGGAGGAGAAAAAGGGATATTGGTCTCCCGTCGAGTCCATTAGTTCACTTCCTTGCCTTCGCTGGTAGGCACACCCTGGCAATCTACCTGCTCCATCAGCCGGTTCTCGTGGGCCTCCTCAGGCTCATTTACGGTCCTCTTCCCGGCCTTCCAATTTAGATATCCTTGCCGTCCCGTAGCCGACGAAGAGCACCTTGTCCGGATCCAAAGCCTTTAGAACCTCCGGCCTGTGGGTTATTATCAAAGCTGTTATCCCTGCCTCACGGATTATCTCCGCGACCTTCTTGGCCACCCTCATTGCCGTGAGCGTATCGAGATGCGCCGCGAACTCGTCCATCAGGAGGAGGTTTGGCTTCTCGGCCAGAAGCGAGGCTATCTTTGCCCTCTCTTTTTGCCCGGTGCTCAGCTCCGAGAACCTGGCCCTATACAGCACCGCATCGCTCAGGCCGGCCCTGTTGAGTATCTCCACCGCGGCGTTTATGTCCCTGATCTTTCGGTAAACGTGCTCCAATATGCTCTCGGAGCCGAAGTTAGGCTCGAACTCGCCGGGTATCAGGACGGAGGCCTTTACGTTCCCGGGCACCTCTATCCGACCGGTGGTTGGTCTGTATTTCTCCTCCCACCAGCCGTTTGCAGAGCCGAGGATCAGCCTCAGGAGAGTCGTCTTTCCGGCCCCGCTCGCACCCACTATTGCAACCAGCTCCCCGGGCCCTATCTCGAAGTTGAGGTTCCTCAGGACAGGCCTCTGAATGACGCGGTGCCTTACGCCGAAAGCCTTCAGAAGTTCCTGAATCTCCTCCGGCAATCCCCTAATGTCGAGCTCGCTCTCGAAGACCTTGGAGACGTTGACGAAGCGTATCGGCCCGTTCAGGGGTTCAACCTTCCCGTAGCTTGGCCTCCAAAGCCTTCCTTCGGGAGGTGCGTAGGGGTCTTCCTTCAAAAAGCGGTCAATGTATTCTCTGGCGTCTTCGCTCAGCGGGTAGAATAGGACGGGCCTTCCGCTGGCAGTCTCCCAGAGGAACTTGAAGCCGACCTTCTCGAAGAAGGGGTTGTAGCGGGCCATCTGGGCTATGGTCTCGACGAGGTGCTTCCTCTTCCTCATCTCGGGAACCCTGCGCTCGGCTATCCATTCGAGGGCGGATTTAACGCTTAACTGCCCCAGTCCATCGGAGCGGTAGTCTGGATGAACCACAACGCGCGCAATCCTCGCTCCAGCGGTGTTGGTCTCCGCCAAGGCCTTCCATTTGGCCTCTTCCCAGAGGTATGAGCGCGCTATTCTTTTCTTGTATTTCTTCCTCAGCTCCTCGTAAAGCTCTCTCATTATCCTCTCAGGCCAGAAAGCCGGGTGAAACCACTCCTCCGGGAATACCTTTTCCCGGATGTTTTTCTCAACTTCGCCGTTCGGCAGTCTGCGGTGCATGAGGGGTATGGGCGGGTCAATCCGGACGTAGCTCAGAATCTTTGGCTCGTACTCCTCCCTTTCGACGAGCTCAAGGATCAGGAAACGCGATGCCGGAGTAGAACCCTTTATCTCAAGGATGTGCACATCCTCGCTCCCGCAGACGGGACATCTCTGCTTGGTGTTTGCCTCGAAGATGTGCCCGTTCTCACAGCGCCACAGGGCGACCTTCTCCTTCTGGCTCGCGTAGTGGTACTGCTCAAGCTCCGCTATGGCCTCAAAATCACTCTCGTATTTGGCCTCCCTCGCGCGGAGTCTGTAGGTGTAGAGCAGCTCACCGGTTAAAGGCGAGTAGCGCTTTGCCTCGACGGTTTTCTCGAAGAGGGGCCATACAGGAATTTTATCCCCCCCGTAGAACTTCCAGAGACGGTAGTCGTCGAAGTCGAGTACCTTGAGTCCGTCTCTCTCCTTCGGCTCGCTCAAAACTTCAATCTCGACCTCGTCGCCCGTCAGGAACCACTGGGCGACATTACCCGTCATGTAGAGGCGGTATTTTTCCTCCCCGGCCTCAACTTCAAGGATTCCAAACCAGCGGTGTTTGAAGCGCGGGATTTCGCTCCCGACGACCTTCCCGCGTATCATCATGATGACCACCCCTATGAACTCGTCGCCAAAGGTTATAACGTTAGCCCAGAAGTTCCTTAACTTTTCTCACAACCTCCCGTGCGTCCCTACCGAAGATTAGAACCATTGGCTCCTTGCCCCAGTCCCCGAGGTGATAAACTAAGTCGGGCTTTCTTCCGGCCTTCTTTACAGCGGTCTCGATGCCCCATTCCATCGTTCCCCTCTCGGCTCTCTTCACTTCCTCCGGCTCCTCCCGCCTGTCGTAGAAGGAAACCGTGAGACCGAGCTTTTCAGCGCGCTCTATCAACCCTTCCGAATAGCGCAGGTTTAGGA
Source organism: Thermococcus sp. MAR1 (assembly GCF_012027305.1). Lineage (NCBI taxonomy): Archaea > Methanobacteriati > Methanobacteriota > Thermococci > Thermococcales > Thermococcaceae > Thermococcus > Thermococcus sp. MAR1. The sequence continues at coordinate 825,492 of NZ_SNUF01000001.1, forward strand.
CGGCCCGGACTTCAGGATAGAACTCACGCATCTTAAGCAAAGCCCTCCTCAGGTGGTCGCTGGCGTTCAATTCGACCGGCCCCACTGGTTTTACGGCTTTTCCGTAGCGGACGATTCTGCCCTTGACGGCGAAGACCTCGCCGAGGGGAGTCGCCAGTGCGAAGTTGGTCCCGACCTCGGGGACGTGAGGGTTAAGTTGTTCCCCCAGCTTCACGAGCTCTTCAACGGCCTTTTCAAGCTCTTCTCTTGCCCTCCAGCGGTGGGAATCTCTCTGGAGCTTCCAGAGGGGATTGACGGCCTTTGCCTCTGTCTTCGAGAACCGTATGGAGTTTTCGACGAAGCGCTTGGCCCTTTCGACAGCTTCGGGAAGCTCAAGGCCCTTGGCGAGGAAAGTGGCTAAAGCCGAGGAGAAGGCACAGCCCGTCCCGTGGGTGAAGCCATCAACTTTTCTTCCCTTAAACTCGAAGAACTCCCCGTTCCAGTAGAGGAGATCGGTTAGGTCCAGGTGTCCGCCTTTGACTATTACCGCCTCCGCTTTCAGAGTTTGGGCGATGAACCTGGCAGATTCCTTCATGTCCTCGATCGAGCGGATTTTAAGACCGCTTAGAGCTTCGGCCTCCGGGACGTTTGGGGTAACTATTGAGCCCTCCACAAGGACTTTGAGCGACTCGATGTCGTCCACGAGCTTTTCCCCGGTGCTTGAAGCCATCACCGGGTCGAAGACCCTCCTTAAACCTTCCGTCTCCTTGGCGACGGCCTTCGCTATTCCCCCGCTCCCAAGCATTCCGATTTTGACTGCATTAATATCGAAATGTCCCTTAACGGCCCTTAACTCCCTCCTCACGACTTCCGGGGGAAGGGGATGGTATCCCGAGACTCCCTCCGGGTTCTGGTAGGTTACCGCTGTCAGAACCGGGAGCGGGTGCTCGCTCAGAGCCGAGACAGTTTCGATGTCGGCCTTCAAACCCGCCCCGCCCCCGGTGTCGAGGCCGGCTACAATCAAAACGGCCAACCCTATCACCTCAGCTTCTCAAGGATTTCGAGGGCCGCTTTTCTACCGCTCAGGAACATTCCGCCGAATATTGGTCCCATTCTCGGGGCACCGCTTATCGCGTTCGCGGCCATTCCAGTGACGTAGAGGCCGGGAAAGATTTCCCTCGTGTGCTCGACGGTCAGCTCTTCCCCCTTCTCGGCCCACATCGGGCCCTCCCCGGGAACCTCAAGCATGCCGCGCCTGACGAGGTGCTGACTTATCTGCGCCCCGTGACCCGTTGAATCGATTACAAACTTCGCCTCAACTGTTAAAGGGTCCACGTGGAGGCCCGTCATGAGAACCGGCGTCCAGTTGATCACTATTCCAGCCACGCGGTCGTCCTTGACAACCAGGTCCTCGACCTCGACCATGTTGAAGAACCGCACACCGGCCTTTACAGCCTTGCTCGCTATCGTCGTTGCCGTCTCGATTGCATCTGCCACGTAGAGGCCTTTTCCGAAGGGCTTGTACGTTATCCCGAACTCGTCGAGGATTTCCCTCGCTTCTTCCTGCACGACTATTTTGTTGAAGCCCATCGCGCCGCCCCAGATTCCGCCACCGATTGAGAGCTTCTTTTCAAATATCGCAACCTTGGCCCCGTTCTTGGCGAGGTAATAGCCGGCAACCATGCCAGAGGGGCCCGCGCCCACAATAGCGACGTCGAGGCTCAAGCTCTCGAGAAGCTCCCTCGTATAGGCCTCGATTATCGCCCTGCTTATCTCCGTCTCCCTAAGCATCGTGACCACCCAAAACCTTTTAAGCCGCGGTAAAAACTAAGTTTTGAAATTTAAAAACTTTGTTATAAACGGGTTTTAAAACCGGGTGATGGGAATGACCCAGCTTGAGGAGGCCAAACGCGGGGTAATCACCGAGGAGATGAAGTTCATAGCCGAGAGGGAGGGTATAAATGCCGAGAAGCTCAGGAAGAGCGTGGCCAAAGGCCACACCGTAATCTTCCGCAACGTCCGCCACGACTGGGTGAAGCCGGTAGCTGTCGGGGAAGCTGTCCGCGTTAAGGTGAACGCCAACATAGGCACCTCCCGCGACATAGTGGACGTCGAAGCTGAGATAGAGAAGGCCAAGGTCGCCCTCAAGTACGGCGCTGACACGATAATGGACCTTTCCACCGGCGGTGACCTTGACTCCATAAGGAAGGCCATAATGCACGCCGTTGATGTGCCAATCGGAACGGTGCCGATTTACCAGGCCGCCGAGGAGATGCTAGCAAATGGGAAGGCCATCATCGAGATGAGCGAGGACGACATGTGGAAAGCCCTTGAGAAGCACTTCAGGGACGGCGTTGACTACACCACTATTCACGTTGGAGTAACCAGGGAAGTCGTCGAGAAGATGAAGAGGGTAAAGAGAGTTGTCGGCATGGTCTCGCGCGGAGGAACATTTTTGGCGGCATGGATACTCCACTGGGGCGAGGAGAACCCCTTCTACAGGGACTACGACTACCTCCTTGAGCTGGCCAAAGAGTACGACGTCGTTCTCAGCCTCGGCGACGGGTTAAGACCGGGTGGACTTCCAGATGCCGGCGATGAGCTTCAAATAGCGGAACTCTACACCCTCGGGAGGCTCGTGAAGCGCGCGAGGGAAGCGGGCGTCCAGACGATGGTCGAGGGGCCGGGCCACGTCCCGATTGACCAGATTCCGGCCCAGGTGAAGCTCGCCAAGGTTGCAACGGACAACGCGCCCTTCTACGTTTTGGGGCCAATAGTCACGGATATCTTCCCGGGCTACGACCACATCACGGCGGCTATAGGCGGGGCGATAGCCGCTTTAAACGGCGCGGACTTTCTCTGCTACGTAACGCCGGCGGAGCATCTCGGACTGCCAACGGTGGAGCACGTGAGGGAGGGCGTGATTGCAGCAAGGATAGCAGCCCACGCGGTAAACCTGACGCGCTTCGAGGCGGACTTCAGGAAGGACTACCTCATGAGCGTCGCGAGGGGCAGGCTCGACTGGGCAAAGCAGTTCGAGCTGAGCGGGGACAGGGACAGGTTCATTGAGATAAGGAAGGAGAGGCCGACTAAAACAGAGGCCTGTTCGATGTGCGGTGACCTCTGCGCGATAAAGCTCATCAACGACATGCTGAGGAAGGGTGAGGCCGAGTGAGGCTCATCTACCGCGGCAAAACGAAGGACGTTTACGAGGATGGCCCGTATCTAGTCTTTTACTTCAAGGACTCCCTGCTGGGCGAAGACGGCAGAGAGGACACGGGTGGCAACGAGGTGATAGGCGAGAGACCGGGCAAGGGGACTGCAGTTCTTGGACAGACGGAGTTCTTCTTCAGCCTGCTGGAAAGGAACGGGATAAGGACCCACTTCGTCGAGCGGATTGACGAGCGGAGGGCGCGCTTTCTGAAAGCAGAGAGGATTCCGCTGGAGACTATATACCGCTTTAAGGCTTACGGAAGCTTTCTCAGGAGATACAGAGGCTGGGTGAAGTCCCTCCAAGAGCTGGGAATAGTTGAGTTCACCCTCAAGGACGACTCGCTCGGCGACCCCCTCATAACCGAAGAAGCAATATTACAGCTAGGTATAGCGAGCGAAGGGGAGCTGGAGAAAATGAAGGAGGTAACGAAAAGGGTCGCCGAAATCCTGGCGGAGTTCTTCTCCGCTAAGGGGCTTGAGCTAATAGACTTCAAGCTGGAGTTCGGCAGGCTGAATGGAGAGCTTCTGGTGATAGACGAGCTCAGCGGCGACACGATGCGCGTTATGAAGGGTGGAAGGCTTTTGAGCCAGGAAGAGCTCCTGGAGGTGGTAGAATGATAATCTCCACCATAGCTTCCCATTCCTCACTTCAGATACTCCTGGGGGCAAAGAGAGAGGGTTTCAGAACGAGGCTCTACGTCAAACCGGGTAGAAAGGCTTTCTACTCCTCCATCCCGCTTGTCGATGAAATCGTCGTAACGGAAAACATGAGGGAAGTACTCGGTGATGACGGCATCATCGTACCCCACGGCTCTTTTGTGGCATACCTTGGCATAGAGGCCATCGAGAAAGCAAAGGCTAAGTTCTTCGGCAACAAGCGTTTCCTCAAGTGGGAAACCAGCTTTGAGCTCCAGGATAGGGTCCTTAAAAAGGCCGGAATTCCGATGGTTGAAGTCATCGAGCCCGAAGAGGCTAAGCCAGACGAGCTTTACTTTGTCCGCCTTGAGGGACCGAGGGGCGGAAGCGGGCACTTCTTGGCTTACGGTTATGAACTGGAGGAGAAGACCAAAGGCCTGAGCGAACCCTACAGGATTGAACGCTTCACAGACGGCGTTTACCTCTACGTCCACTTCTTCTATTCGCCGATTTTAAACCGTTTGGAGCTCTTCGGCGTTGATGAGCGCCTGGTCATCGCGGACGCAAACAAGAGGCGGCCCTTCAGGACCCTCCCATACACCATTGCGGGAAACAAGGCCGTAGCGCTGAGGGAGTCGCTCATTCCAGTGCTCTACGATTATGGATTGGCTTTCGTCAAGGCCATGGAAGAGCTTGAACCTCCCGGCATCATAGGTCCCTTCGCTCTCCACTTCGCCTACGATGGTGAATTCCACTGCATAGGCTTCGCCTCACGCATAGACGGCGGCAGCAATGCCAAACACTGGTACTCGGCCCTCTACTGGGAGAGGCCGATGCTCATGGGCGAGAGGATAGCGCGCGAGATTAAGTTCGCCCTCGAGGAGGACCGCCTTAAGGAGGTGGTAACTTGACGTACACGGGTAGAACTCTAGGAATTGGCCTGATGAACGGCGAGCCCTTCGCCTTTTATTTGCTCTGCTCCCGCTCCTTCCCGAAGAGAAAGGCCATCGTTAAAGGGAGGGCAGTTTACATCGAGAACCTGACGGAGACGGACAACCCCTACGTCAGTTACCCCGTGGTGAGGCTCCTTGACGGGTACGCCGTTGTCACCAACGGCCTCCAGACGGACTTTATCGCTCAAACCCTTGAGTGGGAGAGCCCCAAGAAGGCTCTAACCCACGTTTTAGACGCCCTCGACTACGAAAGGGACAATTACAGCACGCCGAGAATAGCGGGTATAATCGGGACCGATGGCAGGGGCTGGTTGGGCTTCGCCGGCCGGGACGAGTTCTGGGTGAAGACTCTGGGACTCAAAGATGGAAAGGCCTTCGTAACGGCAACATACGATCTCGGCCTTGTCGAGCTCGATTTCCCGGTCTTTGGGAGTGCAGAGGAGCTTGCCGAGAAGGCTATGGAGTTGCCCTTCGAGAACAAGGTTCTGGCGATTGGGGTGGTTAATGAGGGTAGTAAGTGGAAAGTGAGGGCCTTTCCCTAAACATTTTTATGCCCTTCGTCGAACGTTAAGATGGTGATTTTCATGGAAGACCCCTACGCATGGATGGAGAACCTCGAAGATGAGCGGGTTATCAGGCTCGTTGAGGAGGAGAACAGGCGCTTCAGGGAGTTCATTGGGGAGCTGAGCGACGAACTGTTCCCGGAGGTATGGGAGTACTATTCAATGCCGGCCCTCTACGGCGCAAAGCTCACCGAGAAGGGCATCATAGCAATGTACAAGGAGAGGGATAGACAGCTTATCAGGTGGCTCGGTGGAGACCTCATAGTCGACTCCAAGGCCCTTGAGGAGGAGCTCAACGACGAGGTTCTGCTCCAGGGCTTCACCGCCGATGGGAAGGGGAGGTTTTTGGCTTACAGTTTTTCAATAGGCGGCGCCGACGAGGGCATAACCCGAATCATAGACCTCGAAACCAGGAGGCTCATCGACGAGATGAAGCCCTCGGTCTGGAATGTTACCTTCCTTAAGGACGGCTACTACTTCTCCCGCTTCTACCGGCACGGGGAGACGCCCGATGGGGTTAAGGCTCCAGCGGTGAGGCTCTTCTGGAAGGACGGTAGCGGGGAGAAGATGGTCTTCGGCGAGGGCCTCGGCTCCGGCTACTTCATCGGGCTGAGGAAGAGCACCGACGGAAAGTGGGCGATGGTAACCGTGACCTTCGGCTGGAACAGGGCAGAGGTATACGTCGGGCCGATTGAGGAGCCGGGAATGTGGAAGAAGGCCTATTCGGCGGAGGTGCCTGCGGAGCCGATCGATGTAATCGACGGAAAGCTCTACGTCCTTACGAAGGAAGGAAAGGGCCTCGGAAAGGTTATAACGGTAGAAGACGGCGAAGTTACCGAGATCATCCCTGAAGGGGAATTCCCGCTGGAGTGGGCGGTCATCGTGGACGGTAAAATCCTCGCCGGCAGGCTCGTCCACGCGAGCCACCGGCTTGAGGTCTACTCGTTCGATGGAGAAAAGCTTGACGAAGTAACTTTTGACCTCCCGGGAAGCGTCTATCCACTCGACACCGACGGGAAGAGAGCTTTACTCCGCTACGAGAGCTTCACGGTTCCGTACAGGCTCTACGGGTTCGATGGGAAGCTCAACCTCATAGAGGGGCAAGAAGTTGAAGGGGACTTCAGGGTCGAGGAGGACTTCGCGGTCTCGAAGGACGGGACGAGGGTTCACTACTTCCTCGTTAAGGGAACCAGAGATGAGAAGAAGGCGTGGGTCTTCGGCTACGGCGGCTTCAACATAGCCCTGACCCCGAGGTTCTTCCCGCAGGCGATACCCTTCATAAAGCGCGGCGGAACCTTCGCCATGGCCAACCTCCGCGGCGGTTCCGAGTACGGCGAGGAGTGGCACAGGGTAGGAATGAGGGAGAACAAACAGAATGTCTTCGATGACTTCGTAGCGGTTCTCGACAAGCTCAAAGGCGAGGGTTACCGGGTAGCGGCTTGGGGTAGGAGCAACGGCGGACTTCTCGTCTCGGCAACGCTCGTCCAGCGGCCGGACGTGATGGACGCCGCGCTGATAGGCTATCCCGTCATTGACATGCTCCGGTTCCACAGGCTATACATCGGGAGCGTCTGGGTTCCCGAGTACGGCAATCCCGACGACCCGAAGGACAGGGAGTTCCTGCTGAAGTACTCACCGTACCACAACGTGAAAAAGCAAAAGTATCCGCCGACGCTCCTCTATACCGGCCTCCACGACGACCGCGTGCATCCGGCGCACGCCCTGAAGTTCTTTGCTAGGATGAAGGAAGTCAGTAAAGATGTTTACCTCCGCGTTGAGACGAAGAGCGGCCACATGGGTGCCTCTCCGGAAACGAGGGCGAAGGAGCTGACGGATTTGCTGGCCTTTGTCATCAAGGCTGTTTGATATCCTGCCCATTTTCATTTTGTTCCGGGAAGCTCGAAAAGTTCTTATATCTGGGAATGAGAGTAATAAATCAGGGGCTGAATCATGTACGGCAAAAGGATATCAACGGGTATCCCAGGACTCGATGTCATGCTCAGGGGCGGTCTAATACCTGGAAGGACGTACCTCGTCAAAGGTGCTCCCGGTACGGGTAAAACAACGCTCGCAATGCACTTCGCAATGGCGGGCATCGCCAACGGTGAGAACGTCCTCTACGTGACGCTTGAAGAGCCGGCCGAGAACCTTAGGGCGGACATGGCCAAGATGGGCTTTAGAATCAACGACAGCCGATTCACTCTGATAGATGCAACACCGACCTCGGAGAGGTACGTCCTCGTGGAGGACTTCTTCGAGTCGTTCGCCGGCAGTCTGGAGAAGATGACAAACGCGATAAGGGAACAGATACGGGAGAGGCATTACACAAGGGTCGTGCTCGACCCCGTGACCATGCTGAAGCTAACAGCCTCCGACGAGATGGAGTACCGAAAGGCTTTCCTGGGATTCGTGAAATCCATGATGCGCATGAGGGCCACTGTCCTGATGACATCCGAACTTCAGAAGACTGATATCGAGGAATATCTCGTGAGCGGTGTTATGGAGCTGAGGATGTTTGATATTCAGGGTACGCTCTACCGCGGACTGAAGATACTGAAGTTCAGGGGTAGTGGGTTTGATCACAGCATGCGCCCCTATGAGATAACCGACAGGGGAATAGTCGTCCACCACGACCGCGTCATTTCACTACCCTGACGCCTCTATCATCGCCATTATCTTTCTGTGGAGCTGTTTTATCATCTCCCTTCTGTCCTCCATGAGGACCACGTCGCTTGAGCCTATCACCTCAAGGTTGAAGGCGAACGGACTTGGGAGTTCGTTGTGCTCGACCACCACCTTTATCCTGCCCTTTTTAATCCAGCCCAGGAAGAGTTCGGCAGCCTCAACGTCCATCTTGTCCTCCATTATCTCACGGTAGACCTCCTTAAGCAGCGGAAAGTCCGGATGGTTTTCCTTGAGAACCCTCAGCAGTGCCACTGCCATAACCTGCTGCCTCCCGAGGCGCTTGCTCCTTCCGATGTATCTCCTAAGTATTAGAAGCCCGCGGTTGGCGACGTGCCTGAAGCGCCTCTTGAGGAGCTCCGTGTTGTCAAGGGCCCTCTTAAGAACATCACGGAGATCTTCAATTTCAAACAGGGACATTATCTCCTCATCACTCAGCCTTTTTTCGGGTGGAAGGAGCAAGGCGAAGCCGTTGTCGTTTATGGCAACACCGACGTTGGTCTTCTTTTTCTTGCTCACGAGATATGCAAAGGCCCTGCTCAGGGCATCGTTGGCTCTTCTCCCGATGAGTGTGTGGAAGAAGTAGCGGTTGCGCCTCTCCCCAAGGACCTCTTCAACGAGAACCGTCTCATCGTCTGGAACCGTTGAATACTTCACCTGCTCGCGGAAATAAGCTAAAATCGCCTTGGCTGCCCTCTCGTCTATGCCGTACTTTCTCATGAGCAGGCTCTTGGCGCGGCGATTTCCCACGAGACCTGCAACCTCTCTCCTGAAGCGCTGGACATCTAAAGCTAAGTCGAAGCTGAGCGGAAGCATCTCCGAGAACCAGGCTGGAATGGTGGGCTTAGCCCCCTCACGGGGAATCACATAAATCTTGTTGCCCCTGCTCTTGACGAACTCGTAGGTTCTCCCAGCTAAAACGAAGATGTCGCCGGGCATCAGCCTCTCAGCAAACTCCTCCTCAACCGTTCCGATCATCTGCTTGTCCATGGTGTAGACCCGAATCTTTGCCTCGTCCGGTATTGTGCCGACGTTCATGTAGTAAATCGCCCTCGTCATCTTGCCGCGTCTCCCAAAGCGGCCGTCCTCAAGCCATATCTTCGCGTAGACCTTCCTCTCCTCCAGGCCGGCGTACTCGCCTGCCAAATACCTCAGCACGCTCATGAAGTCATCAAAGGGCAGGTCGCGGTATGGGTAGGCACGTCTCACAAGCCTATATGCCTCCTCTACGTCCCACACCTGGTTGAGCGCCATCCCGAGGAGGTGCTGAACGAGAACATCGAGGGGGTTCTTGGGAATCCTTATCCGGTCAAGCCTTCTGTTGCGGGCGTTGTGGGCCAGGACGGTAACCTCGACGAGGTCGTCGCGGTCGAGGGCGAGGATTACTCCTTTGCTGATGTCGTGGAGCCTGTGGCCGGCCCTTCCAATCCTCTGTAGGGCTCTATTAACGCTCTTCGGCGAACCGATGAGGATCACGAGGTCAATCGTTCCAATGTCAATCCCGAGCTCAAGGCTCGTCGAAGTCACAACCGCCTTAAGCTCACCCCTCTTGAGCCTCTCCTCAACGTCCAGGCGAACCTCCCTTGAAAGGCTTGAGTGGTGTGCCTCTATTAAACCCTCAAACTCCGGATAGCGCTTTTTCAGGTTGTATGCGACCCTCTCAGCGCCACTCCTTGTGTTTGTGAAGATTAGCGTTGTCCTGTGCTCCCTGATGAGCTCCGCCAGACGGCGGTACAGGGCATTGCTGAGCGTCCCAGCGTCCGTGTAAACGAGGTCATCTACAACGCTCTCGACCCATATTTTAGTCTCCTTGGCGAAGCTGACGTCGACTATCAGGCCCGGCCTCGGCTTCCCATCGTCACCGAAGCCGAAGACGAATTTGGCGACCTCCTCAAGCGGATGAATCGTCGCGCTCAGTCCTATCCTCACGAACTCGTTCTCCGACCAGTGGGCGAGCCTCTCGACGCTGAGCGCGAGGTGAGTGCCGCGCTTGTTCTCGGCTAAGGCGTGAACCTCGTCTATGATGAGGTATTTGACCGTCTTAAGCCTCTCGCGGAACTTGGGGGCGTTCAGGGCTATGGCGAGGCTCTCGGGGGTTGTGATCAGGATGTGCGGCGGCCTCTTCACCATCTTGCTCTTCTCGTAGCTTGAGGTATCGCTCGTCCTTATGCCCACCCTTATGTCCGGAATCTCGTAGCCGAGCTCCTTTGCCACTTCCTTTATCTCGGCCAGGGGCCCCTCCAAGTTGCGCTTGATGTCGTTGTTCAAAGCTCTCAGCGGGGAGACGTAGAGCACGTAGATTTTGTCCTCAAGCTTTCCGGCCTTGGCCAAGAGTATCAGCTCGTTTATGGCCGCGAGGAAAGCCGAGAGGGTCTTTCCAGAACCTGTTGGAGACGAGATAAGCACGTTCTCTCCTCTGTGGATCTCGATGACCGCGTACCGCTGTGGTGGCGTAAATGTCCCAAACTTCCGCCTAAACCACTCCCTAACCGGCTCGCTGAGTATCTCAAATATCTCCTCGTCAGTGTATTCTCTCTCGGCGTAACGTATTCCCTGCCCGCTCATCGGGGGATGGTTGGGCTTTGGATTTTTAAACTATTCGGTTAACCTAACAAACTTTTTAAGTGTCGATTAAGAACTGAAATCGGTGAGAGAATGGAAAGGAAAACTGGACAACTGGGGAAAATCCTTGAGGAGTTCAACAGGCTTCATGGAAGCGAGGCCCAGGCGAGAATACTTCGGGTTGAGGGTGACGAGGTCATCATTGAGTTCTCCGGCTCCTTCTGCGCCACGTGCGGACTCTACGACTACTTCGATGATATCAAGTGGGAGGCCATGGACTTCGGCCTGGAAATAGAGCCGGTGGAGGTTCTTGAGGCTGAGGAAGATGAGTTCGAGCACGGTCGCTATGTGGTGAGGTACAGGGTTGGAAAAGTCCCCTCCTTGGAACTCCCAGATAAAGATTAAAAGCTTCCCACCGGAATCCCTAACATGAACCCGCTCCTCCTCGCTCTCTTCGTCATCCTCCTCTGGGACGGTTACTTTTTCTTCAATTACATAATTAGCCTCTTCAAGAATTACAGAATTCGGGAATGGTCTCCCAAAGTCTCAATCATTATCCCTGCTTACAACGAAGGAGAAAGGGTTCTTAGGGCGATAAAATCTGCTCTCGCTCAGAATTATCCCGACTTCGAAGTTATAGTAATTGACGACGGGAGCGAGGACAACACCTTCAAAGTGGCTTCCTCAGTAAAAGACCCCCACCTGAGGGTTTACAGGGCAGAGCATGGAGGAAAGGCTAAAGCCTTGAACTTCGGCCTCTCGAAGGCCAGTGGGGAGATTGTAGTCACGACCGACGCCGACAGCTCTCTCGAACCTGATGCCGTGGGAGAGCTGGTGAGGCGCTTCTACTCCGATGAAGTCCTCGGCGTCGGCGGTCAGGTCCGCGTCGCCGGAAGCTCTTTTCTTGAGATGGCGCAGGATGCCGAGCACCTCAGGATAGCGATGTTCCGCAGGGCGAAGGAGCTGGACGACCTGAGCCTAGCCCCGGGCCCGATAGCGGCCTTCCGCAGGGAGGCCCTTGAGAGGATAGGCGGCTTCGTTGAGGATATAGTTGAGGACTACGCCACGACGAAGGCCGTTAAGGAGTTTGGGAAGGTCGTCTACGCTCCCCGCGCGAGGGTCTGGACTGAGATGCCAAAGAGCCTAAGGATCCTTTGGGGACAGAGAAAGCGCTGGTTTCTCGGCGACCTGAAGAACCTTGGCGGCGGTTTCACCAAGGACCTGGCCTTTCTGCTCCTCTCCGATGTTGTGGCGTTTTTCGATGTGATTGTTCCTCCTCTTCTTCTCATCACCGGACAGTTTGAGCTCTTCGCCCTATGGTGGTTCTTCGAGACCTTCACGATGCTTTTACCGACTCTCTTCGAGGGCGGTAGGCTGATAAACGCGCTCCTGTTTCCGGTCATAGTCTGGTTCTGGGCGGCCTTTTACCTAGCGCTCCACGTTTATGGCTACCTCTCGGTGCTCCCCGGGAGGGTATGATGCAACACTGAGCGAAAACCTTTTAAGTGCTCAACCATGTGCTACATAGACTATATAGATTATGTGTCAACAAATAGACTATAGTGATAACGATGATAATCCCGACGGCTCTCTTCATGGCGTGGGCGATAGGTGCGAACGACAGTGCAAAGGCCGTTGGAACTGCCGTTGGCTCAGGGGTTATCGGCTTCAAACGGGCCGTGCTGCTCATAGGTATCTTCACAACGCTCGGCGTTATCATCGGTGGTTCCAGCGTTTCTGGAACGGTCAGCGGACTGGCCGAGGGAATGTCCGCGGTTGAGGTCGGTCTCGTCCTCTTCAGCGCCGCCTCCGCTGTAACCCTCGCGAGCCTCTGGGGAAGGCCAATCTCAACGACCCAGTCCATAATAGGTGGCCTCGTCGGGGCTTCCCTTGCCCTTGGACTGCCGGTCGACTGGTGGACCGTTGGAAAAATAGCATCGGCGTGGGTTCTCTCACCGATCGTCGCCGCGCTCTTCGCGGTGGCCGTCTACCGTCTCTATAAGCCCATGGTGAGGAGGATAAAATGCCTAAGAAACCTTGAACTGACCCAGAAGTGGCTCGTCTTCACGGCGGCGGCTTTTTCGGCCTTCAACCTCGGTGCCAACGAGCTCTCCAACGTCGCTGGACTGATGGAGGGCCTAGGAATCAACGGCCCCTTCAGACTGGCTCTGGCCATTACCCTGGCTCTGGGAGCACTGACCTTCAGCTACGAGGTGATGATGACGGTCGGAAGGGACATCTCACCCCTCGGGCCAACGTCGGCCTTTTCAAGCCAGTTCGGTGCATCTTTAGCAGTGAGCGCGGCCAACCTCATCGGCCTGCCCGTCAGCTCGGGCCAGGCCATAGTGGGGGCCATAAGCGGCCTGGGCCTCTACAAGGGCGAGCATGTGAACCTCAAACTCCTCGCGGGGATTGTGAAGGGCTGGGTAATAGCCCCGGTTTTCGCGGGAACCATAGCATACGTTCTCATCACGTTTTTAGCTTAGGCTTTTAAACCCCCCGCCGAAGGTCTCAGCGGTGTTGAGAGATGGTCGAGTTCAGGTTTGAGGTCAGGGCGAGAGACGCCGCCGGAAGGATAGGGAAGCTGACCGTTAACGGAAAAACGATAGAGACTCCAGCTATAATGCCGGTCATCAACCCGAAGCAGCTTATAGTGACACCGAAGGAACTCAGGGAGATGGGCTTTGGAATGATAATCACTAACTCCTACATCATCTACAAGACGCCCGAACTCAGGGAGAAGGCCCTTGAGCTTGGAATCCACGGGCTCCTCGGTTACGACGGCATAATCGAGGTGGATTCCGGCTCCTTCCAGCTCATGCGCTACGGCGGCGTGGACGTCACGAACCGCGAAATAATCGAGTTCCAGGAGATGATAGGCGTCGATGTAGGCACCTTTCTTGACATTCCGACCCCACCGGATGCACCGAGAGAGAAGGCCGAGGAGGACCTCAGAATAACCCTTGAAAGGGCAAAGGAAGCCGAGGAAGTCAAGAACATCGCGATGAACGCGGCAGTCCAGGGATCCACCTATCCTGACTTGAGAACCTATGCCGCTAAAAAGCTCAGCGATATGAACTTTGAGATTCACCCGGTTGGGGCAGTCGTCCCGCTGATGGAGAGCTACAGATATAAAGACCTTGTTGATGTAGTTATCGCTTCAAAGCAGGGGCTCAGGCCCGACAGGCCGGTTCACCTCTTCGGCGCAGGCCACCCGATGATTTTCGCTTTAGCGGTCGCGATGGGGATTGACCTCTTCGACTCAGCCAGCTACGCCCTCTACGCCAAGGATGACCGCTACCTGACGCCCGAGGGGACGAAGAGGCTTGAGGAGCTCGAGTACTTCCCCTGCTCCTGTCCGGTCTGTTCCCGCTACACGCCTCAGGAACTCCGCGAGATGCCGAAGGAAGAGAGGACGAGGCTTCTGGCTCTCCACAACCTCTGGGTAATCCGCGAGGAGCTCAACCGGGTCAAGCAGGCGATAAAGGAGGGAATCCTCTGGGAGCTCGTCGATGAGCGCGCCCGCTCACACCCGAAGATGTTCGCCGCCTACAAGAGACTGCTGGAGTATAGGGACTACCTCGAAAAGAACGAGCCGGTGACCAAGGCGAGTGCCTTCTTCAAGGTGAGCGAGGAGGCACTGCGCTGGCCGACTGCTGTGAGGGCTAAGGAGAGGGCAGAGCGCGTTAAGAGCAAGTTCCCTGAGACGGTAGAACACCCTATATTCGGCGGGATTCCGAAGTACCTCAGCCTCAGCTATCCCTTCGCCCAGAGCGAGGGCGAGGAGGACTTCACCATAACCAAGCCCGCCAGGGGGGAGGCGAGGAGCTACATCATGGCCATAGCGGAGTACCAGTTCGGAGAAGGCGCTGGGGAAGCGTTCAGAGATGCCTTCGTCGAGCTGTCGAGAAAGACCGGAATGCCGAGGCAGATAAAGGCCAAGGGCAAGCACCTCGCGACCTTCAGGGCTGAAGATGGCCTCTTAACCCTCGGCATCGAGGGGGCTAAGAGACTCCACGAGATACTGCCGTTCCCGAGGATGCGCGTTGTGGTTAACAGTGACGCTGAGCCCTTCGCGAGGAAGGGTAAGAACGTCTTTGCCAAGTTCGTCGTTGATGCCGACCCCGAGATAAGGCCCTACGACGAGGTTTTGGTGGTGAACGAGAGGGACGAGCTCCTAGCGACTGGACAGACACTCCTGAGCGGTGAGGAACTGAAGGTCTTCCGGAGCGGTTTAGCCGTGAAGGTTCGCAGGGGCGTTGGGAAGTAGAAAATTTTATAACGTCCCTCCCTTCTCCTATTTCGGGCGGGCCCGTGGTCTAGATGGTTATGACGCCACCCTTACAAGGTGGAGGTCCGGGGTTCGAATCCCCGCGGGCCCACCATAACAGCCCTTTCTGACGAAAGCGCTGGCGGAAAATTGGGTGCCTTTTCTAAGAATTAGCAAGTTCCGAAATGGGTTTTTTACTCAACTTGCTCTTTGGTGAGTGTTTTGCTTGGAAAGGCGCCCGTTGGGCGCCGAGAATAAAGTTAAAACTGCTTTGGAGTTGTTATTTGAGATATAAACCCCTCTTAAAGTTGTCTTTAGTTAGTGCACAGCTAATCACTGCTCATTTAATGAGAAGGGTACTGTTTTGGTCAAGCTTTTTCTAAAAGCTTGTTCGCCTGCGCGACGTCGAGCTTTGCTCGACGCAAGGGCGATGTTTCTGCAATAACCCGCTTTATCTCCTCAGCGCAAACTCCAGCACGGGGTCGGCTATGTGGTAGGTAATATTCCTGCCCTTGACCTTTTTCTCTATAAACGAGGCTTTGAGGAGAGCGTCAAGGAGCCTAGCAAGGGTTGCATCCGTTATCTCGCGCTTTTCCGCTTTTTCAAGCTCCCCCTTTAGCTCGCTCCAGGTGTTTTTTCCGCGGGCTATTGCATGGAGAATTGTCAGATATCGCTTTCTCGCGAGGGGTCTCTTCTCAAGGAAGCGGTCAAGCTCCCCCAAAGCCATCTTTGAAGCCTCTTCAAGAACCCCATCCACTGTTTTTCTGCTCAGTCCCTCTCTGAGAGAGATTACCCCGAATTTAACAAGCCATCCAACTATGCCGTCAAGCCTATTAACTGCATCCTCCAGAATCTCCTCAGGGGCTTCTATTCCTGCCTGTTCAAAGCCTTTACGCAAAAAATCGAGGCTCTGCTCTCTTGAGAACCGTGAAAGCTCTATCTCGTGAAAAACTCTCCCGTAAAGGGGGGCAGTGGGGTCCTTAATACCTGCGAAGTCATAGAGCAGTCCGACCTCACTTCCGGTTAATATGAAGCTCGTCTCTCCGTAGTCGTAGAAATGGGCTATCAATGAAGCCAGCTCCTTTCCGGCTGGCCCTCTAATCTCCTGAACCTCATCGAACGCTATTAGGAATCCCTCTCTTTCAAGGGCGGAGATCAGGGAATACAACGTTTCGGGGTTCTTCCACGAGAGCGAGACGCCCACACCGGAAATCCTCACACCGTCTATGAGCTTTATCCTGTCCTTCAATCTTTTGAGGAGGGGGGCGTTTTTCGAGAGGTATTCGTTGAGTGCCGCCTGAAAGCGGAGGTAGAGGTCACGCCTTGAGTTGGGGTTCACTCCCCTGAGGTCAACTATAACGTGAGGGAGTTTCGCTTCGTTGAGGGCCACCCTTAGGAGGGAGGTCTTCCCAAGCCTGCGTATTCCTTTGAGCAGTATGAGGGGCTTCCGTGAGTTTATGGAGCTCAGTAGCTCTTCCAACTCACTCTCCCTGTCATAGAGGTCATCTCTCCTGACCTTGGGTCTTTCATCAAAGTACAAACTACCACCCCGATAGTATACTATCACCCCGATAGTTAAAAGGATTTAGGTTGGCCTCTTCTCTTCCTCCGGGAACTTCCAGTTTCTGGTTATTTTCGTCACGTTCCGGACGAGGGCCTTCTCCTCCGGGTGCCTTGAGACCAGCTCCTCAAGGAACGAGATGAGCTCGTCGTAGGCGGGCTTGTCTATCGGGAAAGGCACTCTATCTTTCCCCCCGACGGCGTAGGTGAACTTGAAGGGGTCGGGCGGATGCGTTACGGGGTCTTTCCAGCTCGGGTGGACGTCGTAGACCAGCTCAAGGACGAGCGAGAGAGCGCGCAAAGTGCTCGGGCCGAGGCCCTTGAGAAGGAGAAACTCATCGTAGTTGCTCACACTAAGCTCGCGGGCAAACTCTAATGCCCTCTTGTTCAGCTCAAACCTTCCCAGACTTTCGTAGCGCCTTAGGATGGAAACCTCATTGACGTTGCGGGGCTTGTAGTAAACGAGCGGGCGGTAGCCTTTTGCGAGCGCTTTCAGACTCTCAAGCTCGCGCTCTATTTTAACCGGGTCCTCCTGAACCACATCGAGGAGCGTCTTCTGGTATTCTTTGGCTTCCTTTGAGACGGTGTTGAGGGCGAACTCCCTCTGCAGGCCCGCTATTGCCTTATGTGGGTCGAGCGTAAAGGTTTCGGCATCGAACCAGTGGAAGCGCCTCGCCATCCTCTCCCTCTCGTTCATCCCCTGCTGTACCACTGCCCAGTTGCCTTCCTCATCGAGGAAGAAGACGTGGTGGTAGAGCCCGTAGCCGGTCTGGAGCGCAACCGTGTCAACCTTGGCTACGAGACGTGATGTTCTGACGTAAGGCTCCGGATCAAGGTCGTAAAGCTCCGCTATTCCCCTAAGCTCCTCCGGTGTAGCACGGCTCTTCTTCCCCTTGCCCCCTGCCGCTTTAACCCCAAGCTCCTCTCTCCAGAGGGCGTCCTTTATCATGCCCGCCGTTACGGTTGTCGAGCCGGAGGAGTCCCAGTCCATCCCGATGACGTTGTTAAACGCCTGGAACCAGACCGGGTCGGAGAGCCTCTCAAGGAGGCCCTTCGTTCCGTACTCCTCGACTGCGAGAACCAGCACTAATCGGGTGAGCTTCCTCATCCTCTGGGCTAGCCACGCCGGGACGCGGCCGCCGTGGAGGGGCAAATCTGCAACGTTCCTCATCATTATTTCCTCGTATCAAAACGATTTAACCTTTGCCACAACCTTTTTATCCCCCGGCACGTTTACCCCATCGTAAACCCACGGGAGGTATGCTCATGGGAGTTGAAAAGGTTCCGAAGTACGACATTCCGACCAAGAAGGTTGACTACGTTTTTATCGAACTCGACAAGATGAAGCCCCACGAGCAGCTCGTTCAGAAGGAGCTTGAGGCCTTCATCGAGAGCGTTACCGGTAGTGGAATCTTCTGGAAGCCCATGCTCCTTGCCAAGGTTCCCGGTGAGGACATGTACCTCATCGTTGACGGCCACCACCGCTGGGCCGGTCTCCAGAAGCTCGGTGCCAAGAAGGCCCCCTCCGTTATACTCGACTACTTCAGCGACGACGTCAAGGTTTACACCTGGTATCCGGCCTTCAAGGGAAGCCTTGAGGAGGTTCTTGAGAGGCTTAAGAAGGAAGGCCTCGAAGTCATCGAGGACCCCAATGCTGAGGAGAAGGCCGAGAGGGGCGAGATAGCATTTGCCCTCGTCGGCGAGAAGAGCTTTGCCATACCCGGAGGCCTTGATGAGCAGAAGAAGGTCAGCAAGGTTCTCGACGAGATGAGCGTCGAGGGTAAAATCGAGCTCATCTACTACGGCCTCAAGGAGGACGCCAGAGAGGATATGGCAAAGGGTGAAATCGACTACGTCTTCATCAGGAAGGCCCCGAGCAAGGAAGAGGTTATGGAGCTCGTCAAGCGCGGCGAGGTCTACTCCCCGAAGACCACCAGGCACGTCCTGCCCTTCAACCCGGACAAGATCGACGTCAAGCTTGAGGAGCTGTTCTGAAACCTTTTAACCTCTTTTCCCTACTTTCTACGCCGATGACGAGGGATCAACCGGCTGAAGGATGATGACCAGTCCAGGAGGCCGAGGCATGCTCAAGGGATTGATATTCGACGTTGATGAGACCCTGGTTTACTATGAGGGTTACAATCACAGGGAATGGTACGAGAAGTGGGTTATGCCCGCCCTTCAAGAGCGGGGCATCGAGCTGGACTACGAGACATACAGAAAGACGGTAACCGGTGAACTGCCAAGGAGCTACGTGAAGCGGTTCGGGATAGACCACGTGGAGTTATGGAAGATCATTGACGGTGTGAACCTCCGCTACCGGAGGGAAATGGCGCGGCTCGGCAGGATAAAGCCGTTCCCCGATGTTGGTGCGCTGGGAGAACTGAAAAAGATGGGTCTGAGGCTGGCCGCGGTGAGCAACGCTTCCCAGGAGTGCACGGAGTTCGTTCTGAGCCTCTTTGGCCTGGAGAAGTATTTCAACGTTGTGTACGGCAAGGACTACTCCAACCTTGACGGCGTCAAGCCAAGCCCCTACCTCGTTGAAAAGGCCCTGAAGACGCTCGGTCTGAAACCCAGAGAGACTATGATGGTAGGCGACAGTCATCATGACGTGCTCGCAGGAAAGCGCGCCGGCATGAAGGTGGTTAACGTAACGCGCTTTGGTGAAATTGATGGTGCCGACTACTACGTGAACGACCTGTGGGAGCTTGTGGGATTGATAAGAAAAATTTTGGGGACTCAATCCCCGTAGAATTCCTTTTCAAAGACGTCTATTCCAACTTCCATGCTTTCGAGCCAGTCGAGGAATTTCCCGACGTTCTCGTCCCTGAATATCGCACCGTGCTGGGGGGCTATGACCTTTGGATTCAACCTTCTAACCGAGCGAACCCACGCCCTCAAAGCTTTAGTTGAGCTCATATATCTCCTGTGAAAGCCTTCCATGTGCTTGGCGTGTTCATCAAAATCCTCGACGAAGAGGTACCACTCACCCTCCGGAAAGGCCGCCGCACCTATGTCAGTGCTGAAGAGGATTCCGCTCTTCTCGTCGTAGAACGAGAAGTTGCCGGGGCTGTGGAGATAATGGGACGGGATGGCCTTTATCTTAGAGCTTCCGAGCTGGAAGTCCATTCCCTTGTCGGGTATCCCTATGGTCCTGCCAGCGCTTAGAACCGCCATATGGGGTATGAACCGAACCCACAGCTCCGAGACGGCTACCTTTGCGAGGGGCGCGTATTCGAACCACAGGTTTAGTCCAGCCACAACGTCCGGATCTTGGTGGGAGTACATAAGATATTTTATCTGCGTCGGAGGAACGAGTGAAGTAACGTTCTTTAGCACACGGGAGAAGACAAAGAACCCTCCCGGTTCTATCAGGGCCGCTTCGCTTCCGTCTATGACCAAGTACTGGTTGGTGAGTATTCCCTTCTCATCCTCGCTCTCCTCTATTCCGAGCCAGTAAACCCTGTGCTCCCCATCGTCGTAGAGGGGGTAGCTGTTCATGTTCTTTATCATTCAAACACCTCCAACGGGAACCCAGACGTTAATCATGTGTGGGCCTTCTATCCTTGAGATGAGTTCCAGAGCGCTGCGGGCGGAGTCTTCATCCTTAACCTTAATTGTGAGAACGCCCTTCTCATCTCGGTACTCCACCGCGCGCACCTGTGTCCCGGCCAGAAGTATCTTGAAGGATCTGAGGCCGTCCTGGGTGACCCCTGAAACGTAGAGAACCGTTTCTCCAATGTCCTTTCTGAGATCACCGACGACCTCAAGGAACTTGCCTCTCTCTATTATATGGAGCCCCGTGTAAACCATCTTGGACTTTGATAGGAAGTTAGCAACGCTCATGGGGTCTGAAAAATCAACGATCTCAATGAGTTTTTGTGTTTCTAGGCTCTCGGCAGTGGGTTTCAAGGCTTCACCTTCTGCCAGTTCCCTGAGGCCTTTTGCGATTCCCTCAACTAACAGTTGAAGGGTCTTTCCCAGAAAAAACTCTCCCCTTCCCTTGTATGAGAGCTCCATAGCGGCCTCGGTCTCCTTTTGCCATTCCTTTAATGTAACAACAAGGATCAGATGGCTTTTCTCTCCAGTTCCTTCGTAAACATAGCTGTTGAAGTCCTGTGCATATTGAAACCTGTAAACATCCCTGAACTTGAAAACGAACCTGGGAAGTTCTATCTCCGCAGTTAGGCCGTCTTTGGTACTGACCCTGACGACGTAGGGCCAGTTTGTTATGAAGGAGGGAGCATCATCAAGAACACGCTCAATTGCCTCTTTGGGAGCGGGAATCTTCACGATCGTACTCTTTCGCTTCATTGTAACACCCCTAGAAGTTTGAGAAGCCTGAGATATGCTCCTTCCACGCCCTCTTGCGGGTCTATTGGAAATACAAAGTACACATCCCCCTCATCGGAAAACTTGACCTCTAGTGGAGCATCATGAAAAGAGACACCCATGTCAATCCGACCTATGTGGCCATCTTCGACTTTGGCTGTTCCGACCAAGTGAGGAACCGCCCCAGAGTCATTCATACTTACAACAGACGGCCACAAGCGGTACAGAATGTCAAAAGGTTCGACACGATAACCCGCGTTCTTAAAGTTCCGAGTTTTCAATTCATTAAACACCATTCCAACCACATCTTGCAAATTTTCCAGCTGTTTGAATTCACTTTTAAATAGTGATAAGTTTAATATTTAAGTTTGTCGTTTGAAGTTATTACCTTAAACTTATTTTGGCCCCCAAATTTTATTAAGAAACTCAAACTTTCTCGTTTTTAAGTTTGAATCCCAAACTAACGGCACGCTTAAATACATTGGAGTGACTACTTAAAATAGTGGTGACAATGGAAGCTCTGAGTTTCAAATGTGAGAGGTGCGGTGCGCCCCTCGAGGTTTCGCCCGAAACGATAGTCGCGATCTGTCCCTACTGCGGCTTTCCCAACCACCTGAGCGGCAACCTGAAGACGGATAACATCTTCATAGTCCCGACACTCGACAAGAACGCCATTGCCAAGGCCTTCTGGGATAGGGTTGAGAGGGACTTCGACCTCAAGAGAATGAAGGAGAAACTGGAGATAGTTGAGGTGGAGGGGCACTACACCCCCTACTGGGTCGGGACGGTTCACGTAGAGGGTATCGTGGAGTACACCGTCCGCGAGGAGGAATGCCACACGGACTCAAAGGGAAACACCCACTGCCACACCGTTGAGAGGCACTACAGGGACAGGATAAACGAGAACCTTCCGCTCATAGGATCCGCACGGAGGCAGGTGAAGAGCCTCGGCGTTGACGATATGATAAACCACTACGCCCGTTCCAGACCTGAGGGGAAGAAGCTCCTTGAGCTGGGGGAAGACGAGTGGGGAAAGGTGAAGCTTGAGATACTCAACACGGAGATGGACGAGACCCAGGCAAAGACGATAATGCGGGAGGACGCTATAGATGTGATAAGGGACCGCTACTCGGCCAAAGCCGACAGGATAGACCGCTTTGACATCACCGCGGACGAGCCCGAAAACGTTCACCTCGTTCTCCTTCCGATGTGGACCGTCTATTACCGCTTCGAGAACTCCATATTCTACACGGTCTTCGCGGGCTGGGACGGGAAGGACGTCATGTCCACCGAGCCGATGCCCGTCTGGAGGCGCGCCCAGTATCTCGCTGGAACGGTCTTCGGCATTTTGATAGGGGCAGCTGGAGCAGCTTACGGGGGAATCAATGGGGCACCGGTGGTGTCAATCCTGGCGATCCTCCTCGGCGCCGGGGCGAGCGGCTACTTCGGAAGGCTCGTTCTGGAGGGACAGAGAATAGAACGCTCCGGCGGAATCCTTGGAAACTTCGCCGGGGCCTTTAAGAGGTGATCACGATGGAGGTTCAGTGTCCCACTTGCTCGGCCAGGTTCAAGGTCCCCGATACGGTTAGCGTGGCCACGTGCCCCTACTGCGGCACAACCTTTCACGTCCACACTGGAGAGAAAAGCGAGGAGGAGCACTTCTTCTTCCCACCGATGAGGAAAGATGCCGGGGGAGTTCTCCTTAAGTTCCTTTCAAGGCAGTACGGGGCTCCGGCCGATATAACCGGCGCGAGAATAACGAAAAAGGAACTCCACTGGGTTCCGGTTTACTTCTTCTACCTCCACGGAAGGAGCACCCGCTGGTCCACCGTCGAGGAGGTGCGATTCCTTGGCATTCCGGCCGCCTCAAAGTTCATGAAGCTCCTTGACCACTACCCGTTCCCCATCAGAGGGAAGCGCTTTTTCGACGAAGCGACTGTGAAAAAAGGAAAATACTACGAGCCTGAGCTGACGAAGGAGCAGGCGGAAGCTATGGCAAAGGCCGAGATGGAGGGCGCACTCAGGAGCGAGGCAAGAGAGGAGGACAAATCCGTGGGCGGAATGGAAATCGAGGTTCGATATCTGGGACTGATCCACTACCCAGTCTGGGAGGTTCACTATGAATACGGCGGGGAGAGCTTTGCCGGCTACGTCGATGGGACCGATGGGCGGGTTATCCTCGGTGAGTATCCTCTCATGAGCAGTGCCAGAAAAAAGGCGACGGTTTTGGGAGCCGGGGTTCTGGCGGCCGGCCTGGTCTTCGGCGTTGCCGCCGCAGGTGCGTACGGAAGTGCCTGGGGTCTCATCGGAGGTCTGATTCCTGCCGGCGTCGGGGCATTTGGGATATTCTCCAAGGGCTCCGTCAAGAGGAGGAAGGTCAGCGAGGTCATGAGGACCGGTGAGGGGAACCTGTATTTCAAGCCTATGAGGTGATAACATGGGGAAGGAGACCAAACTTTTGGAGAAGATAGAACTGATCGTTCCCGGATACCACGGCTACAAGAAGAAGGAACTGCTCAGGGAGGACGACAGGATAGTACGGGGAAAGGTGGCAGACATCATAGCTCTCGCACGGAAGGACCTTGAGAGGGCCATGCAGAGGTGTGCCATGCTTAACTGCGCCCAGCTGGTTGCGATAGACACCATGAGGAAAAAGCTAATCGCCCTTGAGAGCAGGATCAGGCATGCCGAGGCGGGCTACTCCGGATACTTTGACAGGATATCGGTCAGGGAGAAGGAGATAGAGAGACTCATAGAGTACGACGCAAAGCTGATAGAGACGGCTCAGGCGGTAGAAGCGGCCGTGAAGAGGCTCAACGGCGCTATGGCAGACCCGAATTCCCTGGGGATGGCGGTGTTTGAGCTCGATGATAAGGTGAGGGAACTCGAGGAGCTTCTCGATGGAAGAAAGAGGGTAATAATGGGTGATTGATATGGTGCAGGTTATCGAATGGACGAATCCCGGCGAGGACGAGATTATCTGGAGGTATCCCAACGAGGTCATCAAGTGGGGGGCCCAGCTGATAGTTCACGAGTACGAAGTGGCAATATTCATGCGCGACGGCAAGGTTTACGACGTCTTCGGGCCGGGCAGGCATACCCTAACGACGCAGAATTTACCCCTCCTCTACAAGCTCGTTGGCGGTTCAAACAGTCCCTTCAAGGCAACGGTGATATTCGTCAGTATGAAGCAGTTCCAGGGGCGCTATGGAGGAGAAACGCAGACGAGGGAGCTCGCTCCCGTCAAGTACTACGGCGTTTACTGGTTCAAGGTTTCTGATCCTGTTCTCTTCCTGACGGAAGTTGTCGGCGGCCAGAGCCTCTACGACACCCAGGACGTTACGAAGTTCATCAGGGCGTACTTCAACGAGGGCATGATGAAGCACCTCTCGGCCTATTCAATAGTCGACCTCTTCCAGAACCTTGACATGGTGAGCACGCAGGTAAAGGTCAAGCTCATGGAGGACTTCCGCAGGTTGGGCCTTGAGCTGGTCGATGTGAAGATTGAAGGCGTTAACACCACCGACGAGTGGCGCCAGAGGCTCTTCTGGATAATGCAGACCGGCAACGCTCAAGCTGTTATGCAGATGGACACGGCGAAACAGGTGGCGGCGGAACTCGGAAAGAGTGAGGGTGCTGCTATCGGGGCTGGTATGATGATAATGCCCCAGCTCCTCCAGCAACCGGCACAACCTGCTCAACCGACCCAGCCCTACGCCGGTGGAGGTGCTCCGCCGGCTGGATATCAAGGAGCCCAGCCTGCCGGAGCGGCTCAACCTAACCAGGAAATCTGCCCCTACTGCGGCAAGCCAATCCCGCCCGGAGCGCGCTTCTGCCCCTACTGCGGGCACGAAATTAAGCGCTGTCCCAACGGTCACATAGTTCCAGAGGGGGCGAAGTTCTGCCCGGTCTGCGGGGCAAAGATTGAGTGAGCTTTTCATTTTTCTATTTCTCCAAATCGATGAATTAGACGACTGTGCATCTGGTCCTTATGGAGGAATAAGCGACATTTTCACATTGGCTTTTTGCCAAAAACCATTTATACCTGGCAGGATTACCACCGAAATGGTGGTTATATGGAAACCCTGGTTAAGAAGTTTGACTCCCAGGGCCGGCTTCTCCTCCCGAAGGAGCTGAGGGAGAAGCTCGGTGAGGAGGTGATAATAGTCGATCTCGGAGACAGGGTGGAACTCCTTCCAAGGAAAAAGGCCAGCCTGAAGAAGTTCTTCGACAGCGTTGAGGTCGATGAACTGAAGGAGTGGAATGAGCTCAAGAAGGAGCTGTGGGCGGAATGAGGTTCATAGATGCCAACGTCTTCATCTACGCGTTTCTGAAACCGAGAAAGGAGCCACCGGAGAACGTTAAGCGAATCAAGGAACAGGCTAAGGAGATAATCTCAAGAATCAGCGAAGGAGAGCGCGTGATTACCACGGTCGTTCACCTGAGTGAAGTTGCCAACGTCATCGAGAGCAGAGGTGGAAAGAGGAAGGCATCCGAGGTCGTTTTGACTGTTCTTACAAGCGAGAACATAGAGGTTTTGCCAGTTTCTGGGGGTGACTATTTGAAGGCCGCAATCATAGCGGAAGAGAAGGACCTCGGAGTGAACGATGCTTTGGCCTATGTCAAGATGAAAGAACTCGGTATCGAGGGGATTTACACCTTTGACGGAGACTTTGAAAAACTTGACGTCAGGATTCTAAGGAAATAAAAAGAGCTAAACGGGAGCATCAAACCCCAAACCTCTCCTCGATGTAAGCCCTAATCAGCTTTCTCGTCGCTAGGAGGCCCTTAATGTGCGTCCTCTCCATGCCGTGGCTGGCATGGACTCCTGGGCCGATTAAAGCAACTCTAACGTCCCAGCCCGCCCTCAAGGCCGCCGAGCCGTCGGAGCCGTAGTAGGGGAACACGTCGACGACGTGGGGAATATCGTGCTTCTCAGCCAGTTCGATGAGTTTCGTCGTCATCTCGTAGTCGTACGGCCCGCTTGAATCCTTGGCCGCTATCGACACTGCCGTTTCCTTGCCCGCGACGCCCTCTCCAACGACGCCCATGTCAACGACGAGGAGTTCCTTCATACTCCTCGGATAGCCTGCCGAACCGCCGTGGCCGACCTCTTCGTAGGGCGAGAAGAAGAATGCCACCGGGAGTTTTTCGAGTTCGTCCGACAAATCGAGGAGCAGGTCAATCATAACCGCAACGCTCGCCTTGTCGTCGAGGAAGTGGGCCTTGACAAAGCCGTTGACGTATTCAAACTTTGGGTCGAAGGCTATGAAGTCGCCGGGCCTTATGCCGAGCTTCTCCGTGTCCTCTTTCTTCTCAACGAGCTCGTCCAGGCGGATGTACATATTCTCCTCCTTGCGCTCCTTCTTACCGGCCTCCTTGTTCACGTGGACGCTCGGATTCTTGAGGAGAAGCGTCCCGCGGTAGCGTTTGCCCGAGCGGGTGATTATCGTGCAGTACTCGCCCTCAAAGGCCGGAAGGTGAAGGCCGCCTATCCTGGTGAAGCTCAGGTGCCCGTTCGACAGGATTCCCGTAACCATCGCGCCGAGCGTATCTACATGACCCGCTATGACGAGTTCTGGCTCGGGATGATTGCCGGCTATCAGGGCACCCTTGTTGGTGTAAAACGTCTTTATACCGCTCTCGTTGAGGAGCTGGGCAATGTGGGCTGTAACCTCCTTCGTATAGCCCGTTGGGGAAGGTATCTCAAGTATCTCCTTCAGAATCTCAACGACGCGCTCCATCCTAACCACCGTTAAAAGCTCGCTCGAAGGGTTAAAAAGGGCATCGGTTTTAACCTATCAGTGCGCTGAATGAGAGGAAAAACGCCAGAACCAGGAGCGTCAGAACAACCGTCACGCCTATAGCTTCCTCTGCTTTCAGGCCGTAGTGGGCGAGTATTACGTTCGCCATTATAGCTGGTGGCATCGAAGCCTCCACAAGGACGGCGTAATAAACATCTCCAGTCCCTCGGAGAGTTAGAAATACGAGGATAAACGGAATAATGCTCCTGAAGAGCCCGACCTCCAGCAGGTGGCTCCACCTGAATTCCCTCAGGTTTATTATGGAGCCGAAGTATATGAGAAGCAGGGGTATGCTCCACCAGCCCACTGCCTTGGCCGGCTCAAGAATCCATTCTGGGAGCCTGATCCCCAGGAGTACGAGGGCAATGGCCAGCAAGTTGGCAGCAGTTGGAGGGAACTTCAGGGCCTTAATAAGGCTGTTTTTCACCGAGGCCTTTCCGCTTGAGTAGTGGGCCGCTATGAACGTTGCCAGAGGGAGGACGAGGAGGCTGTTGGTGGTCGAATAGAGTATGGCTGGTGTTATATCGCTGAGGAAGAGGCTTGCTATTGGAAAGCCCATGGCGGCCGTGTTCGGATAAGCCGAGAGGATCATAAGCGCCCCGGCCCAGTTCTCGTCCCCAACGAAGCGGCGGGCGTAGAGGTAAGAAAGGCCGAGGCTCAGGGCTATTATAAGGAGCACGTAGAGGAAGACGAGCCTTATGCTCAGGAGGTACGCGAGGTCTTTGCTAGCAACGTTGCCGAAGACGAAGAGCGTGAGAAGAAACCTTGTTGAGAGTACGTTAAGCCATCTGAAGGGCCTATCGTCCCTGATTATCCTTTTAAGTATGTACCCCGCCGCTATGAGGGTAAGCATCTGATAGACATCCATGGCTGAGACTGGGATTTAAGCGTTAAAACGTTTTTGGCACATCGACCGATAAACTTTTATATACCTAGCGCACTAGTTAAGTACAGAAAATTGTACTACAAAAATCTGTACCTGGTGGTACCATGGAGGATCTCAGAGTCCAGCTCGAGGAGCTGAAGAAGAGGCTAGAGGTGCTGGAGGAGAGCATTGACCCCGTTGATGAGGTCATGCTCTCGATAAAGGCCCGCCTCAGGAGAAAGCTCGAAGGTGGAAGTTTGCCAGAGATAGACGAGGAGAGAGCTGCGAGAACCCTCAAGGCCCTCGCCAACCCGGACAGGATAAGGATACTCAAAATGCTCTCCGAGGGGCCGATGGGCTTCAAGGAAATAAAGGATGCCCTTGGGGTGGAAAGCCCCACGGTTTCCCACCACCTGAAGCTCCTGGTGAAAACCCGGATGGTGAGAAAGGGGGAAAGATACGAAATATCGCCCGATGGACGTCTCTTTTTGCGCTTGCTTGAGATAATAACTGCCCTCGAGGAGGTGGAAGAATGAGTTTTGGATGGAAGTACCAAGCCTATCATAAAAGCCCAAGGTTTAAGCTGGCGGAGTACCTTAAGGCCCTCACGGCGATACTGCTCATTGCGTGGCTGTTCAAGGGGCCGCTGAGGCTTGAGGCATACAACGATCAGCTGGTGTACGCAATAGTGGCGCTCCTGTTCGCCTTCGAGCTGCTGAGCGTCGGCAAATGGTTCGGAGTAACGATAAGCGGAATAGTCTTTGCTTTGGCTAAAGGCTTCTTCTGGACGAGCGTTTTCCTGTTCTTCGGCCAGTGGCTGGGAATGAGCGAAGCCCTCCACGACTACGCGGGAACGGCCTTCGCTTATGCAGTCGTCCTCGTCATAGCGGGAATTCTGCTGGCTAAGTTCGATGAGAGAAAATTTGACATCAAAGTTGAAGGTAAGGCCTACGAGTTCAGCGGGGCAGACTTCGGCGAGGTGAAGCTCAGGGGGACTGGCAAGGCCTATCCCGTGAAGTTTGGAAGGAAGAACGTTGCCTGGGTGATAGATGGAAGCGTTGAAGTCGAGGCGGAGACACCGCTCGGGAGGATAACGAAAAGGCTCCTCAGCCCGGTCATCGTGTGGACCGAGGAGAGGATAGCCGGGCGGAAAACTTCCGCGGATCCCGGCTTTGTCTCAAGGGTGAACGACCTCGTGAACCCCGACAGGCTTTACAAGAAGGGCAAGAGGGACAGCGTAGTTGACCTCGGCTTCATCAAGGTCTACGAGGGCGAAGGCTTTGAGTACGTGAAACTGCCCTTCATCGAGGTCATAGAGACGCCGGGCGGTGAGGAGGTCAAGATAGGCCCGATGAGGTTCCGGGAGGGCAACCCTGAGATGCCCCCGGCTGAGATGCTGACCATACGAGAACTCCATAACGGCTTCCAGCTCACCAAGGTCGGCGAGAGGCTGAAGGTCCAGACCGACGAGTACTCCATCGAGGTCGACGGTGAGAGGGTGACCTACCGGAGCGGAAACGAAGTTCTGAGCCTTGGTGAGACTGTCTCGCTCCGCTCGGGAGACGTCTCGGTCAGCGTTGGCAGGGGAAGGGCCAAGATACGCATTGAGGACGTCGTCATTTCAGCCAGAGAGGGCAAAGTCAGGATAAGGGCCGGAGGAAGGACTTACACGGTGGAAGACCCAGATGCATACAGGCTCGTCATGGAGAAGGCGAAGGATATAGTGGAGGAGCAGAGCGCCGAGCTGATAGAGGGCCTTGGCATAGACAGAACCCTGCTCAACAGGCGCGTGAAGGAGCTTCTCGACGAGCTGATGGGCTATATCGGGTGAGGGGAATGGAAGCCACTGCCGTCCAGAGGCCTCCGCAGAGGGATTCCGTCGGTGGAAATGGGGATGGGGGGCTCAAAAAGGCATCGGGGCATGAAAAGCCCCTTTTTGATTTCCTCCCGGAGGGATGGCTGTGAGGTTTGAAGGCATCGAAGAGGTCTGGATGAAGCTCGTCGACGTTGACCTCAAAATAGCCGCCTGGGACAGGGACTACGTGGAGCTTAATCCCCGCTCAGAGAAGGGCATCAAAGTCCGGGTCAAAGACGGCAGGCTTTCGGTGGACTACAAGGCCCTATGGAAGCTCGGAAAGACCATAAAGCGGGACAGGGGCCTGGAACCCCTGGAACTCCGCGTCCCTTTCGGGGTTCCGGTTTCGGTAGGGATTAAGAGAGGAGAAGTCACGGCAGAGGGCGTGCGCTTTGAGAGCCTTTCGGTCGGCGAGTGCAAAACCTCGCTAAAAAGATGCATCATTGGAGACCTAATCTCCGCCGTCTCCACCCTCAGCGGATCAGTTGTGGTGAAGGAAAAGGCGTCCGTAATGGCAATAGCCGGGAGGGTCACCCTGAAGGTTGAGGAACTTGATGGGGACATCGAGGCTGTCAGCAATATGGGAATACTAAAGCTGGCTATCCCGATTGACTCCGACGCCTCGATAAAAGTTGAGGACAACGGAGGGGTCGTTAAGCTGGAAGGTATCAACCCGAAAGACCCCATCCTCGGGGATGGAAGGAACACGGTAACGCTCAGGGCGGAGATTGGGGGGATACTGGAGCTGTCCATCTTGGAAGGTGATGAGGATGATATTTGAAAACGTCCGAGAAGTTGAGATAAATGCCACCAACGGCCGGATCGAGATAGAGGGCTGGGAAAACGACTACGCCGAGGTGAACTACACCGTCCACGGCGAGGTAAACGTTGAAGTCGAGCAGAAGGGAAGCAGGCTCATCATCCGGGAGGAGCCGAAGAAGAGGTTCCTGAACCTGCTCAGGGGAAACGGCTGGGCCGAGATAGTTGTGAAGGTTCCACGGAGCGTCCCGGTGAAGGCCAGAAACGTGAACGGTGAGCTTAAGGCCAGGAGCGTGCGCTTTGAGGACGTCACGACGGTAAACGGCGAAATAAGCCTAGAAGACTGCGAGGCCGAAAAGCTCAACACCGTGAACGGTGAGGTACGGGCCCATCTAACGGTCGCCGGACCGCTCCAAGCTAAAACCGTGAACGGGGAAATCGAGCTTACCATCGAGGAGCTTGAGGGGGACGTCGAGGTAAGCTGCGTTAACGGAGACATCGTGCTTCGCCTGACCGAGTTCTGCGATGCTAGGATTGTCAGCAAAAGGGTCAACGGAGACGTCAAGCTGGTCGGGGTAGATCCTGACGAACCAATTATAGGGACTGGTGAGTTCGAAGTTAAGGTCAGCACCGTGAACGGCGACATTAGGGTCGAACTGATTTAGTTCTTTAATTCTTCAATTACTTAATTCGGTAATTGGGCTAGTGGGGGTTAGATGAGATGTTCGAGGCTAAGCTCGGTAGGAACTTCTGGCTCTACACCATAGGCAGGTGGATATCCCAGGCCGGCTGGGTTATCCAGGATGTCGCCGTTCCGCTTTACGTGCTCGACCAGACCGGCAGCGGGACGATGATGAGCGTCTTCATAATGGCCGAGCTGATTCCGAGGCTTCTTGTAAACCCCATAGCCGGGGTGATAGGCGACCGTTACGACAGGAAGAAGCTCATGTATGGGTTGGACATAGCGAGGGGAGTTCTCCTCTTCGCGGTCATAGGGTTCAACCTGCTGGGGATATACCAGCTCCTTGTGGTTCAGATGGCGATGAGCGTTATGGGGGCGTTCTTCTCGGCTGGCATAGTCGGGATGTTCCCAGACCTGGTGGAGAGAGAGCAGCTTGCGAGGGCGAACTCGATACTGCAGAGCGGCGGCCAAATACTCAGAATACTCGGCCCGATCCTCGGCGGGTTAATCTACGCCATCGGGGGCATTAAGCTGGCCATCCTCATCAATGCGGTCAGTTTCTTCGGCTCGGGACTGTTTGAAATCCTGATAGAGTACCACAGGGAAACGCGGGAGCTGTCGAGCATCGGCGAAGTCTGGGACGACATGGTCGAGGGATTCCGCTTCATAAAAGCTTCACGGGCGGTTGTCCTGCTGATGAGCTACGCCGTAATACTCAACACACTCCTCAACCCGGTGTTTACTCTTCTCGTACCCTATATGACCCGCGTCGTTCTTGGATTTTCTGCGGTTCAGTTCGGGAGCGTTGGAACCGCTGCCACCCTGGGGGCGCTGATGGGAAATCTTCTCATAGCGGGGAAGCTCAGGGAGCGTTCCGAGAACCTGATCTTCAAAGCAATGTTCGGGCAACTGGGCCTTATGCTTCTGCTGGCGGCAGTCCCTTTCCTGGGTAGAGTCTCTTACCCCGCTCTCCTGATCCTTGTCTCGCTGATAGGGCTGTGCAATGTCTTCGTGAACGTTCCCCTGTTCACCAAGCTCTAGAAGGCAGTTCCGAGCGACGTCCGCGCACGGGTCTTTTCTGCATTTGAAACAGCTGTAATGGCTACAACCCCCCTTGGAATGGCCGTAGCCGGCCCCCTCCTTGACATGATTGGAATTGTCCCCCTGGTCGTTGCCACGGTAGTGCCGAGTATTCTGGTCTCCCTGTACTACCTTCGGTTTAAGGAACTCCTGCTGGGCATTGGCTTTGAAAAAGGGCCCAATGATGTGGTGGGATGACCTCTGGCAGGACTTGCCAGGTGATGAACGGGAGAAAATAAGAGGAGGCTACTTGACCCCCCTAAGCTTCCCCTCCCTCTTCTCTATCGTCCTCGCCATTATGAAAATCAGGTCGCTGAGCCTGTTGAGGTAGACGAGAGCGTTTTGGCCAAACCCGTAGTCAAGGACGAGCTTGGCAACTCTCCTCTCGGCCCTCCTCGCTATCGCCCTGCATACATCCAGCTTGGCGCTCGCTATCGTCGAGCCCGGGAGGACGAAGGCCCGGAGCTGGACTTCCTCTTCGTATCTATGGATGAGTCCCTCAAGCCACTCGACCTCCTCCTCACCGACCTTTTGGTACTTTCCCTTGCTGGCCAGCTCGGCCATGAGGTCGTAGAGCTGAACCTGGATTTTTTCGAGAATCTCGACCATCTCTTCGGGAACGTAGTGCTTTGCCTCTCCCAGAAAGCTGTCCAGCTCGTCTATAGTCCCGTTGGCTTCCATAATAGGCGAGTACTTCGCCACGCGGTCGCCGGTGAAGAGGCCTGTTAAACCCTTATCTCCCGTCTTAGTGGTGATGGACATTTTGACCACCTCTTTAATAGGTATCTCTACGCTTTTTAGCTTTTGTGGACACTGATGAACACTTAGGGTGATAAACAGAATGAGTAAAAGGTAGAAAAACTTATTTATACATCAATGACCTTCTTTTTTGGGTGATTCCTATGAAAAGATGGGGATTGATAATATCCCTGGTTTTAATTTTAAGCTTGATTCCAGCATGGGCTGTGAAGCCTGCATTTTCGAGCTCCCCCTCTGTACAGAGTTTCAAAATATATGCCTCAGAGGACACGTGGATAGATGAAGGCGGTTATGTGGACAGCAAGAACTATCGTCTCAGGGTAGGTACCTATAACGGGAAGGAAGAAAGGCCATATCTAAAATTCAATTTGTCGAGTATTCCAAGAGATGCAGTTATTGTTAGAGCAACACTTCATTTGCATGCGTACTATCACCATGGCTCATTATCCCATAACATCACAGTCTATGGGGTTCTAAATGACTCATGGAGCGAAAATGAGTTAACATGGAACAATCAACCATTGGACGTTACTGGTCCACTAGCATGGAGCATTCTTGATCTTCCTAATGGGACAGTTGATTACAGCGTCTCTTGGGATGTAACTGAATTTGTCAAAGCTCAGCTTGAGGATGATGGAGTGGCTAGCTTTTACCTTCATTCAAATCTAAGCGACGTAAACACAAAGGATTACATCTATTTCAACTCCAGAGAAAGCTCCTATGATAACCATCCCTATCTTGAAATCGAATACTATGCATTGTCCACAGTTTCAATCCAGGAAATCCAGAGCAACACCGTCGACGGTGACGCTTCTACCTATGACGGCCAGAAAGTTGCCACCGAGGGTGTTGTTACTGCTGTGGCCCCCAAGGGGTTCTTCATTCAGAACGGTACAGGGCCATGGAGCGGTATCTACGTTTATCTAGGATCAACTCCAGATGTTAACCAGGGAGACTACGTGAGGGTAATCGGTACTGTGGATGAGTACTACGGGATGACGGAGCTCAAGGTAGCTCCAGAGAATGTTACAGTCCTGGGAACCTCTGATGTGCCGGAGCCAGTCGTTCTCCAGACCGGCGATGTTGCCCAGGAG
Organism: Thermococcus sp. MAR1; assembly: GCF_012027305.1. Classification (NCBI taxonomy): domain Archaea; kingdom Methanobacteriati; phylum Methanobacteriota; class Thermococci; order Thermococcales; family Thermococcaceae; genus Thermococcus; species Thermococcus sp. MAR1. Next base: position 859,140 of record NZ_SNUF01000001.1, read on the forward strand.
CAGTGGGAAAGTGTTCTGGTTAAGGTTGAAAACGTTGTTGTCACGAACCCCAACCTTGGATACGGCGAATGGGAGATTGACGATGGAAGTGGCCCTGTTAGGGTTGACGACCTCATGTATAGGTACACCCCACAAGCGGACCAGGCTCTCGATTACGTTGTGGGCGTTGTCTACTACTCCTACGGAAACTTCAAGATTGAGCCGAGGGGCGAAGGGGACATAGGTGTTCCACCCGAGATTCCGGTTGTCTCGATCCAGGAGATACAGAGTAACACCACTAACGGGGATTCCTCAGCTTACAAGGATCAGATCGTAACTACTCGGGGTGTCGTAACGTTTGTTGACGGAAATGGATTTGCCATTCAGAACGGTACAGGGCCATGGAGTGGAATATGGGTATACACCGGAAGCGTCCCAGACGTGGAGGTGGGGGACCTAGTTGAAGTGCGGGCGATGGTGAATGAATACTACGGGTTTACAGAGCTCAACTATAAAAACACGGATGAAGACCTCAGGTATATTCAGGTGTTGGGAACATCAGATGTCCCTGGGCCGGTAGTTCTTTCAACGGGTGAAGTTGGACAGGAGCAGTGGGAAGGTGTCCTTGTCGAGGTCAGAAACGTAACCGTCGTTGATCCCGACCTCGGATACGGCGAGTGGCTTGTCGATGATGGGAGTGGGCCGATCAGGATAGACGACAGGTTCTATGACTACTCACCAGACAGGATGATGTACCGCTACATAAGGGGCATAGTTTGGTATTCCTATGGCAACTACAAAATCGAGCCAAGATACGCAGATGATATCAAACCGTACGTTCCATCCCTGTTCGTGAGCTCGGTCGAATGGCCGTATGCTCTCTTCACGGACGTTCCAGCAAAGATTGTGGTAAAAGTTGTCAACAACGGGACTGAGGCGGACAACGCCACTGTGATCCTTTACGCCGGTGGAGTAAAGGTAGGAAGCAAATCCAGTCCCATTGGGGCTAAAGAAAGCGCGACCTACGAGTTTATTTACATGCCCACAAAGAGCGGGGAACTGCTACTGGGAGTCTCAGTTATTGATGGAACGGGACACACAACCGATATAGTTCGCAAGTTGTATCTCGTAATTCCAAACCCCTATCAACTCTCGTATGGTCTCACCCCCTACTACGAGAGACTTTATAACAAGGAAAGGGACACCCTGACACCGCTGTATGAGAACTTTACATGGCTGGTCAAAGAACTTCAGGGCTGTGGAGTTGACCTTGGTGACCTTGAGCCAAGGATACAGTGGATAAACGAGACTATGGGAGAGGTACAGAGGGAGTACTCGATCTACAACACCCTCAAGGGACTCCTCATCCAGCAGAATCCCTACAGAAGTGCATACTACTACCCCGTCATGATGCACATAAGAAAGGCCGCAATGATGAATAGGGATATAATGAGAGAACTTGAGTTCGTGCTTCCTATCCTGCAGAGCACCTACGAACAGGTGGAGCCAATCTGTCACCCACCAGCGCCAGCCAACGAGACTATGCCTGGGAATGAGACCGGTGGAGCTCCCACAAATCAGACGAACGTTACACCTTCCCCCAACGTGACGATACAGGTAACAAAGGTTCTCATTGATGCCACCCATGGACAGTACTACGTGAAAAAAGTTGGTGTCAGCTACCTTATGAACGAGATCGAGACGGAGCTGGGATGGGAAGTTGAGCTCAACCAGCTTCCGCTGACCTACGACCACCTCAAGGACTATGACGTGCTGATACTTCTCAATCCCAAGGACGACCTTACTGAGGCTGAAATTTCAGCCATCCAGCAGTTCGTTGAAAACGGCGGGGGCCTCTTCATCGCGGGTGAGTGGTACAAGTATCTCAACATTGAGAGCCTAAACGCCCTCGTTGAAAAGTACGGCATAGAGTTCAACGCCGACGAGCTCATGGACGATGACCACAACAGTGGAAAGCCGTGGTATCCTTTCGTCGGAATCTACAACAAGAACCACCCGGTCATGAAGTTCGTGCCCGACGACTGGACGATGTACTACAACGGTGACACTCTCAAGATAAGCGGAAACGCCGTCTGGCTAATCAAAGGCTACGACACGAGCTACTCGGTAGATGCAGATGGAAACGTGGTCTACGCAAAGGGAACCAATCCAATAATAGCCGCCGCTGTGGACCTCGGCACCGGTAGGATAGTCGCCTACGGCTCAAGCAAAGCCCTCAGCGACAGTTACTACCAGAAATACATCAAGAGCACCTGGCCCTTCATCAAAGGTGCCCTCCTCTGGCTTGCCCACCAGGAGTGACCTTTTCTTTTCTACCTCTTTTGCTTGGCCGGCTCATATCTCCTTTGGAGGGATCAAAACTCCGAACTCCGTTATGATGCCCCTAACGTACCGCCAGGGGGTAACGTCGAAGAGCAGGTTTCTCACGCGGTAGCCCTGTCTCGCGTAGGGCCTCTCGACTATCTCTATCTCTTCCGAGGTCAGCGCGGGGTGGAGCTTGAAGCTCTCCGCGGCGACGTAGAAAGGAACACCGTTGTCGTGGCAGGCCAAGGAGAGGAGATAGGTTCCGGCCTTGTTGACCACCGCCCCGTCGCGGGTAACGTTGTCGGCACCGACCAGGGCGAGGGTGGCCTTTTTTGCGAAAAGACCGAGCTGGGCATCGGTTATCACCTCAAACGAAATTCCAAGGGAATCCAGCTCCCTCGCTAGGGCTATCCCCTCGTAGTCGGGCGCGCTCTCGGTTAGTATCACCCTGAAGTGCTTGCCCTTCCTCTTCGCGGCCTTGAATATCTCAAGAACGGCCGAGGAGAATGAGTGCGTGATTACAACCTCGTTCTCGTCTATCAGCTCGCTCCCGATGTTGCCTATCTCGCGCTTTGCCTCTTCACCAAGGCGGATGAACTCCTCAGCCTTTGCCCTCACCAAGTCGGGATTGCCCGTTATGGGCATGAAGCGCGAGAGGTTGTAAAGCGACGCCATCGTCCTGTTGACGGCTGGGATTTCCTCTTTCATTTCCTTCAGGGCACTCTCAAGCTCTTCCCCTTCGAGGAGTTCGGAGAGGAGCATGTATGCCTCAGCGCCCCTCTTAGCGAGCCAGCCCGCGCCCCTGATTCTCTCGGCCCTCATCTCTTCAATGATTGAACGAACCTCGGCAGGAAGCATGGGCAACACCTTGCGTTATTGGCCCGGAACGCGGTTAATTCGCCTTTTCCCTTATCAGCATTTCGCTACCAGCCCTCCTCGAAGCGAATCCCTCTGGATTCCATGAAAGCCTTCGCGCGCTCTATCTCCTCCTCGCTCTCGCCGAAGACTATGATGCCGATGTACCTGCCGAAGCCCTTCGGAGATGAGTGTATCCTCACGCGGAACTTCTTGAGAGCCTTGATGAGAATCGGCGCGAGCTTGCTCTCGTCGGTTATCTCAGCCAAAAGCTTTCTCTGGATGAACCTCCTCTCGCCGAGCCTTGGCATGACTTCCTCCTCAAGCATGGCCTTCATCTCGCGCGGCATCCCCGGAAGGACGAATATCTTGACTCCTTCATGCTCGATGTATGCCCCTGGCGCGGCTCCCTCGGTGTTCTCCAGAGGCTCCGCACCCTCTGGCAGGTAGGCCATCTTCTTCCTTCCCTCGTTGAGTTCGGGGTCGTCTATGAGGCCCTTCTCGTAGAGTTCGCGGTAGAACTTCCTGATTCTCTCAAGACACTCCTCGCAGAGGACAAGTTTCCGTTCTAGGGCCTCTGCAACCGCCATCATCGTAACGTCGTCGTGGGTTGGACCTAATCCACCAGAAATCACCAGAACCTCTGGTTTTCTACCCAAGATTTCCCTCACGACGGCCTTTATCTCCCCGACATCATCGCCAACCGTAGTCTTCCGCCTCACCCAGTAGCCCCTCTCTGTGAGCTTCTGGGCAATAAAGGCGGAGTTGCTGTCCACGGTGTTTCCCGTGAGAAGCTCATCGCCTATCGTGAGTATCTCGGCGAACATCTCAACCACCTGTAGACTATCGGGCAGACCGGCTTATAACCCCAGCGGAAGTCATTTGCAGGAAAATGTAAAAATCGCCGACTTGGGGGGCAGTTTTCACCGCGGGTGAAAACAAGGCTTAAGTATTTTATCGCGATAAAATTCTCCGGTGGTAGCATGAAGGTGAAGGTTGGAGTTAACGGTTACGGAACGATAGGAAAGCGCGTCGCCTACGCGGTCACGAAGCAGGACGATATGAAGCTCATGGGCGTTACCAAGACGAAGCCGGACTTTGAAGCTTACCGCGCGATGGAGCTTGGAATTCCCGTCTATGCCGCGAGCGAGGAGTTCCTGCCAAGGTTCGCGAAGGCGGGCTTTGAGGTGGCAGGAACCCTGAAGGACCTCCTTGAGGAGGTTGACGTCATTGTAGATGCCACCCCCGGGGGAATGGGAGCCAAAAACAAGGAGCTCTACGAGAAGGCAGGAGTTAAGGCGATTTTCCAGGGTGGCGAGAAGGCTAGCGTCGCGGAGGTTTCCTTCGTGGCTCAGGCCAACTACGAGAAAGCATTGGGGAAGGACTACGTCCGCGTTGTCTCGTGCAACACCACGGGCCTTACCAGAACCCTCTCGGCCATTCAGGAGTACATCGACTACGTTTACGCCGTGATGATTCGCCGTGCAGCAGACCCAAACGACTCCAAGCGCGGTCCAGTGAATGCAATAACGCCGAGCGTAACGGTTCCTTCGCACCACGGCCCGGACGTCCAGACGGTGATTCCGATTAACATCGAGACGTCTGCCTTTGTTGTCCCGACAACTCTCATGCACGTTCACAGCATAATGGTCGAGCTGAAGAAGCCTGTCGAGGCCGGGGACATCGTCGATATCTTCGAGAACACCACACGCGTTCTCCTCTTCGAGAAGGAGAAGGGGTTTGAGAGCACGGCACAGCTTATAGAGTTCGCCCGCGACCTGCACCGCGAGTGGAACAACCTCTACGAGATTGCCGTCTGGAAGGAGAGCATAAACGTTCGCGGAAACAGGCTGTTCTACATTCAGGCCGTTCACCAGGAGAGCGACGTCGTTCCGGAGAACATAGACGCGATAAGGGCCATGTTCGAGCTGGCAGACAAGCGGGAGAGCATAAAGAAGACGAACGAGAGCCTGGGGATCTTGAAGTGATTACAGCCCCAATTTTTTCTTGATTTCCTCAGGGGTTAGCCTCTTAACCACCAGATCCTTCTCCCTGCTCGTCTCACCCCTGACGAGCTCAACCTCCACACCGAGAACCTTCGAGAGGAACTTGACGAGTTCTTTGTTGGCTTTTCCACCTACGGGCGGGGCCTTGATTTTGACCTTTAAGCGACCGCGCCACTCATCAACGCCTTCAATCTCGTTCCTCTTCGCCTTTGGCTGGACATAGACTAGGAGAAGCGTCCCATCCTTGGTCTCCTTCAGGAGCTTCGCGCTCATTATCAATCCCTCCAGTTGTATCTCCACACGATATCTGGCGGGAACTCATTCCGTTTAATCTTTTCGAGGATTTCCCTCGCAACGCGGTAGGCGAAGTCAAAGGTCTCCCCCTCAATCACTCCGTAGTTAAGTGCCATCTCAAGCTCGTCTTCATCGAGGAGGAAGGCCTCACCGCTCGGAAAGACGAAGATATCCAAAAACAGGTCCAGCATCTCAAGGGTGTTTTCTTCGCGCCTTGTATAAGCTAGAACGTCGATGTAGAGGCCTTTGAAGTTTCCCTTCTCGTCGTAGACCTTCAGGATGTCGTAGTTCTCTCCGACAAAGGCAAAATAGAGCATATTATAACCGTTCTTGATTACCTCGACGCCGTTCACTCTCAGCGGGGCAAGCATGCCCTCAAAGCGGGATTTGGCAACTATGACATCTCCCAAATCAGCGACTACCTCATCATCACGCTCAAGAATCCTGTTCGGAAGGCGGCGGTAGATGAGGTGGATTTTAGATATCAGATTATTCATGAATTTAGACACTGAGTGAAATGTTATAAATGTGCCGAAATCTTTAAATTGATACTTGAGTCAAAAAACTAAATAATGGGAATTGATGTTATAAAGAGGGTATTAGAAGGTATTATAACCAGGATTTGTATGGGAGATCATTTAATTGTTGAGCAGTTAGGGTTAGTATTAACATATCCCCCAGATTGCACAAAAGAGAATACTTGGAAAAGTCTGTTCTGTAGGAAATGGTACAAAAAAATAAAAGATATACTTCCGGTACCAATTCTAGTGGTTATATTGCTTTCTCAAGCCTTCACTATTATCCATTTACATGTTAATGGACTAAGTTTTTCAGATTTTGTCGGATACTATTTGCTGGGATTTGTAATCTGGATTATTGGAACAATCTTAGTGTACCCTGCAGTCGAACGAACTCTCGCTAGATCCCAAGCGGAATCTCATAATTTTGTTCATTATATTACACTAGAAAAAATGTTTTCGGTATTGCTGGATAAAAGATCCAAACCTAAATTAAAGCCCCTAAACTATTGTGTTTTGAACTTAGCAATTGTGTTATTAACTCTCCTCCCAATATTGTTATTTTGGTTTCCCTTAGTTGTAAAAAACAATGACATTTATCTCTGGATATCCGCTCCCTTTTATCTTCTTCTCTGGATGGTAGCTGTTTCAGGTGTTGTTGTATCATTTAGGTTTTCCTATGATCTCTACACAACATTAACCATCTCGCGCTCAATGCATGATTACATCTTGGATAAATACATTGAGAAGATTGTACGGGCAACATGGGATGGAGAACAACTCGAAGGCAATCTTTCTAATTGCAGAGAAGGTTATCCACTAAAATGTTTTATGGAGTTCAAGAAAGAACTCAAAAGGATATTTGCACCTATCCTATCTATAGCATTGAGAACAATAATAGTTATCTCATTAGTGTTCTATATCCTAGCACTTCTTCCAATCATAGGGAAAAATTTGTCCTCTAAAGAGATACATGACCTCAAAACAACACTTTACATAATTCTCATCCCGGCACTCAGTGTGGTCGTCATATTTACTTACTTGATATTCAGGCTTTCATTCAAGTTTAAGAGCATCTTCATTACAGAATTAGGAGAAGTTAAATTGCGTTTTATTAACGAGGAAAATCAGATGGCTGTTCAAATTGTAGACCTCTTTGAGAAATTACTCTCAGAGGATCCCTTGCTTTTTGCATCTTCAAGAAATATTGGAGAGGTAGCGGCTGCAATTGTAGCACTGCTGATAAATGCTGTCATATTCATTTTCCAGACTCACTCATGATAAGCTCCCTCAGTTTTTCCGGCAGCTCCTCGATCCTCACCCTCATCTGCTCCCTCGTGTCGCGGTCGCGGATAGTAACGGTGTTATCCTCGGGCGTCTGGTTGTCTATTGTGACGCAGTAGGGCGTTCCTATCTCGTCGTAGCGGATGTATCTCCTCCCGATGGTGTCCTTCTCGTCGTAAACAACTATGAAGCCCGCCTTCTGGAGTGTTCTAAAGACGTCGTAGGCTATGCTCTTCAGTGGCTCCTTGGCGACGAGGGGCAGAACCGCGACCTCGATCGGCGCCATATCCTTCTTCAGTTTGAGGTAGGTTCTATCCTCCTCGATGACGAGACTGTTCTCAAGGAGCAGGTAGAACGGCCTGTCTATTCCAAAGCTCGGCTCGAGGACGTGGGGCACTATCTTTTCTCCGGTGATCTTTTCTTCTACTTCCTTGATTATGAAGTCGTCCTTCTCAAGCTCGTAGCCCTCGATGATAGCCTTTCCGTCCCTTTCGAGGAGTTCAACCAGCTCGCGCTTCTTCTCCTCATCCCAGCCCTGGATGAGGTCGTTTATCCTCTTGGCGTCCTTCTTCAGCTTGGGACCAACCTTCTTCATGTTGAGGCTTACCTTGAGGCGTCTGACTATCTTGGGCTCGTCGTAGTGTATGAGGACGGTTAAGTCAGCCCCGCTCATCTTCATGTGCTTGCTGAGGTCGTAGTCGCCGCGGTAGGCTATGCCGACGCACTCCACCCAGCCGAAGCGCTCGCTGTGTATCTCAACGTCCCAGGTGTCGCTTGAGTAGTGTGCCCTTTCCTCCGGCAGCTGCTGGCGGAAGCGTATGGCCTTCTCGGGGATACCGATGTCGAGGAGCGTTCTTTTGACCATGACCATGTAGTAGGCGAAGAATGTGTTCAGGACGTAGCCCTTCTTGACGGCATCCTCGGCGGTTATTTCAATCATCCCGAGGTTTTTGAGCTGGTGCTCTATTGGATAGAGGCGCAGAACCTCGTCCTTGACCTCGTCGAAGTGCGGATGCTCCGTCTCCTTAGGGTTGAAGAATATCTCTGCCTCAGCCTGTGTGAACTCCCTCAGGCGGAGCATCCCCTGTCTCGGCGAAATCTCGTTTCTGTAGGCCTTTCCAATCTGGAAGACACCGAAGGGGAGCTTGTTCCTTGCGAAAGCGTTTAAGCGCCTGAAGTTGACGAAGATGCCCTGAGCCGTTTCAGGCCTCAGGTAGCCCTTCTGGTCACCGTAGGGACCGATTTTGGTCTCGAACATGAGGTTGAAGTACCAGACATCGGAAAGCTCGCCGCCGCACTCGGGGCAGCGGATGTCGTGCTCGCGGATGAGTTCAGTTAGGTGCTCGGCGCTCATGCCCTCTGTGTCTATGCCGAGGGCTTCTTCAACGAGGTGATCTGCCCTAAAGCGCGCACCGCACTTCTTACACTCGACCAGCGGGTCAACGAACTTGTCAACGTGGCCGCTCGCTATGAAGACCTTCTCAGGAGTTATATCCGGGGTCTCAAGCTCGAAGAAGCCCTCCCTCTGGAAGGCCTCGCGTATCTTCCGCTCGATTTTCCTCTTTATTGTAGCTCCAAGAGGACCGTAATCGTAAAAACCCCTCGCACCGCCGTAGATTTCAAAGCTTCCCCAGGCAAAGCCTCTCCTTCTCATCAAATCCTGAAGAATCTCGTACTTATCCACCTCTCCCATCACTCACCACCTGAAACTGGAGTAAGGCCATTTCATAAAAAGCTTTTGGGAGGGGCCTCGTCTATCCGTCAACGTTCCTTCCTCTGGAAACGGAAAGAGTTATAAACCGTTTCCCTCGTTATCGTTACGAGCTTTGATTATTTGGAGGTGCGTGAAAATGGCGGAAAGACCACTCGACGTTATCCACAGGTCGCTTGACAAGGACGTGCTCGTGCTCCTGAAGAGGGGTTCCGAGTTCAGAGGGAAGCTCATCGGTTATGACATCCACCTGAACGTCGTCCTCGCCGATGCCGCCCTAATTCAGGACGGCGAGGTCGTGAAGAAGTACGGTAAAATCGTCATCAGGGGAGACAACGTTCTGGCCATTTCCCCTGTCGAGATTGAGTGAAGTGAGACCTTAGAGGGGTGATAGCATGGGAAGCGGGACTGCACCGAAGGGCAGGAGGAACCACACTCCAACTCACATTAAGTGCAGGCGCTGTGGAAGGCGCGCCTACAACATCAAGAAGGGCTACTGCGCCGCTTGCGGTTTCGGCAGAAGCAGGCGCATGAGGAAGTACAGCTGGTCCCACAAGTGGAGGAAGAAGAGGAACCTCCCCTACTGACCCTTTTTATTTTCTCCTTCTGCATCTTCCGGTTCACCGCAATTCTTATTAACTTAAATGTCATTCTGTTCGTTTAGAGGGACGTCTTAATGTTGCACTTCAACGAGGAGCAGAGAAGGCTCTGGAAGCTTGCCTGGCCCGCAATCATGGGCAACATATCCCAGACGCTTCTCAACCTAGTGGACATGATGATGGTCGGCCAGCTCGGGGCTTTGGCCTTAGCCGCTGTCGGCCTCGGCGGTCAGGTCAGCTGGTTCATGATGCCCATTATGGCTGCCGTAGCCACGGGGACCCTCGCGCTGGTGGCGAGGTTCGTTGGGGCTAAAGACGAGGAAAACGCAACCTTAGCTTTGGAGCAGAGCCTTTACCTGGCGTTCCTCCTTGGAATCCCCGTCATGCTCTTCGGCTGGTTTCTCGGCGACGACATCCTGAGGATAATGGGCGCTAAGCCGGACGTAGTTGCTCTGGGCTACGAGTACATTAAGGTAATCTTTGCCTTCTATCCCATTCGATTCGCCGGCTTTACGGCCTTCTCGGCCCTCAGAGGGGCTGGAGACACGAAGACACCCATGAAGCTCGGCATCCTTATGAACGTGGTAAACGCGGTTCTCGATTACCTCCTCATATTCGGAAAGCTCGGTTTTCCACAGCTCGGCCCCGTTGGAGCGGCCTGGGCATCGGGAATAGGAATCACCACCTCGTTCCTTATCGGTCTCTACCTCCTCTGGAGCGGGAGGCTCGTGCTGAGGTTCCGGCCGAGCTGGAGCTTCCACCCCGAGATGGCGAGCAGAATCCTCCGCATCGGTGTGCCAACGATGATAGAGCGCGGCATCTTCAGCTTCTACAACTTCCTCTATATGAGCATCGTTACGCGTTTCGGAACCGTGGCCCTTGCCTCCCATCAGGTTGGTCTCCGCGTTGAGAGCATAGCATACATGCCCGCCTTCGGCTTCAACGTGGCGACATCAGCTTTAGTCGGTCAGAGCCTCGGTGAAGGAAAACCCGAAAAGGCTGAAAAGACCGTCTATGAGGCGCTCAAGATGGTGGGCCTGTTTATGAGCGTCATGGCGGCTGTCCTGATAATATTCCCGCGCTACCTTGTCATGCCCTTCATAAGCCCGAGCGACCCGAACTACAGCGAGGTCATGAGACTGGCGAGCATATACCTCATAATAGTCGGAATAAGCGAGATTCCCCTCGGATGGCTCTTCGTCCTTGGAGGTGCACTGAGGGGAGCCGGCGATACTAAAACGCCGATGTACATCACAGCGGTCAGCAAGCTCCTCTTCCGCATAGTGCCGGCATACATCCTCGGCTTTGGCTTTTCAATCGGGCCGGTGCACTTTGAGGGCCTTGGGGTCATCGCCGCGTGGATAGCCATGAGCTTAGAGACCTTCACAACCGCCGCTCTCTTCTGGTGGGCATTCAAGCGAGGCAAGTGGAAGCACGTGAGGGTATGACGACAACGTTTATATCCTTGCAATGCGTTTCTGTAAACGGTGGTCGTATGGCCGTCATAAGCGTTCGCGTCCCCGACGAGTTAAAGGAGAAGATGAAGAAGTACGACATCAACTGGAGCGAGGAGATACGGCGGTTCATAGCTTTGAGGATAAGCAAAGAGGAGAAAAGAAGAACCATTGAGATGATGCACGAGTTACTCGCTGGGGGAACCCCCGCTAAGGAAGGAACTGCAAAAAGGTACGTGAGGGAGGACCGTGATAGTAATTGACGCCTCAGTGCTTGCAAAGTACGTTCTCCTCGAACCCGGCTGGGAGCTGGTAGAGGAGCTATTTTTTAAAGACGTCGTCTCGCTTGACTACGCCTTGGCTGAGGTTTCAAACGCCCTCTGGAAACATCACGTCCTCTACGGTGAGATATCCCTGGAGGAGTTCAATAAGAGATCAAAGGTTGTGGATGCTCTCCCGAACGTCGTCGTTCTTGAGAATGGAATGCAGTATTTGGCGAAATCAAGGGGGATAAGTGTTAACCATCGAATCCCAATCTATGACGCCCTCTACATCGCCCAGGCACTCAAGTACGGCAAGCTTGCAACGAGCGATGAGAAACAGGGAAAAATAGCCGAGAAGCTCGGCGTTGAGGTAACCTATCTCTAAAGCGCCGAGACATTGAAGAGGGTCTCCATGAGCCGGCCGAAGAGGTAGCTCAGGAACGCAGCTCCAAGCCCCGTTGCCACCATCTCCGCGACCTTCTTTCTGATGGAGATTCCAGAGAGGAGCGATATCAGGGTCGCCACTATGGCTAAAGCAGAGCCCGCCAGCAGTATCGAGAACGGGAGCGCGGTCAGCGAACTGGAAGCTACGAAGTATGGCGTAACCGGGAAAGCGACACCGAGGAGGTAGGCGAAGCCCGTGTAGAGAGCCGCCCTTATCTCGTTCTCCTCAGCCTCCGGAAGGAGTAGCTGCATTACCGCCTCGCTGTTGTCGGATAGCTCTTTGGCAACCTCCCTAGCAACCTCCTCGGGCATTCCTCCCTCAACGAGCTTTTCCACAAGCTCCTCAGCGGCTCTTTCCGGCGAGACTCTGAAGAGAACCTCCATCCTCTCGCGTATTGACTCCTTAATCTGCCTCTGGGAGCGGACGGAGACGAAGGTGCCTATCGCCATCGAGAGCGCGCCTGCTACACCGACTATGAGGCCGCTTATTCCAACGAGCTGCGGACTGTTCGGGTAGACCGCGGACAGACCCGTAACTGCTCCGAGGATTTCAACCAGCCCGTCGTTCATGCCCAGAACGAGGTCGCGGGTATTCTCGACGTGGAAGCGCTCCTTGCTCTCGTAGAAGAACTTCTCGTGCTCCAGCTCGTCCAGTATAACATCCTTTATCTCCCTCAACTCATCCTTGTTGAACCTGTCCGCGTAGGTCGTGAGGTACTTGAAGTACTTCTGTATCGCACTGTTCTCACCCATCTCAAGGAGCGAAGCGACCGAGCCCGGTCCAAGGAGCCTTCTGAGGAGCTTGACGCTGAAGATTGTGAGCCTTTTCACGGAAGGCTTTGGAACCTTCCCCCCGTGCCGCTTTATGAAGTCGTGCCAGAACTTGGCGTGCTTTGACTCGATATTTGAGAGCCGAAGAAATTCCTTCCTTATCTCCTCGTCCTTTTCAATCCTTGCAAGCTGGGCGTAGAGGACTGAATCGGCGTACTCGTCCTTATAAAAGCCCCTCGCTAGTTCCAGCATCTCGTCCATCTTTATCCCCCTCAAGGTTGGAAAGAGGGTTTAAAATACCTATCGAACTAACCGGAGGATTTATATATTTCACTCGCTCTATAAAACCAGCAGTGTTTATAAGTGGGGGAGGGCCATGTTCGAAAAGGTTGCCGATTTTGACGAGGCTCTAAGGAAACTTCTCGAGGAGGTGCTCGAGTTTGACCTGAGCGACCCCTTCTCGGAGGTGGAGAAGGTTCTCTGCATCGAACCGCATCCCGACGACTGCGTCATAGGAATTGGTGGAACCATTAGGAAGCTCACCGGGATGGGAAAGGAGGTCGTTTACCTCTGCCTCACGGACGGCTCCATGGGCACCGACGACGATGGAACAACCGGGGAAGAGCTTGCCCTCGTGAGGAGGAGGGAGGAAGCTGAAAGCGCAAAGTTGCTTGGGGTTGATAAAATTCTGTGGCTAGACTACAGGGACACCGAACTTCCCTATTCCCCCGAGGTCAGGAAGGAGATAATCAGAGTTATACGGTCAGAGAAACCCGATGCGGTTTTAGCCCCAGACCCCTGGCTCCCCTACGAGGGTCACCCGGACCACATAGCGGCAGGAAGGCTCGCCATTGAGGCGGTATCGTTCTCCCCACTGCCTAACGTGGGCAGAAGCGACCGCTACCTCGGACTGAAGCCGCATCAGGTTGATCTCTTCGGCTTCTATTACACGGCCAAGCCGAACTACTTCGTCGATGTAACCGACGTTATGGAGCTCAAGCTGAGGGCGATACGGGCCCACAAAAGTCAGTTTACAGATGACGTCTGGGAAAAGTGGGAGCCCTTCCTAAGAACTGTGGCGCTCTACTACGGTAAAAAAGCGGGGGTAAAGTACGCTGAAGGACTCCGCTTCATGCCGGGGCTTTTTCTCCACATAACCCCCTTCGCGGAGCTGATTTAACCCAGCTCCCTTTCCACTATTATTTCGAGTTCGCGCAGGAATTTCTCCAGGGGCATGGTGTCAAGGCCAAACTGCCGCATCACCTCGTACCTCTTGGGATCGTCGGTAACGAGCAGGCTGTTGCTCCATATCGCAGTTGCCGCCGTCAGAACGTCCTCAAGATCGAGCATCTTTCTTTTCTGGAGGAGGTGAGCCTCTATCTGGGCGGCCTTGACTATTATCTCATCGTTCAGGGGTATCACAGTGTAAATGTCTCTAAGAACCTCAAGCTCTCCCTCCACGTTTCTCTTTAGGTACGCCTTCGCGGAGAGATAGCGGTAGACCGTGATTATGGAGAGGGAGACGTTGAACTTGGCCAGGGTTATCTCCAACTGTCTCTTCCTCTTAGCGGTGTGCATCCTGAGGAGGGTTATGCTGTCAAAGGTTATGTCCTCTGGCAGGGGCATCTTCAACTCCCCTTCTTCTTTTCAAGCAGGTTGATGAGAACCTCAGCTTCCTCCTCGTCAACTATGACGTTGTCCACCTTCTTGTCAAGCTCCACGAGGTGCCAGGTCTCAATGAGCTTCTGGAGTACCTCGTCGTAGGAGCGAGCATCAAGCTTGTCCTTGAGGAGCTTTATCTTTCTCCATGTGCTCTCATCCACGGCTATCGTCTTCATTCCAATCCCTCCTCAACAACCTTTCTGTAGGTCTCAACGCTCCTTCTTCTCGGAATACGTTCCTTTGTGATGAGGTCAACCTCGTAGAGGCCGAAGCGTATCTTGAAGCCCATCGCCCACTCGTAGTTATCCGTCAGAGCCCAGTGGAAGTATCCCCTCACATCAGCCCCTGTCTCCACGAGCTTCTTTACCTCGTCCACGTGCTCCGTTATATACCTCGGCCTCAGTACGTCCTTTGAATCCGCGACTCCGTTCTCGGTTATAAACACGGGCTTCCCGTACTCCAGAGCTTCCATAGTTGAATCGTATAAGCCTTTTGGGTACACCTCCCAGCCGAAGTCGCTGGTGGGATTGTTGTCTGGCGAGACGCTCTTCGGGTTTCCAGAATAGCCGTAGCCTTCCACTCCCACAAAGCTTACCATGGGCAGCTCCTTGAACTTCGGCTCCATCCACTTGACGACCTCTCTCGTGTAGTAGTTGTTGCCTATCCAGTCGTTCCTTTCGATGTGGGCTATCCTCACGGGATTGAAATCAAGCTCCAGGTCAACCCGGCCCCTGTTGAGGGCTTCAAGAAAGAGCCTGTTGTGGAAGTAGTCGTAGTTTTCCGCGGCTTTGAGGTCCTTTTCGCTGGCTGGATTTTTCGGGTAGGCCGGGATTATATTGAGAATTATCCCGACAGGGGCTTTGGTGTGCTCCTTTATAGCCTCGTAGGCCCTTGCGTGGGCAACCATCTGGTTGATGATAACCCTTTTAGCCGCCTTTGGATTGAGGATTCCCGGCGGCCAGCCAACGTAAGGGGCCAGATAACCGAGCTCCACCGTGACCATCGGCTCGTCGAAGGTTGCCCAGTAATCCACGAGCTCCCCGAACTTCCACGCAATGTAGGCAGAGAACTTGGCGAACTCTACCACATTTCCCTCATCCACCCAACCCCTCGCAGGGGTGTTTTCAAGGTTTTTCCTAACCGATATCGGGTCGTGAACCCATAGTGGAAGTGTCTGATGATTCAGCGTTACAAAGGTTGAGAAGCCGAGCTTTTTGAGGTTCCTCAGGATTGAGTGGTAGTGTTCAACCTCCTTTCGGTTGGCGAGTTCATCAAGCTCTTCGAGGTGTTCATTCCTTATTTTAATGCGTTTTATAAGCCCGTACGAATCCCTCTCCAGCTCTACGTCAACACTCCAGGTTGGACAGGGAAAGATCCTGCTCCATTCTATTGTGAGCTGGTATGCGTTCAGTCCCAAATCCTTGGCTAGGCGGTGGTCGATCTCATAGAGCTCGTAGTTGTTTATCCCGTCCTCCGGCAGATCCCCGCTGACGAGTTCATTCTTTATATTGAACCCGTCCCTGACCCAGGCCCACCAGTCGGTTCTCGCGTCTATGTTCCTCCGGTAAGGGTCCCCCATCTCGAACTGAAATGCCGATTGAACGACGCCCCAGTGAAATTGCTCCATGGGTTTCACCTGGACAGTTATAGATTTTGATGTTTTTATAATTTTCCTATGAGCATCCTTGGGCATGGGTAATGGTATATCCACGTGCATCCTCCCCTGTATCTTGCATATAGCTGTACATTAGTGGCACTCTGTGACCACCAAAAAGCTTATATAGAATCCGACAGTGTTATAAAATTGACATTATTTATAATGAGGTGGGAAACTATGAAAAAGTACCTCGGCTTTGCTTTGGTGGCCCTTCTTCTGGCCGGTATGATAGGGTTCGCCTCCGTGCGTGCGGAGGACTTTCCAAGAAACGAAACCATATACACAGCCAACAGTGCACCTCCAACAAGTGCCAACCCCTTCCAGGGAGGAAACATAATAGGTATCGATGGTCTTGTTTTTGAGCCCCTCTTCATGCTGAACTTCATGACCACCGAGCTGAAGCCCTGGCTGGCTGAGTATGGAAAGTGGATTGACAGCACGACCTTTGAGGTCAAGCTCCGTGAGGGTACCAAGTGGCAGGACGGAAAGCCGTTGACGGCTGAGGACGTTAAGTTCTCCTTCGAGTACTATGAGAAGCTCGGTCTCAAGAAGATCGAGGGGCTAAAGGAGATAAAGGTCGTTGACGACAGGACCGTGAGGTTCGTCTTCTCCGGCCAGCCCAACATCTGGGTATGGAGGAGCAACCTCTACACCACCCTTATCATCCCGAAGCATATTTTTGAGAACCTCGATCCAGAGAAGGTCAAGACCATGACCTTTACCGGGGACGAGAAGCAGTATCTCATCGGTTCTGGAGCCTACAAGCTCAAGGAAGTCGTTCAGCAACAGAAGTCTATCCTCGAGAGGAACGAGGACTGGTGGGGGGCCAAGTACTTCAACAAGCCCGCCGCTAAGTACATCATTCAGCTTTACATCTCAAGCAACGACCAGGCTGCCAACGCCTTCCTCAAGGGCGACCTCGATGTTGCCACCTACTACCTGGACATAGCCGAGCTGAAGAAGCAGAACCCGAAGATAGTCAGCTGGCTTGACAGGGAACCCTACTTCCCGCCCGTTGTCCCTGTGGTTCTCTACTTCAACACCGAAAGGCCGCCCATGAACATGCCCGCCTTCAGGAGGGCCATAGCCATGGCCATAAACCCGGAGCAGATAGTCAAGCAGGGACCGATAAGTGCAGTTCCAGACCAGACCCCGCTTGGTCCGATCATGGCCGGCTGGAAGAAGAAGATAGACGCCGATGGACTCATAAACGACTATGGCTGGAAGTATGGCGACCTTCAAGGGGCAATGAAGATACTCGACCAGCTCGGAATTAAGGACACCGACGGCGACGGATGGAGGGAGTACAACGGAAAGAACATAGAGCTCCACTTCGTGACCTGTGCCGGCTGTTCTGACTGGATACAGGCCGGTGAGATAATAGCCAACCAGCTTAAGCCCCTCGGAATAAAGGTCGTTATAGACAAGGGAGACTGGACCAACTTCTTCATGCAGAAGCTGAACACTGGCGACTTCGACCTGGCCCTCCACTGGGCCGGAACCTTCAAAGCGGACCCGTATAGCGTTTACCAGGCCCTGATGTACTATCACAACGAAACCGATAAGGGCGCCGCAAACTTTGGCAACTACCACAACGAGAGGGTCAACGAACTACTTCAGAAGCTCTCGGCGACTCCCAACGAGGACGAACAGGTGCAGTACCTTAAGGAGCTGACAGAGATATGGCTTAAGGACGTCCCGGCGGTTCCTGTTTACACCGGAACCGTCTTCTACGAGGCCAGCACACAGTACTGGAAGAACTGGCCCAACGAAAAGAACCCCTACGGCGTTCCGATATTCTGGCCCGGATTCGGAACGTGGGGAACGGCACTGGCGATGCTGGGTGTCCAGCCAGCCCAGACACCCACTCCAACTGAGAGCCCAACGGAAACCACTCCAAGCAGCAGTCCCACGACCACTGCCGGCGGCGGAGGAATCTGCGGACCGGCGGCGCTGATAGGGCTGACTGTAATACCGCTCCTTCTCTACCGGAGGAAGCGTTAAGTTCTTTTTCATTTTTTTGTATGAGGTTCAGGAGGGCTGACGATGGGGTTCAGGAAGTACCTCGCACAGAAGACTCTCGTCTATGGTGTTACTTTCCTCTTTGCGGTCACACTCAACTGGCTCCTGCCCAGGCTCATGCCGGGCAATCCGATAGAAGCCATGATAGACTCAATACTTAACCTCGCGCCCGGAGAGCGGGAGATCCTAATCGAGTTTTATGAGGAGCTTTACGGCCTCAATGAGCCTCTCTGGAGGCAGTTTGTGAACTTCTGGGTGAGACTTTTCCACGGGGACCTTGGTTACAGTCTTCTCTACAAGGCTCCCGTGTGGGATCTAATCAGGCACGCCCTTCCCTATGATATAGCCATCCTCTTTCCGGCTATAGCTTTGAGCTGGCTGGTCGGAAACTGGCTGGGGGCCATCGCCGGCAAGAACAGGAGATACGACAGGTACATGATGCCCCTCTTTTATTTCCTCGCGAGCATGCCCTACTTTTGGTTCGCCATGCTCCTCGTATACTTCATCGGGGTTAAAGCCGGCTGGCTCCCATACCAGGGCGCGTACGACCCCTCACTGGTGCCGAGCCTCTCATGGGAGTTCATAAAGAGCTTCTTCTCCCACTGGATTCTCCCATTCCTGAGCCTCTTCATCGTTATGATAGGCAGCTGGGCTATAGGAATGCGCAACATGATAATCTACGAGCTTGAAGCTGACTACGTGCGCTATCTCGAAGCCCTTGGAGCGAGCGAAAAGCTGATGACCAAGCACGCCTACAGGAACGCGATTTTGCCACAGGTTACCGGTTTAGCTTTACAGCTCGGCCTAATGGTGGCCGGAGCGATAGCCACGGAGATAGTCTTCAACTACCCGGGAATAGGAATACTCCTGATGAACGCTGCGCTTAGCCAAGACTACTTTCTCCTCCAGGGAGCGTTTCTAATGGTGGTCATCTCGGTTCTGGCTGCCAACTTTGTCATCGACATAGTTTACGCCTTCATAGACCCGCGCGTTAGGGCAAGCTACACGGAGGGTTAAGGATGTCGAGGAGGGGCAGAATGAACACGGTAAAAATAGCCTTCAGGAACAGGAAATTCCAGTTTGGCTTCGGAATATTGCTGTTTTTTGTGCTGTTCGCGCTCATAGGCCCGATGCTCACGCCCTTCGCCGGGGATGGTCTTTACTACGAGAAGCTCCCGGGTACGGAGATGGAGATAGCCACGTACTCTACGAAAACACTGCCGCCGCTGACAAACGAGACGTTGGTTACATACACCGGCAGGGAAGTTCACGTAATTCACATCCTTGGAACGGACAAGCTCGGAAAGGACGTTTACGCCCAGCTAGTCTATGGTCTCCGGACAAGTCTCTGGGTGGCGGTTTTGGCAGCGGTAATCGGAACCGCCTTCGGGATAACGATAGGCTTCGTCGCCGGTTACCGGGGCGGTCTAACCGACGAGCTGCTCATGATGTTCGTGAACATAATGCTGGTCATACCATCGATAGTGCTCCTTATCCTCGTCGCGGCGTATCTGGAGGCGAGAAGCCCTGAGGTTCAGGCACTCATCATAGGCCTCACTGGATGGCCCTGGGTGGCAAGAGCCGTCCGCTCGCAGACTCTCTCGCTGAAGAACCGGGAGTTCGTGAACCTCGCGAGGATAGTTGGTCTCAGTGACATCAGAATTATCTTCGAGGAGATAATGCCCAACATGATTTCCTACATCTTCATGGTCGGAATCCTCCAGTTCAGCGGGGCAATACTGGCAAGCGCGACCCTTGACTTCATAGGCCTCGGCCCGACAACGGCCGTATCTCTGGGGACGATACTCCAGAAAGCGATAGCCCACAACGCCCTCCAGTTCGGCTGGTGGTGGTGGTTCATTCCGCCCGGGCTGATAATCACCCTCATCATCACAGCGTTGTTCTTTGTCAACCTGGGAATGGAGGAGGTATTCAACCCGAGGCTCAGGAGGGGAGGGGAATGAACCTGCTGGAAGTCAGGGATCTCAGGATCTATTACAACACTCCCATCGGCAGGGTAAAGGCCGTTGACGGTGTCAGCTTCGAGGTCAAGGAGGGAGAGGTCTTCGGCATAGCCGGAGAGAGTGGCTGCGGAAAGTCGACGCTCGTACACTCCCTCATACTGAGAAAACCGCCCATGCTCCACGCCGGCGGTGAGGCACTTTTCAAGGGACAAGACCTGATGAAACTCAGCGAGGAGGAAGCCAGAAGAATCCGCTACACAGAGCTCTCGATAATCCCCCAGTACGCGATGAACGCCCTGAACCCGACGAAGAAAATCAAGGACATCGTCTGGGACCTCGCTAAGGAACACGGATACACCGACAGGGGAAAAGTTGAGGAACTCCTCCGTGAGAGGCTGGGGATGGTCAAGCTCAGCGAGAAGGTAGCGGATATGTACCCCGTCGAGCTGAGCGGTGGCATGAGACAGCGCGCTACGATGGTAGTCTCAACCCTTCTAAACCCCGACTTGCTCATAGCCGATGAAATAACCTCCGCGCTTGACGTCACGACGCAGAGGGTCGTCATAGAACTCCTCCACCACTTCATGAAAGAGGGAATCGTTAAGTCCATCATCTTCGTCACCCACGATTTGGCCATCCTCGACAAAATAGCCGACAGGATAATGATAATGTACGCGGGGAAAGTGGCTGAAATTGGCCCGACCAATGAGGTAATAAACAACCCTGCCCACCCGTATACCAGACTCCTCCTCAACTCCCTGCCGAGGATGGGCGTGCAGTACAAGCGACAGAAGCTGAGTGGCATTCCTGGCTACCCAATAAGCCTCCTCAACCCGCCGAGGGGCTGCCGCTTCTACACCCGCTGTCCCAACGTGATGGAGCAGTGCAGCGAGATTGAGCCGAAACTGACCGAGGTAGGACCGGAACACTACGCGGCCTGCCATCTCCTTGGGGGTGATGAGCAATGACCCTTCTCGAAGTCCAGAACCTAACCAAGGTGTTCACCTCCGGCCTCATTGGGGGCTTTGAAATCCGCGCCGTCGATGATGTCAGTTTCTCGATGAGAGAGGGAGAGATAGTCTCTCTCGTGGGCGAGAGCGGAAGCGGGAAAACCACCGTTGGAAAGCTCATCCTCAGGCTCCTCAAGCCGACCTCCGGAAGGATACTCTTCGAGGGAGAGGACATAACGGGCTTTGACAAGAGGAAGCTGCGCACCTACTACTACCGCCAGGTACAGGCAGTCTTCCAGGACCCCTTCGCTAGCTTCAACCCCCTCCACGAGATAGACAGGGCGTTCGACCTGGTCTTTCGTTCGTTCCTCCCAGAGGTAGGCAGAGACGAAAGGGAAAGAATGATAGACGACGCCCTCAGCCAGGTTGGCCTCAACCCGGCGGAAGTTCGGGGCAAGTATCCCCACCAGCTCAGCGGCGGGCAGCTTCAGAGAATCCTCATAGCGAGGGCCCTTCTCGTGAAGCCAAAGCTCCTCATAGCGGATGAAGCCGTCTCGATGCTTGACGCGAGCACTAGAATAGACGTCCTCAACCTCCTTGGAGAATTCAGGGACAGGTATGGCACCTCAGTCCTCTTTGTCACCCACGACTTGGCTTTGGGCTACTACATCAGCGACTCGACGATAATCATGTACAGGGGAACCATCGTCGAGATGGGTGATACCGAGAAGGTCTTCCACAACCCGCTCCACCCCTACACCCAGATGCTCCTTGAGAGCGTTCCCGACCTGAACGTGAAGTGGGAGTTCAGGGGAATCGAACCTGAGAAAGAGGAGCGCGGCATCTACGAGATAGCCGGCTGTCGCTACGCGCCGAGGTGCCCGAAGGCCATGGAGAAGTGCTTCAAAGTCCGTCCAGAGCTTCGCGAGGTTGAGAAGAACCACTGGGTTGCCTGCCACCTTTACGGGGGTGATTAAATGCACGCAACTCTGAGGGAGATACTAAAGACCCCTGAGGGCATAATCAGGGCTCAGAAGGCCTTTGAGGAGTTCGTAACGGTTCATGACTTCCGGTTACCGAGAGAGGTAGTTTACACGGGCTGTGGCAGTTCACATTTTCTGGCAAAGCCGCTGGCCATGGCAACCACCCGCCTTGGGGGCAGGGGGTTCAGCGCCCCCTGCTCCGAACTTCTCTATTCGAGGGAGTGGTATCCGATAGGAAAGCCGGGGCTTCTCGTGGCGATATCTCGCTCCGGCGAGACGACCGAGGCGGTGAAAGCTCTTAACGCCTTGAACGTTCCAGGGTTCGCGCTCACGGCCTACGAGAGCACGCTCTCAAAGAAAGCCGATTACGCGCTAGTAGTCCCCACCCACGAGGAGAGCGTCGTCATGACGCACTCGTTCACGGCCTTCTACTTCTCGTTCATTCAGCTTCTCCTCAGTTCATACGGAAGGGAAACCCACGACGCTAAAACTGTCTCGTCGCTAACTAAGGACGTCCTGGGGAGCAAGGGGTACATCAGGGAAATCGTCAAGGGCTTTGACTTCCGGAACGTCATCTTCCTCGGCTCGGGAATACTCTATCCGGTAGCGCTTGAGGCCATGCTCAAAATGAAGGAGATGGCCCTCTTCTGGAGTGAAGCGTATCAAACCTTTGAGGTCAGGCACGGCTTCAAGTCCATAGCCGACAATGGAACTTTAGTTGTCCTCCTCGTGAACGAGCCCTTCGACTGGCACGAGAAGCTCACGAAAGAGTTCAAAAGCCAGGGTGCAAGGGTTCTCACCGTCGGAAGGCGCGATACCGGGGCGGACTACTTCATCGAAGTTCCCGCGCTCGACGAAATCCTCAGCCCTGTCCTGCACCTCCCGGTAATCCAGCTCCTGGCTTATTACAAGGCCATTGAGCGCGGACTCGATCCAGACAGGCCCAGGTTTCTGAGCAAGGTCGTCAAGTGGTGATTGCTATGAAGGTTGGCCACGATGGAAAGGTGTATTACCTTGATGGGGAGCCTTTTATCGTCTACGGCGGAACGCTCCAGTTCTTCCGCGTTCCCAAGAGATACTGGCGAGATAGGCTGGAAAAGATGAGGAGGCACGGCCTCAACACGGTAGATACCTACGTCGCCTGGAACTGGCACGAGCCGGAGCCTGGAAAGTTTGACTTCACGGGTGAAACAAGGGCCGAGAGAGACTTGGTTGGCTTCCTTGAGCTTGCAGAGGGGCTCGGCTTCAAGGTCATCATCAGGCCCGGCCCCTACATCTGCGGCGAGTGGAGGAACGGCGGAATCCCCGACTGGCTCATCAGAGAACACCCTGAGATACTCGCCAGGGGACCGAACGGGCCCCTGCCTGGGGACATCTATTATCCCCCGATAACATACCTCCATCCCACTTACCTGGGGGCCGTCTCAAAGTGGTATGAGGCAGTTCTGCCGGTAATCCGGGACTACCTCTACACCAACGGCGGGTCGATAATAAGCGTCTCCATAGACGACGAGCCCTCCTACTGGGAGACCATCTTCCAGCCCTTTTTGACGGACTACAACGAGATAATAACCCGTCCCGGAGGCCTCTGGGAGGAGTGGCTTCGCTCGAACTACTCCCTCGACGAGCTGAGCGAGCGCTACGGAACGCCTATAAGTGATTACTCCGAGGTTTATGCGCCGGCGAGCGAGAACGAACCGTTGCCGAAGATACTCGACTGGCACCACTTCAAGATTTGGATGACCAACCGCTACGTTGAGAGGCTTTACCATCACATGAAACGCTACGTTGACGTCCCGATAAGCATACTCGACCCATACCTGCTTCTCTCTGCCTGGAGGCATTTCTACCGCTACGTTAGGGAGAATAACCTCAATATCCACCTCTGGACCGAGTTCTGGTACTCCTTCTACCGCTCCTTCGACTTTAAGGAGGATAAGCTGGGCCACATCTATTACAAGACCGGAATCTACCGCTTCTACCAGGAGAGACTCGGAACGCCGCCTCTGAGCATAGAGACCCAGGTCTCCTTAGCTCATACAATCGAGCCGGACGAGGCCGAGCACCTTTATGCCCTCATCGCCTCCCTCGGAATCCACAACATCAACTACTACCTCTACGTCGGCGGTGAAAATCCGAAGGGCTACGAGTCCCACAACGGAATCACTTGGGACGTATACTCGCCGATAGGCCTCGATGGAAGCGAAAGGCCCCACGTTGAGCCGATAAAGTGGCTCGGCGAGTTCATTCTCAACAACCCGGACTTCGTTAATTCCGAGCTCAGGCCGAGGGTTGCCTTCGGAACCTACGAGCCCTACGAAGCTCTCTCGCTGTTTGACCTCAGGAAGAACCTTACGGAAAGCGTAAACCTCAACGAGTACATCCTAGGGGAAAGGGGACTTCTGACTCTCCTCGCCATGAGCAACGTTCCCTTCGACGTTCTTGACCTTGAGGAGGCGAGCGTTGAGGAAATGTTGAGATACGGTCAGCTCTGGGTTTACAGTCTCGACTTCATGGGCAGGAAAGTCCAGGACAAGCTCGCTGAATTCGTTGCCAGAGGCGGGAACCTCGTAATCCTGCCGATGCTTCCCTACCTTGACGAGAACATGAAGCCCTATTCGGCCTTGGCCGAGTTCCTCGGCGTCGAGGTTGAAAGGGCGAAAGCGAGGGACAATCCCAGGTTGATTCAGTTCACGAGCGTTTCTTCGGAGGGAATAGACAGGATGCTCGTCAGGAACACGGTCAGGGGAGTTAGGGGAGGAGAACCCTTTGTCTTCCACTACGGCAGGCCGGTTGGGACGTTCGTGAGGAGGGGAAAGGGAAGTGCAATCGTTCTCGGCTTCAGGTTGCAGTACTACAGCAGCCACCACGACCTCCACAGGAAGTTCGTGGAGGAGATTCTGGCAATGCAGAACGTTGGAAGGGACTTCGAGGTAACCGAGGGGGACATAATAGCGCTCCCGCGTGGCAACTACCTCGTCCTTCTCAACCCGAGGGGCCACAGGGTCTTTGGAAAGGTCAAGTACAGGGGCGTTGAGGTTCCAAAGCTCCTCGACGGAATAGAGATGAGAAAGCGCGGTGCCCTCTTCCTGCCCTTTGGGGTCAGATACGGCAAAGTCGAGGTCGTCTACTCCACGGCGACTGTCCTGGGCTGGGATGGCTCGATGCTCCGCCTCCGCAACCACCTCTCCGGCTTAAGTGAGGTGGCACTGAGGAACGTTGAGGACGTCAGGGTAATCGGTGGCAAAATCGTGGACGAATCGCTCTCAGACGGTGTTCTTATCATCGTGATTGAGCACGAGCCCGGAAACTTTGAGGTGGAGTTCTGATTCCACGCCTCCTTCACACCTTTCTATTTTGGGACTTGAGTGCATGGAGGACCTCTTCAAACGGGGCATCTGTCTTCAGGGCCATGGGAGAGAAGTGCGTTCTCGTTGCGGAGTAGCCTTTCCCGCGGAGGGTCTCGATTATATCCGCGAGCTTCCCGACCTGAAGGTTGTTCTTTCTAGCCAGCGCGTGGGTGTCGTAGTGGAACGGAACGTCAAGCTCCCTGGAGATGGTTTCGAGGAACGGGAGGGTCTTCTTGTGGGCAATGGGGTACTCATTGGCCCGCCTCAGCATATCGTCAACGAACCCCTGTTCCTTCAGTGGACCGAGCCAGAGAGGACCGTAGGCTTTCGGCTTCTCCGGGAGGAAGGCCTGTTCGTAGGTAAACTTTCCGCTCTCATCCTGCCAGAGATAGCCGAGGTTTGAAAGGCTCTCGTCGGCCTTCCTCGCGCCGCTCTTGAGCCTCAGAAATGCCCTGAAGTAGTGGTCGCGGTAGTAAGCGAGCAGAACCTCGACGCCGAGGTCGTACTTGGCGGCGTACCTGACAACGGTTCCGATGAGTATCCTAAGGCCAGCCTCGTGGCAGAGCTCGCCCCGTATGGGCTCGGCGAGGTACTTCCTGCGGCAGGCGTTTCTGTATGCACCGCAGAGGACGCCGGTATCGGTGGCGGTGAGGGCTAAAACGCCCCTTCTCCTGACGCTCCTTAGGGCGGTGTCGAGGAACTCCAGGGGGGAGCCGAAGGGATCCAAGTCCAAGAAGTCGAAGTAGCGAAACTTCTCCGCCATTAACCTGTTTGCATCGTCGTGGTTGGCCACGATCCTCTTCTCTCCCTCAAAAGAGACCCTCTTCTCGCCTATTCTCTCCCCATCGATGCCAATGTTCAGCCGGACGTTTTTCAGGATCAGGTTGAATGCCTCCTCGCTTATGTCGTTGAGCCAGACCTCCTTGGCCGGGGTTTCGAGGGCGTAGCGGATGCCCCTAATACCTGTGGCGGAGAGGGCGTCGAGAACAGTCCCCGGTTTGAGCACTCCAACGGCCAGGACGCTTATATCCCGGTTTAGAGCCATGACTGGGTTGTAGAAGACCGGGGCGTCGTATATCCTCTCCGCCTTCGGGACAAGGATTCTCGCAAGACCCTCGCGCACCTCAACGAGTTCCATCATCTCACCGGAGAAAGAAAAGGTTGGGAGGTTTAAAGGGTTGCGCTCAGAGAATCTCAACGTAGTCCCCAAGGGCCTGGCCCGGCAGGCCGGGCTTGAAGTAGGCCTTCACCTCGCCTCGATTGCCGTGCGTCCTGAGGATTTTGCCGTACATCTTCCGGCCGGTTGGGGTCTTCCACACAACCTTCCTGCCTATGAGCCTCGAAGCAGCGCCCCTGTCGTCGATGCCAAGGGGCTTCAGAATCATGTGGTGGTTGTCCTGGTGCTCCTTCGTCCCGGCGTAGGCAAGGACGAGAGCCTTTCCCCTGGCCATCGTCCTCACCTCCACCGGATGGGGGTTCTCCAACAGACATTTTTAAGTCTTATCCTCCTCTGCGAAGGCGAAGAGCCCGTCGTCTATCTCCAACACTTCCCTGATGCTCCTTATCTTCAGGAAGTTCTGTCTCTCAAAGAGGAGAGCCACGTCGCTCTTGTACGGCGATGCCTTCTGAACGAGCAGCGTGTTCTCATCCAGTATGTACGTGAACCTGCTCGGGCTGTCGTCCACCCAGACGAAAGGTTCATCCGGGTAGAACTCCCGCAGGGTCTGGAACTTCTTAAGCATGTCCTTAGTGCCCCTGAAAGTTATCACTTCGTCAAACTCGTCGTACCAGTTCGTCTTCTTCATGAAGATGACCTTTCCGCCCGGGTAAGTGTGCTCACCGGAGAAGCTTATTACGCGCCTCCCCCGTGCTCTGAGCTCCCTGATGACCTCCCTGGCGAACGGAAAGTCTTTGATGTACCTGGGCATGAGCTTGTAGTACTCGTGGATTGTACCCTGTGCCACCAGCTCGTGTATAACCCCTAGGTGCCGGTAGGTTAGTTTGCCCTTGATGAAGAGGAAAAGAGCTTTGTAGTAATCGTCGTAGAGGTCGCTCTCTATAACCGCCGGCACGGTCTTTTCGATGGCTATGCGAAGGGCCTTCTCAACGGCCTCGGTGCTGTCAACGAGGGTTCCATCGAAGTCGAAGAGGTACGTCACCATGCCATAACGTATCGCTGACAGGGTTATAACTTTTTCTGGGCCATCCAAAGTTGTCCGAAAGGGTTTTATTCTCGGTGGGATTACAGGGAACGGGTGGTTGTGAATGAGGATTGAAAAGCTCAAGGAATTCATAGCCGAAAAGGAGCTCGACGGTGTTCTAATCACATCAAAGCCGAACCTCTTTTACTTCACGGGAAGTTCGCCCGTCCTCGGGGGATACCTTGTCGTTACCCCTGATGATGCCCTCTTCATCGTCCCGGAGCTGGAGTACGAAGAGGCGAGGGAAACCTCCAGGGTTCCCGTCGAAAAATTCAAGACAGGAAAGGAGCTTTATGAGAGGCTTTCCTCCTTCAAGCTGAAGAGGCTTGGCATAGAGGGCAGAACGAGCTTCTCGACCCTCCAGACACTCAGGGAGAAGGTGGGCGCCGCAGATTTCGTCTCAGTCGATGATGTGGTGAAGGAGCTCCGCATAATCAAGACTCCCGCGGAAATCGAGCTCATAAAGGCCGCCTGCGAGATAGCGGACATGGCAATGATGGCCGCCCTTGAGGAGATAAGCGAGGGCAAGCGCGAGAGGGAGATAGCGGCGAAGATGGAGTACGTCATGAAGATGAACGGGGCGGAAAAGACTGCCTTTGACACGATAATAGCCAGCGGCTGGCGTTCTGCCCTGCCCCATGGAGTCGCCAGCGACAAGAGGATAGAGAAGGGTGATCTGGTCGTCATCGACGAGGGAGCGCTCTACAGGCACTACCACTCGGACACGACAAGAACCATAGTCGTGGGAAGCCCCAACGAGAAGCAGAAGGACATCTACTACGCCGTTCTTGAGGCCCAGAGAAAGGGCGTTGAATCCGCCAAACCCGGGATGACGGCCAAAGAACTCGACACCATTGTCAGGGACGTCATAGCGGAGTACGGCTACGGCGACTACTTCATACACTCCACTGGCCACGGTGTTGGCCTGGAGATTCACGAGTGGCCAAGGGTGAGCCAGCAGGACGAGACAGTTCTCAAGCCAGGGATGGTGATAACAATCGAGCCTGGAATCTACCTCCCCAAGTTCGGAGGAGTTAGGATAGAGGACACTGTTGTCATAACTGAGAACGGCGCGCTGAGGCTCACCAAGACAGAGAGGGAGCTGATTTAGTTTCTCCAAAACTTTTATTTGCACCTCCGCATAACCAACGGATGGTGGGGGAAATGGAAGACGTTGAGAGACTGATACTCCAGGAGCTTCGCGAGATCAAGGAAGAGCTCAGGATACTAAACTCAAAGATAGATAATTTTGCCGGTTACTTCGAAGTCAGTGAGGAAGAGCTCCAAGAGCTTATAAGTGAACTTGAGGATGCCAAGAAAAACGGCGTTAGATTAGAGGAGATTCTCCATGAGCTATAGTGTTGTCCTGTCCCGAAAGAGCAAGAAATTTCTCAAAAAGGTGCCTCCTCAGGACAAGAAAAGATTAGTGGAGGCTCTGGTAAAACTTGAGCAGAACCCGTGGTTTGCACAGTACAAAAAGGTTAAAGGATATCCATTTTACCGCATTCGTGTTGGTGATTACAGGATAATATACAGCGTCGACGAGGATTCAAAAACCGTTTATGTTGTTATAATTGGGAGGCGAGAGGGCGTATACGACGACCTCTAAGGTGGTTGTGATGCAGATAATCCACCAGGACGTCAAGGAGGGCAAGATAAAGGTCAAGGCCGAGACGCTCGACGACCTCTGGCACCTCTACCACATCATAGACCCGGGCGATACCGTTTACGCGAAAACGCTCAGGAAGCAGAGCCAGAGGAGCGATTCCCTGAGGGCCGAGAAGGTTGAGGTCATCCCGGTCTTTCTCGGCGTCAGGGCCGAGAAGATAAACTTCCACAAGTTCGCCAACCAGGTTCGCGTCACCGGGCCGATAGTCTACGCCAGCAGGGACGACGTCCCCCTCGGCAAGTACCACACCATAGCGATAGAGGAGGGCACCGTTGTCACCATTCAGAAGCCCCGCTGGAAGGAGCACCACATAGAGAGGCTGAAAGAAGCGGTTGAGGCATCAAAGAGGGCAAGGGTCATGATAGTCGTCATAGACGACGGCGAGGCGGACATGGCGATAATCAGAGAATACGGCGTCGAGATACTCAAGGGGATACGCTACAACCTCGGGGGGAAGCGTTACAACACCAACCGCGAGAGCGAGGAGAAGAAGTTCTTCCACGACGTTGCCAAGAGCATGGAGGAGATAATAAACCGCGAGGGCATAGAGAGGGCGATAGTTGCCGGTCCCGGCTTCGTCAAGGAGGACTTCCACAAGTTCCTGCGCGAGAACTATCCGGAGCTGGCCAAGAAGGTGGTCATCGAGGACACGAGCGTGACCGGGAGGACGGGCATCTACGAGGTCATAAGGCGCGGAACAGTCGATAAAGTCTACCACGAGAACCGCGTTGCTAAAGAGGTTCAGCTCGTCGAGAAGGTGCTTGAGAATATAGCTAAAAACAACGGCCTGGCCGCCTACGGTCTCAGAGAGGTCGAGGAGGCAGTAAACTACGGGGCTGTTGAAACGCTCCTGGTTCTCGACGAACTGCTCAAGGGAGAGCACAGGGAAAAGATAGAGGAGCTCATGGACGCGGTGAGGTATTCGAGGGGCGAGGTCGTTGTTGTAAGCTCGGAGCACGAGGGAGGCGACAAGCTGAAAGCGTTGGGCGGCCTGGCGGCACTGCTGAGGTTCAGGGTGAGGTGAGTTTGGACTTCACAAATGCAAGGACGAGCTCAGCCAGTTTTATGGCATTTTCCGCCTCTTCTTTCTCCGGCTCATGAATGGTAGGATACCTTGCCTCCACAGCATAAGCGGTTAGAAGATCCACATCGTCATCAAAGAGCTTTAAGAATTCAGAATCCACATCGGCACACAGGAGTATGAGCTATGGGTTCGTTTGATGGGTTTTCCCTTTGATACCAAAAACGCCTTTAAAGCCTTTTCAGCACACTGCTGGGCGTGAAAGGTTGCATAGTCGTAGTAGCCAAGAGAAAGGCTATTTTTGGCCAGTACAAGATCTTTTTCAGCCTTTTCGAGCCATTTCTTGAAGCTCAAATTTTCACACCCTCCCTGAGAGCGTAGTAGTAAAGAAAACCCGTGTCATCCTTGACCTTTTCGAGTTCATCCTTAGAAATAAACAGGATGTCCACCTTGATTCCCTTTAACAGAAGCTCCCTGTGTATCCTTTTGTACGCTTCCAGTTCCTTCTTCCTCTCCAGTGGCCTGGAGAGAACCACCAGAACATCCCAATCGCTGTCGGCTCTAAAATCTCCCCTGGCTCTGGAACCGAAAAGGATTATATCATTGACCTCTAGGCCGAGCTCTCTCGATACCCTGAGAATCACATCTCTGATTGCCTCACGGCTCATGGTCGGTAATACACCCTTCCGGTATTTATCCTTTGCCATACAGCTCCACGTAGGGGTCGCCCTTGAACGTTGGAAACTTCTTCTCTTCCCCGTTTTCGATTAGAGTACGTTTCCTATCGGCGGTGAATTCACCGAGTTCAAATGCAATAATTCCATTTTTCTGCAATTCTGCAATTAGGGAATTGGATTTTTCTGGTGGGACTATCGCTATCAGCGTCCCGCTTGAGGAGACGCTCCATGGGTCAACGCCGTAAAAGTCGAGGACTTTTCTCACCATCGGGTCGAGCCGGAGCTTCTCGGCATATATCCTGAACCCAAGCCCAGAGTTGTTGGCTATCTCGTGGAGGGCAGTTAGTCCGCCTTCAGTTGCATCGTGCATGCCCCTCACAAAGGGCTTTGCAGTGAGGGCCTCAGGGACAACGGTTTCAAACCTGAAGGACTTCTTGAGTCTGGCTATCTCCCTGAAGGACAGGAGCTTCCTCAGCTCCCTCTCGCGGAAATAGGAAGCCGAGACCGCGAACTCAAGGCCAACCTTGCCGGTCACGACTATTCTGTCGCCGGGTTTAGCAAGAGGGAGCTTCAGTTCGTCCTTCCTAACGAGCCCCATCGCGGTGGTGGTAGCGGTTGGCTCAGCCACACTCGGATAAACGCCCGTGTGGCCGCCGATTATCGCGCTCCCGTACTTCCGGCATTCCGCGTTTAAATCGCGCATAGCCTTTTCGAGAAAACCCTTCTCGCTTCCGGGCGGGAGGAGGATATCAACCACCAGCCACCTCGGCCTCGCCCCGAAAACCGCAACATCGCTTGCCGCGAAGTGGTATGCAAAGAACCCGAAGGTCTCCTCCGGAACGGCCAGAACGGGGTCCGTGGCAACCACCAGATAGTGGTCGTGGTCGTATTCGAGGACCGCCGAGTCAAACCCCTCCCTGGGTCCATACACCACCCTCATGTCCTCTACTCCCAGGTTGGGGAACACAACGTCCCTTAGGAGGTCGTTTCTAAGTTTTCCGAGCGGAAGTTCCACTTTCATCCCCTCCAAACTTCGAGATAATCTCCCCCACCCCCCGAAGGGTTTCCCCGTCGCAGTCCCAGCACATGACCTCGAAGCTGGGAACCCTGACGCTCACGCGGACTTTACGCTTCCTCGCAATCTTGCTCACCTCGTAGTTGACCCGATAGGCTAAGTCCATGAGCTTTTCTGTCACTATCTCCTCGCGGTCGATGTACTGGAGCGGACAGCCCTCGCGCCACTGCCTTCTCCGCGAGTGCTCGTACATGCGATATGGTCTTATTCCAGCCTCTTCTGCAAGGGCTTCAACTTCCTCGGCCGTGTATTTAATCAGAGGTCTGAAGAAGGGAATTCCTATCCTCGGAAGTCCGCAGAGCCTTATATCTCCCTCGCACTGATCCAGGAGGGCGCCGATTATCTTGTCGTTGGCGTTGTCCCCCTTGGCCAGTATATCGAACCCGTTGTTGATGGCGAACCACTTGGCGTTCCAGAGCATGACCTTCTTGCAGTTGATGCACACCGGGCCTTTTCTCCCGGTTACCTCCCTGAGGAGACCGTTCGTGATGTCAACGAGGTAGTGTTCAACCCCGAGTTTTTTGGTAAAGCCCATCGCCCAGTTGAGCGTTTCCCTCCAGCTCCAGCGGTGGAAGAAGGTTAGCGCCGATACGTTAAGACCTGCCTCCTTGAGGATGTAGAGGGCCAGTGAACTGTCCTTTCCGCCAGAGAACATGACGAGTATGCGTTTTTCATAAAGCCCGTGTTCCTCGGAGAATCTCGCTATCTCCTCAACAACGCTCTCGATGTCCCTCATGGGGTGAGATAAAAAAGGAGGCTTAAAAATCTGAGCCTCAGATGTTGACCTTGCCGACCCACTCCTCGGCCAGGTTGCCGACGATGGGGAACTTGTAGCGTTCGCCCTGGTAGGCCTTGAGCATCCCGACTATCCATAGTACGAGCCCGAGAACCCACAGGAGAGCCCCGAGCAACGTACCTATAATGGGTATGAATCCAAGGACAATCTGCAGTATCGTCAGTCCCAGGAACGTTATCGTTGACTGCATAGCGTGGAAACGGACGAAGTCGCTCTCTTTTTCGAGCAACAGGAATATTATCCCAGTAAGCCATCCAAGCACGTATGCCAGCAATCCCTCTACGTTCTCCTCCATACCCAGGGAAGTCTTCTTGGGTTCTTCAGGTGGAATCTCTTCCATAATCGATGCACCTCCGAACTTCAATCAGTTGTATTCTTCCCAATCCCTTAAATACCTTTCCAAAGTTTTAAGACGAGTTTCCATAACCGACGCCATGTGTTTAACGTCTCAGAACCCACCCATTTCTGATATCGAACCCCTGAGTTTTGTTAGGCTCACCAAAGCTTTTTAAGGTCATCGAGAGATTGGAATATCGAATTAGGAGAGCCTAACGGTGATGCTCATGATTGTACCTTTAAACAGTATGCGGCCCGGCGAGAGGGGGGTTGTCGTTAACATCCTAGGAGGTCCCAACGCCAGAGGGAGGCTCGTCTCAATGGGGCTGACCCCTGGAGCGACGGTTCAGGTATTGGAGTCGCATCCTCTGGGCCCTATAATAATCTCTGTTGGCGGTGTGCGGTTCGCCATAGGACGGGGAATGGCCAGCAAAGTCATGGTAAGAAGGATGTGAGGTGCCTGCTATGATGAAGGTAGTGGCTCTGGCAGGGAATCCCAACGTTGGAAAGACCACGATCTTCAACTCCCTCACGGGAATGAGGCAACACGTTGGAAACTGGCCCGGTGTGACCGTTGAGAAGAAGGAGGGAATCCTGGAATACAAAGGTCAGAAGTTTCTCGTGGTTGATCTCCCCGGAATATATTCCCTGACGGCTCATTCAGTTGACGAGCTCGTGGCGAGAGATTTCCTTCTCAAGGGGAGCGCCGATGTCGTTGTGAACGTCGTTGACGCCACAGCCCTCATGAGGAACCTCTTCCTGACGATGGAGATACTCGAGATGGGTCTGAAGAACGTTATAATAGCGCTCAACAAGACAGACCTCGCCGAGAAGCGCGGCATCGAGATAAACGTCAGGAAGATGGAAGAACTCCTCGGGGTCCCCGTTGTTCCACTTAACGCCAAGGAGGAAGTCGGCCTGGACGAGCTCAAGGACAAGATACACCGAATGGCGAACGGAGAGGTTAAGACAACTCCTATCGTCCCCACGTACGACCCCGAGGTCGAGAGGGAGATAGGGCACATAATCGAGGCCCTCGAGCACACCAAGCTTGCCGGGGAGTACAACCTCCGCTGGCTCGCGGTGAAGCTCCTCCAGAGGGACGATGGTGTGATAAAACTCGTCCTCAGACACCTCGGGAAGGAGAAGCTCGACGAGATTATGGGGCACATAGCCGAAGTTGAGGAGCGCTATAAGAGAGCGATGGACCTGATAATAGCCAGCCAGAAGTACGAGTTCATAGACGGCCTCATGCACCGCTTCGTGAGGTACTCTCACGAGCAGGGCGAGACCTTCAGCGACCAGCTGGACAGATTCCTCACACACCCGGTTTACGGCCTCCTCGCACTTTTCGGTGTGTTCTACGTCCTGTTTAAGTTTGTCTTTGTTCTTGGACTGCCCCTGCAGGGCCTGCTGGATGAAGCCTTTTCCGCCTTCGGCGAGTGGCTTGCCCCTCACATCGCCAACGAAACGCTTCGCGGTCTCCTCGTTGACGGTATCATAGCCGGTGTCGGCTCGGTCCTCAGTTTCTTCCCCCTGGTCTTCCTGCTGTTCCTCGCTATGTCGATCCTCGAGGACGTGGGTTACATGGCCAGAGCGGCGGTAGTGATGGAGCGCATCATGAGGAAGTTCGGCCTCCCTGGGAAGAGCTTCATCCCATTAGTTCTCGCCTTCGGCTGTAACGTTCCTGCGGTTATGTCGACGAGGACACTAGACGAGGAGAGGGACAGAATAATAACCATGCTCGTCAACCCGCTGATACCCTGCAGTGCCAGGCTGAGCGTCATAAGCTTCCTCGCGGGGGCGTTCTTTGCCGGGAATCAGGCACTTGTCGCTGTGAGCATATACGCAACCGCCATACTGCTGGCCCTCGTTATGGCGTGGATTTTCAGCCGCTTCGTGGTTAAGGGGGAGGAGAGCCCGTTCATAATAGAGCTGCCAGAGTACCTCATACCATCATGGAAGACCGTGACACTCCACTCATGGGAGAGGAGCAAGGAGTTCGTCAAAAAGGCCGGAACGATTATCCTGCTCGGCTCGATTGCCATCTGGTACCTCAGCACGTATCCAGTCGAAATAGGAACTGGTGGGAGCTACGCTGAGAGGCTTGGAACGTTCTTCGAGCCCTACATGCGCCTCATGGGACTCGACTGGAAGGCCGCGGTGAGCCTGCTCTTTGGAATCATCGCCAAGGAGAACGTCATCTCCACCTACGGCATAATATACGGCAGTGTCGACGAGATAGTGAACGCCATGAGCCCCCTGCAGGCGTACGTTTTGGCCCTCGTCACGACGCTGTACGTTCCGTGCATCGCCACGATAGGAGCAATAAGAGCAGAGAGCAACTGGAAATGGGCACTCTTTACTGTCGTCTACATGATAGGCCTTGCAAGCATCGTGGGAATACTGGTCTGGAATATAGGGACCGCCCTCGGGTATTGAGGTGGGGACATGCTTGAGAAGATACTCGAACTCGTAAAGGACGGGAAGAGCATTGATGAGATAGCGGATGAGCTTTCAATTCCGCGGGAGGAAGTGGAAGGGGCCCTCAGCGTTCTGGAGAGTATGGGGTATGTGGAACGGGTGGAGCTCGGCAGCTCTGCCTGCGAAAGCTGTCCGCTGAAAAGCATCTGTCCCGGCTCATGTTTCAGGTTCAAGGGAAAGGTGTACATGGTGCCTGAATTTCGGATTGATGCACAGAAATGAGCTCGTCCTTCTTCAGGTTCATCGTTGGGCATATTTAATGGCCGTAAAATATATAAGTTTTCCACCGGAACCTTAAACGGTGATACCATGAAAGCTGTTATTCTTGCCGGTGGTTTTGGTACCAGGTTAAGGCCACTCTCATCGACCAGACCAAAGCCGATGGTACCGGTCCTTGGAAAGCCCAACCTCCAGTACCTTCTGGAGAGCCTGGAGAAAATCCCGGAGATCGACGAGATAATCCTGTCCGTTCACTACATGCGCGGCGAGATAAGGGAGTTCATCGACGAGAAGATGAGCGACTACCCGAAAGGCATAAGGTTCGTCAACGACCCGATGCCCCTGGAAACCGGGGGAGCCCTCAAAAACGTTGAGGACTACGTGAGCGAGGACTTCCTCGTGATATACGGTGATGTCTTCACGAACTTTGACTTCGGAGAACTCATAGAGGCGCACAAGAGAAACGATGGTCTCATAACAGTGGCCGTCACCAAGGTCTACGACCCCGAGAAATACGGTGTCGTTGAGATGGACAAGGAAGGCAGAGTAACTCACTTCGAGGAGAAGCCGAAGAGGCCCAAGACCAACCTCGTTGATGCCGGAATATACATGGTAAACAAGAAGGTTTTGGAGGCCATACCCAAGGGCAAGGAGGTCTACTTTGAAAGGGAAGTCCTCCCGAGGTTCGTGGGGCAGGAAGCTGTGTACGCGCACAAGATACCTCGCGAGTACTACTGGATTGACCTTGGAACGCCCGACGACCTGTTCTACGCGCACCAGCTCGCCATGGATGAGATAACCAAGCAGAACGGCTATTACACCATCGCTGAAGGCGCGGAGGTTCCTGAGGACGTCGAGATACAGGGACCGGCGTACATTGACGAGGGCGCCAAGATAGGGCACGGGGTTAAGATAAAGGCCTACACCTACATCGGGCCGAACACCGTAGTCGAGGACAAGGCCTACTTCAAGCGCGCCATCCTCATAGGCAACGACATCGTAAAGGAGCGCTCCGAGATAAAGGACAGCATCCTCGGAGAGGGGGTCGTCGTTGGAAAGAACGTCATCCTCAAGGAGAACGCTGTAGTCGGCGACTACGCGAGGATATACGACAATCTGGTCATTTACGGTGCAAAGGTTCTCCCATGGAAGAAAGTTGAGGAGTACGAGGCCTACATCAAGATAAAGCTCGACCCGACCAAGGTGAGGCCCGGCGTCACCCCGGACCGCTGTCCGCTGGGCCTGCCGGAGTGCATCTACACCAAGTTCAAAGCCATAGCGGGCGAGAAGCCGCCCTGCGACGAGTGCATAGAGAACCAGTGGCTCTTCTGAGTCCTTTTTGTTTAGTTTTTTTATTTAGAATCGTTAGGACAAACTAGAATTCTATGTTACTGAGGCCGCAATTTTAGACGTCCGAAGGACGTCGAGTGAGCGGAACTCAAGTTAAACTGCAGAATGATAAGGGAATTCAGCAAAACCGATCACCGTAGTATAATGCAACCCAAAATTTAACCCGTTAAAAGTCAAAATTTTTGATGAAACTTTGCACCAGCAAAGTTTCCTTCAGTACCTTATCCTCGGGTTATACTCCAGGAGCATGAGGCCGTTTTTGAATATCCTTATCGTGCCGCTCTCCGAGAGGGTTATCGCTATCGCCTTTGTGAGCCGGGTTATGCCTGCGGCGGCTATATGTCTGCTTCCGAGTCCAGGGGGGAGCATGAGGTCTATCACCTTTGGCTCGACTTCGAGGTACCTCCCGGCCGCGGCTATCCTGCCGTCCTCCCTGACTATAAACGCCCCATCGAGCTGGGCGAACTCCTTTATTATCTCCTTGCTGTTCCTGTCGAGGACATTTACCTTGTGGCCCTTAAATGGGTTGGGTATGAGCTGGTGAGAGTGCCTGAGAACCCGCCTCGTGTCGCCTATGACAAAGATGGTTCCAACGGGAAGGCCTTCTCTGCCCTCGATGCTCAGCTCTATCGTTATCTCAAGTAAACGCTGGAGGACGTTCTGGTTCTGGGCGAAAAATCCCCTCATCGCGGAGATGCTCTTTTTGACCGTCTTGATTCCGATGAGCTCCCGGGTGACGTAGACGAAGGAGTCACCCTCCCGGAGTATGTCGTGCTCTAGGAGGAAGGCAGAGATGAGGTTGAGAACGTTATTGATGTCGAGGTTCTGGGGGATCGAGACTCTCTTTACTCTATCACTCTCCACATCGAAGGAAGAACTAACGATTACAACGGTGACGTCCACGTCAGGAACCCTTTCGGGCTCGATATCCTCCAGAATAACGAGGGCCTTTCCGTCAAGGGCCTCAACGACGTCCACCGCACCCTTTATCAGAACCTCGGGAACTTTATTCTCCATACTCTCACCAACCGTTGATAGGGTAACTCCAGCGGGTATAAAAACCTACCGTCCTTAGAAAACGTTAAAACATAACCCGACGAAGCCTTTTTGGTGTGGAAGATGAAGGTAGTCGTCGCAATCACCGGCGCGAGCGGTTCAATCTACGGTCTTCGGCTGGTGCAGGTTCTAAAGGAGCTTGGCCATGAGGTCGTCACAATAGCCTCCAAAACGGGCCTCGCAGTTGTGAGACACGAGACAGGGACTGATTTCAAGCCCGACTACATGGAGGATGACCTCTTCGCCCCCATTGCTTCGGGCTCAAATCCCTTCGATGCAATGGTCGTAGTCCCCTGCTCAATGAAGACGTTATCAGCGATAGCCAGCGGATACGCCGACAACCTGGTAGCGAGAACGGCCGATGTGGCACTGAAAGAGCGCAGAAAACTCATCCTAGTTATCAGAGAGACTCCTCTGAACTTGATACATCTCCAAAACATGGTAAGGGTTGCACAAGCCGGTGGGATAATCATGCCAGCTTCCCCAGGATTTTACACAAAGCCCAAAACTTTGGACGATATGGTAAACTTTATAATTGGAAAAATCTTAGACCTTCTTGGTATTGAGAACGAGATATACCCTCGATGGAGGAGTTAACATGGTTCAGCTTGATGACCTTGATAGGGCTATCCTCCGCATCCTGAAGGAGGATGCAAGGTTAACGATATCAGAAATCGCTGAGAGGCTCAAGCGTCCCGAATCTACAATCCATTTCAGGATAAAAAAGCTCCAGGAGCGAAACATAATTGATAAGTACACCATAGTTCTCGGAGAAAACCTACAGCCGAAGAGCCTTGCGATAGTCTACATCCAAGCCGAGACCCCGATCATCGAAGACTTCCTTGAGAGATACATCCGTCACATAATGAAGACGCTTTCCCTACTACCCAATGTCCTCGCCGTTGCCCGGAGTGGAAAGGACGGGGTTGTGGCACTCATCGGGGAGGACACACCCGAAAAACTCAACCGCTTCGTTGACGAGACCATTAGGGTTCTTCCAACGCTCAAGAGAGTCGAGGTCTTCACCCTCGATGAATTCAGCAAGGGCGATGGTCTGGTGGGCTTCCTAGTGGGGGTTTGAATGGAAGTAGAGGTCAAGTTCCGCGTTGACTTCAACTCCATCCGAGAGAAGATAGAATCCCTCGGGGCAACCTTCATCAGGGAGGAGATGCAGGAGGATGTTTACCTCTCCGTCCCCTTACCCGAGCTCCTCCGGGTGAGGAAGATAAGCAACCTAAACCGTTCTTTTCTGACTTACAAGCGCATAGCCGACCCCGGCAGAAACGAGGAGTTTGACGAGATAGAGGTTGAGGTCTCCGATTTCGAGAAAACCCTTCAGATACTGAAGCGCCTCGGCTTTAAGGAGGATGTTTGGGTCAGAAAGAGACGTCTGGTATATCGTCTGGGGGACGTTACCTTCGAGCTGAACGACGTCGAGGGGCTGGGGGCTTTTCTGGACATCGAAGTCATCGCAGACGACGTGGAAGAAGCGAAGCGGAAAATCTGGGAGGTAGCGAAAAGAATAGGACTGAGCAAAGACGACGTCGAGCCGAGGCTCTACCAGGAACTCATTAGGTCAGCGGGAAGGGTATAAATATCCCGACATCTCTATTACCTATCGGTGGACTCAATGAGGGGGAAGAGTGGACAAGGCTCCATTGAGTACCTATTCATGATAGCCCTTGCACTCCTCATGGTTCTCCTCGTCATTAAGGCTCTGTCAAGCATAACAACACCATACACTGCCATTCTAACCTTGAGTCCCGGCTCCATGGAATCGCAGGTGGAAGATGTGGGAAGTTTCAAGGTTGAAGCATGGCTCGAAGATAACAGGGACGGAACTTACAAGGTGTATTACCGCATCTGGGCTCTTAAGAGGCCTCTCACCAAGGCTAACGTTGAACTGGTCTGTTTTGGAAACACCGAACACGTTGGGGGCCTTGGTCCGATTCAGCATTCTACTCTCCTTGAACCGGTGAACTACTGGGCAAACTACTGGACACCGGTACCACAGGACGCTTTCCCTTGTCAGGTGCAGGCAACAGTTTGGAAAAAGGGAATATGGTGAGGTTCACCTCGCCGTCGCGACTATCTTGATTATATCGTTGAACTCCATCTCGTAGTCTTCTCCAACGCGCCTGTGGGTTCTCGCGTTGACTGCGTAGAGGAAGGTCTTCCCCAGGTCGGTGTGTACCTTGTAGGCCAAATCGCGGGGCGTTGAACCCTTTGGAAGGAGGTGAACGTGGGGTAAAACGTTACCGAACCCGTCGGTGAGCTTGTGCTCGTCCTCGACTGGATAAACGGGGATTAGGTTAAGCAGCTCAAAGGTCGCCCTGTTTATGACTTCCTGAACACCAGTGGACCCAAAGCGATCGAGGACTTTCTCCTTTATCAGCTGAAGGGCCTTTTCTTGCTTGGGGCTCATCGGCTTCAGGATTTTGAAGTCACTTGAACCTGGAATATATTCTATGAAGCCTGCCTTTGCTGCCTTCCTCAGCGTTAGTTCTGCTGCTGCACTCGTTGGAACGACTATGTAACCCCTGCTCTTGCCCTTCCTTACCAGGCGCTCTATCTGGGCATCGGCCGCCGCGTCGGCCTTATTGGCCGCTATGATAATCGGCTTGTTTATCTTCCTCAGCTCGCGGACGAAGGCAAAAAGGTCCTCATCGCTCCACTTCGTCGGGTCGTTGTCGAGGCCGAGCTTGTGGATGGCCTCGAAGGCATCTTCCTCGCTCACCCCTATCCCGGTCAGCTGGTCGGCTATGGCCTGGGCGAGCTTGAGATGCTGGAGCTTTATCCTCTTCGCGAACTTCTCCCAGTTCTTCCGGAGAATGCCGTATATCCAGTAGTCTATCTCCTTCTCAAGGAACTCGATGTCCTCCACGGGGTCATGGTGCTCCACAGGATTTCCCTCGGCGTCTGTCTTTCCGGTGGCGTCAACCACGTGTATCAGAGCGGAGGCCATTCTCAGGTCGTCGAGGAACTTGTTGCCCAAGCCTCTTCCCTCATGCGCCCCTGGAACGAGACCGGCAACGTCTATCATCTTTATCGGGATAAGCGCCTTTCCGTCCCTGTACTCGTAGTTCTGGGGGTTCGGTGTGCAGCCGAGTTCTTTGCAGGGATGCTCGGCTATCGCGTAGGTGACGCCGACGTTGGCATCAATGGTGGTGAACGGATAATTGGCAATCTGGACATCGACAAGGGTTGCCGCCGAGAAGAAAGTTGACTTTCCTACATTTGGCTTTCCAACAACACCTATCTCCATGCTACCACCGCCCTAACTTCGCGCGAGGGTTTTAAGGGGTTTCGGCCGAAAACTATAACTCCACCTTTGCACCACTTCTTTTGGTGAAAACCCATGCGAATATACGTCCTTGTCGAGGACTATTCCGGCTACGAAAGCCCTTTTCTGGCACAGCACGGCATAAGCTTCCTGATAGAGAAGGACGGGAAGGGAGTACTCTTCGATACCGGCCAGAGCGCCGAGCCGATACTCCACAACATGAGGCTCCTCGGTCTCGATCCAAGTTCACACATCGATTACATCTTCCTGAGCCACTGTCACTACGATCACACGGGCGGGCTCTTGGGGATTCTGAAGGCCATCGGAAAGCGAGTCCCGGTCATAGCGCATCCTGAAATCTTCCGGAGGCACTTCATCACAAAACCCCACCTCAGAGACGTTGGAATGCCCTTCCGGCGGGAGGAAGTTGAAGAGCTCGCTGACCTGTACCTCACCCCAAAGCCCCTGGAAATAGTTGAGGGCATCTACTCGACGGGCGAGATCCGCAGCCGCGAGGACTTCGAGCAAAGAGGTATAGGGGTTTATACTCTAAAGGACGGCCAAGTGGTGGAGGACAGTATTATGGACGACATGAGCGTCGTGGCTAAAACCTCCGAGGGGCTGGTTATCGTGAGCGGCTGCAGCCACGCGGGTATAGTGAGCATAGTAAAGCACGCGATACGGATGACCGGGGAGAGGAGGATAAAAGCCGTCATAGGGGGATTTCACCTTATAGGCGAGGATAATGAGCGAATCGAAAGAACGGTTAAAGAATTTGGAGAGCTTGGAGTGGAGGAGGTTTACACGGGGCACTGTACCGGGCTGAAGGCTGAGACGGCCTTTCTTGCGGAATACGGTGAGCGCTTCCACAAGCTCCACTCGGGAATGGTCATGGAGTTCTGAGGTGGGAACATGGGCGAAGAGGCCGAAAAACCCTGGATAACAGTCATCGTGTATTCGCGCGAGGAGTTCCTCAGCAGAAAGGTGCGAAGCATGGGGGATGTCCTTAAAATCAAAGGTTACGAGGTTGTCTGGGCGAACGTGGACACGGTTGAGGCCGTTTCGGAGATAATGGAGGTTCTTGACATCCATGAGAGGCCAATGAAGATTCTAAGAAGGGAAAGCACGCACGCGAGAGTCTTCGTGTTTCAAGATTATATGTTCCTCATCCTGCACCAGGTTTACGAGATAAACGGGGGACTGAAAAGGGAAAGAATGGGTCTTCTGCTTAAAGGAAACCTCGTTATAACAGTCCAGGAAAGGCCTGGAGACGTCTTTGACCCCATCAGGGAGAGCATCCGCGAGGGGGAGGGCCTCTTCAGGGAGAGGGGAGCAGATTACCTGCTCTTCGCCCTTCTAGAGGCGATAGTCGAAAACTACGTTCCAATAATAGAGAGGATCAGCTCGAAGATGGAGTCCCTTGAGGCACAGATACTCTCGAAGGGCGAGAAGGGTGTTCTCCACAGAATACACGGTCTCAGAAGAGAGATACTCTTCATGCGCCGCACGATATTTCCCCTGCTGGAGGCGTTCAGAAAGCTCGAACTTGAAGGGGGGAGGTTCTTCACAGATGAGACGAGGGATTACATCGGGGAGCTCCACGACCACGTCCTCGAAGTTCTCGAAATCCTCGAAGGGCAACGGGAGCTCGCCAACAGCCTCGTCGAGCTTTACTACTCGACCATCTCGATGAAGACCAATGACATAATCAGAATCCTGACTGTGGTCTCAACGATATTCATCCCGCTGACCTTCATAACCGGCCTCTACGGAATGAACTTCCGATACATGCCGGAACTTTACTGGCGGTATGGCTATCCCTTCGTTCTCCTGCTGATGCTCTCCATAGCGGTTGGAATGCTCATCTACTTCAGGAAGAAGGGGTGGATTTAGGAGTCGAGCCCGAGGGCGAGTTTCAGGGCCTTCTCGGCTATCACGTCGAGAGGATCGATCAGGGGCACCTCTAGGTCTCCGGGTCTCAGGGCAACGCTGACCTCCGTGCAGCCGGCTATTATTCCATCAACCCTGCGCTCGAGCCTTTTGGCTACCTCCAAAAGGAGCCTTCTTCCCAGCTCAAGGTTCCCGGCCTTCACACCTTCGTAGATGGCTTCCA
Source organism: Thermococcus sp. MAR1 (assembly GCF_012027305.1). Classification (NCBI taxonomy): domain Archaea; kingdom Methanobacteriati; phylum Methanobacteriota; class Thermococci; order Thermococcales; family Thermococcaceae; genus Thermococcus; species Thermococcus sp. MAR1. The sequence goes on from NZ_SNUF01000001.1 coordinate 902,511, forward strand.
TAACAAGCCTTTGATCCCCTTCGCTTGGAACGACCAGCTTTATCCCCCTCCTGGCAAGAGGGCCTTCGTAAACCGCGCCCCTCACTGTCCCGTCGGTCGCAAGGAGACCGACCTTCTTGAGACCCATTTTTGCTATTCTCTCGGCAGTTGCTTCCACCATGCTGACAAGGGGAACCTTTATCGCCCTCTGGATGTCTTCAGCAAAGAAGTGCGCTGTGTTGCATGGCATTATTATAAAATCAGCCCCCCAGCTTTCGAGCTTCTTAGCGCTCTCAATGAGCTCGGGCCTCGGATCTTCCCCGTTCCCCAGGATGAACGCGGTCCTGTCCGGAATTTTGGGGTTGTTGTAGATGATTATCCTCGGATGATCCTGGTCGCGCTTTGCCGGCGTCTTCTCGACTATCCTCCTGAAGAGCTCCGCAGTCGCCAAAGGGCCCATTCCACCGAGGATGCCTATGACCCTCTCGGTCATCCTTACTCCTCCAGCCAGACTGAGTCATCGCCGTAGTAGTTCAGCTTGACCACGAAGAGCCTGAACGGTTCATCCCGCTCGTTGATTACCCAGTGGACGGTTCTCGGCTTTACCAGGAAGATGTCGCCTGGCTTCGCGAGGTATTCCCTTTCGCCGATGCCGAGCCTCGCCTCGCCGCTTATTATGTAGAACAGCTCGTACTGGTGTTTGTGGTAGTGCTTCTTAACAGTCTGCCCCGGCTTGACCTCGACTATCTGGGCGTAGCCTCCTTCTGGGAGCTCTCCTTCGAAGAGGGGGAGCTTCCGGTAGGTGCCCCTGTCGATGAGGTTTTTGATTTCGGCCTTCATAGGCGTTTGTTTATTCGCAAAGAAAATAAACTTAACTATCTAAACTAATTTTTGGATTTATGGCGTGAAAGGGCTAAGACCTCAAACGTTTTCCACAAGAGTCCGTGTGTTGTCAAATTTGGAAAGTAAGAAGTGAAAACTTCAAAATGCATGTTCAGCATGCCGTATCTTTGAAACCCTCCACTGAAAAATCAGTCCTTCTGCAAGTGCGAAGATTCCGAGTATTAGGAGATTGTACCCTATGGTATAGCCCTTTGTGTAGTCAACGAATCCCAGCGCCAGCAAAATTGTCCCAATTATGGCACTAATCACTCCAACTTTCCTGGGCGCTTTTTTGTAGGTAAACTCTATTGCTAACATCGGTACCAAGTATGTTAACACAGTCATCCCGAGGGCTAAAAGGGGTCTGTTTTTTAGGCCCATATAATACCCCAAGAATATCAGGACAGAAAGGGCCGTAATTTCGCCAACTCTACTTTTCTCATTCATGGCGCATTCCCCCAGTCTTGGCAGAGACTTCCCCATTCAGTACAGCAGTAATCTGCAGTACACCAACCGCATTCTGCTACAACACAGGCTATGCAGACTTCTTCTCCCAGTCTGCAAAGCCATTTACAATGGCCTGCTTGCAGGCAACAAGAAATTGCGCATCCCCAGTCAGTTGAACAACAATATGGCTCACAACTGCTGAATTCTCCACAGTCATTATTTGAATTGCAGTCGTGTGGGCAACTATTAGCTGTTTTATACTGTCCATTAGTTGTTAAAGCCACCGTCTTCACCACTGGATTATCCAACTCAAGAAGATATCCTCTAACCTTCACTCCTTGTACGGGTTTTGAGAACTCGTACAGTGCTATCACGTGCTTCTTGTCCTTCAATGGAATTCCCATGGCGAGCATTGTTATCTTCTCACCGTTGTACTCAATCGTGTGCTTCACAATCTTAACGTGCGAGTAGTCAACGTCCCAGGGTTTGGCTAATTTCCAGAAGTCCCTGCTCGTTGCCAGCTTTAGGAAAACGTGAGCCTTCGACCAGTTTTCCTGAACCCTGCTTACGGGTGTTGTAACCCTGAAAGGATTCACGCAGCCGTTGACCTCCGGATACTTGGGGTAGCTCACCACGTACGCCCCATAAGCTCCAATCAACAGCAAAACCACAAACATGGCCAGCAGTGCACGCCTCCGCATCGACCCCCCCAACGGGATTTTGCATACATATTATACTGTCAATAATATATAAGAATTATTTCAACCAAAGGTTTAAAACTAAACTCGCGAAAGTATACTTATGCTTGCTAAATGTATACTATCGTTCGAAACCTCTTAACTGAGGAATGTCTGAAACTCCAGACTTAAGTCCATTCCGTTTAGATATTCCTTTCGACCCACATCGAAAGGCTCAAAAGACTTTTATACCCAGCCCGCGATTCATCAGTGAACAGATAGAAACGGTGGTGACCATGGAAGCGCTGGAGAAAGCCCTCCGCTGGGCGGAGGAAAACCTGAAAGCGGACTACATAGAACTCCGCTACGAGAACCTGAGAAAGACGACCCTTGCCCTCAAAGACGGCGTTTTTACCAGCTTTACAGGGAAGCTGAACAGGGGCGTTGCGATAAGGGTCTTGGCCGATGGAGCTTGGGGATTCGCCTCGACGAGCGATCTAAACGACCTTGAGAGGAAGATCGAGGAGGCCTACAAGCTGGCCAAAGCGGCAGCGGAGACCAAGAAGGAAAAGATAGAGCTGGCCGAGATAAAGCCGGTCGAGGACTTCGTGAAGAGCAGGATGAAAGTCAAACCGGCGGAGGTTGACATAGAGGAGAAGGTAGCTCACCTGAGGGAGCTGGAGAGGCTTTTAAAGGCCGATGAGGCCGTCAAGAGCGTTCAGATACGCTACGAGGACGGGAGCGGCGAGAAGATACTCCTTACCAACGAAGGGACGCACATAGAGTGGGACTACAACTACCTCTACCAGGGAGCCTACGTCACCGGAAAGGCCGATGGAAAGCTGGCCATGGCGAGGGACAGCATAGGTGCGGTGGACTACGGCTGGGAGCTCATGACGGAGCACGAGCCAAACGAGAAGGTCACCGAAAGAATTCTCAGAAAGATGCACAGCCAGCTGAAAGGAATAGCCCCGAAGCGCGGCGAGTGGCCGATTGTAGCCGGCCCGATTGTCGTTGGAATAATAGCGCACGAAGCTCTTGGCCACCTCGCAGAGGCTGACCTGACCATAAACTCGCCCTTCAAAGACCTCATCGGCAAGCAGATTGCCCCGGAGTACGTCACGATGAGCGAGCGCTACGTTGAGGGTGGCTTTGGCAACGACCGCTATGATGACGAGGGAGTTCCTGTTAAGGACATTCACATCATCGAGAACGGAATCCTCAAGGAGATAATGCTGAACAGGGAATACGCCCACAAGTGGGGCATGGAGCCGAACGGCCATGCCAGGGCCGAGAGCTACCGCTACCCGCCGATAATCAGAATGCGCAACACGGTTTTCGAGCCTGGTGATTACTCCTTCGAGGAGCTGATTGAAGATATTAAGTTCGGCTACTACGTGGTTGACTTCCGCGGTGGCCAAGCCCAGCTCAACTCGGCATTCCAGGTTGGTATCCAGGAGGGCTACGTCATAAGGAACGGCGAGATAGCGGAGCCGATAAGGGACACGTCCATAACAGGCGTTGCCATCGAGGCTCTCAAGAAGATTTCAGCGGTCGGAAAGGACTTCGGCCTTGAGGTCGGCTTCTGCGGAAAGGGACAGACGGCCTTTGTGAGCTCCGGTGGCCCGCATATGCGCTTTGACGGGGGAATACTGATTGGCTGAGGTTAACTTCACCGAACATGCCATTGAAGCTATGAAAAAGAGGAATATTGCCCCCGAAGAGGCCATCAATGCCATAGAAAAGGCCGAACTCAGGGCAGTCGATACGCTAACGGGACACTTTGTAGCCATAAAGAAAAACGGAAAGTGGACTGTGGCAGTTTACGATGTTTATGGCCAAAGCCTGGAAGTGGTGACCGTTTACAGAGTCTCAAGAAAGGCTCAAATAGAGAACCGCCTAAGAAAAGGCAGGTGGGTTGGGATATGAAGGTCAGATACGACCCAGTTGGGGACGTCCTGTACATTGAGGTGGCCCATGAAAAGGCCGCCGAGACCGTGGAGCTGGATGAAGATTTGCTGATTGACTACGACGAAAGAGGCAACATCGTAGGGATAGAAGTATGGCGCGCCAGGGAAGTTCTCCTCGGGGAGATGCTGAAGAGAATTAAGGAACTCGGTCTGAAGTTTGAGACTGCTGAGGTGGAGGGGTAACTATGGAGGAACTAATACGGTACGGTGAGAAGTTTTTCGATGAGCTGGAGATCGCCGTTTATCGCTCCCGTGATGTCAGCGCGAACGTCGAGCTGAACGAGATTTCAATGGCCTCCACGAGGAGCGGAGCCCTTACCATAATCCGAGGAATCAAGGACAAGCGCCTCGGTCTGGCGATAGTCGACAGCGACGAACCCCCCAGGATAATGGAGGCCATAGAGCAGGCGGCCAAGATGGCGAGGCTCAACAGCCCCGACGAGAAGTGGGTCTCCCTTCCGGAGCCGGGGAAGTACCGTGAGGGACCAAAGCCCAACTACGAGCTGAAGGATGCTTCACCTGACGGGCTCGTTGAGATGCTCGTCCGCGGCATAAAGCTCGCCCGTGAGAAGGATGAGCACGTTGTAGTTGCAGGCGGGGAGGGCGGCGTTTCGTGGGAGGAGAGGCACATCGTCAACTCCCACGGGGTAGACGTTTCCCAGGAGGGCGGTGCGGCGTTTCTGTTCCTGGAGCTGGTGGGAAGGAAGGGTGACGTCGTAACGCCCGGCATCTTTGACTTCGATGCGAAGCGTAGCTTAGACCTCGACGTTGAGGGGGTCGTTGAAAGGGCCGTCCAGAAGGTCAAGTGGGCCTACAGCGTCAAGGCCAGCAAAAACGAGGAGGTTCCAATAATCCTCGGCCCATGGGCGATTGCTGGACTTTTCAGCTACGCTCTCTTCCCAGCCTTCAGCGGTGAGCGCCTGGTTAAAGAAACGACACCGCTGGCAGGGAAGGTAGGAGAGAAGATAGCCAGCGACGTGCTCACGATATACGACGACCCGTTCCACGAGCTCTCCATACAGCCGGTTATAGCCGATGGTGAGGGAGTGCCAACGAGGAAGAACGTCCTCATCGAGAAGGGGACCTTCAAGGGCTTCGTCTGGGACAACTACTGGGCCAGGATTCACGGCACCGAGAGCACTGGGAATGGAAAGCGGGATCTGAGAACCGGCGGCATAAACATAGGCTTCCACAGCATGGTCATAGAGAACGGTAAGCGCCCGCTGGAGGAGGTCATAGCGGAAATCGAGCACGGCTACTTCGTGGACGGCTTCCAGGGCGCCCACTCAAGCAACCCCGACAACGGGAACTTCGCGGTAACAGCAAACCCGGCGTTCCTCATCGAGGACGGGGAGGTCAAAGGTGCTAGCGTCTTCCTCGTTGCGGGCAACGTCTACGAACTGCTGAATAGCGCCACTGAGGTAACGAAGGAGCAGACCGTAATGCCCTTCATGACCACCATCATAACGCCCTTCGTAAAGTTCGAGAACGTGAAGATAGCGGGGAAGTGACTTTTCTCTTTTCTAACCTTTTGGGTGTTTTATCGGGAAAACAACTTCTTTTTAAAGCCTGTTCTTCCCACAAAACACTACTTTAAAACCCTGAAGTCAATCGCTATGTTGAACTGCCTCGGCGCGTAGGGGCGGACTTTCCTCTTCTCCAGGAACTCGACGGTGAAGCCGAGCTCTTTTGCGGCCGCCTTTATCTTCGCCTCGTGCTCCGAGAACAGGTCTTCCTCCGGGCCGAAGCCGTAGTAGTGGACAACTCCACCATCCCTAACGCTCAGCATCGCCTCCCTCAGAAAGCGGTCGGCGAACTTGGGGAGGTTCATTATCACCCGGTCGGCCTCCACTTTGCCCGCCACCTTTCGAACGTCGCCGAGGACGGGCACGACGTTGTCAGCCTTGTTCAGCCGGATGTTCTCCTCAAGGTAGCGAACCGCCCAGGGGTTGATGTCACAGGCGAAGACGAGCTTTGCCTTCTTAGCTAAGAGCACCGCGTATGGCCCGACGCCGGCGAACATATCAAATATAATCTCCCCCGGCCGGGTCTTCTCAAAAATCCTCATTCTCTCCGTGGCCAGGCGGGGAGAGAAGTAAACCCTTGCAACGTCGAGCTTGAGCCTTATCCCGTTCTCGCGGTGGAGGGTTTCAGCCCTCCTCTCGCCGGCGAGGTGAACCAGCTCCCTAATGCGGTATTCCCCGGAAACTCTGCCCCCCTTGGCGAAGACGGCCTTTATGTGCCGATGAACCCTGAGGATGGCATCTCCGATAGCTTTTCCATAGGACATCAGCTCTTCAGGTAGCTCGATTATCGCGAGGTCGCCGATAATGTCGAAGGAGCTCGGGAGGAGCGGTCTAACTTCATCCGGAACCTCAACGACCTCGCGGTAGCTGTGGGGCCTTCTCCCAAGCCTCTCAAAGTCGGCCTCAACGAGCTCAAAGCCCTCAACCGGCTCTGTGACGGGGAAGAGTACGAACTCGCCCTCTCTTCTGACGGCGTATCCTTTAGCCAGGATGCCAAGCTCGAGTAATTTCCTGCGGATTTTTTCGGCCTCTCGCTTGGGGACTTTGACTGCGAGCATCGGGGAAACATTAGAAAGAAACCTTAAAAAACTGGCCCCAACGAAAGATTTTTAAACGCTCGCCCTTCCCTAATATCGAGCCCCGGTGGTGTAGCCCGGTCAAACATGCGGGCCTTTCGAGCCCGCGCCCCGGGTTCAAATCCCGGCCGGGGCACCAGAACTCGTTTTCTTGACATTTACCTGTTAACACCGACCAAAATACTGCCGAGGATTATCAGTAGCACTCCCACCCACCTAGTAGTTCTCACAGGTTCGTTGAGTATAATGAACGCTAACACGGTGGTTACAACGTATGCTAAGCTCAACAGGGGATACATCAAACTCACATCTAACATTGAAAGTCCAATGAGCCATAGCACGGAAGAAATCCCGTACAGTATCAGCCCCATAACAATGTACTTGTTGGAAAATATAATTGTCATGGTTTTGATGGAGAATAAATCCCCCAACGGTCCTATCGAGTTCATTCCCATCTTAAACAAAATCTGAGTACTTCCCCCGAGGAGGATACAGGTTGCGAGTATGGTATAAGGTAGGGATTTCATTTTTTCACCTCCCACACAGTCACGTCTTCAATCCAATACGCGGGAATAGCAACACATCTCATATCTGTTACATTCCAATGCTCATAAACAAATGGTTCAGTTATTATCACTCTGACGTGGTATTCTTCAATAATCTCTCTTTTTTTGCTACAATTGCCTGTAAACAATTGTTCTAGGTCATCTCGCCTTTTTTGGTTGTCTATAAAGGTATTTCCGTGCCCATACAGGGTAGCTACAATTGGGCGACCGGTCAATGCATTTAGCATCATGCCTGCTTCTTCACTAGTGGCAATTACATCATCCCGCTCAGTGTGGTTCAATACCCAAGAACTAATCTCCGGGAAATGCTCTCTCGGAAAATACTGTGAAAAATCATGATTTGATGGCCGTATAAATTTATCATTAGTTACAGTATTCCAGAAAACTAATGCTCCCGCGATGGGTGTCAAGACCATCATTGTTACTGTTACAATTGCCGTCATCTTTTTTCCAGACAAGTTGAGCGTAGAAAGCCCATATGCACTAAGGAGAAGATATACATACCCGAGCATTCCAGTAAATCGTTTAGACCAGATGAAGATTCCAAAATACTCCAGTAGCCCCGGAGAAATCCTAGCTACAGCTATGATACCCACTAAGAGAAGTAGAGCCTCCACTGAAGACTCCCTCTCATACTTCCAGTGAAGAACTGCTAATCCTAGAAATGGCAACATGTACAGTGGGGGTAACAGGCTTCGTAATTTATTTTCAAATGTGTCTGTTTGCCATGGGTTGTAAATGCTCTCTATTCTAGGAACGCCTCCTGAATGAAGGCTCACATTAATAATGAACGGAGAGAAAACAAGAAAGGCCAACAATACAACCAAGAGGTATCTTTTTTCCCTCTTAATCACTCCAATTACCAAGGGAAGTCCGGCCAAGGGTATAACAAAAGCGTAATGTGTCCACAAGGCCAAACCCATCAAAATCCCTGAAACAATGAACATTTCTTTCAACATAAAATAAACCGAAAGAATGCCGAATAATGGTGCCAACTCTTTGGGATTTGGATAAATGTGAGCGGTTAACATCATGAGAGATAGTGCCGCCGCGTATGTTCCCGCTTTAGATCCCCACAAACCTCTAGCCACGTAAAATAATGTCAGGATCATTAGAATCACTAGAACAGCTTGGAAGAGAATCATTGTTGTCTCGATGGATATTCCAACAGCTTTGGATATTGTGGCGATAATGAGATGGTACAAAAAGGGGTACCAATTTGGATAAACATTGTAAGTCTGATCCAAGAAAGGATTCCTGCCAAGGTGAATGCCCCTAGATATGGCAGCATGAACCAGAGTATCTCCCCCAATTATATATCCCGGCGGGGTCTTTCTAGTCAGAAAGTATGGAAAAGTTATGACAACGGCAATGAGTGTGATATAAGCTAGACACACGATGGAATCATGGAGCTGAAATCTAATTACCCATCGATTTTGTTGAGACATCAGAACCAGAATTCTATTCCCCAAGTTAAAAGTATTATGACTGAACCCAACTGCACCCGCGAAAACCTTTTAACTCCCATCTCGACCCTCAACCGATGGCCATGAAGACGCTCGCCGATGTTTTCAGGGAGGCACTGGGGGAGAAGGGGATCGAGAGCTTCGGGGTGCTCTCAAAGCGCTTCAGAAAGTCAAAGAACAAGCTCCAGGACGTGGCAGTGGAGATAATCAACGGGAAGGGGGCAGTATTCCGCGTCCCGGAGAAGACCGCCGTTGCGTGGAATCTGAACGGCAACCGCGTTGAAGGCTCTTACTACGCCTACGCTCCCCTGTGCATGATGGAGAAGTTCGAGCCTGTTTTAACACCCGAAGAGCTGAAGGCAAAGCTCCCGGAGTGGCCCTACTTCATAATCGACCTCTACCACTGGGACAGGCACACCCAGAAGGAGAAGGGGAAGATATGCCTCCAGGTGAGCCAGAGCTACGGCCTTCTGAGGGACTACTTCACAGGTCGTGAGCTGGCAGTAACGTGGGCGAATGACGAGTTCAAGTCCATGTTCCACGGCCCTATCGGGAGGATAACAACCTACGCCGGACCGACGGCAGATTTTCTGAAGGAAAAGGACATCGACGAGGTTGTTCTCCTCGATCCCTGGGCGGAGGAGGTTCTGAGCGAGAAGGATTTCGACGTCGGGGCCTTTATAATCGGCGGCATCGTCGACACCGGTGGGAACAAGAAGAAGACCACGCCCAAGATAGGAGAAGAGCTTGAGAGGGCTGGAATAAGGGTACGCAGAAGGAAGATCGTTCTCAAAGGCGACATCGTCGGCGTCCCCGACAGGATAAACCGGATTCTGGGGATAATCCTCAAGATGATGGTGGAAGGGAAGTCGATGGACGAGGCAGTTTACGAGTTTCAAGAACCCCTCCACGCCCGCTGGCGCCTGAGGAAGGAACTGCCAAAGAGGGTCATCAGGTACAAGGTGAACGGCAAGACCTACAGGGTCGTCGAGAAGGAGCTTTTCGATGAATACTCCAAGTGGCTCAAAATCCGCTGGGAGGACTTCGTGAAGGTGCTGAGGGAGCTGGACTTAATAGCGCTTGAGAAGAAGAGGATACACCACCTCAACAAGATATCCAGCGCGAGGATAATAAACAGAAAGCTTTACAGGGTGATTCTGCTCAAAAAGGCCGCGATGCTGTGCTATAACTGCTGAGGCTTTCTTTTATCCGGTGTAGAAATCGGAGAATGAAAAGAAAGAACTCAGAAGAACACCACAACGGCATCCCCAACGACTGCCGTCTCGACCTCTTCGCCCTCGCTGAACACTGCCTTCCTGAGCACGATGTCCTCCTTGCCCAGCTCGACCGTCTGGCCTTCCACCTCAAACTCGACCTTTCCGGCCTCTTTGAGGGCCCTTGCAACCTCTTCCGCGTTCTCCTTGAGGTAGGCGGTGATCTTCGGCACGAGCTTGCCGTAGCGCGGGCCAACAGTCCTGAAGTTGGGCTTTATCTCAATGATGCGCTCCTCAAGTTCCGGCTCGCCCTGGATTACCTCCAGCCTCTCGATGTTCATGGTTCCGGCGATGTCCTTCTCGATGGCCTTCAGGGCCTCATAGCCCTCGGTGGCGTAGATGGCCACGTGCTTGAGCTTGGCGTTCAGAGCGAGGCCGTGGCTGTTCTTGTAGCGCCTCATGACACCGACTATCTCGCGGGCGAGCTCTCCGAGCCTCTCGGCCTCCTCGCTTATCCTGCCCTCATCGTACTTCGGCCACTCGAGGAGGTGCACGCTCTTGACACCAACGTGCCTCTTGAACATCTCCTGGTAGAGCTCCTCAGTTATGTGCGGCGCGAACGGAGCGAGGAGGAGCATCACGTTGTAGAGCAGCTCGTAGAGTGCCGCTTTCGCCTTCAGCTTGCTCTCTTCGTCGTCGCCGTAGAGGCGGTACTTGATCATCTCGATGTAATCGTCGGCCACCTCATGCCAGACGAAGGTCATCAGCTCTCTGGTGAGCAGGTTGAAGCGGTAGCGCTCCATCTCCTCGGTGGCGAACTTTATCAGCCTGTGGAGCCTGCTGAGTATCCAGCGGTCCATCGGCTCAAGCTCCTCCGGAGCGCTGCTCGGGTCAAAATCTACCAGATGACGCTCGGCGAAGCGGTAGATGTTCCAGACCTTCTGCAAAAACCTGTAGTTGTAGTCGACGGTCTCCCACTTGAACGGGTGGTCCTCTCCGGGCGGAGCGAGGGCGGTCCAGAGGCGGAGCGCATCGGCGCCGTACTTCGGGATGACCTCGTCCGGTGCTACGACGTTGCCGTAGCTCTTGCTCATCTTCCTTCCGTCCGGGCCGGCCACCATTCCGTTGATGAGGACGTCATCCCAGGGCTTCTCGCCGGTTAGTTTATAGGTTCTGAATATCGTGTAGAAGGCCCACGTCCTTATGATGTCCGTCCCCTGCGGCCTGAGCGCGGTCGGGAAGTTGTGCTCGAACCAGCGCTTGGCCTCTTCGTCGCCCTTGATGGCCTCGTGCCACCGGGTTATGATGAGCGGGGTTATGCTTGAGTCTATCCAGCAGTCGAGGACGTCCGTGACGGGCTCAAGCTCGGCACCGCAGACCGGGCACTTCTCGACCGGAGGTTTGTCAAAGCGCGGGTCAACCGGCAGGTCTTCTTCCCTCGCCGGAACCACGTGGCCGTTCTTGCAGACCCAGAACGGGAGCGTCGTTCCAAACACGCGCTGCCTGCTTATGACCCAGTCCCAGTCCATGCTCTCGGCCCAGTCCTTAAGCCTCAAGAACATGTCCTCGGGGTACCAGTTGATCTCCTCCGCGACCTTCACTATCTCGTCCGTGAAGTCCTTCACCTTGATGAACCACTGGGTCTTGGGGAGCAGCTCGATGGGCGCCATACAGGAGCTCCTCTCGGTGTGCCTCAGCACGCGGTGGTGGACCTTCTGCTTCTTATATAGCAGGCCCATCTTTTCGAGGTCCTCGGCTATTACCTTCCTCGCCTCCTCGGTTTTCAGCCCCTTGTACGGCCCGGCCCTCTCGTTCATCGTGCCGTCCTCGTTGATTGCTATGATAACCGGCAGGTTGTAGCGCTTCTGCCAGACGACGTCCTGCTCGTCGCCGTAGGTACAGTTGTAGACCGCACCGGTTCCAAATTCGGGGTCAACGTCCTCATCGGCTATAACAGGCACTTCCCTCTCGAATATCGGGAGCTTAACCTTCTTACCTACCACGTCTTTGTAGCGCTCGTCGTCCGGGTGGACGAACACAGCGACACAGGCAGGCATCAGCTCGGGCCTCGTGGTGGCTATGGGGACGTAGCCGCTTCCATCCGCCAGCGGGAGCTTGATGTAGTATAGGTAACCGTCCTCCTCAACATAGCCGACTTCAGCCTTAGCCAGACTCGTCCTGCATCTTGGACACCAGTAGACCGGGTGCTTGTCGCGGTAGAGCATGCCCTTCTCGTAGAACTCAAGGAGGGACTTCTGCACGGCAGCCTTGTACCAGTCATCCATCGTGTGGTACTCCAGGTCCCAGTCGGCCGAGTAACCTATCCTGATGAACTGGTTTCTCATCGCCTCAATGGCCTGCCAGGTCCATTCGACGCACTTCTGGAGGAACTTCTCCGGCTGGTCTTTGCTGATTCCGAACTCCTTCTCAACCTTCAGCTCGGTCGGGAGGCCGTGGTTGTCAAAGCCCTGGGGGAAGAGCACGTTGTAGCCGGTCATTCTCTTGTAGCGCGCTATGATATCAATCCAGGTGTGGCTGAGCACGTGACCGAGGTGGAGCGTTCCGCTCGTGAACGGGGGTGGGGTGTCTATCGCGTAGCTCGGCCTCTTCTCGTCGAGCTCGTACTTGTAGATTTTCTCCTCAAGCCAGAACTTCTGCCACTTCGGCTCAATCTCGTTCGGGTCGTAGGTCTTAGGAAGCATGGGCATCACCTTTTCGGTTTTTTGAAGATGGGTTACCCTCAGAAGGGCGGCTTAAAAATCTTAGCAACGCCGGTGGTGCCGGAGTAAGGGCTAACCAAGAAGCGCGGAACGCGTGAAATTCATGGGTCGAAATCGGCGTTACGGTGGACGATAGGCACCACCGGGGTATAGAAGGGGACAGGGGTTTAAAAAGTTTTGGCTACTTAACCGCCACCAGCCAGTACCTCCTGTCGTTGGGCCTCAGCTCGTGCCTATCCCCGTAGATTTTTACCTTCCTGAAATGCTTCCCAGCTAGGAGTCCCATCTCCCTCGGGGTGTAGATGTTGAGCTCGTCGTCCACAAAGACGGCCTTAACGTTCCCATCGGGTTTGATTATCTGGACGAGCCTCTTGAAGCGGAGCTTCTGGAAGGCCGGCTCGACCTCTCGCCAGTCGGTTATGACTAGCCTCTCATCTCCTTTCGTCTCGTCCCAGACTATCGGGCCGTCCCTCCCGCCGTAGTGCCATGCTGGGAAGTCGGCGATGAAAAGCCCGCCCGGTTTCAGAGCCCGTTTTACAGAATTAAATAATTCGCGAATTGCAGAATCATCGAAGTAGGTAATTGAGGAGAAGAACATGGTCACCGCGTCGAACTCCTCCTCAAAGGTTATTTCGATGGCGTCACCCTGGATGAACTCAACGTTCAGGCCTTCCTTCTTCGCTTTCCTCCTTGCAACGGCCAGCATCTCCTCGTGGAGGTCTAAACCGACAACCTCGTACCCCCTCCTTGCGAGCTTAAGGGTCGGAATTCCGGTGCCGCAGGCGAGGTCGAGGACTCGCCTTACACTTCTCTCCGCATCTTCCCTGAAGGTTTCTTCCACGAAGTCGATTTCTGCCCCAACCCGTTCTGCCCTCCTCCGGTATATGGCGTCATAGTACTCCGCTAGGAGGGTGTAAAGCTCGTGCATCCCACCACCAAAAATGAATGTAGGTTCAGGTTTAAAATTCTACCTCCAGCTCCTTGAATGCCTCAATCAGCCTCTCGTTCTCCTCCCTCTTCCTCACGCTGAAGCGGACGTACTGAGGCAAACCAAAGCTCGTGCAGTCCCTCACGAGGATTCCCCTCTCTTTCAGCCGTTCGACGGTTTCCCTCGCATCGCCGACATTTTTTATGAAGAAGTTGGCGTCGCTTTTGATGTTCAGGGCCTTTTCCATCCGCTCCTTCTCACTCCAGATGAGCGGCATCGTTTTCTTGAGGTGCTCGAAGCCGTCCTCGATGAGGAACTCCAGAAAAGCGTAGCCGAGCGAGCCTATGCTCCAGGGCATGCGGACGCTTTTAAAGGCCTCCTCAAAGCCGATGACGTAGCCGACCCTTATCCCCGGCAGGCCGTAGCTCTTGGTGAAGGTCCTGAGCTTCACGAGGTTTTCCCCTTCGGGACTTTTCGCCCCTTTGACAAAGTCTATGAAGGCCTCGTCGAGAATGAGGAGGGCTTTTCTATCCTCCACAGCGTCGAGGAGAGGTCTAAGCTCTCTGACGCGGTAGAACCTTCCGTCGGGGTTGTTGGGGTTGCAGAAAAATGCAACAGAGTTTCTCTCGACGAGTTCCGCCAGCATTTCTGGCTCGTTGGGAGCTTTGACGACCTCTGCCCCAAAAATCCGCGCAACCCTCTCGTACTCGCCGTAGGTGTGGCGGGGGATTATCACCCTCCTTCCGCGGAGCGCGAGGATGCCGATTAGATAGAGCGCCTCGGTGATGCCGGCCGTTAGGGTTAGAGGTTCCCCTATCAGCTCGGCAAGCCCTTCTTCAAGCTTCTCGTAGTAAGGATACCTGTCGCTTATCTCTTTGGAGCGCTCAAACATCTCGTCGAGCCACTCAGGTGGATATGGATTGAGTGATGCCGAGAAGTCCAGCAAACCTTCTTCCCTGCTTCCGCCGTGGTAGGTTGAGAACTTCACGGGCTCAAGCATGGGAACACCCCCAGCAACAGCATTAAAACAACAATTCCGATCCATTCAGCAACGATGAACCAATAAACCCTCAGGGCTCGCCCGATATCATCGTTCTCTGGAGTCCTACCTGGAAAGCGGTAAACGCCAGGTTTTTCCAGCCAGACGCCGAGGACGGCTGACATCGCTGAGATGGGTTTGTCAGAGTTGAGTTTGAACCTCGCGAGACGGTAGTGCTGGAGGACATTTCTTCCACCGAAAGGAAGGTAGAGGAGAACTGTCAATCGGGCCGGAATGAAGTTGAGGATGTCATCCAACCTGGCGGAAAACTTGCCAAAATATTCATAGCGCTCGTTCCTGTAGCCGAGCATCGCGTCGAGAGTGTTGACGGCGCGGTAGAGCAGAGCTCCAGGGAGGCCAAAGAGGAGGAAGTAGAACAGCGGGGCGATTACTGAGTCGTTGAGGTTCTCGGCGAGGCTCTCTATTGAGGCGGAGTTGAGGTGGGCCTCATCGAGAGCTCTGGTGTCTCTGCTCACTATCATCGAGACGGCCTTCCTCTTTTCCTCGACCTTCCAAGTTACGGTTTTCGCGACGTGCTCGTATAAACTTCTAATGGCGAAGGAGCTTTTGAGGAGGTAAACGGCCAGAGCATAGTTGAGCGGGAAAGTGAGGTAGAACGGGAGGAGCGAGAGAGCTAAGGCAAAGATGACAACGATGAGAGCAACCAGTGTCCCTGCGAGAAAATCCCGGAGAGGGCTTTTTCTTTTCCACCTTTTGTCAAGAAAGCCCGCCATCTTTCCGAACCACACCACAGGGTGAAGCTTCGCCGGCGGTTCTCCAAGGAGCAAGTCCCAGAGCAGTGCAAGGAAGAAAACCGTCAGAACCTCCATTCTCCGAAAACCTCCCCTATTGCAGAATACTCCTCCAGCATCTCCTCGTTCGGCTCTCTGATTCCGCGCCGCACGTACCATGCCGGGTGTTTGAGGTACCTGAACTCAAAGCCGAGCCGTTTCAGCGCTTTCTCAGCCGTTCTGCCGACCGCGAAAATGGCCCTTGGCATCACTACTTCAAGTTCCCTCGCGAGTAGCTCAAGCTCACCCTTGCCGAAGCCTTTCAGCCTGTTATCGGGCGGGTTGCACTTGACGACGTTGGTGATGTAAAGAAAGTCCGGGTTGATGCCCAGAGTGAAGAGCGTCTTCCTAAGCAACATGCCCGAGGCGTCGCGGTAGAAGCATATCCCGGTCTTTCCGCAGCCCTTCCTTCCCGGTGCCTCTCCAACGAGGACAACCCCCGAACCGGCCCAGCCGTTGGCGAAGGGAAGGCCATCAAACTCGCCCACCCTGAGCTGATAGCGGTAGTACTCCTCGCGGCAGAACCATAGGGGGTCTTTGAGGAGCTCGCGGTAGAGGCCTTCCAGCTCCCGGGCTTTTCTCTCGTCTTCCCCGTTCACGACGAGGAATCTCTCCATCGGGTTGTATATCGTCCTCGCGTAGACCCCGTAGGTCTTCTCGTCCAAGCTCAGGAAATCCCTCCAGTCGCGGAGGGCTAACGGAATTACTTTAAGATTGGCAGGGTTTGTGTAGACCCCACCGACCTTTTTGAGGTTCTCAAACGGCAGGAGCATAATGGATAAAAAGTCCAGAGGGTTTATAGGTTTGGTGGTTCGATGTCTCACGAGGAGGGAATTGCATTCTTTTCCGGTGGAAAGGACGGGCTTTACGCGGTCCATCTTGCGGAGAGAAAAGGGATTAAAGTCCCCTATCTGCTCACGCTGAAAACCACAATAGGCATTTCACCCCACCGGGAAAATCTCGGAGCTTTAGAAACACTCGCCGGAGCAATGGGAAAGGAACTGCTCACCTTCGACATGGGGGAGGGAAGCGAAGCTTTGGCGGAGTTCATAGGCTCCCTCGGTGTTGATTACCTCATAGCGGGAGACGTTCTGCTTGAGGATCACCTGAGATGGGTTGAGCGTCTCGCCCGTGAGGCCAGTGTGACTCCATTTGAACCCCTCTGGGAACGGGACACGGGGGAGCTCGCCGTTGAAATGCTTGAGGCTGGCTTTGAATACGCGATGATTGCGGTCAACAAGGAGAAGCTCGACAGAGAGTGGCTTGGCTACACCTTCCGCTCGGTTAGGGATTTAGAGCTTTTCCTCGATTCAAATCCCAGCGTTGACCCGATTGGAGAGATGGGAGAGTTCCACACGGTCATTTTGAGAGCTCCTCTCTTCCAGGAACGCTTTGTCCTTGAGGTGTTCTCAACTGAGGAAAGCGAGAGGTATTACTGGGTCAGGTTCAGGCTGGTGAGAGAATGAGAACCAAAGAACTCCTCAAAAGGCTCGAATCAAAGGAGATAACCCTCGAAAAAATGCTCGATACTGCTATGGAGCTTTATATAGGAGAAGGGCAGGAGGGAGTCCGGAAAAAGCTCCGGGAGCTGATGCTGAAGTATTTGAGCGACATCAACGTTCAGGCATTAATTCTTTCCGCTCTCCTGCTTGAGGAGAACTTCACGGTCGAAGACGACCCTGTGAATTTAGTGGCGGACGAGCTGATTGGAATAAACATCGCCGAATACATAGGTGGAAAGATGGCGCTCTTCAACTTCTTCTACTACGACACAAGGAAGCCCGGGATTCTGGCGGAGCTACCGCCCTTTTTGGACGATGCCATCGGAGGCTTCATAGCGGGCTGCATGACGAGGCTCTTCGAATCGGAGGCGGACTGGCCATGAGGAACCTCCTGCCGTTCTTGACACGGGTGCCAATCAAGGGCGACTTCGAAAAAGCCCGCGAGGAGCTCTGGGCCTTTCCACTCGTTGCATTAGTTAGTTCAGCGCTCCCAACGCTCGTCCTCTACTTAAGGCTTCCCCTCTCGAACGTCCTAGCGGTTATCGCGCTTTACTTCACCATTGGCCTCCTTCACCTCGACGGCTTGGCGGACTTTGCCGACGGAGTGATGGTCAAGGGCGAGCGGGAGAGGAAGATAAAGGCCATGAAGGACGTAAACACAGGTATAGCCGGCTTCTTTGCCGTGGTAATGGTTCTGCTCCTGCAGGTTTACTCGCTCGGGCTCGTTCCTTTCTATGCGCTCTTTTTAGCCGAGCTGAACTCAAAGCTCGCCATGCTCCTCGCTTTAGCCACTAAAAAACCGCTCGGCCAGGGGCTTGGGGCGTACTTCATGGAGGGTATGAACGGTAAGCAGCTCCTCGGCGGGCTCGTTTTCTACGCCATCCTCCTCGCCCCTGTAGTTGTCTACGAGCAAAATGCCCTGGTCTCGCTCCTCGGTCTGGCTTTCGGAGGTTACACCATCAAAGTTGCCCTCGACAACTTCGGCGGGATAAACGGTGACTGCCTTGGTGCAATAGCGGAGATAACGAGGAGTGGGACGCTTTTGGTCATGGCGTTTGCGGGGCAATGGATTTAAAGGGTAACAAGATAAGAACGGTGCGGTGGGATAATGGAAGAGGTGGAGAGAATATTTGCCAAGCTTCCACCCGAGGCCCGGAGGGAGCTTTTAGACTACGCGGAATTCCTGCTTCAGAAATATGGAAAGCGAGAGGCTAGAGGATTTAAGTTTACATGGGAAGGAAAGCTGAAGGGCGTTAAGATGACCTCCGTTGAACTTCAGCACAAGGCCTCGGAGTGGCGAGAGGATGTATCTGGTTGACACGAACGTCTTTCTTAGGGAACCACTTTCCGAACTTTTGGAATATCTATGGGTCATCAAGGAGTTCTTTAAAGACCTTGACGGAAATTCCCACTTCTCGAAGGATAGCCCTTAAAAGGCCAGTTTTTAGGCTTTTGTGTAGCGGAACCGTTATCATTTTTCCGGAAGGGCCAATTAGAATAACGTGAGAACCTTTTTGACGAGCAGGGTAGTATCCCAACTTTCGAAGGGCTTTAACAACTTCCTCTCCGGAAACGTCCCGTGGAAGCTTTGTCATAGGGATACCTCGACGATGTGGCTTTTCTCGGAGCGAATGAACTTTTTCATAGTCTTTCCAAGTTCTTTCTCCTCAAGGACTTCAAGGTAGAGCTCGATAGCCTCTTTTATGTTTTTAAGAGCTTCCTCTTTTGTTTCACCCTGGCTAAAGCAACCAGGGAGGGCGGGAACGTATGCGACATAGCCACCTTCCGGTTGAGGTTCAAGTACGACCTTAAACTTCATCAGTCTCTCACCGCCAAAAGCTTACCCTCACGGGTTAAATAGGTTTTTATTTTCCATACCTCTAGCAGGGAAAAACACAAAAGAGCCGTTTTAGAAAAGCCCCATATTCCGTCAAGGTTATTTTTCTGTAGGAAGCTGAATCCCCGGAATCACATCGAGTCTATCCAACTCCCTGTCCTCGAAGGCCGCATAAGGCAGGTATCCCCTATCCTGGGCCTTTTCTATAAAGTCGAGGATTCTCACGAGGTCTTCCTCGCCCCTTGTCCCGTCGTCAACGTAGTCCACAACCAGAACGACTTTTCCGGCCTTGACAACCCTATCAAGGAGTGAAACCTTTTCGCCCGTCCAGGGACTCGACCCAAGGCCGTCGTAGAAGACATCTTCACTCGCCCAGCCCGAAACCGTCTCAAGGAGCGTTCCATTGTCGTATTCGAGCAGATACTCCCCATTCTGGGGAATTATTATGAAGCTCGGTCCTGCCTTGGAGCGTGTGTAGTTCGCTATTTCCAGGATAAACTCAATCATCTGCCTGGCCGTCCAGCTCTCCCCATATTTCTCGGCCCAGAACCAGTACTCATCGACCTTGTCGAGGTAAACACCCGAAAAACCCTGCGCGATGATTTTGTCGAGGTACTTAAAGATGATTTGCTTCCACCCCTCCTCCCAGTACTTGACGGCGTAGTTGCCCTCCCAGTCCGGATTCTCCGGCCCGAGCCATCCAGGAGAGTTCTCTTTCCACCCATCTTTCCAGTAGAAGCGGTAATTCTCGGCCTCGCCGATGCTGATGTAGGCTATGGGGATTACCCCCGCCCTCTTAATCATCTCGATTTCTTCCCGCGTGTAGGCCCTCTCATCGCTCCCGTCCCTTGAGTAGTCCATGACAACCAGCTCAAAGCCGCTCCTCGCTATAACCTCCGGACTCGCGTTCTGGAGCCAGTACGCCCAGCCCCTAACCGAGGAGAGGTTCAGCCTTCCCTTAACCTGGATTTGGCTTGAGTCTTCACCTTTTGGAGTGGTCTGAGTCGTTGGTGTTACGTTTTGCTGAACTATTTTGGGGAAGTTGTGTTCGATGGAACCGGAAAGGAGGTGTGCGATAACTGAAAAGGAGAAGACGTCGTCTCAGGTATGGAGCGGGAAGAGGACGAGATCGAAGTCGTGCTGGTTTTCTCTGTTGGAGCGTTTGAAAGACAGGCGGATGCCAAAACTATGAGGAGCGAGAGGAGTAGCACGCCGGCGAGCCGCATAGAGGTAGTTGGGGGAAGACCTTTTAACCGTTGCCCGCTATCAACTCCCATGATAATCATCATGGCCGGCGGAAGGTCGAGCAGGATGGGCCAAGAAAAGCCTGTCCTGAAGGTAGGAAATAGGTCGATGCTCCTGCGCGTTTACGAGGAGACCGAAAAGGTTGGAGAAACCCTCGTTGCCGTCTCCAAGAAGGCGCCGAAGACGAGGGAGCTCTGCCTCCGCGAGGGGATTTCCTTTGTTGAGACGCCGGGGAACGGCTACGTTGAGGATCTGATTTACCTTCTTCGCGAGTTTGGGCCTTTCGTCAGCGTTTCCGCCGATCTGCCCTTCCTGAAGGCGAGTGATGTAGTGGCCATCGAGAAGGC
Source organism: Thermococcus sp. MAR1 (assembly GCF_012027305.1). Classification (NCBI taxonomy): domain Archaea; kingdom Methanobacteriati; phylum Methanobacteriota; class Thermococci; order Thermococcales; family Thermococcaceae; genus Thermococcus; species Thermococcus sp. MAR1. The sequence continues at coordinate 922,723 of NZ_SNUF01000001.1, forward strand.
CTTTGACGGGAGAACTAGTCTGACCGGCGTTCTTCCCCCAAAGCTCGTTCCGAAGGACTTAAGACCTGTTGTTTATCGGGGCTACGCGATAGTCGGCCTCAACGCCGTCGGAACTGAGGGAGAGCGATTTTTCGAGCTGAGCAACCCGCTCTTGGCTTTGAACGTGAACACACCGGAAGAGTTAAAGCTCGCCAACCGAATATCCCGTCTGGTGGGAAGATGAGGGGCAGTGAGGTTAAGGGTGCAATAGCCTTCGTTCTCTTCATGATCATCGCGGGACTGTTCCTCTTCGGCTTCCTGCTCTTTGCAGTGGTTCTAATCCTCATCGGTCTGCTCCTTTTCCTCGGCTTCTACCTCTACGTCCGCCTGAAGCTCTGGCGGGCGAAGAGACACCCACCCAAGGAGCTTGAGGGGCCGGAGGACTACTTTTAGAGCCCCAGCTCTCCTAAAATCCTCTCCACGTCGAGGTTTCTCTCAACAATCCCCGCGAACCTCTCAATTTCCTCCTCTATGCTCCACCGCTCAATTGAAACCGGCTCAAGGCCCTTCTCTGCCCTCAGGAAGTTGAGGAAGCGCTCGGTGAAGACGAAGTTGTGAAAGATGCCGTGGAGGTATGTCCCGAAGGCTCTCTTCCCGATGGCCCCTTCAGGCTCAAAGGTTTTCGCCCCGTTGAGGGTGGTTATGACCGAGAACGGCCTCTCAGAGGTGCTCCTGCCGAAGCGTATCTCGTAGCCCTCAACCGCCGTTCCCTTTGCCGGTCCCCACAGAACTTTAGCGGTTAAGTGGTTCGTCCTCTTGGTCTTTTCGAAGACGGTCTTAGCAGGCAGAAGGCCGATGCCATTCACAGTTCCTCGCTTCGACTCAACAGTATCTATTATCTTCTCACCCAGCATCTGGAAGCCGCCGCAGATTCCGACGACGAAAGAACCCTCGCGGTGAGCCTCTATTATGGCATCTTCAAAGCCGTTCTTCCTTAGCCAGAGCAAATCCTCGACTGTGTTCTTGCTCCCGGGGACTATGATAACGTCGCCTCCGATTTCCTCCGCTTTGGTGACGTAATCAACGCCGTTGGCCCAGTGGAGGGGCTCAAAGTCTGTAAAGTTGCTTATGTGGGGCAGCTTAATTACCTGTATGTGGAGCTCGCCTCTGACTTTTGGAAACTCTGCTAAGGAGTCCTCCTCCGGTAAGCGGTGCTCGACGTACGGGATAACGCCCAAGGTGGGCTTCCCGTAGCGCTTTTCAAGGTACTCGAAGCCGGGCTTTAGGAGCGATGCATCCCCCCGGAACCTGTTGAAGACGAAGCCGATTATCGCTTCCCTCTCCCGTTCACTCAAAAGCTCCATCGTGCCCACTATCGAGGCAAAGCTCCCGCCCCGGTCTATGTCGGTAACGAGGATTCCCTTTGCCTTTGCGTGGAGCATCACCCTCGTGTTCGCTATGTCGTAGTCCTTGAGGTTGATTTCGACAGGACTGCCGGCGCCTTCGATTATGACGAGGTCGTGCTTCTCCTTCAGCTCGTTGAGAACGGTCATCGCTTTCCTGAAGAGCTCCTCCTTCTTGGACAGCATGTAGTCTCTGGCCGAAACGCTTCCCACTGGCTTCCCCATGAAGACGACCTGGCTTCTCATGTTGCCCTCCGGCTTGAGCAGAATCGGGTTGAACTTAACGCTGGGCTTTTTTCTGCACGCTATTGCCTGCAAATACTGCGCCCTGCTTATCTCGCCCCCTTCGATGCTCGGCGCTGAGTTCAGGCTCATGTTCTGGCTCTTGAATGGAACGACGTCGTAGCCGAGGTTCGAGAAAACCCTGCAGAGGGCTGTAGCGAGGAGCGACTTTCCAGCTCCTGACGAGGTCCCGAGTACCATTAAAGCCTTTCCCATCCTCCCACCGTTCGGAGTTGGCCGAAGGACATATAAACCCTTGGATAAAAAGTCCAGCGGTGGTTGAAATGGAGAGCCTCTTCCTGCTGGTTTTGGGTAACACGGAGATAAGCACAGTCCCGGGAATAAGTGTGGCCGGGGCTACACCCGAACTTACCAGACTCACCCCAGTAGCCGATGCGGAGTACCTCTTCCACGAGAAGCCCCTGACTATTGATGTAATCCCCGTAACCCCTGAAGGCCACCCGACGCCGGCTATAATCACCAAAGCGGCGAAGGAGCTTGCGAACTTCCCGGTTCTAGTTGTAAGGGGTGGAACATATCTCGCTCCGCTCGTCCCCCATATCCACATCAGCAACGCCGTCGGGAGGGACTTTAGGAAAGAACCTGCACTGCCGGAGTTTGGGGAGATAATCAGGCGTGCCAAGCTCCTCGGCGAGGAGCTGAACAAGATGCCAATCAAGGAACTCGTCATCGGTGAATCAACGCCTGGCGGAACTACAACTGCCCAGGCCGTTCTGTGGGCGCTCGGGTATGAAGCTAAGACGAGTTCGGCCTCGCCCAATAACCCTCAAAGCCTGAAGGAGAAGGTCATCAGCGAGGCCTTCAAGAGGGCCGGAATTGAGAAGGGCCAGCTCAGAGACAATCCTCTCGAAGCTCTAAGGCAGTTCGGCGACCCTATGCTGGCGACGGTGATAGGTGTCTCCCTCGGCTTCAGGAAGAACGTCGTCCTGGCTGGAGGAACGCAGATGCTGGCCGTCTCAGCGCTCCTAAGGGCCCTCGGCGAGAGCCTTGATAGGTTCATGATAGCCACAACAAAGTGGGTGGTAAATGACAAAAGCGCAACCTTCCTCGAAACGGCGAAGGAAATTGGGATAATAACCTATTCGGCCGACCTTGACTTCTCCAGGAGCGAGTTTAATGGTCTTAAGGACTACGAGCGCGGCTACGTCAAGGAAGGAGTTGGAGCGGGAGGGGCGACGTGGCTGGCCGTTAAAGCCGGCTTCTCGCCAGAAGAAGTCAGCAAAAAGGTCGAGGAGCTTTACGGAAGGCTTATGGAGATGAAGGCCACCTGAGGAGCTCTGCCCTAATTCCAGCTTTTACCGCTTTTTCGTAACATCTTTTTGTCGTCGGTTATCAGCTTGGCACCGGCTCTTTTTGCACATGCTAGGAAAAGGACGTCAAAACCGCTTGCCTTTGTAGTAATTCCCAGGTCAATGGCGATTTCAAGGAGATAAACGTCCGAGTACAGTAGGGAATGTTCGGTAATAAAACTAACCGCAAGCCTGGAAAGGGCCGGATTGTTGGAGAGGCGTGAGACAACGGAAGCCGTCTCCACAAGCATAGCAACCGGCTCGTGTAGCAGTATCCTACCCATGGTCACTTCATCGAGAATGGACTTCGCTTTTCTGTGAAGCGCGAGCCGGGAGTAGTAAACTTCGTCCCTTTTCTTCCGCTTTGGTGGAACAAAGCCCTTCACGAAGACGCTCGTGTCGAGGACGAGGTCAGTAGTCATAGTTCCTCTCCCTCATCTCCCGTACCATCTCGGTTATGTCCTCTACGTCTTCCGTGTACTCAGTCTCCTCTTCCGCAAGTTGAATGAGCTCTTCAAGGGTAACCTTGCTCTTCTGAAGTTCCTTTAACCGTATTTTCAACAAGAGATTCTGTGCATCAAGGAAGAGCCTTTCAACCTGGCTCTCAACGTCCTCCATTCTCTCACCAGCGTTAATAGGGGCTGAAGCTATTTAACCTTTGTCGCTTCCCACTTTCTCAAACTCTCCTCAAGTGCCTTCCTGACGGCTTTTCCGATGTTTATCCCCAGCTCCGTCGCCGTTCCTGCCCACTCGATTTCACCTTCGAAGGCAAAGACACCAATCCCATCGCTCGTCGTTCCCGTCGCGTTGTAACCGAGGCTGAGGAGAGTGTATGTCTTTGCCTCCGTTGCCGTCATTATTGCGTTGGCCATCGCACCGACGGTCAGGCCGTCCTCGATGACGAGGGCGATGTTTATCGTCCCCGGCTTCCAGGGAGGCGGCACATCGCCGGCTATCGCTGGGTTTGTGATTCCTGCGGTGACATAGGCAGTAACGCTTCCGCGCCTTGAAACCGCGAGTACCTTTTTGACGTCGGCCGCCGTCATGAAACCGACGAAGTTTTTGAGCCCATGTTCCATCTCAAAGGCATGGCAGTCGGCTTTGTAATCCCCCGCATAATCCTTGTGCACCATCATGAAGAAGAAGCCGTTGGCTTTGGTTAATCCTCCCCTGCAAGGGGCGTTGCTCAGGGCCAGCATCGGCTCGTTGAAGGGTCGTATAAAGTGCTCAAACTCCATGTATGCACATCCGCGGGTGGGGATATAACGCTTGCGCCGTTAAACGCTTCTGTTTGCTGAAAGGTTATTAAGTTCAGGGATGAGGTTAATCGGGTGATGGTATGGGAGCGGAAGAACACAAAAAGAAGGCCCCACGGAAGTTCAAGTTCGCGGTCATAACGGTCAGCGACACAGCCAGCAGGGGTGAGAAAGAGGACAAGAGCGGGAAGTTCCTCGTTGAGGAGCTTAAAAAGGCCGGGCATGAGAGGGTGCTCTACAAAATCGTCCCCGACGAGAAGATAGAGATAATTGGCGCCGTTGTCGAGGCCTTTGAGAGGGGAGCTGAAGTTGTCGTTACCTCTGGCGGAACCGGAATAGCGAGCAGGGACGTTACGATAGAGAGCCTAAGGCCGCTGTTCGACAAGGAACTTACTGGCTTCGGTGAGATTTTCAGGCTTCTCAGCTACGAGGAGATTGGAACTGCCGCGGTCATGACGAGGGCAACCGCCGGCATAATCAGGAGCTCGGGAAGGGCGATGGCAATCTTCTGCCTGCCGGGAAGCCTCGGCGCGGCGAAGACGGGAGTAAAGATCATCCTCAAGGAGGCCGGCCACGTCCTCAAGCACGGGAGGGAGTGAGATGAGAGAGTTCAAACGCCTCACACCCTATAAAGAAGCTTTAAGCCTGCTCCTCGATGATTTAAGCGAGATTGATGAAGTCGAAGAAATTCCACTGAAAGAGGCCCTCGGCAGGGTTTTAGCCGAGGACGTCGTTTCGCCGATAGACAGTCCGCCCTTCGACCGTTCCGCTGTGGACGGCTACGCTTTAAGGGCGGAGGACACATTTTCGGCGAGGGAATACAGTCCGGTTGAGCTGAGGGTTATAGATGAAATAGTCGCCGGCGAGGAGAGCAAAGCCAAAGTGGAACCCGGCACGGCGGTAAAGCTCATGACCGGCTCAAAGATGCCGGAAGGAGCGAACGCAGTTCTCATGCAGGAGATGGCAGAACGTAAGGGAGAGGTAATAAGGGTCCTTCGCCCCGTTGCTCCCGGTCAAAACGTGGCCTTCGCCGGCGAGGACGTAAGGAAGGGGGAGATAATCCTGCGGAAGGGGCAGGTTCTAAGGCCGCAGGATCTGGCCCTCCTTAAGAGCATTGGTTTCAGGACAGTTAAGGTCAAGAGAAAGCCCCGCGTCGGGATAATAGTTACCGGCGATGAGCTGATAGAGGAGTTCTATGAGGGGGCATTGAAGGCAGGAAAGATTATGGAGAGCAACTCGGTGATGCTAAAGGGACTTGTAAGGCAGTATTTCGGTGAGCCAGTCTTCTACGGCGTCCTTCCCGATGACGAGAAAGCCATAAGAGACGCAATAGAGAGGGCCAAGAATGAGAACGATCTCGTCCTCGTCACCGGCGGCTCTGCCTTCGGCGATAAGGACTTCGCTCACCGCTTTGTCAGGCTCATGTTTCACGGCACGACGATAAAGCCCGGAAGGCCAGTAGGCTACGGCGAGAGGGTCTTCATAATGAGCGGTTATCCTGTGGCTGTCTTTGCCCAGTTCCACCTCTACGTCAAGCACGCCCTGGCAAAGCTCGTCGGTGCTAAGAACTACGAGATTCGCGTTAAAGCAACGCTCACTGAGCGTGTATCAAGCCAGCTCGGAAGGCACGAGTTCGTGAAGGTGTGGTACGAGAACGGCAAGGCAAGGCCGATTAAGAAGAAGGGCAGCGGGATAATAAGCTCGCTCGTGGAGAGCAACGGGTACATGGAAATTCCAGAGGACAGTGAAGGATACCTCAAGGGAGAGACCGTCGAGGTCGTACTCTACTAACTAAGCCTCCTGGAGAAAAGACTCCAGCCTGATGAACTTTAGGATGGCGCGGACGTCCTCGGGTATGTCCCTGAGCTTCCGCGGGTCGCCCAGCATCTCAAATACCTCAATTACTTCCGTCGTTTTCCTCTCTCTTCTCTTCTTGGGTGGGTATCCCTGCCAGGGTGGGTAATACCTCAAAAGAATCTCCCATTTGTTTTTGCCTGCGATCCTCATGGTCTTCTCCGTGTGACTCTTTCATCTAGTCCCTAATAAACTTTTTCAACGCACCAGAGGGCATCGTCGAAGATGTTTCGGTGAGCGTCTATGGCCCGCCCGTAACCCCCGCCCCCATCGGTGCCCAACGGCGAACTCGGGCGGGTTAACCCAGGCGGGCCGTCTGTGCTCGGCCTGGGTTTCCCGCGGCCATCGTGCTCCGTAACGCGGAAGGCCCTCCCGCGGGGACCTCGCTGAGGCCGAGCTGTAGCCCCCGCATCGCCCCCCGGTTCATTCTCCCCGGGGTCCTCGCGCGGGGGCATTTTTAAAGTGGAAAGAAGAGGTATATAAAGCTGTCTCACTCCATGAGTTTTCTGAGCTGGGCGTAGAGCCTGTTCTCAAGGCTTTCCTTCTCAATAACAAGTATCAGTGTGCCCTTGTTAATTATCACGAAGTCCCTGAGCTTCGATAAGAACTTCATGAGGCTCTCCCAGGAGTTGTAAACGGTGAGATACTCAAGGCAGTCGATGACTATTATCCCGTGATCGCCCATCCTGGCGAACTCCTCCAGATACTTGTACGACAGCTCGGTCATTCTAGCAAGGTTCGTCGGGTTTATGGTGTTCTTGAACCTCCCCTGGAATGGTATCGTCGTGACGAAGTAGTACTGCCATCCGTCGGGAACCTGGGTAACGTCCCTAACGAAGGCTAGAACCGGCCTGTCCTTGAGCTTCTCCCTGAGCTTTTCATATTCATTTCCGTTGACTATGATGACTCCCGGCTTTAGGTCGACGGGTGCCGTAACCCTTCCCTTCCGCGGCGTGAATGACTCCGAGGATGTGAGCTTCACCATGGCGACTACCATGCTCACTATCAGTATCGTGGAGAGTGTGAAACCAACGACCTTGTACCACTCCTCGATTCCAAAGAGCGCGGCGGGAATCAGGTGCAGTCCAAAGAGGATTATGCTGATGTAGAGGTATTTGACGGCACTCTTGTAAATCTCCTCGGTCTCCTTCAGCAGGAGTCCTCCCGCTATGACGAACACGCCCGTTATGCCGAGGGTGGCGGCGCTCGTTATGGTCCACACGGCGTCTCCGGTGTAGAGGTACACCCCAACCATGTATATCATAAACGCCACTGGCATTACCGCCAGTACGGCCAGGGTTCTGTACCTGACGGTGATGGACTCTTCCTCAAGGAACTTTACCGCACCATAGAATATTAAGCCAGAGAACGCTGGCAACAGGAGGATTCCTATCATCTGAATGTTGGGATTTGCGAGGGTTGTGGAGAGGATGGCCAGAAAATCGAATATCCACGCCAACGAGAAGGCCAGGGCTGATCTTCTCCGATTACGAAGGTATATACGGAATATCCATCCCGCGGCCACTAGGTCCGCGATCAGGACCATCACGGCCTCGGCAAGTACCAGCGCATGAATGCCATCCAATACGTCTCACCCCACTTTCCTTTCGGGATCCCCAAACCCGTCCCATTTAAACGGCCGATGCGGAGGAGTTCTGAGAGCAGTTTCATCCTCAAATTTAACGACCAAGACTTCGGGTCTGGCTATCACCATGGCCACCCTTCCCCTCTCGTGGCGCTTCACTATCCTGTACCCATCGGCCTCCTTCCTCATTGGGAAGATTATCGTGAACGGATAGTTGGGATAGTACCAGAACTCCTTGCCCCTGTGTATGCCCATCAGATCGCCAATGAGATAATAGCCGTAGAGGGGTATAAGCTTTGCGCCCTCGAATTTCGCACCTAATGCCTCGAAGAATTCGTGGTTCACACCCACGCCGCTGATTATCGCCGTCTCGATGTCCTCGCTGTACGGTTCAAAAAGCGCCATAAGCGGAGGCGCCGAGCGTACGGTGTTTATAGAGTCTCGCTCCATGATGCGGTTCGTGTACCTAACCAGTGGATCCAGTATCTTTAAAACAGCTTCCAACCCCTGGGTCTCGTAAACTTTCTTCAACCCATCGGTTTCCATACCTATGAAGTACAGCAAACCCCCGTAGCTCCACACCAGCTCGCTGATCTCTTCCTGAAACCATCCGTAGGGACCGTGGGCAATGGTTCTCATCCGGTGCTTCTCGTCGTAAGTCTTGTTGAGGGCGTAAACTTCATCTAGAGACGTTCTCAAATATCTATGAACGGCGAAAAGATATCCCCTGTCCCAGTGACCAATGGCCCGCTCCCTGGTGGTTCCAGAGGACTGATAGAACCTAATCTTCCCGGTGTATCCGTCGGGAACGAAGTCCACCCAGTTGTGCCTGAGGTATTCCTCCTCCACGATGAGTCCGGAATTAAAAATATTCTCAAAAACTTCCTCCAGAGTCCCTTGGAATATTGAATCCAAATCCGGCCGAAGCTCTGCGGAGACTCTCCTCCAGTAGGGGGTGGTTTGAAAATGAAACTCAAAAACCTCTCTGAGATACTCTGTTACAGTGAAGTCATTAATCTTCAGTGGATTTTTATACAAACTACCAAGTATCTCCCCATAGTTCATAGTGACAATTTAAAAAACTTGTATAAAAATATTTCCTGTTGAAACTTATTCTACAAGTTGGAAAAATCTCAATTGTTATATAATCCAAAGTAATGTATTGTTCCGGTGAGTTTACATGGCTTTGGTTGTTGGAAGGGTTGATAGGGAGGGGGTTGATGACCTTAGATACACTCTTGGAAAAGCCCTAGAGACGACACGATTCTGGCAGGAGAAGTTCTCAGGAGTTGACCCCGATGAACTATCCATAGAGGACCTCGCCAGTCTCGTTGATGCCGTAAAGATAACCCCCTGCGATCTCTACGACATCGATAGGGTATGGCCCGATTATATCCAAGATGCCCGGATATTTTACACCGTGATGCGGACGAGCGGAACAACTGGGAAGCCCAAGAGAATAGCCTACACCCGAGACGACCGCTTCCGGACTGCCCGTCAGATAGAGCCATGGGTCAGAGAGTACATGGACAAAGGTGATAGAATCGCCTCGTTTTTCCCACCGCTACCATCTTCATCCGGAATGTTTGCCTTCGGGAGCTTTGAAGCGCTCAACGCAAAGTCCGCCTACTACCAGATACCGATCCAGTACCTCCTCGACAAGGAGATGCTCCTTAAGGAGCTAAACTACATAAAACCCACCGCTCTCTTCTGTCTGACGGCGACTGCCTACAACCTCGGCCTCGTTCTCCCAGAGTCCATAAAGAAGGATATCCAGACGATAGTGGTAGGCGGCGAGACACTTACCCCCGAGCTCGCGAGGGCGACCCTTGAGCTGTTTGAAAACGCTGTGATAATAGACAACTTCGGCTCGACGGAGGATGCCATAACCGGCTACCGCGTCATCACGAAGAAGAAAGCCACTAAATTCAACTTCGAGGAGTCCATAGTCGTCCTCAAAGACAACGGCGACGGCTACGACGAATACAAGCGCATCTACATAACCAAGGTCATGAGAGAGGGCGAGCTCACTGGTCTGCCCCTCTTCAACTACGACATCGGCGACCTCGCAAGGATTGAAGACGGCGAGGTCAAGAACATAATCCGCATCAAGGATGTCGTAACGCTCGCAGGAGCCAAGCTCCACATCGACCAAGTGATGGAGATAGTCTACGATCATCCGGACCTCCTTGACTTCGTGATAATCTACTACCCACTCTCACCCGAGAACCCCAAGCCGAAGGCCATACTCCGCGTTGCCTACAGCGGAGAAAAGCCAGCGGGAATAGAGGACGAGGTTAGGGAGCTCATCTACGAGGCAAACAACCCGGTTCGCTACGAGGTGGAGGAGTCCAAGCAGGCAGAGCTGGTCATTGAGGCGGTTCCCCTTGAGAAGCTCAGGGCTGACCTCCCTAAGAGGCTCGGAAAGACCAAGAGGATATACATCGTCGGCAAGGATCTCTGATTCTGCCGTTCTTTCCCTTCCAATTTTGTCACAATGCCGAAAATTTATATAAGGCTCTTCTCAAACTTCCAGCGGTGGTGTAGATGGATGGGAAAATCATTCACGATGGCATTCATGGTAGCATGAAACTCACCGGCATTATCCTTGACCTCGTCAAGACCCCGGAGTTTCAGAGGCTCAGAAACATAAGACAGCTCGGCCTAGCCTACCTCGTCTATCCGGGTGCCAACCACTCCCGCTTTGAGCACTCCCTCGGCGCGTGGCACCTCGCCAAGAGGCTCTCACAGGAAGTCGGCCTGGATGAGAACGAGAGCATGCTCCTGCAGGTAGGAGCCCTGCTTCACGACATCGGGCACGGTCCCTTCAGCCACACCTTTGAGAGCATATACAAGCACTACGTCAAGGAGCACGACCACATGCACCTCGGCCAGGATATGGTGCTAGGAAAGGTGAACATAACTGAGAGCGAGAATGGGGGAAGGATCCCGGAGATAATTGAGAGTTATTCCTATGACTTCACGCCCAGGGACGTTGCCGACCTCATACGCGGGAAGCACAAAAAGCATTACCTTGGCCACATGCTGCACGGCGATGTTGATGTTGACCAGCTCGACTACCTTGTGAGGGACGCCCACTACACCGGCGTCGCCCACGGTATAATAGACCTTGAGAGGTTGCTGAAGGTTCTTAAAATCCACGGTGGGGAGCTAGTCGTTGACGAGAAGGGTATAGAGGCCGTCGAGGGCATGATGGTGGCCCGCTCGCTGATGTACTCGCGCGTCTATTTCCATCACACGGTCAAGATAGCTGAGGGGATGCTGACCAGAGCCCTAGAGTTTGCCCTAGAGGAGGGTTACCTCTGGGACTTTTGGAGAATGACCGACTGCAGAGTCCTGGTCGAGCTGGAGGACCTCGAGGGTTTTCCGGCCGAGATGGTGAGGCGCATAAAGTACCGCGAGCTTTACAAGGCCGCGGTTCTTGCGAGTGCGGACGAGCTGACGGGCGAGGAGAAGAGGGAACTCCTAACGGCATACAGAAACGTGAGGCGGAGGCAGGAGATAGAAAGAACCCTCGCGGAGATGGTCGGCGCGAGGGAGGGCGAGGTCATCCTTGAGTTCAGCATAGCAGACCTCATGCTCAGCGAACCGAGGCTCAAGGCGACTGAAATAAACGTCCTCCTGGGCAACGGGGAGCTTCAGCCACTTACCAAGGTTACCCCACTTGCCAACGCCCTTAAGAGACGCCAGACGCCGCGCTGGGCAGTCCTCATAGCTGCGCCAAAGGAGTACGTCCCGAAGGTAAGGGAAGTCTGGAGAAAAGTTATCTTCAGCTGAAGAGTTCCTTCTTTATCTCCTTCTTGAGCTCCTCTATCATCTCTATGAGTTCGTCGGCGTCTCTGACTTCCTCAAGACTTTCCTTCGGTATCAACGGGACCTCACCGACAACCTCGGTTCTGGTCTTTTCCAGGATGAAAACGCCGTCGCTGTTGATTATCTTGCTGACCTCCGTCACCATCTCGGCCCGTTTCACCGTTGAACGAGTCTTCGTCTCGTCTATCCCTGTGAGGATGTTGAATTCATCCTCCTTGGACACCGCGTTGAAGGGCGCCTTTTTGACCTTCACGACTCCAAGGCCCAGTCCCTTGAGACGTTCAAAAATCTCCCTTTCAAGGGGGCTCTCCGGAGTCACGTTGAGGTTGGCCTCGACCGTTGAATGGAGTATGTCAATCGGCTCCGCAAGGGGCTCGTCGAACAGTTCCTCAAGCCTTATCGCAACCTCAAGCGACACCGCTTGCTCACCGCGCTCGTAGTTTATCAGGCTCTTGCGTGAGACTCCCAAGAGTTGCGCCAGCTCGTTCACGGAATAGCCGTACTTCTCCCTCAGCCTTTTAAGAAGCCCGCCGTTTATCCTTACGTAGAAGCCACCACGCTCGGCGAATATCGCCGGCAACTCGTTCTCGACGAGGACGTCGTACAGGGTCTCGGGCCTGAGCGCGTATATTCCAAACCTCTCGTAAACTACACCCTCTTCCAGCTCAGCGTTCTTCGTCTTCAGCCCCACTATCAGTGGCGAGGCCTTGAAAAACTTGGAGAGTCTCTTTAAGTCTTCGGCCTGCTCCTCGGTGACGGTATCTATGTTTGTGGCCACCTTGACGAAGAGCAGGAGGAGTAACCTGCTCGCCACTATGTCGAAGCACGAGCCCTTGAAGTCCATCCGTGCCGTTTTGTATCCCGTGCCCCTGAGTATTGCCTCGACGGTTCTTATGAGCCTTTCCCTGTCCATCATTTTTAAATACGCAAAGGGCTTAATAAAGTTAAGGTGTTCGCATGAGGCCGATAATCGTTAAGGGTAATCTGGTCTCCCTTGGCGTGCTCCTCCGAGAGGACTTGAAGCACGCTTGGGTTTGGTACAACGACCGCGACGTCAGGCGCTACCTCTCATTCTCGGAGGAGATATTCTTCTACGAGGACGAGCTGGAGTGGTACGAGGCTCTGAGACGGGAGAAGAAGCACGAAAAAGTTTTTGCAATCATAGAAAACTCCTCGCGCTCCCTCGTTGGCCTTATAGGCCTTCACAGGATAGACTACCACAACGGTAGGGCAGAGCTCGGTTACTTCCTGGCCAAGGAGTACTGGGGGCACGGATATGCCAGCGAGGCCGTAAAGCTCGCCCTTGAATATGCCTTTGACTGGCTCAACCTGCGAAAGGTCTATGCCTACGTCTTCGAAACCAACATCCCCTCCATCCGGGTGCTGGAGAAGAACGGCTTCAGGCTGGCAGGCCGCTGGAGGAAGCATCAGTACGTGCCGGGGGAGGGCTTCGTTGATGTGCTGATGTACGAGAGGTTTAGGGAATAGCGGGCCACTTGAGGGGGCTCCGGTTGATTTTTAAACCCCCTCCCTTTTCTCTCAACGATGAGGCTTCACATCGGAATCGACGACACCGATTCACCCAACGGCATGTGCACCACGTACCTCGGTGCCCTCCTTTACAGGGAGCTTTCCAGTCTAGCGGAGCCCATCGACCTGCCGAGGCTTATCAGACTCAACCCGAACATCCCCTACAAAACGAGGGGAAACGGAGCGGTCGCGATGACCTTCGAGGTCGAGGAGGATTTGATCCCAGAAATCAAAGATACCGTCCTTTTTTACGTAAACCAGCTTTCTGACTTCACCCACGAGAACACCAACCCGGGAGTTGTCTTTTTTGAAGGTGAAATTCCCGGGGAGCTCCGCGAGTTTTCGCTTAAAGCTCTGAGGGAGCACGTTAAGATCGAAGATGCCGAAAGGGTCGCGAGAAAAGTTGGGGCAGAGTACTTCAAGTTCAAGCTCGGCAGAGGGATAATCGGCGCGCTCGCTTCCCTCGGCTACCCTCTTGAGCGCTTCACCTACGAGTTGCTGGCTTATCGCGAGCCCGAGAACTGGGGAACTCCGAGGAGAGTGGAGGAGGAGAGCGTTTTTATGGCAGACCGCTGGAGTTTCCCTTTCACCTATGACAACGTTGACCCCTACAAGAGGAGCGTCCTCATAACACCGCACGGCAAAGACCCCGTTCTCGTTGGAATCCGCGGGATTGACAGAGGAAAAGTCCTACAGACCTTCGAGCGGGTTCGCTTTGGGGAGCCTGTCGCCTTTTACCAGCTCTACAAGACCAACCAGAACACCGACGACCACCTTACCCCAAAGAAAATCGGCGAACTGAAGCTCTACGACAGCGCGGTAGTTAGGGGCAGGGTTGCGAGCCCTTACTGGGAGAAAGGCCGGCACGTCTTCTTCGAGCTGGAGGACGAGACGGGAAAAATCAGAGTAGCGGCCTTTGAGCCGACGAAGAAGTTCCGCAATTACGTGAGGAAGCTTTTGCCGGGCGATGAAATCATCGCGGCCGGTGGCGTTAAGGAGCACGAGGGCGTTCTGACGCTCAACCTCGAAAAGTTCTATCCGGTGACGCTCGTCCCCAGAATCGAGTACCGAAAGCCCAGGTGCCCGCGCTGTGGAGGGACGATGAAGAGCAAGGGCAACTATTTGAAGTGCAAGCGTTGCGGTTATAGAATGCCGAAGAAGCTCATTCCGGTCGAAGTTCCGCGCGAGCTGGAGAGGAAGATTTATGAAGTCCCTCCGGATGCCAGAAAGCACCTGTCGAGGCCGCTGGTGCTTTCTGGTGGTGAGGAGAGGATTTTGGGACTTTTGTGAAGTGAAATAATTGGTAATCACAATTATCATAACGGTGATTATCATTGATTGATTTGCATTCACCCTGCAAAGGGATTTAAAAAGAGTTTGCAGTGAGGATACAATCTATCTAATGACTTCAATCGCGTTAATGCCCTCAAAGTCAGAATCAAAGGTCGCTATCCGTGGAATGCCGTGCTTCATGCAGGTCGCGAGGATCGTTGCATCGCTTGGCAGGAGGCCGTACATGGCGGCAACCTCTTTTATTATTTCGGCTCTATCTTCATCGGGGAGGATATCAATCCCAGCATCCCCGATGAGACCTAAGACCATGGAAAACGCCGTTTCAATCAGTTTTAAACCATCTGTAGTCTTGACGAATCGCTTTACATCGTAGATGTTAGAAATTCCGTGTTTCTCTTTGGCGAGCTTCCTAAAAGAGACGTAAACTGCTTCGTTGATTGAAATCGGAGAAATAACCAGCTCGTCTTCTGAAGTTAGTATGTCCCTCGCTCTTGGAGTTAAGGACGTCGTGAAAAGAAAGTTGTAGATGATGTTGGCGTCAATGTATGTCCTCAAAGCCCTTTAGATAGAGCGTAGGTGTCAAGCTCCTCAACGGAAGCCTTTCCGAGTATTCCCATGTAGCTCTCAACGGGAAGTTTCTTACGTTTTTTCTTTGATTTTAATTCAAGGTAGATTCGAAGGGCTTCAAGCTCAAGCTCTCTTTCAATGGTCCGTTTGGTCTCCTCACTAACCTTACCGGGTAGTTTCACGCGAAGGGTTACCTCTTCCATGCTCCCACCGCTCTTAGTTTGGGGTTCATTAGATATAACCCTATCCCCTCATCACCTTCCACACCAGCAGCGGGAAGACGAGCGTTGCATCTGCCCAGATTTCAACGTAGTCGGCCTTAGCCCTTATCTTGCCCCAGCTGACACCTTCGCTCGGTGGAGCACCGCTCAGAGAGCCGTCCCAGGGGATGGCAGTGGTGATGTAAATCGCGTAGTCCGTTCCACCCCTGAAGAGGTTGGCGTTGATTATCGCGTGCTTGGGTAGAGAACCTCCAAGAATTATCGAGGCGGTCTCCTTCGCTGTGACCGCGAGGTTGTTGAGCTTGACGATGTCGTTGGCGATATCAATGATCAGCTCCCTGTCACCGCGCTCCTCCTTGAAGAAGTATAGCATGTCCCCTATCGAGCCGTCGGTTATGGCCGGACAGAAAATTGGGACGTTCCGCCTGTAGGCCCAGTAGATTACGCTCTTCTCCTTCTCCTTCCCCAGCTTCTCGTCCATGTAGCGACCCATCTCGTGGATAAACTCGCTCGCCGTCAGGGGCTTGCCCCTCTCGCGCTCCATCTCAAGAACCCGCTCGAAGAAGGGAATCATGTACTTCTCGAACTCGATGTAGCGGTCGTTGGGCACGAAGATGTTGCCTATCCTGTTGATGCCCTTCTCGCGCATCAGGACGTCGTTCACATGCCAGTCGCCGATGATGAACGGCTTCAGGGCCTTTATGAAGTCCTCCTCGATCCCGCCGGCGGTAGTTACAATGACGTCCACTTTACCTTCCTTGACGAGCCACGCGACCAGCTCCCTTAAGCCGGAAGAGATTATGTTGGAAGTGTAGCCGAGAAAAACTCTCACCTCTTCCCCCTTAGCGCGCTTCTCCTCGACCTTGCGCCATATCTCTATCGCCTTTCCGAGATGGGTCGCCTGAAAGCCTATGCGCTCGTAATAATCCAAAACCTCCTCAAGGCTCGAAACCTCGTCCAGCCAGGGGCCCTCAATAGGAAGCCCCTCAACTTCTTCGCTCTCCTTTAGCACGATGTCCTTCGGCTCGGTCATGGTTGGCACTTCGAGGGTGGACGTATAAAGTTTTGGGAAAGCGTTTTATTCTCCAGCCCCAACTTTCCCACATGCCGGTGAAGATAGATCTAAACGGCCTCGGGGTCATAGTCACGGCATCATCGCGAGGCATAGGCTTCAACGTTGCAAAGGAGCTGTTGAAAAGGAACGCGCGCGTAGTAATAAGCTCCCAGAACGAGGAGAACCTGAAGAAGGCCCTGGATGAGCTTTCAAGCTACGGTGAGGTTTATTCCGTCAGGACAAACCTCTTTGACCAGAACGACCTTGAGAACCTCGTCAAAAAAAGCTGGGAACTTCTTGGAGAAATTGATGCCCTCATTTGGAACGCTGGAAACGTCCGCTGCGAGCCGTGCCTCCTCCACGAGGCAAGCTATATCGACTGGATCGAGGCCTCTGCCCTCCACACGGTCGCCCCGGGCTACCTGACAACGCTTCTCGTTCAGGCATGGCTCGAGAGAAAAAGGAAGGGCATTCTCGTTTACCTCAACTCAGTCTCGATTAAAGAGCCCATGCCCCCGCTGGTCTTAGCCGATGTAACGCGGGCGGGGCTGGTTCAGCTGGCGAAAAGCGTTTCTCGGACGTACGGGAAGAGAGGCATTAGGGCATACTCCGTCCTGCTCGGTAGCTTCGATACACCTGGAGCGAGGGAGAACCTCAAGGCCGTTGCCGAGTCTAGGGGTGAGACCTTTGAGGAAACCTGGGAGCGGGAGGTTCTGGCCAGAACGCCCCTCCACAGGACTGGCAGATGGGACGAGCTCGGCTCGCTCGTGGCTTTCCTCCTGAGCGAGGAAGCGGAGTACATGCTCGGCTCGACCGTTGTCATAGACGGCGCGATGACGAGGGGGATAGACATTTAAGGCCTCCCTCCCTTCCCACACCCATGAAGGAGGACTACCTCACCGGAGAATTCATAGCCAAGATGCGGGAGGGGTATTTCAAACCGAGGAAGTGGGAGAAGGTCAAACCGTTCCGGAAGGTGGCGGTTCTGGCGATAGACCTTCAGGCATATTTCCTCAAGCCCGAGAGCAGGGCGTTTCTACCTTCCGCGCCGCGCTTCGTACCGAGGCTGGTGGAGTTTTACAGAGAGACGGAGAAGCTCGGAGTCCCGATAATCTTCACCCGCCACTTCCACCGGAACGACATAATGACCCTCTGGTGGGGCGGCGATATGCCAAAGAACGACCCGTTGAACGAACTTCTCGAAGAGTTCAAGCCCTTCGCCGGAACCGTCATTGAGAAGAAGACCTACGACGCCTTTCACGGCACTAACCTTGAGGGCCTGCTGAGGGGGCTTGGAGTTGAGACGGTAGTCATAACCGGCGTCATGACTCACCTCTGCTGTGAAACCACTGCCAGAGAGGCCTTCGTGAGGGGCTTCAACGTGATTTTTCCAGTCGATGGGACGCTAACCCAGAACAGGCTCTTCCACGAGGCGACGCTCAGAAACCTCTCCCACGGCTTCGCGGTTACGCCCCTGTTAAAGGAGGTGCTGGAATGGCTCTCGTCGGAATAATCGGGGCTGGAATAGGGGGCATAGCGACGGCCGTCCAGCTGGCGCGCTACGGCATTGAGAGTGTAATTTTCGAGCGCGACCGGATAGGTGGACTCATAAGGAACGCCTACTCCGTAGAGAACACCATGTTCTTTCCAGACGGGATCAAGGGCGAGAAGGTCGTCAAAATTCTTGAGGAGTACGTGAGAAAGTACGACCTGAAAATCCTCTACCAGGAAGTCAAGGCCGTGAGAAAGACCGGCGAGATGTTTGAAGTCGAAACGGAGGGAGGAACTTACCGCTTCAAGTACCTCGTGGTTGCGACGGGTACGAGGCCGAAGAAGCTCCCCTTCGAGGGGATAGCCTACCACGTCTCTGAAGTCCCGAGGCGGCACTACGGAAGGGTTCTCATAATCGGCGGCGGCGATGTGGCCTTTGACTACGCTTTAACAGTGAGCGAGACCAGCGACGAGGTAATAATCCTAATGAGGAGCAAGCCGAAGGCCCTGCCCTATCTCCAGGGGCTTGTGAAAAAGCGCTCAAACATCAGGACGCTGATGGGACAGGTTAGGGAAGTAAGACCCATAAACGGGAAGGGAAAGCTTTTAGCCAGGACCAGCGCTGGCGACTTTGAGGTAGAGTTAGTGCTCGGGGCCATTGGGAGGGTCCCAAACATCGAGCTGGTTCAGAACATCGAGGACGATAACCTTTTCCTGGTCGGGGACGTTAAGAACGGAATCTACAGGCAAACGGCCCTGGCCATAGCCGATGGAATCAAAACGGCAATGACGATATGGAGGAGGGAGCGGTATGGAGATACTGAGTGAGGTTGGCGACCCCAACGTTGCGGTGGTTTATATAGGAAAGACCTCCAAGGGGAACATCGTCGAGTTCGTTGAATCAATTCCCACCTACAACCCGGCCGAGAAGTGGGTGCTCATCGTCTCATCGCTCAACGGCTGTCCCGTCGGCTGTAAGATGTGCGACGCGGGCTTCTTCTACAAGGGAAGGTTGGACCTCGATGAGCTGATGGAGCAGATAGAGTACCCGATAGCTAGGCGCTGGAACGGGAAGCCAAAAACCAAAAAGTTCAAGGTGCAGTTCGCGAGAATGGGCGAGCCGAGCTTCAACATGGCGGTGATAGAGGCGATGCGGCTTTTGGGTGAGCGCTACGAGAACTTCCACCCATCGCTCTCGACGATAGCCCCGATAGGAACCGATAAGTTCTTCGATGCCCTGCTGGAGCTCAAGAAGGAGATGTTTCCGACCAACTTCCAGCTCCAGTTCTCGATACACTCGACCAATCCCGAGCAGAGGGACGAGATAATCCCGGTCAGGAAGTGGGACTTCGAGAAAATCGCGGAGTACGGCAAAGCTTTCTACGACGATGGCGGCAAGAAGATTACGCTCAACTTCGCCCTCGCGAGGGAGAACGAGGCCGATGCAAGCGTCATAGCTGAGTACTTCCCGAAGGAATACTTCCTCATCAAGATAACGCCGCTCAACCCGACGGTGAGTGCCCTAAAGAACAGACTCACCAACGACGTTGACCTTGAGACCGGCCTTCCGATGAAGCACCGGAAGTTCGTGGACGATTTAAGGAGGCTCGGCTACGACGTCATCATATCGGTCGGCGACACGAGGGAGAACCTCATCGGCTCGAACTGCGGCCAGTACATTCTCAGGTTCCTCAAGGAGCGGCCAGAGCTGATGGAAGCATACACCTTTGTGCGGGGATTTGAGTTCAGGGTGAGCTGACGAAAGGCTTATCTTCTTCTTTGTCTCAGTTTATACGGTGGTTCAATGAAACTCATGGCAGTGCTCCGCAGGGACTTCCAGGAGTTTAAAGACTCGTGCATGGGAATTCTCCTATACGGGTCCCACGCTAAGGGCGATGCTACAAGCAGAAGCGACATCGATGTATGCCTCGTTAAGCCAAAACCCGGCGTATATGGGGAAGTCCTCCAAAAACTCGGTGGAAAGTACGATATCAAAGTCTTCGAGGAGCTTCCGCTCTACCTCCAGATCGAGGTTATCAGGAACCACAAAGTAATTTACGGCGACGAGATTGAACTGTCGGAGTACTTCTACCGCTTCCGAAAGCTGTGGAAGGACATGGAGCACAGAATAAAGGAGAACCGGTTTGAGAGCGTGAGGGAGAAGATAAGACTCAGGAGGCGTGCCCGTGAGAAGGCAGAGGTACTTAGAGAAGCTTGAGAGGTTTGAGGAGGAATACGAGTTCATAAAGAGCCATGAAATGAAGGACGATGTTACCCAGAGGGCCCTCTTTTATTCCCTTCAGCTCTGTGTGGATATCGCAATGGACATCGTTGCAATGCTTGTTAAGGACTTGGGCATGACCGTTGAAGATGATTATACAAACATCGAGCGACTTAGAAAGGCAAAAGTTATATCCGAAGGTGAAGCAGGACTTTTGAGGGCGTACAACGGACTTAGAAATGCCATTGTTCACAAGTACGACAGACTTAACCTCGATGCTGTGAGGGAGGGCCTCAGCAGAATTGATGAGCTATACGAGATTGTTATAAAGCTCGTGGAAAAGTATGAAAAGCTGGAAGACTAAAGCTCCGCCTCGTGAATCAGCTCGCCCTCCGCGAAGACGTGCGTCGGGTAGTTCTCAAGGCTGAAGGGGTCGCCGTTCCAGACGACGAGCGAGGCCCACTTGCCCTTCTCTATGCTTCCAAGCCTGTCATCAACGCCGAGTATTTTCGCGTTGTTGTGGGTGATTATCTTTATCGCTTCCGCCTTGCTCATGCCGAGCCTTATGAAGTGCCTGAGCTGGAGGTAGAGGTTGGCCTGAAGCGTGACAGGGTGGTCGCTCATGAGGCCGAAGAGGGGTTTTACCTCGAGCAGGTAGCGGGCGTTCTTCCAGTCCTCGTGCTTGAGTTCGACCTTGTAGGGGAGGCTGTCGAAGGGGCCGTAGATTATCGGAACTCCTTCTGCCTTAATCTTCTCGAAGGTCCCCCTGCTGTGGACGTCGCCGGCATGCTCGATTGTAATCCGCAGTCCGAACTTCCTCTTTATCATGAGGAGCGCCGCGATGTCGTCCTCCTTGTGGACGTGGACGCGGAGCGGGACTTCGCCCTTGAGGACTGGTATGAGGGCCTCAACCGTAGGCTCGACCTCTTCGGGTTCCTTCTTGCCCTTCTCAAGGAGCGCTATGGTGTTCCTGGTCTTTATGAGCCAGCTGAGGAGTATCCCTATTGCACCCATCCTCGTGCTTGGCCTCGTCCCCTTCCACTCCTTGGTGGAACGCGGGTTGTAGCCGAAAGCCGCTTTGACGCCCGCGTACTGGATAAAGGCATCCTCGATGTCGCGTCCGTAGTTCCTTATGAAGACCGCCTTTCCGCCGATTATGTTTCCGCTTCCCGGCAGAACTGACGAGTAGAGAACACCGAACTCGATGGAGTGCTTGAAGGCCTTGTCGTCCATGTAAATTGAGTAGAGGGCATCGACGAGTGGAAGAACCGCGTCCATCTGCTCGTTGGCTTCGCCCTCCTGGTAGGGCTCTCCGTAGCGCTCCATTCCTATGTGGCTGTGGCCGTCTATGAACGCGGGTGTAACAACGCCCTCGGCTATAACTTCGGCTTCCTTCGGCTTTTCCTTCGTTACATCAACTATGTTCCTATCGAAGACGACGTACACATCCCTGAGAACGTTCCCCAGACCGTCGTAGAGAATGGTGGCTTTAACGGCCTTCATGGTTGTCACCGCTTAAGAGTCCGCCCGAACGCTTAAATGCCTGTCGATGATTTAATTACAGAATTAGATAATTATGGGATTCCAAAACTCCGCAATATCCACCTATCTGCAAAGGCAAGATAGAAACAGAAAAGAACCTCAGAAGTATATGCCCATCTCCTCGGCGATTTTCCTGAGCCTCTCGATCCTCGCTTCGGTGGGAGGATGAGTCGAGAACAGGTTCGCTATGCTGGCGCCCCTGAACGGGTTGACGATGAACATGTGGGCCGTTGCCGGGTTCCCTTCCCTCATTGGTCTGTAGCGAACCGCCCCTTCAATTTTCATCAGGGCGCTCGCCAGGGCATGGGGCTTGCCGCTTATCTTTGCTCCACCCTCATCCGCCAGGAACTCCCTGGAGCGGCTTATAGCTGCCTGAATCAGCATCGCCGCTATTGGGGCCAGAACTGCCACAAGTATTGCCGCGATTATATTTCCTCCATCATCATCGTCCCTGCCGAAGCCGCCGAAGATGGCTATCCACCTTGCCCAGTAGGCGAGCTGGATTATGGCCCCGGCCATCGCGGCCGCTATCGTCCCTATGAGGATGTCCCTGTTCTTTACGTGGGTCAGCTCATGGCCTATGACACCTTCAAGTTCATCCCTGTCGAGAATCCTGAGAAGTCCGGTCGTGACTGCCACGACGGCGTGCTTCGGATCCCTGCCGGTGGCAAAGGCATTCGGCGTCTCGCTGGGGATTATGGCCACCCTCGGCATCGGAAGGCCGGCGTTCTCGGCAAGCTTTCTGACTATCGCGTAGAGCGCAGGGGCCTCAAACTCATCCACGATCCTCGCACGATACCAGCTCAGGACGATTCTATCGCTGTACCAGTAGGTTATGAAGTTGAAGGCCAGCGAGAACAGGAACATCAGGAAGGCCACGTTCGGCCCGCCGAAGACGTAGCCGATGGCCATTAGCAATCCCGTCAGTATGGCCATGAGCAAGCCGGTTCTGAGCCACATCAGCAGTCCCATCTTTTCACCCCCCGAGAAGTTAAAATAACCGATTGGTACTAAAAGCTTTCGGTGCATTCCCTCAGCCTAGACAAGAACTCCTCCCTGCCAAGGCAGTTTTTACCTTTTCTCAGGTTAACGGCCGCGATTTTGTAGTTGCCTTTCCCAACAAACCTGCAGGCCTCTGAGGGATCATCTACAAGCCTTGCCACCGCAAAGGTCTCGCCACCGCACTCCATGTAGTCTATGACGGTATCCTGGAAGCCGGTGAAGGCCACGACGCACTTCCTGTCTGGGTTGAAGGGCATGAGGTCCTCATCTACGGGCGGGAGCTCCTTAACGACGCAGGACTCCGGAAAGCGGCCGGACTTTATCTCTCTGATAAGCGCCGGAAGCTCGCTCGTTCTCTCGAAGTTCTCAACTTCCTCGATGGTTACGGGCAGGGGCTCAAGGGAATAGCAGAGAACCCTCTCGTCGTGGTACATGATGTAGGTTCCGCCATCTTTGAAGAGAAAGGCTATCCTCCCGCGCGGAAGGTCGAAGATGTAGCCGGCCCTGCTCTTCTTCACGGTGTACATGCCATCACCGTCTGGAATGCGTGAGAGCCAATTTATAAGCTATTCTGGACAGAAAAGGGAAGTGAAAGGGCATCACATGCCCATGTCCATGCCGCCCATACCGCCCATACCGCCGGGCATTCCGCCACCGCTCTGCTCGGGCTTGCTTATCTTTGCCGCGATGACGTCGTCAATGCGAAGTATCATTATCGCGGCCTCGCTGGCGCTCTTGATGGCCTGCTTCTTAACCCTCAACGGCTCGATGATGCCCTTGGCGAGCATGTCGGCCGGCTCGCCGGCGAAGACATCGATGCCTATGGCCCTGCCCCTGTTCTTGTGCTCGCTGATGACCTTGACGAGCATCTCAACGGTGTCGAGACCTGCGTTCTCTGCCAGGGTCTTCGGGATTATCTTAAGGGCCTCGGCGAAGTTCTCTATAGCGAGGGCCTCCTTGCCGCCGACCTGCTTGGCGTACTCGTCGAGCTTGATGCTGAGCTCTATCTCGCCGGCACCACCGGCCGGGAGAACGTAGCCGTCCTCCATGACGTCCTTGACGACCTTGATGGCGTCTTCCAGAGCGCGCTCAACCTCATCTATAACGTGCTCGGTTCCACCGCGGATGAGTATGGTTACGGCCTTCGGGTTCTTGCAGCCCTCAACGAAGATCATGCTCTCGCCGGCGATCTTGCGCTCCTCGACGATGTCGGCGTGGCCGAGGTCTTCACTGGTGAGATCCTTGACGTTGGTGACGACCTTAGCTCCAGTAGCTTTCGCGAGCTTCTCCATGTCGCTCTTCTTGACCCTCCTAACGGCGAGAATGCCGTACTTGGCCAGGTAGTGCTGGGCGAGGTCGTCAATGCCCTTCTGGACAAAGAGGACGTTCGCACCGGTGGCGGCTATCTTGTCCACCATTTCCTTTATCATCTGCTCTTCCTGCTCAAGGAAGCTCATGAGCTGGTCAGGACTGGTGATGTTTATCTTCGCATCGGTCTCGGTCTTTTTGACCTCCAATGCCTCGTTTATGAGGGCGATCTTGGCACCCTCGATCTTGGTGGGCATCCTCGGGTGGACGCGCTCCTTGTCGATAACGACGCCCCTTATCAGCTCGCTCTCCTCGACGCTCTCACCGGCCTTCTTCTCGATCTTGATGTTGTCGATGTCGACGGTGTACCTGCCGTCCTTCTTCTCGGCGACCTGCCTGACGGCATCAACGGCGAGCTTGGCGAAGAGCTCCTTGTGGCTCTCGGCGTTCTTGCCAGTTATGGACGTCATGGCTATCTTCATGAGGGTCTCCTCGTCGTCCGGGGTGACCTCTATGGCGATCTCCTGGAGTATTTCCTGGGCCTTCTCGGCCGCCATGGTGTAGCCCTTGACGATGATGCTGGGGTGTATGTTCTGGTCGAGGAGCTCCTCAGCCTTCCTGAGAAGCTCGCCAGCAATGACGACGGCGGTAGTGGTTCCATCGCCAGCCTCCTTGTCCTGGGTCTTCGCAACCTCAACCATCATCTTGGCAGCGGGGTGCTGAAGGTCTATCCTGTCGAGAATAGTGGCTCCATCGTTGGTGACAACGACGTCGCCAAGGCTGTCGACGAGCATTTTATCCATTCCCTTCGGGCCGAGGGTCGTCCTGACCGTCTCGGCTATAATCCTAGCAGCCAGAATGTTGAGCCTCTGGGCGTCCCTACCAACGTACCTCTGGGTTCCCTCAGGCAGAATAACAACCGGCTGTCCGCTGAGCTGTGCCATTTGACATTCCTCCTACTAAATTGCTTTTTGCAGAAACGCTTCGTCAGCGTTGCATATAAATTTTTGGGTCAAAAATTTCAAGAAATGTGAAGATCTTTGAATAAATGACAGAAACAAAGATTGTAACTGGGGGAAAGGGCTAAAACCTTTAGAACCAAGGCACCGCTGGTGGGAGTGATGGAACCCATGATATACCCGTTGACCCCAGAGAAAGCCCTGAGGATTCTTGACGTCATAGAGAAATACGGCGTCATGAGTGTGGACGTTGACAACGTCGCCTCCATTCTGGATGATATGTTATACTCCAATGCCGAAAAGCTTCAATACGCGCGCAGAATTATAAGCGAGGGAAACGTTGATAAGGCTGTTTTAGTTGTACGGGATGACACAGGGATTTTGGTCATCAAAATGGAGAACGTCGTTGAGATAAGGGTTGCAATAAAGGACTACTTAAGGTTGATTAAGGATTTCGCGCCTAGCCAGGGGTGATTCCATGGAGCTGATAAAGCAGGGAGCCGAGGCAAAGATATACCTGGCCGAGTTTGAGGAGTTCTTCGGAGTAAACCTCCTCCCCGGAGAGAAAGTCGTGATAAAGCACCGAATCCCGAAGCGCTACCGCATAAGGGAGATAGATGAGAAGCTGAGGAAGGAGAGGACGGTGAGAGAAGCCAGGGTTCTCCACCGTGCCAAAGAGTTCGGCGTGAACTGTCCTCACGTTTACGAGGTCAATCTGAGGGACATGGTAATCGCAATGGAGTTCATCGACGGAAAGAGACTGAAGGAGCACCTCGAGGAGATTCCAATGGAGGAAAGGCTTTCCCTCTGCCGCGAGATAGGCAGGCAGGTTGGAAAACTTCACGAGGCTGGAATAGTGCACGGCGATTTGACAACAAGTAATATGATACTCTGGGAGGGAAAGGTTTACATGATAGACTTCGGTTTGGCGGACTTTGACCCCACCCTGGAGGCCCAGGGCGTCGATCTGCATCTCCTA
The DNA here is from genome assembly GCF_012027305.1 of Thermococcus sp. MAR1. Taxonomy (NCBI): domain Archaea; kingdom Methanobacteriati; phylum Methanobacteriota; class Thermococci; order Thermococcales; family Thermococcaceae; genus Thermococcus; species Thermococcus sp. MAR1. The sequence continues at coordinate 948,393 of NZ_SNUF01000001.1, forward strand.
AAGCGGGCCATGGAGAGCACGCACTACACCTGGTTCGAGGAGGGGTTTGAGGCGGTTCTGGAGGGCTACGCCGAGGTTCGCGGCGAGGAGGCTAGGAGAGAAATAGAGGTAAAAATCGAGGAGATAGAAAGCCGTGGTAGGTACAGGGAGCGGAGCTGGGTGGGGTAAGTTCAATATATCAAGCCAAAAAGGAAGAGCGGAATCCTGCCGTTTCCGGTCAGCAGTCCGTCCACGGCTATATAATCCGGCCTCTGATATCTCCTCTTCTTCTCACCACCAACTTCTATTATCCAGTCTCCAACTTTAAAGTCCGCGGTTTTTTCACCCCGCTTTCCCTTTAGGTAGCACGGCTGGGAGATCCACCTCACGTGGTTCACGAAGAACTCCTCCCTCAAGGCACCCAGGTGAATGCTGAAGCCCTTTTTGGCAAAGAACATTCTGAGTGGAACTGTAAGGTAGATCTTTGGCTCCTTTCTTACGCTACCGCAGGGCTGGAGGGTGTATAGCAAACCTGCCTTGGAGAGGTCCTCAACGAGCCTTATGGCCATGTTCTTTGAGACGCCCAGCTCCTTGGCTATTGAGGAATAATTCACCTCAAAGGGAGCAGATTTAGCCACGAGATAGAGCAGGCGGTATGCATCTGTCTCGTACTTCACGCTGATTTCCCTCAGCGCGGATAGGTCCTCGAGTATAACCTTTCTGATGGAGTTTTCGAGGGCATCGTAGAACCCGCTCTCCGGGTAGAGGGCACCACCCCGCTCCATGTACTCCGTCCAGAGGGCGTGAAGTTCCATGTACATCTCTGTCATGTCAAACGGTCTGGAAATCACTTCTTCCATTGAGTGGACGGGGATATCCATACCCTTTCGAATGTTCAGCCACTCCCTAAACGATGCCGGCGGCAATTCCTTCAGCACGACCCTACGGGACAGGTCCGCTCCGGAGTGAAGGACATCAACGGCAGATGACCCCTTTATAAACATTGTCCCCACGTGAGGACGATATGCATGCATTCCGTCACCGCTCAGGGACGAGTGCAGAACTCACTCCTGCCCGAACGCCCTCAGAACCCTCTCGAATATCTCCCTCTCCTTCCCGCGCTTCTTTCGTGCAAGTCTTTCAACGATGAGCTCTGGAGTACTCCGACCGAGCTTTCCGAAGACCGGCTGCCGATCAACGATGAGGTTGAGGTTCTCATCAAGGCCTTTGGCCTCTATTCCATCGACTCTGGCAAAGGGAAGTTCTTTCTTCAAATCCTCTCCCAGGTGGGAGACTATGACAACGTAAAAGCCCCTCTCGTGGGCAATTTTGAGGAGCTCACCGATTATCTTCACCGCCGCGCCCGGCTCTGTTATGGCCTCGAACTCGTCTATGAGGATGAGCTTTCTGCCCGAACCCTTCAACGCACGGACGAATGAGCGCAGGGCCGTTTCAAAGGCCCCGGCTCCATAGACACTCCTCTTCCTCCGGAAGAAGAACAACTCATCGAGGGGCTCAACCCAGGCCTTCTCGGCCGGCACGGGAAGACCCATATGGAAGAGGATCATTATCTGGGTCATCAGCTCCAGAAGGCTCGTCTTTCCGCCGCTGTTGGCACCGGTGAGGATAACCACTTTCTCGCCGCCTATATCTCCAGCTCCCTGGACTGAGAACTCATCAGGCGTTTTCCCGACAGCATAGCTGACCGGCTGGGGGTTTTCTATGAAGAGGTGCCTCCCGCTGACGAACGCCATTCCACCCTCCCAGAGCTCCGGAAAGGAAAAGCCCTCGGTGAAGTCTTTCACCGCCAGCAGGAAGTCAAGCTCATAAACCCTGCCGAGTTCTTCCCGGAGCTTGGGGAGAAGGGGCATTATCCTCTCAAGCACTTCCCTGCTCTTTAGGTAAAGCTCGACCCTAAGCTCCCTATCGAGCTCCTCGCGGAGCATCTCCACCCTCTCCGGGGGCACGGTCACCGGATACAGCTCCTCCCGGGAAAAGAGCTCAACGGTTATGCCAAGCTTCTCGCTCAGCTCCTTTTCGGTTTCGTTGATTAAGTCAATAATTTCACCCTCAACCTCTCCAAAGTGTCTGAATATGGCCTCGTAGTTCCCGGCCTTGAGCTCTCCGAGGAAGTCGAGCAATTCCTTCCCGCTCAGCGTCAGGCTGAACTTCTCAAGTTTCTCTGCTATTTCCTCGTTAAGCTCGCGCTCTTTCTCGGCTATTAGTTCCTCAAGGCCGTCGAGGAGCTTCCGCTTTCCCATGACCTCCCCAAGCTCGTTCAGCTCACGGAGGATTTCTGAGGCGACGCTGCCCTCGCCGGTTAGCTCGCCGATTTTGGCCAGGGCCTCAAGGGTTCCCTTATTCTCCCATAGGGGCATGATGTAGAGCTCCGGTGCTATCTGGGACGGCGTTAGCTCGACGTCAATCCCGTAGCCAACGGTGCTGAGCACCAGCTGATAGCCCTCCGCCTCCTCTAAACCCGTCGAGACCTCACAGAGTCCCAGGCTCTGGGCCCTTTCGAGTTCACTTTCGTCAACTATGAGGATTCTGTCGTGAAGGTAATCGCGGCGGAACTTTATCGGTTTGACTTTGGCTACCTGCTCCCTCAGCTCGGCCCGGATTTTAGGGAGGTTTTCCCGGAAATAATCCCGCCTGCGAAGAATTTCATCCCGCTCGGAGGTGGGTTCAAACCTATCTAGAAAGACCGAACTCCCAGGGAGGACTAACCGCCTCTTTATCTCCTCTCTGATTGCGCGGTATATCGCTTTAGCCTCGGGGTTCAGCTTGAGCGTCATCGCTAAGGAAATGGGCAAAGGACTAAAAAAGTTACCTGAAGCTCGGGAACGGCAAATTTTATAAAATCGTAGAGTAAATTCCAAACAATGCCCTCGGGTGAGGTGAATGATAGTCAAGAGAATTCTCAGACCGGCCTACCGTATCAGAGTGCTGGAATTCGCAAAATCCACGCCCAAGGATATCCTACCTCATTTTAAGAGGAAGGGAGCGTATGTTGTCGAATTCTCCTCTGATATCGATCCGGAGCTTCATGTGGAATCCTTCCTGGCCTCAAGCTACGGGGAGTACGTTTATCTGTTAAAATTCAAAGATGGAAAAATGTTTCTTGCAAGGCACACATCATGGGTTTCCAAGGAGGAATGGCCGAGCCCAAAGCGGTTCATGGCCCGAGATGAGAACGGGCTAAAGCGCTTCCTCGTGTCCAGAACCTCTCTAAGGGAGAGGTTTCTCACAGAACTGCCTCCTCTTGTGATATGGGGGGCTGTGTTTCTCGGGATAATAAACCGGGCCTTCAGGGACAATCCCAGCGGAAGCCTCTTTCTGCTATTCTTTGGTTTCATACTGAACGATTTAGCGAAACTACTGGAATACGCCCTGATTGGCTACTGTGAAGAGTAGGTCTCCTTCACCTTCTCGACCACATGAACGTCCTCAATCCTCGTGAAGGGATACTGACCGTTCTCGTCCTTCTCAACGGCCTTCACCATGTCCCATATCGTCAGAAGTGCAACTGTGACGCCGGTTAAAGCCTCCATCTCAACTCCCGTCTTGTAATAGGCGCGAACTTCGCAGGTTGCTTCGATGTAGTCCTCGCCGAACTCGAAGGAGATGTCAACGCCTGTGAGTGGTATCGGGTGGCAGAGGGGAACCAGCTCCGGCGTCTTCTTGACGGCCAGGATTCCCGCTATCTGGGCGGTGGCTACAACGTTACCTTTCTTCGTCTTCCCGGACCTTATCAATTCTATCGTTTCCGGCCTGAGCCTTATCCTGCCCTTTGCCACGGCCCTTCTGAAAACCTCACTCTTGTGGCCAACCTCAACCATCTTAACGCCCCTTTCATCGAAGTGAGTGAACCCCTTCATGAATCTCCCCCAGCTATATAAGTCGCTCCCCCTTTAAAACCCTGCCCGTAATCCTTTTAAGTTATGCCCTCCTTACTATCGTCAGAGGTGGTAATGCATGCCGTCACCCGCCATACTCATCGAGAACCTCACAAAATCGTACGGGACCCTGAGGGCGGTTGATTCCCTCACCCTGGAGGTCAACGAGGGAGAAATCTTCGGTTTCCTGGGTCCAAACGGCGCAGGTAAAACCACCACCATCCTCAGCATGCTCAATCTGGTTATACCTGACGAAGGTAGGGTGGAGCTTCTCGGAATGGACGTGACAAAGGAGCCGATTCGGATAAAGGAACGGCTTGGATACCTCCCGGAGAACGCAACGGTATACGGCGAGCTGACAGCATGGAAAAACCTGGAGTTCTTCGCAAACTTTTACAGGATGTCGAACGCTGAGAAGGAGAAGCGAATAACCGAACTCCTGAAGATGGTCGGCCTCTGGGAGGTTCGCTATAGAAAGGCGAAGACCTTCTCCAAGGGCATGAAGCAGAGACTTCTGATAGCCCAGACGTTTATAAACGACCCCGAACTGCTCATCCTCGACGAGCCGACGAGCGGCCTCGACCCCGAGGGAGCCCACCTCGTTAAGAGGCTCATCAGGGAGGCAAAGGCCGAGGGCAGAACCGTCTTCTTTTCATCCCACGTGCTCAGCGAGGTCGAGGAGCTCAGCGACAGGGTCGGTATAATAGTGAAAGGGAAGCTGAAGGCCGTCGGAACCCTCGGGGAGATAAAGAGGCAGTTCATGGAGCTTGAGGGCTACGAGATAAAGGTTGAGACCAAGGAGCCGCTGCCGGAGATAGAGCATTCCGAGATAACGAGGGTCGAGCCGGTCGGACCGAATCGGGCCATAATATTTGCCAGGACCGACATAAGGGAAGACCTCTCCAAATACCTCTCCGAAAAAGGCCTCACGATCCTGAAGCTCGATGTTGAAGAACCCAGCCTGGAGGACGTTTTCCTCCGGACTATCTACGGGAGGGATGGAGAATGAGAAAATTCCTGGTGGTTCTGCTTTCCTTCGTTCTTCTGTCCTCACTCGTTGCGGCTCAGCCTTACGTGACGGTGTTCGAGGACAGGATCTCCGTGGGGCAGACGATCGCGGTTGGGAACTACACGATAACGGTGGTTCAGGCCGCCGACGGGAGTTACTATCTGATGCTGAGGAACGGGAGCAGGATACTGGAACTGAAGCCCTTCGCCTTTGGAACCGAAATAGAGCGTGACGGCCTCAGGATACTCATGGGGAGCTACACCGCGCAGGGCGGCTTCATAGTCGTGTCCGTGAAGCCAGAGTTCGTTACGTCCCTAAAACCCGAAGTCGGTGCCAAGGCAGTTTTCAATGGGAACGTTGTCCGCGTTATCGCAGCGGGCAACAGGACCGTAGACGTCTCCGTGAACGGTGTTGCGAGGACTCTGGAGGTAAACGGAAGTGCCATTGTCGACCTCATAGCCTTGGAGTACGATGGAAAGGAGATAAAAGTATACGCCGCGGAACCCGCCTCGGAAACGGTCAGCATGGAATACTCGGTGTTCTACCCTTACGGGAAGATAAGGGTCTCCGGGCCCGTTGATGTGCCGATAACGATAACCAGCGCCTCGAACTCGGAGCTTAGACTGCCCCTCAGGGTCACCTCGATGCCGGAAGGGTGGAGGGCAAGCTTCCTGTACGGTGGTGTCGAGGTCGAGGAGATAACGCTTCACCCCAAGGGTTCGGTAACGGTCAGCCTTCACATTGAGCCTGCCGGTAGCGGAACCCTCGGATTCTCCATTGGGGACCTTCCGGGAAGCGTTCAGATAGAGGCCGCTGCAATCGATGTCTCAATTCCGTATCTGGGCCTGGAGGCAGAGGCGGGACAGAAACTCGCGGTTCCAATAACCTTCACGGGAAGCGGCGCCGTGGAGTTCCAGGCAACTGAGGTCCCGGCAGGATGGACGATGTACCTGACGGACGGCCAGTACAGGCTCAGGAGCTTTACCGTTTCGGGAACCTTCAGCGCCACCCTGTTCATCGAGATACCCAGGAACGCGACCCTTGGCGACCACAGGCTGAGCTTCACCATAAACGGGAAGGAATACGGCCTGACGGTTCACATATACAAGACGTACCTCGGCCAGCCCGCGAAGCTGACGGTGATCCTGACCGACGGGAGCGGGAATCCATTGAAGGGATGGGTCAGCATCGGCGGAAAGAACGTTACGACGTCGGCGGTTGGCAGCGTTACCGTTGAGCTCCCAGCGGGAGAGTATAGAATCGCCGCCGGCGCTCCTGGGGCAGTCCCAATAGAGGAAACTGTAAAACTGGGGGACGGCGAGGAGAAGACCCTCAATATAGCCCTAACAAAGGCGCCCCACTACTTCGAGGCCAGGCTCAAGAACGACGTTCTTACAGTGACAGCGGGGGCGAGTGCCAGCACGGAGCTCACGATAACCAACCTCGGCTCCAAAGAGGACGAGTACCGTGTCACGCTGGAGGGTCTCGAACCCGAGTGGAGCTACGTGATCAGCCGGGATCCCACCGGCGCAACGCCTATTGGCACAATGAAAGCAGACCCCGGAGAGAGTGCCAGCGCGTACCTCGTTGTTATAGCCCCGTTCAACGTAGTGTCCGGCGAAATAAACGCCAAGCTCATCATCACCGGGAAGGGCACCAAGGTTGAAATCCCCGTCATAATCAAAGTCGAGAACCCTGCCGCACTCTCCCTCAACGCTGATTATCCGGCGCTCACGGTCAAGGCAGGGGGCTCAACGGCCACCACGGTATGGATTGACAGCATGGGGACAACGGTCACCAACATCAAGATAACCGTCCAGGCCCCCAGCGGATGGGAAGTTGAGGCGGTTCCCAGCAGCATACCCCGAGTAGGACCGATCAGAAAGGGAAACGTTGTGGTCAGCGAGGGCCCCAGCCAGTTTGAGTTGAGGATCAAGGTTCCCAAGTCAGCCCCCGCGGGGACCTACACCATAACCGTAACCGCCACCGGTGACCAGGCAAAGGCAGAAACCGTGATAACGGTCAGGGTTACGCAGGGCTCAAGCAGCGCTTATCTCGGAATCCTCCTGCTCGTGGTCGTCTTCGGCATCGTAATATGGCTGATGAGGAGGGTCGGTAGGAGATGAACCCCGCCTGGAACATAGCTCTCAAGGAGCTATACACCTCGGTGAAGAGCAAGAGGTTCATCGTCATCATGGCTCTCTACCTCCTTATTTTTGGCCTCGCGGTCTACGGCATCAAGGACTACCTGATTCAGATGGGCGTTCCAAGCGTCGAATCCAACGAGTTCGGCCTGTGGGGAACCACGGGTGAGGTTTACATGACCCCCCTTGCGATGCTCTTCATGATAAACATGATGATAATCACCGTCATTGGGGCGGTCCTCGGAGCCGCCCTCGGATCGGACGCAATAAACCGGGAGGTTGAAACCGGAACGGCCAAGGTTCTCCTGGGCCACCCAGTTTACAGGGACGAGGTCATCAACGGCAAGTTCCTTGGAATGGGGGCCCTGATAGTACTGACGAACCTGGTGGTATACGTTGCCATCATCGCCGTGATGCTCATACTGGGAATACCCGTTGATGGGGACTCGCTCCTTAGAGGGTTCCTGGCGATCCTGGCGACAATGCTTTACACGCTGGTATTCCTCTCAATTGGAGTGCTGTTCTCAACGCTCTTCAAAAAGCCTGAGACCTCGATGCTCGCCACAGTTGGTCTGGCGATTTTCCTCACGGTCTTCTACGGCATCGTGGTGGAGATCGTGGCACCAAAGCTCGCAGGACCAGAGCCGCCTTGGGGGACGAGCGCCCATGAGGTCTGGCGAGAAACCGTGAACACATGGATGGCAAGGCTCCACTTCCTGAACCCCGCACACCACTACGCCCAGCTCGTTCAGTACATCTTCGGAGGCGACAGATTCCTCAACTACTACCTCCCCCTTGGAGACTCCTTCACCTACGGCTTCAACAACCTGGCGATACTGTTGGTCATGCTATTCCTGCCCTTTGCCTTCGCCTACGTCAGGTTCATGACCAGCGACATCAACTGACTTTCCGCTTTTCTATTTGCAAATTTGTAAAGAATAGGAAAACCGAAATCAGCCCTTGGCGACGCCCATCGGGCGCATTCTCGCCACGAGGTTCGCTATCCCCGCCTCGTGGACGACGTTGACGACGTTGTCAACGCTCTTGTAAGCTCCAGGTGCCTCCTCGGCAACGACCCTCAGCGAAGCCGCGCGGACGTAGATTCCCCTCTGGAGGAGTTCATTCCTCAGCCTGTCCCCGCGGTACTGTCTCGTTGCGGCCTTCCTGCTGAGCAACCTGCCTGCACCGTGGCACGAGCTTCCGAAGGTTTCCCTCATCGAGCCCTCGGCACCAGCAAGAACGTAGCTCGCGGTTCCCATCGAACCTGGAATCAGAACCGGCTGACCGACATCCCTGTAGGACTTCGGAACGTCCGGGTGGCCGGCAGGGAAGGCCCTCGTGGCTCCCTTCCTGTGGACGACCACCTTGACCTTCTTCCCATCGACCTCGTGCTCCTCGACCTTCGCTATGTTGTGAGCCACGTCGTAGACTATATGCATCTCCATGTCTTCTGCTTTTCTCTTGAAGACCTCCTCAAAGCTCTCCCTGACCCAGTGGGTTATCATCTGCCGGTTGGCCCAGGCGAAGTTTGCAGCTGCCTTCATCGCGCTGAAGTACCTCTGCCCCTCCTCCGTCTGGAAGGGGACGCTGACGAGCTCACGGTCAGGCCACGGCACACCGTACTTTCTGTTGGCCTTCTCCATTATCCTGAGGTAGTCGCTCGCCACCTGGTGGCCCAAACCGCGCGAACCTGTGTGAACCATCACAACGACCTGTCCCTCGAAGAGGCCATAAGCTTTGGCTATCTTCTCGTCAAAGACCCTATCAACCACCTGAACCTCGAGGAAGTGGTTTCCTGAGCCGAGGGAACCGAGCTGTGGAGCGCCTCTCTGCTTCGCCTTCTGGCTCACCGCCCCGGGGTTGGCACCTTCCATTCTGCCGCCTTCCTCCAGGTGCTCCAAGTCCTCCTTCCAGCCGTAGCCGTTGTCAACTGCCCACTTGGCTCCATCAGCCAAGACGTCATCGAGCTGGCTCCAGTGGAGCCTCACCCTACCTTTACTCCCAAGTCCGCTCGGAACGTTTTTGAAGAGCGTATCGACGAGCTCCTTTATCTTTGGTCTGACTTCCTTCTCGGTGAGGTTGGTCCGGATTAGGCGGACGCCGCAGTTGTGGACTACTACGCCGTTGGCTATGAAGTTGTGGGCGCTGTGATAAACGCCGATGTCGTAGAACTTGGTGTAGTCCGGCTTGACCCGCTCTATCTTTACGACTTTTTCAGCCACAAAGCCACCTTCGTAGCCCCTTTCCTTCACAAACTCCTCGAAGGTCGGAAAGTCCTTGGGAACGCGTGGCTCCTTTTCACCCTCGTAGATTGCCCTCTCGACGAAGCGCTTGTTAACTACATCCTTAACGGACTCATAGGCCTTCTTGACACTTCTGGTTTCTTCGTAAACCTTCCTCGCGGTTTCAGAGGCTCGCTTTCTCTCGGCTTTAACACGCTCTTTGAACTTCAGGTAGGCGTAGGCGATTAGGCCCTTGGCCTTCTTTTCAAGGTCGTACTCGTAGTTTATCCTCCCGAGGAAGTTCCTTATGCTATCCTCGCCGACGAGGGCGAGCCGGTAGGTGACACCCTTCTTCGACTTAATCCTGTAAACCGTCGTCCTAACGCCGAACTCTGCGAGAAGCTTTGTTATATCATCCATGAACTCCTTAATGTTCGCCTCAAGTTCTTTTGCCTTCGACTGGGTGAGGTTTATTGGCAATGGAGTGTTGCCCTTGAACTCGACGATGCTTCCATCTGCCGCAAAAAGTCCGGCAAGGAAGTTCCTCTTTATCCAGAGCGGGGCTTCCTTGATCCACTCCGGAATTCTGTAGGTTTTCTCAGCCTTCCTGCCCCTAGGCATCCCGAGGTTCTCCATGAGCAGGGCAAAGCTCCTCGATGTAACCCTGAGCTCTGCCGAAACGCTTTTACCTTCGTACTCACCGCTGACGGTCTCGATGCGATAATCTCTCTCGCGCACGTAGAGGTTTGCTTTGATTCCGAGCCTCTCAAGGTCCTTCTTGAGCTCCCTCAGCGTCCCCTCTTTTCCATAGAAGCTCAGGTAAAGCCTTTCGTCCATCTCACCGAGGTGGCCGTCGCCGAATGCAAAGCCGAGGATTCTCGCAAGGGTTCCGAGCCTTGGGTCGTTCCAGTGGAGGGGCAGGAGCTTCCTCTCGCGCAGAAACATTAGCACTTGGTTATCAACGCCCTCGAAGTCCTTCTCGCTCAGGAGAACTCCTCCCCTCCCCTCGAACTTAACGCCCTCGAAGGGATAAACTAAGACCTCATCGCCTTCCCTTAGGTTTCCAAGGTAAACGTAGCCCTGTGGTGTTAAAACCGGGTGGTCTTCACTGCCCTCGATGATCCTTCCCGACTCGGTGACGATTCTAACTGCAAGCTCTTTCTCCTCAACCTCCCTCTCGGCAACGAAAGCAACATCCGAAAAGTCGTTGTGACCTTCATCAATGTCGTAAACCCTGAGTCCCTGGAGTTTGAACCTCTCGGGCATCTCCTCAACTTTAACCCAGTATCCATGCTCGGTAAGGACTTTCGAGTTGGGGGCAAGGCAGTTAATGTCGTATCCGACGCCCCCGGGGCTTATCACGCCCTCTTTGACGTCAAAGGCCGCGACACCGCCAATGGGGAAGCCGTAGCCCTGATGGCCGTCGGGCATGACTATGGAATACTTGTAGATGCCAGGGAGCATCGCAACGTTGGCGGCCTGCTCAAGGGTTCTATCTCCGCGCATCTTCTCTATCAGCTGGTCGTCAGCGTAAACCCTGCCCGGAACTCTCATGCGCTTGTCGTACTTCGGTATCTCCCAGCGAATCTTGTCTATCCTCTTCAGCGGCACCATCCTTCCACCTCCGTTTTAGATTACCCTAACGTTATTTTAAGCTTTCGAGGGACGGAAATGTTACTCCAGCTTCAGCCTCCTCTCCCTCGGCACGTAGTTTATGAGCTTTCCAGCTTTAGCCTTGGCCGAGCCGAGGTAGTAGGAGCGCCACTTAACTATTACCCACCCATGGAGGTTCTTATCTTCAATCTCGACGCTCTCACCCGCCAGATACAGCCTCGCCCTCTCGTCGTCCAGCTCTACGACGTTCTTCGTGGCCTTTGGCCCAACGAGGAAGGAACCCTCGATGCTCAGCCTTATCCCATCGCTCTCTATTCTCCCGAAGTACACCCCGTTTCTGTCGGGGCCCCTGATTTCAAGGGGGCATGGCTTCCAGGCGTAGACCTTGTGATACCTCCCGCGTATCTCGTAGAGGAGATCAGGTGCATAGCCGTAGTTCTCAAGGAGGAGTTTTTTGACGAGTTCGGCGTCATTCGTCTGCCCTATCTCAGCCCTTGGGTTTTCGCTCATTCCGCTCCCTCCGCCTTGACTATCTTGGCTATGAAGAACGCCTCTGTGTCGTTGTCGTTTGGATGAATTCTGAGGGCTTTTTTCAGCTCCTCAGAGTAGGTTCTCCCCTCCCACTCAAGGACCGGCTCGCTGGTCTTCACCGGCAGATCTATCGGCTCAAGCCTCGCGTCGGTCTTCCTCAGGAGGTAATCAACGACCTCCTCGTTCTCCAGGGGGTCTATCGTGCATGTTGAGTAAACCAGAGTCCCGCCCGGCTTGAGCGCCCGGTAGGCGGCCAGGATGAGCCTCTTCTGAACCTTCATGTACTTGATGACGCCCCTCAGGCGCCACTCAGAGAGAAACTTCCACCTCTTTCTTATCATTCCCACAGAAGAGCACGGAGCGTCGAGGAGAATCCTGTCAAAAGTATTTTCAAAACGGCCGAAGTAAGCACCGTCCTTTGTGGTTACGCGGGTATTTAAGACGCCCATCCTGTTAAGGTTCGCTATGAGGACGTTGGCCCTGCTGAGCTTCGGGTCGTTTGCTATTATGCATCCCTCGTTCTCCATGTATTGCGCTATTTGCCCGGTCTTCGAGCCAGGTGCTGCCGCCATGTCGAGAACCAGCTCACCTGGCTTCGGATCGAGTACCACCGGGGGAATCATGGAGCTCGCTTCCTGGCCGAAGATCAGGCCAAGGCTGTGTTCCGGCACCTTCGCGAGGTTGTCAACGTTGATGAAAAAGCCCTCGCGAACCCAGGGGATGGGTTCGAGCTCGAACTCCTCCTTGAGCCTCTCAACGACCACCTCAAGCGGTGCTTTCAGCGTGTTCACCCTTATGCTCTGCCTGAGCGGTTTAACTAAAAACTCCCAGAACTCGTCCGTGTCTTCGAGCATCGAATAGCGCTCGTAAAAGGCCGGATTGGTTTCTTTAATCCTGTCCCTCGCGCTCATGGAACCACCTCAGATGTCCGGAACCAGCTGCGCCATCCATCTCCCGTCCGGTAGCCGCTCTATCTTCATCTCGTGGTAGGTTATCGCCTTCACCTCTTCCTTCGGCTCGTGCTTCTCGTAATCCAAGGGCTCACCGCAGGCCTTGGCTTTAAGCCGGTAGCCCTCCGTGGTCTTCTCAATCTCAACGTCAACGTCTCCAAAGACCAGCCCTTCCATGTCGTGAAGCACGAGAAGCTCCTCAAGGAAGTTGTAGAGGAGCGCCATCATGTCTTCACCCTCGGCCTCGACCTGGCGGCATTCTTTGCTCTCGACCTTCCTCACATCAACCATCACGTCAAAGAGCGCCAGCGCAACGGCCTCGAAGGCCTCCTCAAGGCTCTCGCCGTAGCCCCTGATTCCAACGTCAGCCGTGTGCTCGTAGTGCTCCCACTTCCTCATCTTCTCACCTCCTCATTCCAGTAAGACTGTCCTGAGTCCCTCCTTCAGGGCAATCTCACCGAGCCTCTTATCAGCGGTGTAAAACTCATGAGCGGACTCGTATTTGGCCGAGACTATCTGAAGTGCATCGGCCTGATAAATATGGTGTCGCCCTATAATTTCCCATGAATCCGCCAGAAGCATAGAGTGGACGGGAACTATCTCCAGGACTCCGATGGTTGACATCCTCTTGACGTCTGTCAGGAAGGCCCTCCTTACGAAGTCGTGGGTCTTCTCGTCGAGTTCTCCCCGTCTTCTCTTCCTATCAAAGACTCCCAAAGCCTCCCCGACGTTCCAGAGACTCGTTATGAGTTTGATTTCCCCGCTGTAGGCCTTTTTGTAGAGTTCTTGGATAACCTCGCTTCCGCTCTCCTCTATGTAGCGTTTAATGAGTGCGCTACTGTCCAAGTAGACTCTTCTCGCGTTCATCCCTCATCTCCCTCACTAGTTCGGATGCCGGCTTTCCCTTGGCCTTGACGGGCTCGAACCATATCGGAATGTCTGAATCGTCTACATTTATCAGCTCCCTGACTATGTAGTTCCTCATTGCTTCTTCCAGTAGCTTGCTGACCTCGCTTCCCTCCCTGATTGCCAGTTCCTTGAACTCCTTCCACAGCTCCTCGTCCACGTAGATGCTCGTCTTGACCCTACCCATCGAACCACCTGTAATGAATTACCGACATAGGTATATAAACCCATCGAAACCGTTAATTAGACCGCCCTCCAACCCTCCAGAGGTGGAGAACATGAGGGAGATAACGCCTCGGAAAATAATCGAGATGAAGGGAAAGGAAAAGATAGCCATGATAACCGCTTACGATTATCCCTCAGCGCTCATAGCAGACAAAGCGGGGATGGACATAATCTTTATCGGAGATTCCCTGGGAATGGTTGTTTACGGCGAGGAAAACACGCTCAACGTCACGATGGAGCAGATGGTCTTCCACACCAGGGCGGTCTCGAAGGCCGTCAAAAGGGCACTCGTTTTGGCCGATATGCCATTTGGAAGCTATGAGATCAATATCGACGAAGGCGTTAGAAACGCCGTAAGACTCATTCAGGCCGGGGCGGATGCTGTGAAGATAGAAGGGGGCTACGACCACAGGAAGCTCGTTAAAAAGCTCGTCCGCATGGGCATACCGGTTATGGGGCACACCGGGCTTACCCCGCAGCGCTACCTCCGCCTCGGAGGTTACCGGCTGATGGGAGAGACCGAGGAAGAGATAGAGGAAATCCTCCGCGATGCTAAGGCACTTGAGAAGGCCGGTGCCTTTGCTGTGGTCCTGGAGTTCACGCTCGCCGACGTTGCGAAGCTTGTAACCGAAGAAGTCTCAATTCCCACCATAGGCATAGGCTCCGGCCCCTGGGTCGATGGGCAGGTTCTCGTCTGGCACGACCTCCTGGGAATCTACGAAGAGACCCCACCCTTTGTCAAGAAGTACGCCGACATCGGCGGGATGATGCGCCTGGCGATTGAGAGCTACCGGGAGGAGGTTAAAGGCGGCGTGTTTCCGGGCAGGGAGCACTACTGGGAGTTCCTCGATAAGGAGGACTTCAAGAAAAAGGCCGCGCATGCCCTGAAGAAACTGAGAGAGGAGGATTGAATGCTGGATGGAAAACGGGTAAGCGTTGTGATTCCAGCGTACAACGAAGAAAAGCGCCTTCCCAACGTTCTGGATAGGATACCTGACTTTATCGACGAGGTAATAGTAGTTGACGACGGCTCCGGCGATGCGACTTACGAGGTGGCACGGGCGTTCTTCGAGAAGGACCCCAGGGTAAAGGCGATCCGACTCGAGAGGAACTGCGGCAAGGGCTGCGCAATGAGAAGGGGCATTGAAGAAGCCTCTGGGGACGTGATAGTTTTCATCGATGCCGACGGACAGCACAAACCCGAGGAGATAAGGAACCTCGTGGAGCCTATAGTCCGTGGTGAGGCCGATCTTGTGATAGGGGCTAGGAAAGTTGAAGAAGCCGGAAAGAGACCCCTTCACAGAAGGCTCAGCAACATAATAACGACTCGCCTCATACGCCTCAAGCTACGGCAGTACGTCTACGACACCCAGAGCGGCTTCAGGGCGTTCAGCCGGAAGTTCCTCCCGGAGATAGAGAGCGACCGCTACGAGGTCGAAACCGAGATGCTGATTAAAGCTGCAAAGATGGGAGCACGAATACAGGAAGTGCCGGTGAGTATGATATACGATCCCTCCCGGGAGGGACGTTTCGGCCCGAGAGACGTTTTTCGATTCCTTAGAGCACTTTTCAAGTCCTGATCTCACTTTCCACCCTAACCGCGCCCAGTGTTCCCAGGGTAATGAGGAGGAAACCGAGGGCATGATAGACTGTAAAGCTTTCACCGAGCAAGACGCCCAGTCCGATTGCAACTGCCGGCGCTGGCGTTATGATGGCGGTGGCCTTGGAGAGGTTGATGAGCTTTATCGAGCGGTACCAGACCAGCTGACCGACGGCTATCACCAGGCCCTCCGCAATAACAAAGCGAGAGAACTCTAGGCCGGTGGCAATGGCAAATGGAAAGAGCAGTAGAAATCCGAAGGTATTCCTTAGAGCCGCTATCGTGGGTGGACTGTATGGCAGTCTTTTGGCTATTACGTGGCCCAATTGCCAGAAGAAAGGAACTAGGAGAAGAAGGAAATCGCCGAGGTGGAGCTCCATCGAGCGTCCCTGGAGTATGACAACGATCAATCCAACCAGTACGGCGGTGGAGTAGCCAATCAACCTCCGCGTTATTCTCTCGCCGAGGAAAAGCCACGAGAGGAAGAACGAGAAGAGCACCTCGCTCCGCGTTATCAGGGCAGCGTTTATTGCCGTGCTCATTCGCACTCCAAATGAGTACGCTAGGTAGGCGAGGGCCGTGCCGAAAAGACCCATGAAAAAGGCTCCCTTTAGATTCCTCGGATTCTCCCTGATTTCTTCCAGTCCTCCTGAAACGATGAGTTTGACCCACAGAAGGAGAGACGCCACGAGTGCCGAAAAGGCGGCAAAGCTTATGGGATTAGACGGGTTAGACTTTATCACAACCGGCTCAAGGCCATAAATAAACATCCCGACGATTGCGAAGAGCGCGCCGAGGGTTTCCCGTCTCATACTTCTTTCTCAGCACCTCATCTTAAAAAATCCTCGGAAAATCGTGGAGACTTCTACAAACTCCTGCGGCCAAGGAAAGCCCAAGTAAAGCCCCTCCATATCTTGGATTTTGTCCAAGATGGTGGGCAAGCTCCAGATTGTGGGGACACACGTAACAAAAAAGAATAAAACTAAAACTTAAAGTCACAAGGTTTAAATACAGCGATAACAAGATTATAATGGGGGAATCGGGGTGGCGGCGATAACTACAGGGTCCCTCACGATGAAGAGGATAGAGGCGTTCGGATTCACGATTCTAATCGTCGGAGCTATACTCCTAGCCGCCACCCTGTGGGGAGTCTCGTACAAGTTCCAGGAGAACATCGTGATACCTGCTGGGGGGTACTACGCATACAAGCTGGACGGCTACGAATGGAGCGTGATACAGTTCTCCGTGAAGTCCAACGAACCGGTGACTATATGTATCACGGACGAAGTGGGCTTCAGAATCCTGAAATCCGGCGATGGTGCATTGTGTCTGTTCAAGGTCGACGGTGCCACCAAGGTTGACAAAATCTGGCGGTTCCCCAAGAACGGTCCGATGTACCTGATAATAATCCCCGACTCAAAAGGCGGCCCCGTTTCAATCTCCCTCCGTGTGAAGGGTGGGCTGATTCTGTGGTGAGCTTCAATTGAAGGGGTAGTCCAAAAGGACTTTTCCGAAGTAAGGGCTTTGAGAAAGGGACGAAGATTGTGGAGCCGGGAGCGGGATTTGAACCCGCGACCTGCGGATTACGAGTCCGCCGCCCTGCCGAGCTAGGCTACCCCGGCACCCGATGTTAAGGTTCACGGGAAGTTTATAAGTTTTTCTCAGGGGCCTGGAAGGAGACCGTTTATGACCTCCAGCCATCTATCGGGGTTTGCGGCGACTATAAGGACAAGAACCGCAAGAAGAAAGTTTGCCAGGGTTACTTTTCTGAGGGATGCGATCTCCAAGCTGTAAAGGGTTTCAGGAATGCTGGTCTTTCGTCCGTCAGTGGCTCCGGATATAACGGCTCCCAAAGCTATGCCAGTTAAAACATCGTAGACCCAGTGGTGGCCCAGGAAGACCGTGGCAAAGGGTATGAGGGTGTTCACCAGTATAAGAAGCTTGCCGCCGAGCTCTTTTCTGTATCTCCAGAGGGTCACGATGTTTATCGTTATGATGGTGTTGTGAAGGGAGGGAAGGACGAACTCCTGCCTCGTCAAGAGCGTGTTCGACGAGTTGTATCCATGTAGATTGTAGACTATGTGAGGGGCGTAAATGTGGAAGACGAGATATATAGCCCCCGCCACGGCGTAGGCCATTAGATAGCGGATGAACAGCTCGTCCGAGGCCTTCAAATCCCTTTTGTAAATGAGGAGATACGCTACTATCAGGGCTATCGAGCCTGAAAAGCCCAGGTAATAAACAACCGTGAAAAGCGA
Organism: Thermococcus sp. MAR1; assembly: GCF_012027305.1. NCBI lineage: Archaea > Methanobacteriati > Methanobacteriota > Thermococci > Thermococcales > Thermococcaceae > Thermococcus > Thermococcus sp. MAR1. The sequence goes on from NZ_SNUF01000001.1 coordinate 965,727, forward strand.
ATACAGGGGCGGAATGCTCTTTGTAAATTCCACGAGCCCAACTACAAATTCCCTTGAGGTTAGGGGAAGCTCCAGAAACTCGTTCGTGACGTCAACGCTCCAGCGGCCGATAACCCCGTACAGCACTCCGAAAGCTATCCATCCAAAGTAGCTGAGAAAGAATGCATTAAGCCGTACGAGCACCTCCGGGTCCTGAAGGCGACGCTGGAGCAGGTTCATAACTTTTACCCCCGAGTAGTCAAACCTTTAATTCCCAGCTCTTAAACACACTATCGCCTTCGACTCCAACCCTTAAAAACCTTACACCCGAATAAGGAGTGGTGAGAACATGCGAATACCAAACTACGGGGAAATAATGGCTCAGAACATCATTTTCGACCTCAATGGAACCCTTGGAGAAAGCGGAAAAGTTGATGGGGAGGTAAAGCATCTCCTCGAACGGCTCGCGGATAAATACACGGTCGTCGTTCTGAGCGCGGACACCTTCGGGACGCTCGAAGAGGAGTTTAAAGGCCTCCCCCTGAGGATCGAGAGGGTTTCGGGCGGTGCTGAGAAAGCAGAAATCGCAAGGGGCTACGGACCCTATATAGCAGTTGGAAACGGCAACAACGACGTGGCCATGCTCGAAGGTGCAGAGCTTGCCTTCTGCGTAATAGGGCCTGAGGGGGCGAGCATAGATGCCCTCCTGGCGAGCGACGTTGTCGTTAGGGACGTTAAGGACGCCATAGGCATGCTCCTCGACGAGAAAAAGCTCATAGCTACGCTCAGAGGGTGAGCTATGGACTACAGAACGCTGAAGGGTATCGGAACAGCGGAGCTGGTGATCAAGAAGTCCGTCTTCATAGGCTATGCCTCGCCAGCGAAGACGGAAGAAGAGGCCAAAGCCTTCATCTCAAAAATCAAGGCCCACCACAGTGACGCAACGCACAACGTCTCCGCATACCTCATCAACGACGGAAAGAACTTTGCGGTTCGCTACGATGACGACGGCGAGCCCAAAGGCTCTGCCGGGAAACCGGTTCTCAAGGTAATCCAGAATAAAGGTCTTAGTAACGTTGTGGTCGTCGTTACCCGCTACTTCGGCGGCATAAAGCTCGGCTACGGCGGTTTAGTCAAAGCCTACAGCGATACTACAAGTTTGGCCATTGAGAACGCGGGTATAGTCGAGGTTTACGAGACGGAGCGCTTCCAGGTTGCATTACCCTACAGCCTCTTTCACACCGTCAGAGAGACCGTTGAGAATTCCGGCGGGAGGGTCGTTGGGGAGGAGTACGGCGAGCTGGTAACCTTCACCGTCGAGACGAGAAAGGGCGAGGCGGAAAAGCTGATGGAGCTTTTGACGGAGAGGACGAGGGGGAGGGTAAGGCTGAGGAGGCTCTTCATGAGTTCGTTTGAGGGCAACCTTTAAATTTACACGGTATGTAATTTACATGGGGTGTAAATTACATGGGGTGTAAAAACTTCTTCCGAACCAGACCGGTGATGGAGGAGGAATGTCTCTGGGGAGAGGGCCACAGAAAGACCGTTGAGAGCCTTCTCAGGGCAGTTCTCCGGGGCAATGCTGCGGTTCTTCTCGGTCCGAGAAGGGTTGGAAAAACGAGTGTGGTCAGTGTGATGGCGGAAAAGGTGCGGAGAAAAAGGGGACACCACTACGTCTATTTCAACTTCTCCCGATTCCTCGGGTCGAAGGCGATTTCAATATCAGATATAGAACCCAAGAGAACATCGCTGAAGATGATAACGACGAGCAAGAGCTATACACTATCTTTCAGGGGCCTCAGCGTGGAGGTGAGAAAAACGAGCATCGAGGAGTTCAGCAGGGACTTTTCAAGGCTGGTCAGGGTATTGTCTGAGAACGCCAGGCTGGGTGTTTTGATATTCGACGAAGCCCAGGTCTTAGCGAGACTGAAGAACCTCGACTTTAGAGGGCTTTTGCAGGAGATAACGGACAGCTATCCGAACATCTCCCTCGTTTTCACGGGTTCAATGCCGGGCATGCTGGTTGAATATCTGAATCCAAGCGCCGAAAGGCCCAACTTCATGCGCTCGGCGGAAATCTTCACCCTTCCAAGGTGGAGCACCAGTGAGGGGAAGGGCTACCTCATGGAGGGGTTCAGAAGTTACGGGATAAGTCGGGTGAACGAGCTGGAGCTCTCAAGAGCCGTTGAAGAGCTGGGGGGAGTTCCGGGATTCGTCTCCCATTATGGCATCACGGTCGTCAACTTCGTGAGGGATGGAAAAAGCCCGGAAGAAGCGCTTCCAATGGCCCTTATGGAAAGCAGGAGGTATGCTCTTGAGGAATGGCGGAAGGATATAGAGGCTTTTCTGAACGTCTACAACAGTACGGTTTACATGGGGGTCCTCAGAGTCCTGGCCGAAGCTTATCCTAGCGCCCTCAGGGGGGCCGAAATCTACAGGAGGCTTCAATCCATAGGTCTTGCTCCTACCAGGGTACAGCACGTTTACAAATACCTCGAAACGCTGGAAAGGGCGGGCTTCGTTCGTTCATCGGAAAAAAGGTACTGGGTTGAGGATCCACTCCTCCGGGAGGCAGTTAAAAGATTCAGCACCCCTTGAAGCCCTCTCCTCTATTTTCCAGAACCTTTTCCCACACCCTTATCGCTGTCCACTTATCAAGGAACTCATTGAAGGTGCCGCACTTCGGTGAGAGCGTGCACACCGGACAGCCATCTTTACATGGGCAGGAACGGAGGTGCTCTAAACTCTTCTCCATCAATTTTTCGGCGTTCCCGTAGATTATCGGAGCTAAACCACTCCCCCCTTCGTTGCCGTCGTAGATAAACACGACCGGCCTTCCGACGTGGGGCAAACCCGGAAAGCTCGCGTAGCTGTAGCCACCGAGCTCCCTTGAGTCCACGTAGGTGAAGATGGGGGCGATTTTTATCATGTTGTGCTCTATCGCATGCAAAGCGGAGCCGATTCCGTCCTTGCTGTCGACCATCTTCTTTATCGCAAAGGCCAGCTCCTCGTCGCTGATTCCGAGCCTCTGGAGGGCGTCACCTATGGTCTTCTTTATGACGTGACTCGTTGTCCCGAGGTAGAGCGGAAAGAGCTTCCTCCGGTCGAGGTCGCTGTAGAGGGTGAAAGCGAGGTCTTCAGAGCCTTTCTCGACGGCAACATCGAGGAACTCCCTGAACTCCTCGGAAGCAGCTTCCCTTATCGAGTCCGGAAAGACGAGCCATATTCCCTCCGTCTCGAACTCCCTGACGTATGGCTCCTCGAACTCGACCTTCGCGAACTTCTCCCAGTTGAGGATTGAGAAGTCCCCTTCATCAACCCTCTCGCCGGTCATCGGGGAATATATTTCGGCCCGAAGGATTCCGCTTTCCTTCAGCTTGAGAAGTTCTTCCACGTAGTTCCCTGTGTCAGTGCCATTGACGGAGAATCCGGTGTAAACGTGCCTGACACTCAGCCGGCCGAGATGAATCTCCACTCCCCTGTAGGTTTTCTTCTCTTCCATTTCCAGTATCTCGACCTCCTCCCTCTTGGCCGCGAAGGTCTCAACCCGCCAGAAGCGGTTAAGTTGCCTTGCGAAGACGAAGTGAAACTTTCCGAACGCGAGTCTGTCCATGGCCATGTAGAGTTCTCCACGCGAGAAGTATGCCATTCCCGGGAGGAGAGAGCGGTGATACTCGTTGGAATCGACCTCCTCAACGATGTAGCCCTTGAGCTTGAGCCAGTTGATGAAGTTGAGGAGCTCCCTGAGCGAGGACTTCTCCATCAGCCTGCCCCTTATCCAGGGCTCGTCCCTAACGAGGAAAAAGGTCTCGTCGCTCGCCGTTCTCAGGGAAGAGTAGCCGAAGGCAGGCTTTCTCAGGCGGACTTCAAGTTTGCCCGTGAGCGGATTTCTCTTCAGGTCCGCCTTCCGTTCGATGACGAGCTTCTCCACGACTTTCCTCTCGAACTCGTCAAGCTCGTCCCAGTCGACTATTCCCAGCTCGGTGAGGAGGTAGTGGAGGTGTTTCTCGGCTATGCGCTCGTTCTCCAGGTTGACCGGCATGTATTCGATTATACCCCGCTCCACTCTCTCAACGAGCTCGTCAAAGTGCTCCCGGTAGTAGTAGTCGAGACCGTTCTTCCTGAGGACTATGGCGTTCAAAGCTTCCCTATCGGCACTCCTCCCGGCCCGGCCGAAGCGCTGGATGAGGGAGAAGAGCCCGTCGGGTGGGATTCCGTAGTTCACCGCCGCATCGAGGTCGCCGATGTCTATGCCGAGTTCAAGGGCGTTCGTCGTCAGGAGAACGAGCAGCTTGCCCTCCTTGAAGTCCCGTTCTATCTCCCAGCGGACGTTCTTGGGCAGGGTTCCCTTGTAGGTGGTCACCTTCGAGAAAGCCGTTGAACCGAGGAGGAATCGGAGGAGCTTTTCGGTTCCCCTTCTGCTGTCGAAGAACACAAGCGTCTTGACCTTCTCCCCGGTGAGGCGCTCGACCACCGCCCGGAGGAGCTGCCTCTCGTCGAGGTTTTTGGGTTCGAAGAGGACGAGATATCTCCTCGGAAAGGGGTTGGTGGCACCGCTTATCGCCTCAAATTCCTTCCTGAAGAGCTTCTCCGCAAAATCCTTTGGGTTCCTCAGCGTTGCCGAGAGCGCTATGATCTGGGGCCTTGCTCCAAGCTTCCTTAGCCTGAAGCCAAGGCGGCGGAAGAGGTACGCGAAGTTGCTCCCGAAGACGCCGCGGTAAACGTGGAGCTCGTCCACGACGAGATAGCGGAGGCTTCTGAGGAGCCACTCGTAGTCCCTCCATCTCCTCAAAATGTTGTAGTGGAGCATGTCTGGCGTTGTGAAAATAACCCTTGGTCTCTCGCGGATTAAGGTTTTCCTCTCCTCCCACGGGACGTCGCCCGTCAGAACCCTCGCGCTAACGAGCTTTCCGGTGAGGCGGTAGAAGATGAGGTTCTGGAGGGAGAACTTTTCGAGCTGGTTGTTTATGAGGGCCCTCGTGGGGTATATGAGCAGATAAGTTGCGCGGGGGTTGGAGATGTAGGAATCAAAAATGGCCAGCCGGAATATCTCGCTCTTGCCGCTGGCCGTTGGTGTTGTAACGACGATGTTCTTTCCAGCGTAGAGGCTCTTGAGGGCCTCGACCTGGTGGCGGTAGAGGGAAAAGCCGAGCTCTTCAAGGAGTTGATTTACCTCCGGGTTGTCGAAGCGGAATTCCCCGAATTCGCCTTCCTTTGGGGGAAAAACATGGACCTTGGCAATCTCTGACTTGAGGTGCTTGAGCGTCTCAAAGAGCGACATGGTGATGGGTAGGGAAAGAGAGTTAAAAAAGCATCGGACCTCAGTCGGTGCTCCCAGAGGACGTTCCCGCGGGTCCCGGCTTGTCCCGGGCTATGGCGGAGTATGCAATCTCAAAACCCTCCATGAGGACTTCCCTCGCCCTCTGAAGCTCCCCACCGGATATGAGTTCCTTCCCCAGCGATGCCCTCTCGATGACCTCCCTCCTCAGAGTTTCATCCGGAATGCCCCTTGAAAGCGTCACGAGCCTGTTCAGGGACATGGAGAGGGCTTTTTTCTCGTCGATTTCCATGGGTATGCAGTCGGGACAGGGAGTGGAGTTTCCGTTGTCCTTATCAACGAGCGTCGGACCGTAGAGGTACACCGACCTGCAGCAGGTGCTCGCAGAGGCCATCTTGCTCGTTAGCCCCGACTTCTCGTGAATCGCGTTGACGAGGTCGTGGTGGGGGAGGGCCATTATTATCGGCTCGTCCTCCTCTTCGAGGATGTAGAGTATCGCTCCCTCGTCCCATCCGTCCACGAGGTACACGTCCCCCTTCGGCTTGTAGCCGCTGTCAATAATCCAGTTCAGGAGCATCTCGGAGGTTTCTGCCCTGTCCTTTCCAGCGATCCTCGTGACCTTGATTCCCTTAGCCTCAAGAACCTCGGAGTAGTTCGCTGGCACAGCGAGGGGGCCGCCTACTACAACCACCTCGCCTGGCCGGGCTGAGAGAACCTTTCCAAGGAGGTTCTCATCGAACCGTCCCCATGGTGTAGTTACTATGGTTCCGCCTGCTGCCAAAGAGAGAACCTTGGCCCCAGCGTAATCGGCAGGGTTGTCGCTTACCAGGATCACCATTCCCTCGGCCTGAACTTCGGGGATCAAAAAAGCGCCGCCAAGAATCAGAAAAGCGGCGAGAATTGAAAGAAGCTTTGTCACCTTCATGCGGGTTCTCCTCCCACTGTGTAAGGCGTCATCGTATAAAAGACCTTCCAATGAGAGGTTTTTCATACTCCAGCGAGGGTTCAAAGCCTCGCAACCTTTTAAAAGCCCCCCTCAAAGGCTAACCCGGTGGTGAGGATGAGGATAGCGGTCATCGATTACGACAAGTGTAATCCAGACAAGTGCGGCAACTTCCTGTGCGAGCGCGTTTGTCCAGTCAATCGAATGGGCGGAGAGGCGATAATCATAGACGAGGAGAACTACCGCCCGGTGATCCAAGAGGCGAGCTGTACCGGCTGCGGAATCTGCGTGCATAAGTGCCCCTTCAACTCGATAACCATAGTGAACCTCCCGAAGGAGCTTGAGGAGGGTTGCGTCCACCGCTATGGGGTAAACGCTTTCGTCCTCTATCGTCTCCCAGTGGTCAAGGACGGTATGGTCGTTGGCATACTCGGACCGAACGGAACCGGTAAGACCACCGCGGTTAAGGTCCTGTCGGGTCAAATCGTTCCAAACCTCTGTGGCGACAACGAGGATTGGGACGCTGTCATAAGGACATTCCGCGGCAACGAGCTCCAGAACTACTTTGAAAGACTCAAGAACGGCGAGATAAGGCCTGTAGTGAAACCGCAGTATGTGGATTTAATACCAAAAGCGGTTAAGGGCAAAGTCAGGGATTTACTCAAGCGGGCCGACGAAAACGGAAGGTTCGATGAGGTTGTTGAGGAGCTTGAACTCGAGAACATTCTCGACAGGGAGATAAAGCAGCTATCCGGCGGTGAGCTTCAGAGGGTTGCCATTGCGGCCGCGATGCTTAGAAACGCTCACTTCTACTTCTTCGACGAGCCCTCGAGCTACCTGGACATAAGGCAGCGCCTCAGGGTGGCTAGGATCATCCGCAAGCTTGCCGACTCTGGAAAGGCCGTCCTCACAGTCGAGCACGATTTAGCTATACTCGACTACATGAGCGACATAATCCACGTGGTCTACGGCAAGCCCGGAGCGTACGGTATATTCTCCCAGCCGAAGTCAACTCGCAACGGCATAAACGAGTTCCTGCGCGGCTATCTTCGCGACGAGAACGTTAGGTTCAGACCGTATGAGGTCAGCTTTACCAAGAAGAGCGAGAGAAAGAGCCAGGAGGGCGAGATACTGGTCGAGTATCCGAGGCTGGTGAAGGACTACGGAGCCTTCAGGCTCGAAGCTGAACCCGGAACGCTCTACGTCGGCGAGGTGGTTGGCATAGTGGGACCCAACGGAATAGGCAAGACCACCTTCGTCAAGATGCTCGCCGGTGTTGAGAAACCAACCGAGGGAGAAGTTGACTGGACGCTCACAGTAAGCTACAAGCCTCAGTACATCAAGGTGGACTACGAGGGAACGGTCTTCGAGCTATTGAGCAAGATAAACTCAGGAAAGCTGATGAACAGCTTCTACAAGAGTGAGCTTCTCAACCCGCTTGGCATTCCAGAGCTTTACGACAAGAAGGTGAACGAGCTGAGCGGTGGAGAACTCCAGAGGGTTGCAATAACCGCCTGCCTGATAAGAGATGCCGACCTGTACCTTCTCGACGAGCCCTCTGCACATCTCGACGTCGAGCAGAGATTGGCCGTCTCAAAGGCTATACGTTCTCTCATGGCCAAGAACGAGAAAACAGCTTTGATAGTCGAACACGACGTCATGATGGTCGACTACCTCAGTGACAGGCTCATAGTCTTCGAAGGAACTCCCGGAAAGAGCGGAAAAGCTTTGCCACCCATGGGGATGAGGGAAGGCATGAACCGCTTCCTTGCGTCAGTTGGGATAACCTTCAGGCGCGATCCGGAGACTGGGAGGCCCAGGGCAAACAAGGAAGGCTCCGTAAAGGACAGGGAGCAGAAGGAGAGGGGCGAGTACTACTACGTCTCCGCATGAGTCTCGGACTTTTTCCTTTTCCCCATAACTGGAGGCATGGAGTGGGAATGTTCTGGAAGGTTTTAAGGTTATACGCCGGGCTATTGGGGCATCGTACAGGAGTCAGGCCCCCATTTTTTGTCCTCTCCTTTAAAACAGGGAATTAAACACAAATAAACGGTAGATAACGTTGTTTAACGATAAAACTCAAGAAAAGAGAGAAGGGACTGCTTCAATAAACGAACGTGAATCTACACGGACGATTTCGTGAAAAAAGCTTAAATATGTCTTATTTCATAGAAAACATCGAGGTGAAGCGGCATGATATGGAAAAAAGGTGTTGCATTGCTCTTTGGTTTGATGCTTGTAACAACCACGCTGTCCTTCGGGGGGGTTGCCGCGGCAGATAGGCCGGTGACCGTGATTCTGGTAAGCGACAACGAAGCGGACTGCGCCCTAGCCGAATACCTAGCGAACGTTACAGGGGCCATCGTGGTAACCACAGAGTGGGGTACCTACGATCCGAACGTTACGGCGGAGATCATGAGCTACGCCCCGGACGATGTGATAATAATAGGAGGTCCTGATGCGGTTGTAGAGCAGTACGTCAATGATCTCCTGGATCTCAACATCACCGTAGAACGCTGGTGGGGCCAGAACAGGTACGAGACCAACATAGCCGTCATCGGTAACGCGACCCTCAAGCTCAGGATAAAATTTGAAAACAGTGTGATAGTTGTTCCGGGCAACGACACAGGAGCGATAAAGGAGGCGCTCAGGAGAGCCATTAAGGTCCACGGAATCATAATATTCGCCAACGATACCACCGACCCTATGAGAATAATGGCAAAGTTCCAGATAATGCCCAGGAACATTACGGTAATCCACAGCCGCGTGATGATGAGAGTTGCCGAGAGGATCAGGGAGAGAATGAAGACCCACGCCAACATCACGGAGATTAAGGTAAATGTCACCCCAGAGATGGCACTCGAGGCCATTAACGCGAGCGAGGAGAGACTAGAGACCGCCAAGGAGATGCTCGACAATGTGACCCTTGATCCCCGGGAAGAGATGCTCGTAACCAGGATGCTGGCCCTCGCGGAGAGGGAGCTGGAGAACGCCAAGGACGCCTACGATATGGGCAAGTACGGAAGGGCCTACGGTCAGGCGATAGCGGCCAAAGCCCACGCAGAGTTCGTGATACGGGTGGCCTCCGATGAGTGGGAAACCAAAGTGCGCTTTGAGCCAACCATGAGGGCAGAGATATTCGTTCACCGCGTTGAGGTTCAACTCAATGCCATGGAGAGGGCGGGGATCAACGTTACGGAGCTAAAGGCGCTTGTGGAACAGTTGAAGACGGCTATTAAGAACAGGGACTACGATGCCATCGACTCTCTGATGGAGCGGATAACACGCAAGTTACTTGAGCTGTACATCCACGGAAGGGGCAAATTCAGAGAGCGTATAGTGCTCCCGGTACACAGCGGGCACGCAAGGCCATGAAGCCGCTTTTGGATTTCTTTTTATACTCACTTTGCCATCTTCCACTTGTGCTGTCCTTTTACAGTTCCCTCGCTTCCTGGGGCTCGCTCTAAGCCTTCCTGAGGTGCTGGTTCGAAAGCTTTTTATTCCTCTCCATCAACTTATGTAAGAGCCTGCTGCCCTATGGAAGCTCAAGAGTGATGTGAGATGGTCGAGAGCATACAGGAGATAACAGTGATTGCAGAGGCCCTGAGTTCCCCCGTGAGGGTGAAGATACTCAAAATGCTCTGCGAGAAGGAGTGGTACGTCTACGAGCTGGCCAAGGCCCTTGGCATTTCCCGCCAGCTGCTTTACCTCCATCTCAAAAAGCTCGAAAAGGCCAACCTAGTCGAGAGCGAGCTCCGTCTGGAGCCCAACGACCCCAGGGCAAAGAAGTACTACCGGGCAAAGCCGTTTAAGTTCGTCGTTGATAATGAGACCATAAAGAACCTTAAGGAGGTGTGATGATGCCCTACGCATCGACCCCGAGCGGGTGGATAAGCATAATCCTCGGGCTCATACTTGTAGTGATAGTGGTCTTCGCATTCTACCAGATGAACAAGACCCTAGGGGAGCTCAAACTTGAGCTCGCCCAGCTGAGGAACACACTGGAGGAGACCAAGAGACACACCGAAGAAGTCAAGAAGAAGCTTGAGGAAGTCTGAAATGCTGCCTCCAGGTAAAATTCCCCCGGAGAAGCTCAGGGAGCTGGTCTTTAATTACCTTGGGGCTAGGGGAGAGAGGGTTATAATCGGGGCCGACCTTGGCATAGACGCCGCTGCAATCGATTTTGGTTCTTCCGTTCTCGTGGCATCAACGGACCCGATAACTGGGGCCGAAAAGGGGATAGGTTTCTATGCGGTTCACGTCAACGCCAACGACGTTGCAACCTTTGGAGCGAAACCAAAGTGGTTTCTTGTGAGCATACTCCTCCCAGAGAGCGCCGATGAGAGGCTCCTCGCCGAGATAATGCGCGAGCTCCACGAGAGCGCATCAAAGCTCGGGGTTGCCATAGTTGGCGGCCACACTGAGGTGACCCCCGGGTTGGAGAAGCCGATAGTGGTAGGAACGATGCTCGGTGAGGTTGAGCGGGAGAAGCTCGTAACCTCCAACGGGGCTAGACCGGGGGATGCGGTTATCGTCACCAAGTGGGCTGGCCTAGAGGGAACGTCGATAATAGCCAGCGAAAGAAAGGAGGAACTGGAGAGAGCCTTCGGAAGGGATTTCGTGGAAAAAGCCATGTCTTTCATCGAGATGATAAGCGTCGTGGATGATGCCCTCACTGCCAACGAGGTCGGCGTCCATGCCATGCACGACCCAACGGAGGGGGGCATAGCCAACGGTCTCCACGAGATGGCGGATGCCGCTGGAGTAGGCTTCCGCGTTTATCGGGAGAGAATTCCCATAAGGGAAGAGACGCTGAAGATATGTAGGTTCTACAACCTAAACCCCCTGGCGCTGATAAGCTCCGGGACGCTGATGATAGCGGCTCCGAAGAATAAGGTCAGAGACATTGCTGATGCCCTTAGGGCCAGGGGGATAAACGCCGCAGTTATAGGTGAGTTCGTGGAAGACCCGGGCGTGAAAGTAATCGTTGAGAATGGAAGTGAGATGCCCTTGAAGAGGCCCGAAAGCGACGAGCTCTGGAAGGTCGTCTAAAGCTCCACGGCTATTCTCAGCCTTTCCTCTTCCTCAAGCTTCCGGAGTATCTCAAGGGCAGTTTTGGGGTCCAGTTGAACCGTTCTGAGGTGTTCGTAGGCCTTTCTTATCTCATTCCTCTGGTGGCCCGGGGCCATCTTCTCCATGTACAGCAGGACTGCAAGGAGAACGCCCTTGATGCTCTTCTCCGGAAGGGGCAGGAGCTTCCAGCCACCCTCGTAGACGTAAGCCGCCTTGGGAGTTTCGTCTCCACGGAGCTCGGTAACGGGTAGCGTTGTGGAACCCTCGCGGGAAGTCAGATACTCGACGAGAGTTTTTTCGGAATAGCCCTCCTTCCTCAGCCCCTCGAAGCTCAGCTCAAGTGCCTTAAGCAGGGAGGCAAGCCTCTCGACGTCCCTTATCCTGGACTTGGAGAGGATGGAGAGCTTGAGGACGACCCTCTCAAGGGGCTCCTCCTCGATGTTAGCGGCTATTAAAACCCTGTCCCAGAGGCGGGAGCCTTCTTCAAATGCTTTAACAGCTATCCAGACTGTGCCGTTCGTAAGAATCCCATACCTCACGCCGGAGTTGAAGCAGTACCGCGCCAGCTGGCGCAGGGGTTCATCCTTCTTCAGGATGTTCACGCCCATGTTCTTTGCCTCGACGTAGGCGAAGACCTTTCTGTCCAGCATAAGGGCGTAATCAGCTCTTCCATCTTCGGTCCTGGCCTCTGGTCTAACCTCCTCCGGATTGTTCCAGTCCCAGCCGAGCGCCTGAAATATCTCGCCGATGAGATGCTGCTTTACCGCCTCTTCGTTCTTGAGGTAGAGGCTTCTGTGAGCGCGCACCTTCCTGAGAACGTTGACCACCGCTTCCCTGAGTTCATCCATGCCCATACCCCCAGCACGTAGGTTCTGCTACGGGCAACCTAAAAGCTTTTGGGGTTGGTCGAGTAGTATCACCCGGTGAAAGACATGTGTCGAATACTCTTCGCGACGGGGGATGGCAGGGACGTCGCCCCCCTTCTGGATGCGCTGGTCAAGGCGTCCGAAAACGATCCCTACAAGGAAAAGCGCGGAAGAGGAAAACAGCATCGCGACGGCTGGGGCTACGTGCTGCTCAAGGGTGGAAGCGTGAGACACTACAGGTCAATGAAACCCGTCTTTGAGGACACCGAGGCGGTGGAATCCCTCAGAGGTGAGCTTACTGGTTTCGTAACGCTTATGGTGCACGCCAGGGCGGCATCCCAGGGTGTCAGGAGCCTGTTCAACGTCCAACCCTTCGCGTTCTCCTCGAGGCACGGCTTCACCTTCTGGCTCATTCACAACGGTGACCTCGACAAGTCCAGAATCATAGAGCTGGCGGACCTGGACGAGAAGGAGCTGGAGAACGCCTCTGACACCTACGCCTTCGCAACCTACCTGTGCAGAAAGCTTCAGAACCCAAGTCTCAGCAACCTGCTCGTCCACTACAGAACCATCGAGGAGACCACAAAGTCCCTTTTCAACACGGCGACTCTCTTCCACCGCCCGGCCGGGGACTTTATGGCCTTCATCACTGCGAGGATGAGCGACGAATACATGAAAAACTCCCTGAACTACGACTACGGCAAGCTCCTGGTTCTGCAGAAGGAGAAACTCTTCGCGGTCGTCTCATCGACCTTGGAGCTCTACCACCCCGCGGAATACGAGGTGGCACCGAACGAAACCGCATTCTTCGTGCGTATTCGTGAGGATGCATTTGAGGTTGAGACTGTCCACCTGTGAAACGTTATATACGATGCCTCCCCATTTTTATTTTGGGTGGTGGGATGGACACGAACGCCCCGATTAAAGTTTACATGACGAGAAAGCTCATCGGCGTTGAGCCGGACGATACCATAAAGCGGGCCTGCGAGGTCATGGTGGAGTTCGACATAGGTTCTCTTGTCGTCGTTGAGAAAGGTAAGGTCGTCGGCTTCTTCACGAAGAGCGACATAATACGGCGCGTTGTCATTCCGGGACTTCCGAACACGACGCCCGTGAGGGAGATAATGAGCGGGGAGCTGATAAGTGTCGATTCCAACACTCCCCTCAGAGAGGTGCTCGACCTGATGGCGAAAAAGGGCATCAAGCACATGCTCATCAAGGAATCGGGGGAAATAGTCGGGATATTCAGCCTGAGCGACTTACTTACCGCGAGCCGGAGAAGGCTTGAGACAGCCATAGCGGCTGAGTGATGGCGATGATAAGAATAGCCCACATAAGTGACACCCACATAACGGGCGAGAGCGCCTACAAGGGGTACGCTTACGACCTCATAGTCAACGAAATAAACAGGGGAGACTTTGACTTCGTAATCCATACGGGTGACGTGACCAACCAGGGATTGCGCGAGGAGTATGAGAGGGCCTCCTACGAGCTCAGGAAAATCCAGAAGCCAGTCGTTGTTATTCCGGGCAACCACGATGTCAGGAACGTCGGCTATACACTCTTTGAAAGGTTCATCGGGCCGCTGAACGGAGTCTTTGAGTTCAAAGACGGCGTCGTGATATGGGTGGATTCCACTATCCCGGACTTAAGCGATGGCCGCGTTGGCGGCCACAAGTTCAGATGGCTGAAGAAAAAGCTTGAGGAGTACTCTGACAGGAAATTTAAGATAGTCGCCGCCCACCACCACCTAGTGCCGCTCCCGGACACTGGACGGGAAAGGAACGTGCTCTTCAACGCCGGAGACGTTCTCGACCTTCTCCTCAGGCACGAGGTCAACCTCTACACCTGCGGGCATAAGCACGTTCCCAACGTTTACAGAATAGAGGACATGGTGGTGGACAACGCAGGCTGCACTTCATGCAGAAAAACCCGCAAGGGCGATGTCAACAGCTACAACATCATAACCCTCCACGACGACGGAAGGATAGAGGTGAGAATAAAGCGAGTTACGGGGGAGCAGGTGATAAAAGAGCACCGACCGGTGAAGCCAAAGCTGTTCGTTCCGAAGGGCAAAAGACTCCTCAGAATAGTTCAGATGAGCGAGAGCAACGTCTCGGACAGGATATACTTCAGGAGAAAGGTGCTTGAAAACGCCATCAGGACGATAAACGAAAAGCTGAAGCCGGACATAGTGGTTCACTGCGGTGACGTCGTTGATATGGGCATAGAACGCTACTACGAGAGAGCCTACGAGTTCTACGAGAAAATAACCGCAGAGAAGCTGGTCGTCCCGGGCCACAACGACATAACCTACCTGGGCTACGACCTGTTCATGGAGTACTTCGGTGAGCCTGAGATAAAGGAGCTGGGGGGCTTCGCGTTCATCCCTGTCATAAGCGCCCAGTACGAGACACCCATAGGCGTTGTGGGGAGGATAGGTCAGAGAAAACTCGCCGTGCGCCTCGAAGAGTACAGGGAGAGCTTCACCGTCGTCGTTATGCACCATAACATAGTCCCGATACCCAGAAGCAGGGAGGTCGGCTTCCTGGAGGATGCGGGCGATGTTCTTCGCGTCATCACCAGGCGAGAAGCGAACCTTGTGCTTACCGGACACGGCGGCAACTCCTTCGGGATCAAAGTCGAGAAAACGCCCATCGTCAACGCAGGCTCCATAAGCTGGGAGCTCCACAGAAATCCGTACGGGAACACGTTCAACGTGATAGACGTCTACCGGGATATGGTGGTTGTCTTTGAGGTCCAGGCAACGTGGGGCTCCGGAAGACTCGTCGGAATATGGAAGATAAAGGCGCCCTTCAGGCTTTCATCTTTGTCCCCATCCTCTCCATGAGCCTTTCCATTATGTCTTCCATTATCGCATTGACCGTTTTCTCAAGCTCGACGTTGTTTATAACGGGAATCCCGTGTTCCTTTGCCCTCTCAACGATGAACTCCTGTATTTCAATTATTGCATCGAGGTGCTCTAGGTAGTAGTCGGCCGACCTCTTGCTGTATCGCGCCCTCTCGTAGAACCTTGCCTCAAGGTCCTTCCTGCCACTGACTGTTATCACGTACATGAAGCTGTTATCCTTGAGCTCTACATAGCCGGGGACGAGGTGAATGCCCTCGATTATCGCGTTGAATCCCTCCTTGTAGGCCCTGTCAAGAACGGCCGCGATGCCCACAGAGACATGCTCGACCTGGTTTTTGAAGCCCTTTATGAGGGGAGACTCTTCTCCCCTGTCCTGTGGCACCGCCTTCCAGGCCATGAACGACGAGGTATGTATGTCCGGAAGGAGCTCCGGCGCGATTATCTTCCTCATGACCTCCCTTATCGTGTCCGTGCCTATGACGCTCCTTATGCCGAGGCGAAAGGCCAGCTCGGTGGCTATCGTCGACTTGCCGACGCCCGTTGCACCCCCGAGGAGTATGGTTATGGGTATCTTGAGCCTCCGGAGCTGGCGCCAGAAGAGGTAGCGCTTCGCCGCCTCGCCCAGCCCGTGCTCGATGAGCTTTCTGTACGTCAGTTCTCTTATCTCCTCCGTGGTTACCAGCTTGCGCCTCTCCTCGTTGAGCTCCTTCTGAACCTCCGTCGCGATGATGTAGGCTATGCCAACCTCAACGCCGGCGAGAGTTATGGAGCGCGTTAGGATGCCCCTTGAAAATGGCAGACGTATCTTTCTCTCGGGGTCGGTGACGATTATCATCTTCCTCCCTCCAGAATCGAACGTCCCAGCCTTAGAACAGCCTCCCTCAGGTCTTTCCCGTCTATGTTAACCGGCTCGTTGTCAAGATAGATGACCTCTATCCCATTCTCCAGTGCCCATTTAGTGACGACGTCAACGGCCGCAGCTTTGAGCTCAACCGCAACCGCGTCTATCCCCCTAAAGGCCTGAAGGTTCTTCAGGAGTAACCGTCTCCTTGATAGGTTGGCCGAGGCGCAGACTATCTCCGCCCCCAGCTTTTCAAGCCATTCACCTGCCCTGGGGAGTGCATCTGGGGAGGTCATAACCAGACCGAGCCTTTTCCCCGAGACGTCCCCTAAGGGTCTTGAGCGTAGGGCCGTCAGATGAACATCTGCTTCAGGATTGATTGACTTTACATCCTCCTTCAGCGCCCTGAGACGTCCTTCACTCACGGAATCGGCCATGGTGACGACGACTATGTCGGCCAGGCTTACCCTGAAGGGACCGAAGTAGCCCCTGATGAAGTCCAATTTTTGTTTTGCGCTGGTTACCAGGATGTAGCCATCGGCGCGGTAGGCGGGAAAAGTTGCCCCGCTGCCCTCAAGGATTATGAGGTCATTGGGGAGACTCTCGGCCAGCCGTATTCCCTCATCTATCACGTCGAAGAACGAAAATCCCGCCATGCCTCCCCCGCAGCGGCGGCAGCCTATGGTTGTTACGCGCGAAGTTAGGGCGTCCTCGAAGTGATCCGATGCGGCGTGTTTTCCACTCTGGGCAAGTTGCAGTAAAAACTCGGGGGTTATCTCGAACTTGTCTCCCTCTATTAGCTCCGGCTTTTCGGGACCGCCGCGTCCCATAGTCACTATCACCGGCCTCGCTATCTCCTTGAGCGTCCTCGCTATGAAGCCGCTCACAGCTGTTTTTCCGACCCTCTTCCCCGTGCCGATAACGGCCAAACTGGGCTTTCGAGTGCTCTTGAGCCTGCGGGGGGCGAAGTAGAAATCGGCCCCCCTGTAAGGGACGCCGTAGAGCATGCAGAGCGAGGCTATCCTGAACCTGTCCTCATAATCGAGTACCGGCTCATCGCTTAAATCAACAACCTCGGTTATATCGTTCTCATCCAAGGCTCTCCTCAGGGAGGTCATATAATCGTGATCGTGGTACACCCTAAGGGCGAGCTTTCCTTCTATATCGCCAACATCCCCAATCTTCTCGCTACCGCCGAGAAAAACCGCACAGCAGACATCACCCAGCTTTCTCACCGCCCAAGCGGTGACATCGGGGTAATGCTCGCCGTCGATCAGGACGAGCCTTCCCTTTCCCATAACACCACCGTTAACATCTAGACCTAGGTGGATTTAACCTTTTGCCGAGATTCTAAAATGGACACCACTGGGGTGGGGGCGGAGACGCACATAGCCCAAGGAACCGTAGGAAGGGTTATAAACCCCGGAGGGGTAAAATAAATGGCAACCGCCCGAGGGCGGTGCCTGAGATGGAGGTGTGTGGAAATGGCTGAGCTGATAGTTAAGTCCAAGGTTAAGGAAGCCGTCAAGGCTATAGAGCCCGAGATGAGGGTTAACCCAGAGTTCTACGAGGCCCTTGAGGCCGAGATCAAGGCTCTCATCGAGAAGGCCGTCAAGAGGGCCAAGGACGAGGGCAAGAAGACCCTCTACCCGAGGCACGTCTGATTTATCCCCTTCTTTTTTCAGTCTTTGGTTCCGATGCCCTTTTATTCTCCCCTGCCTAATCACTACGGTGGTATTATGGCACTAAGGAAACTAGGCGATTCGGCCTATCTCTACCCAGGAAGCCCCTCAACCCTCATCAGGGTGGTCGAAGGAGGCGCTATCATCGTTGACCCAGGTCACGGGAGTGGGAGACACAAGGACCTTAGGCGAGAGGTCAGGAAGCTCGGGCTCGAGATAAAAGCTCAGCTCGCAACGCATGGCCACGCGGACCACGTGGCGGTGGCGCCCAGGATAAACGCCCCCCTCTTCATCCACCGCTTCGAGTTCTCCATCGCCGAGAGCCCGCTTAACAGGGAGCTCCTCACCTTCGGCTCGAAGGCACCGGAGGGATTCTTAGCCTACCAGTTCCCAGAGGAGGTTAAAGTTCACGCAGTTTTCGAGTGGGGGGATGAGCCGTTCGGCCTAAAGGCCGTCAAGCTGAACGGTCATTCTCCGGGAATGACTGGCTTTCTGGACGAGGAGAATGGTATCGTCTACGCAGGAGACGCTTTCTTCGGAGAGAGGGTAATAGAAGCGGTTGGATTGCCCTATCTGGTCGATCCAAGACTATTTAGAGCTTCAATTAAAGAATTGCATAATTATGCAGAAAAGGGCTTCCTGCTCATACCCTCCCATGGAAAGGCCGTGAAGGATGGGGAGGCGCTTGAACTGCTCGACTTTAATCTCAACCGCGTCGAGGAAATGGAGAACCTCATCATAGAACTCCTCAAAAACCCCATGGGGCTCGATGAGCTGGCCTTCAAAATTATGGGACATTACGGGGTCGAGGTGACACCCCAAAAACTCGCCCTCAACCTCGTCCCGCTGAGGGCCTTTATAGCTCAGCTCTACAACGAAGGGAAGATCGAGGCCCTCATTGAAGATGGATTGAAGTGGAGGGCTAGAAGGGATTGAAAATCGAAGAGTTCAGTTTGTGATTGCTATCCACAAACTCATTCCTCGTCCGGATAGCACAGGTACCTGTACGGGCAGAACCTACATGCGAAATCGTTCCAGCCCTTTGGGGGCTTTCCTTTCTCGTATGCCCGCTTAACGGAGTAGAAGTGCCTCAGCGTCTCGCGGAAAAGCTTGCCGTCGTAGGGAACTTCAAAAGCTTTAAAGTTTGGCCCCTTAACTATGGGGAAGCGGGAGAAGTCTATCTTGTTGATAACCTTCATCGGCTCCTCGTGGAGCTTGATGTAGTAGAGATAGCCATACTCTGCCTCTGCCCAGCGGAGGTAGACGTTTAGCTGGGCAAGGTGGTAGTCGTAGGGGTTCCGCGGGAGGCTCGTCTTCCCCTTGATTTCGATGGGGAAATCCCTTATGGCATCCACCCTCCCGTGTATCTCGAAGCCCAGGCGGGAGGAGCGCAGTATCATGCGCTTTTCAAGTTCAAAGCCGAAACGTTTCTGCAGAATCTCGCCAAGGATGTTGTGGGTGTTTATCCCCTGGTTGAGCCTCACCTTAACGAACTCCGGCCACCTCTCAGGATAACCCTTGAGTCGGAAGTATATCCTTCTGGGACAGGTTAGAGCCTCGCTGGCGTAAAACTCTATGAGTTCATCACCTTCATTGTGACCGTTATTGCTCATGGTCTTCCCTCCAGAGAGGGGGCGGGTCATAGGAAAGAACCTCGCCGCCCCTGCGTCAGCTAATACCGACGTCATCACCCATCAGACTGGGCAAGGGTCGTCATCCGCTTGGAGAGTTAAGGCTAACCCACCATTTAAATCTTTGGGGAAAGAAGACCGGAATAAAGAGGGCGAAATCAGAGTATGGTGCCCTTCTTCCTCTTGAGCGAGTAGCTGAGACCGTAAGCAGGCCAGAGGCTCGGCGGTTGCTCGTAGTGGTGCAGGTTGCGGAGTATCTTCTCCGCGGCTTTTCTGTTTTTTGCCCTGACGCGCAGGACTCCGTCCTCAAGCTCGACGGTTCCGTTCGAGAGCCTGAGGGTGAGCTTCGAGCCCTTCACCTCCGGACGGGCCTTCATTAAAAGCTGCCTGTAGTCCTCGTACGCCTCCCGGCTCAGTTTCTGCTCAAGAAGGGCGGGTTTTTCACGTGACTTAAACAGGCGGGAAAACCAACTACTTGAGGACTCATCATCCATACTCCTCATCGACCTCCTAGCGTTCTCGCTTTAAATTCGTTCTCCAGGTTTTTAAGGCTTTCTCCTCGCTTTTTGCCGAAATGACTGGAGAAGGCTTTTTAAAGTTTTATGGCTGAGTAAGCCCGATGACGAAGACGCAACTGATAAAGCCCCGCATCAGGGAGATGCTGTCGAAAGAGCTCCCGGAAGAGCTAGTCGAGATGCTCCCAAAGCACTGGGTCCGAATAGGCGACGTTCTGATTCTGCCGCTCAGGTCTGATCTTGAGCCATACAAGCACCGCATAGCGGAGGTTTACGCAGAAGTTCTCGGCGTCAAGACCGTCCTCAGGAAGGGCCGCATAGGCGGCGAGTTCAGGGAGACCAACTATGAGATACTCTACGGAAACGATACTGTGACGGTCCACGTAGAGAACGGGATAAGGTACAAGCTCGACGTGGCAAAGATAATGTTCTCTCCGGCCAACGTCAAGGAGCGCGTTAGGATGGCAAGGGTGGCCAAACCAGGGGAGCTGGTTGTTGACATGTTCGCCGGAATCGGACACCTGAGCCTGCCGATGGCCGTCCACGGAAAGGCCCGAGTGATAGCAATAGAGAAGAGCCCCTATACATTCCGCTTCCTGGTGGAGAACATCGAGCTGAACAAGGTTCAGGACAGGATGACGGCCTACAACATTGACAACCGCGACTTTCCGGGGGAGAACATAGCGGACAGGGTTCTGATGGGCTACGTTGTTACAACTCATGAGTTCATACCCAAAGCGCTCAGCATAGCGAAGGACGAGGCGGTGATCCACTATCATAACACTGTTCCAGAGAAGCTTATGCCAGAGGAGCCCTTCGAGACGTTCAAAAGGGTGGCGAGGGAGCACGGCTATGAGGCCGAGAAGCTCAATGAGCTGGTCATAAAGCGCTACGCCCCAGGTGTGTGGCACGTCGTCGTTGACGTGAGGGTTTTTAAAAAATAAGTTCCTACCCGCTCCGGTCCCACAGGGGTTCCAGTCATCGCATAGGAAGTTCATGCAGACAGTCATGTGCCTTCTGCATATTTCATGGTCGGAAAGTAGAATCTATGGCACCGAACCAGCGGCAGTCCCTGCGGAACTTAAGCCGATTCCCCATTCAGTTCACCGATGAAGGTTTTTGTGTCATCTCATAAACCTTTGGGCATTCGAGTTGCCTTCAGTTAACAAATGAACTTAACTTAAGATGACTAGTGAAACGCTTTCTTTTGCGAAGGCCTTATATCCTCCAACCCGAAAATCTTTCGAGGTGATTCTGATATGGAGGCGAAAGGTGGTTACTGGGGCAAGATTCTAAGGGTCAACCTGACGACCCACGAGGTCAAGGTGGAGCCCCTGCCCGAGGAGTTCCCAAGGAAGTACCTCGGCGGTGTTGGCTTTGGAGCCAGACTCCTCTACGACGAGGTTCCAGCCGGGGCAGACCCCCTCGGACCGGAGAACAAGATGATAATCACCCCCGGCCTGTTCGTTGCCACTGGAATCGGAACCGGTTCAAAGACGGCGTTCAACTTCAAGAGCCCGCTCACCGGTGCCTACGGCCGCTCGATGGCCGGAGCCAAGATGGGTGAAGAACTGAAGAAGGCCGGCTACGACGTTTTGATAATAGAAGGCCAGAGCGAGGAACCGGTTCTCTTAGTCATAGAGGACGACGAGGTTAAGATCGTTCCAGCCGAGGGCTACTGGGGATTAACTACCGGTGAGGCCAGGAAGAAGGCCAAGGAAGAGTATCCAGGCTTTGCCACAGCTTTCATCGGCCCGGCTGGAGAGAACCTCAGCAGAATAGCGACGATAGAGACCGACGACAGGCAGGCCGGTAGGGGCGGCCCCGGTGCCGTCCTTGGAAGCAAGAAGCTCAAGGGAATTCTCGTCAAGGGAACTAAGAAGATACCTATTGCCGAGCCAGAGAAGCTCCGCGGGCTCATCAAGGAGTGGGCCATGGTCTTTAAGGACCACCCGGCTACGAAGGCAGACATGGACTACGGAAGCGGTGAGTTCCTCGACTGGATGAACAGGGAAAGGGGAACCTTCCCGGTCAGGAACTGGCAGATGGGCTTCTTCAAGAAGGCCTACGAGAAGGCCAAGGAGGAAGGCAGGGAGCACATCGGAATCGACCCCTACTTCTGGGCGCCGAAATACCGCGTTGGAAGGAAGCCGTGCCCGCTCTGTAACAAGCCGTGCAGCCAGTACATCAAGGTAGAGAGCGAAAAGTGGGGCACCTTCATGACGGATGGACCAGAATACGAGACCCTCTACTCCTTCGGCGGTGTGCTTGAGTTAGACGACTTCGAGACGGTGGCTTACCTCAACTATCTGGCGGACGAACTTGGTCTCGACACCATCTCAGCGGGTGTCACCATCGCCTGGGCAATGGAAGCCTACGAGAGAGGGCTCCTCACCAAGGAGGAAACGGATGGCCTTGAGCTGACCTTCGGAAACGGTGAGGCAGCGGTTGAGGCCCTCAAGAAGATGGCCTACCGCGAGGGCAACCTCGGAGAGCTTTTGGCGGATGGTGTCAAGAGGGCCAGCGAGAGGCTCGGCAAGGGCAGCGAGAAGTTCGCCATGCACGTCAAGGGTATGGAGCCGCCGGCGTATGACGTTAGGGGAATTAAGGGAATGGCGCTGGCCTTTGCAGTCAACGTCCGCGGTGCAGATCATCTCACCAGCGGTGCCTACGGAACCGAGCTTGTAGGAAAGTGGTGGAAGTTCGAGGGCGTCGACAGGACCAGGGGCGAGAACAAGGGGTTCGAGATAGCGTTCCACGAGAACCTCATGGCTGTCTACGACGCCACCGGCGTCTGTAAGTTCTCAAGGCACATGTACTTCCTTGAGGGCTTCCCGCCTCTCGTCGAGGCCGTAACTGGAATGAACATCGGTGAAGCAGAGCTGATGGTCATCGGTGAGAGGATAATGAACATAGCGAGGGCCTTCAACGTCAGGGAAGGCTTCACCAGAAAGGACGATACCTTACCGTACAGGATTATGTGGGAGCCGATTCCGGAAGGAGTTAGCAAGGGCCTACACGTCCCGCCGTGGGAGCTCGACAGGATGCTCGATGAGTACTACCAGGCTCGTGGATGGAGCAGAGACGGAATCCCGACAAAGGCCAAGCTCATGGCCCTGGATTTGCCAGACATCTCCGAGGACATTGGGGCCGGGGTTTAAACCCCTTCTTCTACTTTTCTGTTTACGCATAAACAAAACTCCGCCCACATTCTCCCGTTGTTTATCAGCCAACTATAGGGCCCACACTCAGGGCTTTGCCCATCAAAATTCTATCAAAAGAGGCCCTTTCTCATAAAACAGCCGGGAAAGGTTAGCGTGCACTCTAAAACTCGCCCGCCTTGTGGAGGGTGGAACGCTATAAACTGCCAGTTATGAAGGATAAACCCTCTGAAAACAAGCAACTTTGAACTTGCACGCCAACTTTGATCAAACTTTGCGCAGGCAAAGTTTGATTGGCGCCGGGGCAGGGATTTGAACCCTGGCGGGCAAACGCCCACGGACTCTCCAGGCCCGCGCCTTCCCAGGCTAGGCTACCCCGGCGCAAAAAGGGGGAGAATCATGAGATGAGCTCGATCTCGATGGTGACGTCCTCGGGGACGCGGATGCGCATGATCTGGCGCATGGCCCTTTCGTCGGCCTCGATGTCGACGAGCCTCTTGTGAACGCGGAGCTCAAACTTGTCGAAGGTTGCGGTGCCCTCGCCGTCCGGGCTCTTCCTGGTGGTGATCCTTATCCTCTTGGTCGGGAGCGGTATGGGTCCGCTCATCCTGACGCCGGTCCTCTCGGCTATCTGCTTGATCTGGTCGGTGACCTCGTTGAGGGCCTTAATGTTGGTGCTTGCGAGCTTAATCCTTGCCTTCTGCATTTCAGTCCCTCCTAAGGCTTAAGGAAGTAAAGGAAAGGTCAAAGAAGGCCTTCACTCGGCCTTCTGGATGGAGATAACCATACCGGCAGCGACAGTCTGGCCCATGTCACGGATGGCGAACCTGCCCATCTGCGGGATCTCCTTGACCGGCTCGATGACCATCGGCTTGGTCGGCCTGAGGACGACGATGGCGGAGTCACCGGTCTTGATGAACTGCGGGTTCTCCTCGACGATGTTGCCGGTCCTCGGGTCGAGCTTGGCGAGGAGCTGCTCGAACCTGACGGCGACCTGGAGGGTGTGCGCGTGGAGGACCGGGGTGTAGCCGACGGTGATAGCTGTTGGGTGGTTGAGGACGATGATCTGGGCCTTGAAGGTGTCCTTCGGCCTGACAACGGTCGGCGGGTTGGTGGTGTGTCCAGCAACGTCACCGCGCTTTATGTCGTTCTTACCAACGCCACGGACGTTGAATCCGATGTTGTCACCCGGAAGGGCCTCCTGCATGGCCTCGTGGTGCATCTCGATGGACTTAACCTCACCCTGGATCGGCTTGTGGAAGATGGTGCTGGCCGGCTCGAAGATGACGACGTCGCCGACGCGGAGGACACCGGTCTCGACACGGCCGACCGGGACGGTACCGACACCCTTAATGGAGTAGACGTCCTGGATCGGGATGCGGAGCGGCTTGTCGGTCGGCTTCGGCGGCTCGGGGATCTGGTCGAGGGCGTCGATGAGGGTCGGGCCGTTGTACCAGGGCATGTTGTCGCTCTTCTTGACGACGTTGTCGCCCTCCCAAGCGCTGATCGGGATGATCGGGAAGTCCTTGTAGCCAAGCATCATGAGGAGCTTCTTGACCTGCTCAGCGACCTGCTTGAACTTCTTCTCGTCGTAGTTGACCATGTCCATCTTGTTGATGGCGACGATGATGTGGCCGATACCGAGGGTCCTGGCAAGGAAGGCGTGCTCCTTGGTCTGCGGCATGACACCGTCGGTGGCAGCGACGACGAGAACGGCAGCGTCAGCCTGGCTGGCACCGGTGATCATGTTCTTAACGAAGTCCCTGTGGCCCGGAGCGTCGATGATGGTGATGTACCTGTGCGGGGTCTCGAACTTGGTGTGGGCGACGTCGATGGTGATACCCCTCTCGCGCTCCTCCTTGAGCCTGTCCATGACCCAGGCGAACTTGAAGGACTTGCCCTTCTCACCCATCTCCTCGAACTTCTTGATGATGTTCTCCGGTATGTTGGCGGTGTCGAAGAGCAGCCTTCCGATGGTGGTGCTCTTTCCGTGGTCGACGTGGCCTATAAAGACGATGTTAACGTGCGGCTTCTCCTTAGCCATTTTCATACACCTCCATATTTTGGTCTAGTCTCGTTGACTAGGATGGCTTTTTAAATCTTTCGAACCTCGGCCCCCTCGGGCGGGAAACCCGCCTTTTTTCGGGGAGGCCTCATGAGTTCCGTGCTTAACTTACGAAGCGGGTTTAAAAAGTTAACTACGGGGGTTTGAACAGGAAAATGTAAACCTCAGCCCCCCTTCAGCCTGCATTTCCTGAGGTAGTCCCAGAGGGTGTAGTAGATGGTGAACCTCTCCTCTCTCCTGCTGTCAAGGTCATACACCGTGAGAACCAGCCCGCACTCCCTCGTGCCGTTTTCAAGGGTATAACAAATTTCCCTGTAGGCATTCTCCGAGGGACCGGTGCTCGAGGTGTACATGACCTCCACCAAGCGACCGTCCTTTCGCACTAGGACGAGGCGCTGGTAGGTCCTGCCGTATCCATCATTCGAGAGGAAACTCCTCTCCGCCACCACCGTTTCTATCCCGTCAGACTTGTTCACGCTCACATTCCAGCTTTCATAGTTGATACCCCTGACGAACTCGAAAGGTGCAGTTCCAGCTTTGCACTCCACCTTCTCCTGTGGTGTTGATGGTCCCCACCAGAAATAGGAGTAGTGCTCGTAGAACACCATCCCCGGCCACGGGACGAACAGTAAAATCCCAATGACCACCAGGATTCCAACGGAGAGCGCCTTCCTTTGTGCCCCCATGAAGCCGATATTATCGTTAGAAATTAAAGGGTTTTCGGAGGAGGCGTTGAATTAAGTGGCACGGTATCTCAAGCCCATGAGACTAGAAAGTAAGTAGAAGGGAAGGGCAGAAAGCCCTCACTGCTGCGGGCAGACGTCCTGCTCCTTCGGCGGGTTCGGGTCGAGGCCCTTCCTCTGGCGTATCTGCCTGATGATGTTCACAGCGAGCTCTCCCGGAACGCGCTTAAAGCCAGCGTGCTCGGTGCTCCAGAGGGCCCTTCCGCTGGTGGCGCCACGTATAGCACCGGCGAATCCGAACATCTCCGCGACCGGGGCCTCGGCGATGATGATCATGACTTCGCCTTCCTGCCTCATGTCGATGAGCTGGCCGCGCCTCTGGTTGATCTCCCTGCTGACGGCACCCATGTACTCGTAGGGCACGTTGATGATGACCTTCTGGTACGGCTCGTAGAGGATCGGCTGGGCCTTCATCATGGCACACTGGATTGCACCCCTGATGGCCGGGTAGATCTGGGCCGGGCCGCGGTGGACGTTGTCCTCGTGGATCTTGGCGTCGTGCAGGCGAACCATGACCTTCATGACAGGCTCCCTGGCGAGCGGGCCCTCGTCCATAGCCTGGTGGAATCCATCAACGAGGAGATCCATGACCTCGTTGAGGTACTGGATACCCTTGGTGTTGTCGAGGAACAGGTTGCCGTTGTATATGTCCACGATGCCCTTGGCGACTTCGTAGTCCATGCCGAGCTCGGCGAGCTTCTTGGCAACCTCCTTCGGGTTCTTGGGCCTGCCCTCGGGGATGAGGCCCTCGCGGATGGCCTGGTATATCTCATCCGGAAGCGGCTCGACGGTGATGTAGAACCTGTTGTGCTTGTTCGGGCTCTTTCCTTCGACTATCGGGCTCATCTTGCTGACGCTCTCGCGGTAGACGACGATCGGCGGGGACACGTCGACGTCGAGCTTCCAGTCCTCCTTGAGCTTGACGAGCTTGACCTCAAGGTGGAGCTCACCCATACCGCTGAGTAGGTGCTGGCCGGTCTCCTCGTCGATCTTGACGTGGAGGGTAGGATCTTCCTTGGCGAGCTGGCGGAGGGCCTCGATGAGCTTCGGAAGGTCCTTGACGTTCTTGGCCTCTATGGCCACGGTAACGACCGGCTCGCTGGTGTAGTGGAGGGCCTCAAACGGCTCGATCTGCTCCTGGGCGACGGTCTCACCTGCCATGGCGTCGCGGAGACCCGTTACAGCGACGATGTTTCCTGCAGGAACGGCCTCCATGTTGACCCTCTCGGGGCCCATGTAGATACCGACCTGCTGGATTCTTGCTTTCCTCTTGGCGTTGATGAGGTAGACCTCCTGGCCGGTCTTCACGGTACCGCTCCATACACGGCCGGTTGAAACCTCACCGGCGTGCTTGTCGAGGATGATCTTGGTAACGACCATGACCATCTTGCCCTTCGGGTCACACTTGAGCATGGCCTGGCCGACCTCGCTCTCAACGTCACCCCTCCAGAGGTGCGGGATCCTGTACTTCTGGGCCTCGAGCGGGTTCGGAAGGTGCTTGACGACCATATCGAGAACGACGACGTGGAGCGGAGCCTTCTTCCTTAGGGTCTTGAGGTCTCCGCTGTTGGTGAGCTCGACGATGTCCTTGAAGGAAACGCCGGTCTTCTTCATGTACGGAACGCTGAGGGCCCAGTTGTAGTAAGCTGAACCAAAGGCAACGCTACCGTCCTCAACCTTGACCATCCACTGGCTCTTGAACTCGTCCGGGGCGTACTTCTTGATGAGCCTGTTGACGTCGGTGATTATCTTGGCGAACCTCTGGAGTATCTCGTTCGGGCCGAGCTTGAGCTCCTTGATGAGCCTGTCGACCTTGTTGATGAAGAGAACCGGCTTGACGTACTCGCGAAGAGCCTGCCTGAGAACGGTCTCGGTCTGGGGCATGACTCCCTCGACGGCATCAACGACGATGATGGCACCGTCGATGGCTCTCATCGCCCTCGTAACGTCACCACCGAAGTCAACGTGACCGGGAGTGTCGATGAGGTTGATGAGGTAGTCCTGACCCTCGTAGTTGTGAACCATCGAAACGTTGGCCGCGTTGATGGTGATACCCCTCGCCTGCTCCTGCTCGTCGAAGTCAAGGACGAGCTGCTTTCCGGCGAGTTCCTCGCTTATCATTCCGGCACCGGCGAGCAGGTTGTCGCTCAGCGTCGTCTTACCGTGGTCAATATGAGCGGCAATACCCATGTTCCTGATCCTCTCGGGCTGGGTCATGAGCTCCTTGATCTTCGCAACCATCTCTTCCCTTCTTCCCATTTACACCACCTTCTAACCTGATGAGCTTGTTCACCACTCACTTAAAAGGTGCGGTTATAAAGCTTTTCCCGGTGGAGAAGCGGCAGCACGGGAATGCGTTCAAACTACTTAAGGGTTTTGGATGAAAAATCACGTTCAATCAAGGAAGGTCTTCAGAAACCTTTCAACCCGCTCCCTCACGTCGGCCCTCGCATAGATCCCCCAGCGCCAGTGAGCGTCCTTCAGTTCAACGAGGGAACGAACGAGAGGTGAAACCTCGCTGAGACGCTTCAGCCCGTTCTCCGTCTCGACGAAGGCGTTTTTCTCCTCGAACTTGGGCTTTGGGGGGTAATCCACCAGGACTAAGTGGCCAAACTCGGCTTCAAGTTCTCCCCGCAGCTCTTCAACTGCCCCCTCACCGGGGTCTCTGTTCGTGTAGAGAACACGCTTGTAGAGCCTCCTGTCGTCCATGGCCTTGACGAGCTCGCGAACTTCGTCCTTCTCGCTCCTCCTGAGCCTCGCTACGAGGTCAACCTCGTCCATGGTGCGTATCTCCTCGAAGGAAATCCCCTCCAGTTCGACCGCCTTGACGAGCATTGCGCTGGCGATCCTCGAAACGTGGTGCCCGTAAACGGTGGAATACATCATACTCCTAGCCAGGAGGAGGCTCTGTGCGGCCATGATGCCCTTCTCCCCGATTATCAGCCTCTCACCATCGTAGTGCAGGTTCCTCACGAGCCTGTCCAGGTCGACCAGACCGTAGGCCACGCCGGTATAGTACGCATCGCGCACCAGATAGTCCATCCTGTCGGAATCAATGTCTCCGCTAACGAGGGGGTGTTTGAGGAACCTCAGGAACTCCGTGAGTGAGTACTGCTCCCTCACTACGTCGCCGATTTCGCCGTGCCTTATGAACCACTTCGTGTTCTCCTCGTGTCTGGGATAGAGTGCCTCAAGGGTGTGGCTGAGGGGGTAGTGCCCGAGGTCGTGCAGTAAAGCCGCGTAAACTGCGCCTTCCTCGATTTCGGGGTTGTGTTCGGCGATTCGCTTTGCCAGATAGAAAGTTCCCAGCGAGTGCTCGAAGCGGGTGTGCCGGGCGGAGGGGTAGGCGAGAAAAGCCAAGCCGAGCTGGGTTATCCGTCTGAGCCTTTGAAACTCCTGTGTATCCACAAGCCTAACCGCAAACTCGTCAAGCTCGATGTGGCCATGTATTGGGTCGTGGACGAGCTTCATAATGTCCCCCAGGAAAAGACGAAGGGGAAAAGTTTAATAAATCTAATCCCCAAAAATATCAACGGGCAGAGGCTTCCACTTCAAGTGGTTCACCTCCGCTTGGAGTTTGCCGACCCTCCTGCCCTAGAGAGGGGGCATCTTCGCTCCCTCTCCTTTTCGAACGTCCAACCTTGGGTTTGAAGAGCTTCTCGACCTCTTCCTGAACCTCCTCCGCTTTTCCGCTCAGGACGAGCTTTCCGTTGCCTATGACAACCACCCAGTCCACTATCGGAATCAGCGGCTCCCAGATGTGGCTTATGACAACGAAGTTGGTCTTTTTCATCCCCTCGATTATCTCAATAACCCTCTCCATGCTGTCGAAGTCTATGTTCGCCAGGGGCTCGTCGAGGAATATCAGCTCGGGCTTCCCTACGAAGGCCTGTGCAAGGGAGAGCCTCTTGAGCATTCCCGATGAGTAGCCGCTTATCCTCTTGTCAAGGAAGCTTTTGACCTCAAATAGCTCCGCAACCCTCTCGACTTCTTCCTCACCGAACCCTTTGCTCTCAGCGAAGAGAGTCAGCCATTCCCTGCCCGTAGTGAACTGCGGAAAAGCCGGCGGGTCGTAGGCAACGCCGAAGCGGGCCTTAAGTCGTCCATTGTTCCAGGGGACTTCACCGAAGACCCTTATCTCTCCGGCGCTTGGACGATAAACGCCGGTAGCGAGCTTGAGGAAGGTGCTCTTTCCGCCGCCGTTGGGGCCGAGGATCAGGGTGATTCCCTCAGGAATGTCCACGGTAACGCCGTCGAGCGCCTTGATGCTCCCGAAGTGTTTCTTCAGGTCTCTCGCCTCGATTATCACCTGTCCCACCTCCACACAATGAGTGCCAGGAGGATTGCAAAAGCGGAGCCGCTGATGTAGAGGGCGTTTTGGACAGGTTTGGTTGGGTAGTTTTTGATGAAACGGAAGGAGCAGGTTAGCTTGTCCGTGCCGTTGTTAATTATAAGGTAGTCCCCCTCGTGCGGAAGAATAAACTGGTACCTGGCATGGCCGTAGACGGCGTGTTTGTCCACCTGTTCTCCGGTTATGACGTCGTACACTTCGACGATTCCATTGCCGTTGCAGGAAGCCTCAACGAGGGAGCTGGTGGGGATATGGGCTGTTACAGTACTGAGGCTGGTAACGTTCCCCTGACGTTCCACCGGCTGAAGAAACACCGGGCCGATTGAGCCGACCTGGTTTTCATAGGAACTGTAAACCCAGAGCGAGCCAATGGTGAGCAGGAGCATCGCAGACAGCAGGGCCGCCCAGAACCTCACACCACATCCCTCCTTCTGATGAGAACCCACGAGAGGGCAAAGAGCGCCAGCGGGACGAGAAGGCCCCA
Source organism: Thermococcus sp. MAR1 (assembly GCF_012027305.1). NCBI lineage: Archaea > Methanobacteriati > Methanobacteriota > Thermococci > Thermococcales > Thermococcaceae > Thermococcus > Thermococcus sp. MAR1. The sequence continues at coordinate 996,211 of NZ_SNUF01000001.1, forward strand.
GCCGATGTAGTGTACGGTGAAAGGCGTGAAGTCACTACTTCCACTGCGATGGAGTGCGTTGATGAAGAGCACCGGCGGGACGTTGGAAAGGCCGGTAACCCTGGGCGCGTATATGACAGCAAATCCCACCATAAAGGCAAGAAACGCGTTTGGGGAGGCCAGTGAGACAAAGGTCGCAACCGCCACCAGGTAAAGCACGAGGAAGATTACCAGAACCAGTGCATCGCTTAGGAAGTTTGAGGTTATCTGGGGGAGGTACTTCAGTATGCTTGCGTAAGTGGTCACGCTAACGTAGGCGAAGGGCAGCAGTATCATGGTGAATCCGTAGATTAAGAGCGAGAGAAGCTTGACCCCGAAGAGTTCACCGTTGGAGTAAGGAAGCGAGTAAATCGAACGCGCAACGCCGCTGTCCCTGTCGTAGCGGAACGTTAAAGCGCCGAGGAGCAGAACGAGAAAGCCCATCAGTGTCCAGACGTCGTCGAGGGAAAGGAGGATTTGAATACTCGACGCCACCTCCTTTGCCCGGAGAGGCCCAAAGAGTTCAATTTCGGTTCCAGAGACAAACCCCATGCTTGAATTAACACCCATAATGGACTGCTTCATGGCCATCCCTACCAGGAGTATTCCGAACAGTAAGAGAACGTTCTTCACAACGTCATTCATTTCCCAGCGGAAGATTACACACCGACGTTCCATGGAGTCACCTCCTTTTTCTTAGTGAAGCCCATACCACGGCGATTCCCAGGAAAACCAGTGTGATGTAGAAAATGTAGCCCACCGCGGTCTGAGGTCTTGTGTATTTCACCTCATCAACAGCTCCAAAATCCGCGTTGGTGTCATGGAGGACAAGGCCGAATTTCCAGGAGCGGTTCTTTTTCGCAATCATCCGATATCCCGATAGCTGGTCCTCAAACACTGCCCATTTCACACCAATTGCACGAAAATCGGCGTAGGGAGCAGTACCTGTGGTTGCGGGATATAGGGCAATGCCGCTGGAGGGATCGTAGATTATCCCTGCACTTGGCCCGCCGAACGACACGTCAATTAGTGTATACTCCCTTTTTTCGTCAATTCTCTGGGACAGCTTGAAGTCCCCCATGGTTAGTGCAATTGAAATCAGGGGCGGACCGAATTTTCCGTAGTACGTCATCGCCGATTCGTTGAGGGTACCTGCCCCCCATACCGTTACGTTCGTACTTCCCAGGAGGGAAAACGTTTCATTTGCTTCGGGGAGATTGTTGGGGTTTATCCAGAGGAACGTGTGCCCGTAATAGTTGCCGTCCATATCAAAAACCGCGCCATCACTCCGCCGTATCATATAGTCGCCGGAGAGCGTGAGGTTGTTCAACTTAACCTCAAGCCACGCGCAGTCGAGAAATCCTACATCATGGCTCGGGATGAGCTTCTCAGATATAACGTCCCTGCGGTTCCAGAAGACAGGGTATTTAGTGCCATTCAGAAAGATAGAGAGGATCGTCACGTTTTCCATCATAATTGTCGCCCGTACTCGTAAATACCCATTGTTTTCATCCAAAATATCGAATCGGACTGTGGTATTGTTGTTTGCGAATACCCTGAATAAAGTGCCGTTGACCTCGATGAAGATTTCGGCAGTGTGTATTTGGTTTGGGAGTGCTCCCGTGACTAAATCAATGTATGGGTCGTACCTCTGGGCGATGTACTCAATGTAAACTCCCGGCTTGACCCAGTATGGGGTTCCTGCAATCATTGGAACATTCAAAAGCACCAGCATGACGAGAACCGTGCCATTTAATACCCGTTTCACCCTCCTACACCCCCGACCATCTCAGTTTCAATATTAGAGCCCCCACCAGTACTGCAATGCTTGCATAGAACATCCATTCAAGCTCCGTTTTGGGGTGCGAGTAGTGGATATTTTCCTCCGAACTCTCAACTTTTGTTGTGAAGTTCGCCAATACGAGTCCCGTGAGGTAGAATTTATCACCCTTAACTTCAACCTGGTACAGAGAGTACTCATCGACAAAACTTGCACTTAGAATTCCCAGTGCCCAGAAATCAGGTGCCTCCTGAAACGTTGAAAGAAGAATTCCTCTGGAGGCATCGAACCTGAAAATCATCGCAGAGTACGGGTTGTTCTCAATCAGAAAGTCCTTCCTCAGGTATTGGGTTAGGTTGTATGAATAGGGTGTCGTGATCACGAGCTTGGTGGGAGGTTCGATTGTTATGTTCCGGGCCTTGAAAACATTATCATTATCAATTTGAACACCCTTTATTTTTGTGCGGTGAGGGTGGATTGAAAAAGGGGAACCATTGATAATGGGGCTCATGGGATCGTCCCAGAGCATCGTATGGCCGTAAACGGTGCCGTCTTTTATCACCATACTGTCATTAACCCGTATCCTGTACTTTCCGGCTATTGTGAGCTCCCTGAGATGGAAAATATACCATTTCCAGTCTTCGAATCCAGGGTAATGGCTCTTCATGACCTTCATGGATATGACCTTTGATTCGTTCCAGAATGAGGGGGGAGAAATGTCCGGGGGTAGAAAGGCGCTCACGTTAACATTTTTAAGGATTATTTCCGCCGTAACGTCTACGAACCGGCCATCTCCTCTCAGGTGGAACTTCAGTGTTGTTGATCCGTAGGTTTTGGCTATGTAAAGCACACCCGAGTAGTTGTAGATTAGGATGGATGTTGTTATCCACTCCTGCCTGTCTCCCTGTGAAAGGCGATAATCAACATATGGGGCATAGTATGTTGCTTCATAGGTGAGGGAAGCGTTGCCCGCCCAGTATGGGATTGCTAGGGCATACTGGTCCACGCCCAAGATTAACAGCATAGACATTAGAATTGAAAGAGTTACCTTTGTCATCGTGATCACCTAGAGTTAAACATTTAGGGGTGAAATAGGGAAGAAAAAGAAATCAAACATAAGGCCATCCAGCAGACGATGTAACCGTGTGTGAGCCATCGATGTACACTATAGTCTCAGCACCATTTGGCTCGGCTATGACCCTAACCTTTGTCAATATGTGTCCTGGATATGCTCCTCCTCCACCGCGTCTGTAGGTAACCTCATAGTTGGTGTACGGATGCTGAACGTCATACTTGACTCCTATCTCCGTCCATGAGTAACCATATGAGTCGCTGTTGTACCCTCTAACTGAAGTAACAGCCCATGTAGTCGCTGCCGCGAACCCTGCCGCCACTACCAGCAGACCGAACAGTATTGCCACAAGCTTCTTCATGGTACCGACCCTCCTGCCCGGGAGAGGTTAATACGCCCCATTGGGCAATTGGTTATACTCCCATCATCATATTTAACTTTTACTTCGAAGTTTAATTATAAATTTCAAAAAAAATCGGGAACGTCCCTGCAGGCCATTACATTGTACAAACATATAGGCAGATACGTCAAAACTAACAACCCAGTTATGCAGGTATTAACGAAATAATTTAACAAAAGGTCACAGAATTGTGCAAAAACTTCGGGGAGAGTAAAGAGAATAAAGGACATCGAGTCTCAAACCTCAGCTCCACGTCTCGGCTATGACACTGTGTTCTTAGATCTTATGAATAAACGTTCTCCCTCTTCCCAATCTTTAGAACTCTGACGGTTCTCTCATCTTTTTGATATTCAAAGATAACTCTATATTCACCAACGCGAAGGCGGTAAACGTTTTCATATCCCCTGAGCTTCTGAACATCGAGATGGGCGAGTGGAAAGAAGGCCAGCTTAGATATCCTGTCTTTAATAACCTCTCTTTCTTCTGCAGGTATGTCCATGAGTTCCTTCAGAGCCTTCCTACTTATTAAGACCCTGTTCTCAAAGCCCATTCTTTACCACGTCCCACTCAAGAAACTCATCGTCCTTGCGTTCCTCGATGGCCTTCTTCTCCCACTCCTCCGGTTCGGTCTCTTCAATAAGCTGAAGGTTAGCCTCAACGAGTTCTTTCAGGAACTTCTCTATCTCCTCTATACGGTGCAAAATCTCACTGAGAGTGGCTTCCATTCTCTCACCCAGTATATTGCTTGAGGTTCAAATAATTAAAATTTTCGAACCTTCAGCTCCACGTCTCCGCTATCACGTCGTGCTTGTGGATGCTCTCGTTGCTGACAACCCTAACGTGGATCTTTCCTTTAAACCTCTCCTTTGCCTTGGCGAATATTTCCCTCGCCACATCTTCCACAAACTTAGGGTTAGCGAACATTCCCTGCACGACAGCGTTTTCATCGACGGTCTTAAGGAGCGTGTAGGTCGGATGACTGAAGGAGCTCTCGACCACGTCAATCATATCCTCAAGGGCTATCTCCTCATCAAAGGCCGTTCTCACCTCAAGCTCGCCTATCGCGCGCTGTATGTGGGTCTTTCCGTTGTTGTTGGCCATCGCGTGGGGACAGGCGGTGTTGCCGACCACCTTGACGCGGAGAACCTTCTCAAAGGAGCCGTTCTCGTTTTTTATAATGGCCACCTCGACGTCGTAGGGCTCGTAGGTGATCTTTTTGCTCGCGGGAGTCTCGCGCGGTATTATGAGGTGGGTTCTTATCCAGACCTCCGCGCGTTTGTGCGGATGCTTGTTTTCGAGCCTTCCGATTATCGCCCTTCCAAGTTCTTCAAGTGAGGTGTGGGCCTCCATGACCTCTTCCTCAACGGCCTCGCTCATGGCTTCCGTTATGCTCTCGACCAGCCTGCTCATGTGTATCCCCTTCTTCTCCTCCGGGACGTCGATGGTTATCTCGAACACTGGAAGGAAAGTGTACACCCGTCCTTTCCAGTTTATTCTCGCCACGGTGCGCAGGTTGGTTATCCCAACGCGGTGAAGGCGCTCCATTATCTCTGGCCTTTCCTCCTGGGTCTCGACGAGCATGAGCATCACCTTTAACTTTTTAGGGGCTTCTAATTCGACTGCTTTTTAAACCTACCTAAGCAGCTCCATGAGCCTGTCATAACTCCTCCTGGCGGCGGCGACATCGGCCTCGTCCAGCCTGCCGGCATATTTGGCCTTCTCAAATATCCTCGTGAGGATGTCGATGTCTTCGAGGTCAGGAAAGATTTCCCTCAGCTTTTCTTCGTGCTCCCAATGTGTCCAGCTCTTCTGATAGGGGTAGCCCCTCATGACGAGGCCGGCCACGACGTTCTTGTACATCTTTATTACCCTCTCCGCAGGGGTGCCCTCTATGGAGTCGTACGTCATCTGGGGCTCGAACCTGACCTCAAAGGGAACCCTTCTCGGTTTCTTACGCCTCTTCACCGTGAGGAGGAACAGGATGAAGACGACGAAGGGGATGGAGTAGAATATCCCTGGAAGCTCTCTTAGAATAACGACGAAGTCGCCGGAGGTGACGTTGTACCAGACCCCGGAGAGGGTTTCCCCTACTTTGCCCCCGTTCACGAGCTCTTCCGGCTTCTTTTCGAGGATCAGCTTAATGACGACCAAGAGGGAGAGTAGCGTTATGATACCAGCCAGAACGTTGCCCCTCTTGGTTCCCCGCATTCCCCCTTCAAAGTTCCCCTCAAGGAGCATCTTCAGCACATAGCCAGCCGCCGCAAACAGGAAGAGGTTCGCGAAGAAAAATACCCACTCGAAGTTGAAGACAGTAGTCCCTCCATGAACGGCCGTCCTGCCAAGGAGCGTGGAAACTAGGATAAAAGACGCAAAAAGGGCCACGTAAATGCTCTTCATCCTCTCCATCGCCGGACACCCAGCTGCTCAATCATGTAGTAAACCGTCCGGAGAGGGATGCCCATCCTGGCGCTTATCTCCTTGGGGGGAACGCCGTTCATTATGAGGTTTTGGACCTCCCTAACGGTTCCCTCATCGTACTTCCTGGGCCGTCCCCTGGGGTAGCCCTCCGGAACGAGCTCTATGCCCATCTGGGCGAGGGCTTTGATGGCCTTTTTCGAGACCTTGGGGTAGAGGCTCGGCGGACAGCTTATCCGCCTTACGTTGGGGGCGCGTTCGAGTATCCTTACGAGTATCTCCTTTGTCGGGCGGAGGTTTACATAAACCTCGGTAACCTCGTCGCTCAGAACCTCGTTGAGCTTCCTTATGAGCTCGGAATTGTTCTTGGCCTTAACCTCCACCCGCATAAACTCACCCCTGAAGGAGGGCCAAAAACTGCTTGGCCTTATCGCTCTTAGGCATAAACTTCTCAAACTTCTTCGTGTCGGCAAAGAGGGCCTTGTGAAGGCCGGAAATCACGAACTTCCTTATGGCCTCTTCAAGCTCGCTCCTCGGAACGCCGAGAAGCTCGGCGACTTTATCCTCGCTGTACTCGCTCATTCCGTAGAGGAGAACCGCGCCGAGCAGGTAGTTGGGAACGGTTGTTATGTCCTTCCTCTTCCCGACGAGGGCGCTTTCCATCTCGCACTTCCTTATGATGAGCATGCTCCCATGACCCGTCCTAAAGTTCGGCTCGCTCCTGAAGGGAAGGTCGAATATCGAGTAATGGCAGTCTATGCAGAGCTTTATGTTTGGATAAAGGCCAAGGGTTTCCCTCTCGTTCTCAGAGGTGAGGAAGTAGTAGCGGAATAGGTCGAGGCCGAGTTTTTCTGCGCCCTTTTCAGGATCAAGGACAGAATAGGCCAGGGAGAGGTTATCAACGGTGTAGTGGTTGTTTATGAGCACCCCCTTGGTCTTGACGAAACTCAGCACGCGCCAGCGGAAGCGCCTCCCGTAGCGCTTTCTCAGCTCGCCCTCTATGTCCGCATCTGCGGGAAGGTCGAGGCGGGCCTTTTTGAGCCTGTTGTTCTCCCAGTACTCGACTTCTATCCTAAGCCCACGCGTCCTAACGGTTCCCTTCTCGCGGAGCTTGCCCTTTATGAACTTGAAGGACTCCCTGACCGCTATGCTCTCTCGGGCGAGGAGCCTCAGAACGTCACCAGAGTAGGCCAGGTGGGGCAGCACCTCTATTCTGCCTATCTGAACGTCCCTCGGAACGGCCTCAACATCCTCAACGTTCTCCCTCGTGAGCTCCTTAAGGGTTATCGGCTTCCGTCCAAGGAAAAAAGTGTAGTTGGCGGAGATTAGGGCAAGGGCCATCTTGTGGGCGGTTATCGCCGCGCGGAGCCTCTCAAGGGCAAGGACCCTGTTGCGCTTCTTCTTGTAAATCCACTGGATGTGCGGGTCGCGGTCGCGCTTGCCCATGCCCCGCACCGCGGGGGTTGTCTCACCAACGCGCCTCGAAAGGTCCTCCTCAAGCTCCTGAAGGAGGGAAAGGTTCTCCCTCAAACGGTAAGAAATGGACGGGAGGTCGAAAGTCTCAAATAACCCGTCCATGTCTATCCCGATATCGTCCAGTATCTTGTTAACCTGTGCGACGAGCTCTTCAGTCGTCGTCATGGCAGGAGCTCACCGTTGTTTATCTTTTCGGGGAGGTACTTCTTCGCGACGAACTCGAGGCTCTTGTTTGCTAAAGCCTGTTGTTCTATCCTGACCCCCATCTTAATCGCCATCTTGAGCTGCCTCTGCCACTCCCTGTTCTGGAACCACGGGTACTCCATCTCCTCCAGGATTCTCTTGTAATCCGCCGTCGGGCCGCCCTTCTTGTTCGGCGGGATTCCCTTGAGCTTTTCAGTGACGTTCTTCAGCCCATAGCGCTCTATGTCGTCCATGGTCATTCCAACGAACTTCGCCTCCGGTGTTGCGAGCTTGTCGCTGAGGTAGGCGAGGTTGATGGAGCCCTGCTTTATGGTGGAGTAGATGTACCAACCGTAGGGGTCGCCATCGGTGAAGACTATTATCGGAAGACCTTCCTCGTAGTGGAGCCTGTGAATGAGCCTCCTGACACCGCGCGAGGCCTGTCCCTGGGTGGCTATGATTAAAGCTTTCTCCTTCTTCGGGAACTTTTCCTCGATGAGACGGTCGGCCATAGCGGCGGTCTCGACGACCAGGGCGTAGTCAACGTTGACCTCCACAAAGTGCAGGTGCTCGACCGTTCCTGGAACCGCCCAGCCTCCCATGCCGAGCTTGCTCGTGTTGAACTCGTCCTCACCGTCGCGTATGACTATGTCGCCGTAGATGTAGCCGCGCCTGTCGGCCGTGAGGTGCATCTCTTCCCTGAGAACGCCGAGCATCCTTTCGAGGTCTTCGATGATGGGGTCGCTCTCGCGCTGGTCTTCGAAGGTGTTCTCCTTGGTCCCGGGGATGGTGTGCTTGTTGGCGTAGTAGGCTTCACGAAGGCTCGCGTGCTTGCCCTCGCTTACGAGACGCTTCACGTAGGCCATTATGAGCAGGGTCTGCATGAACTTTCTTGCGTGAGCCACGTTGAGGAAGTATCTCCTTGAGAGCTTGTCGCCCATCCTGATGACGCGCCTCTTCTCGTCGAAGTAGACGTTGTTCAGCCCACGCATCGGGATGTCAAAGTAGGGGTTCTTTCCGGCCTTTATGTCCTCAAGGATTCTCTTCCCGTACTCCTCAAGCCTGGTGAGAACTTTGGTTGGGTCGTAGGAAAAGCGCTCCCTGGGCTTCTCCCTCTTCACCTTGGATTTAGGCATTCTCGCTCACCTCGCTAAGCTCACCCTCTTTGGCCTTGAAGTGGCTCTCTATGAAAGTCAGGAAGTAGCTCTTAACGGCGTCCTCCTCCTCTCCCGTCAGGACGCTTAGGGCCCTCGCTATCTCGGGCACGTACTTCTCAAAGGTTTTCTTCCTCTTGACCTGGTAGAGCTTCCTGTGCTTGCCGCTGAGGTAAGTCTGAAGCCTCCTGGCGGCGTCCATTATGGCCAGCCTTATCTCATTCTGGATTTCCTCGACGTTAGCTATGCTCTGCTTCCCCGTGCCGGTGTAGGGCACGTGAACGCTGATGACGTTTATCATGAGCACTACCGGCGCGCGGTCGAGGTCGTCCACCTTATAGCGCTTCCAGTCTATCGAGCGTGCCGCGAGCGTCGTCACACATGAGCCTGCATCGAAGAGGAGAGGAACGCGGTTGGCATAGCGGAGAAGCTCAAAGCCAGCCGGAATCTCACCGCCGTACGCCAATCCAACCTCAACCTGGAAAGGAATACCCCCCGAGTAGACCTTCGGCGGTCTCGTCACTGCCGTCACGAACTCCGGCTTGAGGATTCCCCTCAGACCTTTCTCAATGTTCTCCTCGCCTATCGGCCTGAGGCCATGAGTCGGGGGAGCCAAGAACTTCATGTACTTGAAGGCCTCGACTATCTCCTCCGCCTCGTGCCAGGTGAGCTTTTCCGGCGGCTTCTCCATCATCTTAGCGACCTGCTTGACGACCTTCGTGTAGCCCCTGAAGGAGCGGAGAACGGCCTTAACCTCGCCTTTCATGAGCCTCTCGTAGAGTTGCTCCTGGACGTTCTTGTCCTCCTCCGTCTTTATGAGCCTCAGCGCGGCAATGTACTCTATCAGCTCGTCTATCTTCTTGTCGCTTATCCTCGAAAACTCACCGACGAGGAAGCGCTTCACGGTGTTCCTCCTCGTTTTCTTGGCCATCCTGTAAACGTCGTCGGTGAGGACGCCGCGCGGGTGGGGCTTCATCTCGACCGGGGGCTTTGGAACCTCTTCGCTCGACCTCGGAAAGACTATGAGCTTCCCATCGGGCTCTATGAGCTCTATGTGGGCGTGTGGATTAGCTATGGCGGTGAGCTTGAGGTACCAGTAAACGCCCTGTTTGGAGCGGATGTACTTGACGTTCTTGACCTCTAGCTCTATCCTCGTCCCGCGCCAGCCCTTCGGGTTGGGGTGCTTCTCCTTTTTGACTATTTTACCCTCGTTCTTGTCAACGTCTATCTTCACCCAGGCCTCGATGGTTTTATCGCCGCCGGTGGAGGTGATGACGCGCGTTGCCTTTCCGCTCGTTATCTGGGCGAACATGACGGCACCGCTTATACCTATGCCCTGCTGGCCACGGCTCTGTATGTTCCTGTGCGCCTTGGTTCCGGCCAGCATCTTTCCAAAGACGTGGGTTATGTACTTCTCGGGTATTCCGGGGCCGTTGTCCTCAACGATAACCTTGTAGTGCTCCCTTCCAAGCTCCTCTATCTCAACGCGGATGTAGGGGGGAATTCCCGCCTCCTCGCAGGCATCGAGGGAGTTTGTAACGGCCTCGTGGACGACCGTGGTAAGGGAGCGTATCTTGCCCGTGTAGCCAAGCATGGCCGCGTTTCGCCTGAAGAACTCGCTGACGCTCTGAATCTTGAACTCCTTAAACAGTTGACTTGCTTCGGCCATCTTCATTCCTCCTCGTTATTCTCCAGTTCGCCGCCAAGGGCCTCGTAATAGCTCATGCTCTCCAGTTCAAGGTCTTTCTTTCTCCTTTCAAGGTACTTGTAGACAACACCGTGCGGGGAGCCCTTGGCGAGCTTCTCTATTGCAGTCTTGGCAACCTCAACCTGAATCGGGTTGCCGATTATCGCGACAGTCTTACCGTAGACGCTCACATCAGCACCGCTCATCTCCTCGATTATCTCGCGTGTTCTCCCTTTCCTACCGATTATCCTTCCCCTAACCCTTGGCAGGGCGTTCTTGTCATTACCGATGACGACATCGGTGAGGTTAACTACCTCAAGGACTTCGCCCTCGTTGAAGAGCCGGAAGGCCCTCTCGGGCGAGAAACCCCTCCCGATGGCCATAACGACATCGCGCGCCTTCCAGACGGCGAGCGGGTCGTCGGTCTCCTTCGTGGCGGCGATGAACACCTCGCCGGTCTCGCTGTCTATCTCTATCTTGGTTTTAGTTCTCCTCTCGATTTCCCTCTTGGTCTGTCCCTTCTTTCCTATGACAACCGCCACACGCTCCTTCGGAATCCTCACGAACTCCTCCTGCTCACCCTCGGCCGCGTAGGTTATCTCCTCCTCATGCTCCTCTCTCAGAGGCCGACCGTCCTTGTCAAGGCGCTCGTACTTCTTAAGGAGCCTCTCAAACTCGTCCATAATCTCACCCTCTAAACCCCAACCAACTCACGGAACTTCTCATCAAAATCATCAACATCAACACCTTTCCTACCGAAGTAATTGATGACGTTGCGCAGGTCACGCTTAAGTAGCTCCAGGCTCATACGGTTCCTCCTCACGGTTGCCTGGGACCAGTCTATAACCACAGGCCCGCCGTGGAGCAGTATGTTGTACTCGCTGAGGTCGCCGTGGACCATATCTCCCCTCTTCCAGAGCCTCTCAATGACCCTAATCGCGAAGTCGTAGAGCTCCTCGAAGTCGCTGAGCTCAAGTTCGCGCTCCACATCCTTGAGCCTCGGGGCGGGCATTTCATCGCCCACGAACTCCATCACCAAGACGTTGTTTCGGAAGATTATCGGCTCGGGGACCCGAACCGCATACTTAATAGCCCGCTGGAGGTTCTTGAACTCTCTTCTCGTCCACACGAAGACGAGCTTGCGCATATCCTTGGGCAGGTAGCCGATTCTAGGATCAGCGGCAAGGTACTCCCATATCCTACGGAATTCAGTGGTGTAAGTGCGGTATATCTTCACTGCCACCCTCTTTCCCTCGGCATCCGCGCCAGCGAAGACGTTAGCCTCTTTCCCCGTGCTTATTACTCCGTAGAGGACCTCTATTTTACCCCTCCTGTGCAGATAGGCAAGGGTTTCCTTTGTCGTCCTGTCAAAGACTTCGTTGGCTATCTTGTAGAGCTCGCTGTCCTTCTCGCGCCTCTCCCTGAGGCCGAGCATGTACTCGATCTCTCGTTCGATGAACTCCTCGCGCATCGCTATCACTCGGGATTACGCTCAGAAGAGCATATCTCCACCGGTGAGGAAGTCCTGGCTTATCTTGCCCTTCCTTAGGAGCCAGTCGACCTGGGTTCTGGTGTAGCGGTAGACGATGTCGCCCCTCTCGTCTGTCTGAACCGGCCAGGGCTGAACGATGACCACATCACCAACGCGCATCCACATGCGCCTCTTCAGCTTACCGGGAATTCTACATCTCCTGAGCTTGCCGTCCTCGCAGCGGACGTCCATCCATCCCGAGCCGAGGGCCTGTTCTATCACTCCGAAGAGCTGTCCTTCCTTTGGCAGGGGAACACGGATAACCTCGTCACCTTGAACCTGACGGTTCTTTTTCTTTCCACTTCTTCCACCTTTGTGGTACACCATGACAATCACCTCCAGCGAGTAGGCTCCGGCCCTTATAAACCTGAGCCTTGCAAAAATTTTCTAATGAGAGTACAGGTCTGTGCTTTTAAAATTTTTGCACTGCCTGCCATGTGGCTACCCATCTCTGTCCAGTATGGACACATGAAAGTTTAAAAACGCACCGCTTAAATTGAAGTTCGGAGATGCCCATGGCAGCGATAAAAGCAGAGAACCTCACCATAACCTACGATGGAGTACCCGCGGTGGAGGAAGTCACGTTCGAGATAGAGAGGGGTGAGACTCTACTCCTGCTCGGCCCCAACGGGGCAGGAAAAACAACCCTCATCAAGACGATAGCCTGTTTCCACAGGGAATATTCAGGGGAACTCAGGGTCTTTGACAGACCGCCCTGCGAGGCGAGGGAGCTTATAGGCTACGTACCCCAGAGCCACAACCTGAACGAGAGAGTCCCGCTAACCGCCCTCGAAGTCGTCGCCATGGGCGGGGTCTACAGGAAGGGCTTCATTCACTTCAAGATACCCCGGGGAATACTTGAGAAGGCCGAGGAGGTCCTCAACTTCGTTGGTCTGGCAGGTTTGGCCGGCAGGCTCTTCCGTGAGCTCAGCGGCGGCCAAAAGCAGCGCGTTTTGCTCGCCCGGGCGCTCATTAGCGATCCGGAGATTCTCATTCTGGATGAACCGTTGTCCGCCCTCGATCCCAGTGCCAGAGCCGAAGTGGCCGGGGTTCTGGACAAGATAAAAAGGGAGAGGGGCATAACCATGGTGATAACCACCCACGACATAAACCCCCTGATCGAGCTCGGAGATAAGGTAATGCTCCTCAACAAACGACTGATTGCCTTTGGAAAACCCGCCGAGGTTTTAAGAGATAGCGTAATCAAGTCTGTCTACGGCCCCCTGGCGAGGGTCGTGCCGGTTGAAGGCAAGCTGTTCTGCATAACCGGCGACACTCACCTCCACAGACATGGGGGTGGGGGCAGGTGATTCCGGAGTATCTGATACGGGCTCTCCTGGCCAGCATCATGGTCAGCGTCCTCCTCGGAATGCTCAGTCCACTCATCAACACCAAGGGACTTGCCTTCCTGACTCACGCCATTTTCCACGCCCTTCTCCTTGGTGCTGTTCTGGGAATGATATTCGGCCTCCTGCTCGACAACCTATCCATGGTGATGCTCGTCGCCCTCGTCGTAACGGTGGCAGTTGTGCTAATCATAGCCCACCTCGAGAAGCTCGGCTTCTCCCCGGATTCCGCCGTTGGAATAGTGGCAAGCTTTGTGGCGGGACTCACCGTTCTGGGATTCGGCGTTCTGTACAAGGTCATGGCCGGAAAGCCCTATTTCCCGCTCAGCGAGAGTATAGTATCGTACCTCACCGGTGAGATATTTCTAATAACCCTCAATGACCTCACCATCCTCGTGTTCGGGGGAGCGCTTCTCTTCTTCGTCATGCTCTTTCTCTACCGCGACTTCCTCTATCTGAGCTTTGACCCCGATGGGCTGGAGAGCTATGGCGGCAACACCCGTGCGTACCTGATGATCCTCTACGTCCTCGTCGGTGCGATTGGAGCGCTAATAGTCCAGACCGTTGGCCTGATAACGCTCCAAGTTGTCGCCGTCCTTCCGGGAGCGATAGCTCTCATGGTGAGGAGCGACCTCCGGAAGGTCATAGGCGTCAGCCTCTTCCTGACCCTGGGAATACAGCTATCCTCCGTAGTCCTTGCATACTTCACGGATATACCACCGAGCGGCCTGGCAACGATAATGTTGGGCATCATCTACGGCGTCCTTCTCTTCAGGAGGTGAGATGTTGGGAAAAAGGCTTGGTGGAATCGACGAGGCAGGAAGGGGGCCTGTCATAGGCCCCATGGTAATAGCGGCAGTGGTTGTTGACGAGAAAAACGTTCCCAAGCTCGAAGAGCTCGGCGTTAAGGACTCCAAAAAGCTGACACCGAAGAAAAGGGAGAGACTGTTCGCTGAAATAATTACACTTTTAGACGATTATGTAATTCTGGAATTATGGCCGGAGGAGATAGACTCCCGCGCTGGAACGCTCAACGAGTTCGAGGTGGAGAACTTCGTTAAGGCCCTCAACTCGCTCAAGGTTAAGCCCGACGTGATATACATCGACGCCGCCGACGTGAAGGAGAAGCGCTTCGGAGAGGAGATAAGAGCAAAGCTGAACTTCGAGGCGGAGATAATAGCAGAGCACAAGGCAGACGACAAGTTCGTGCCGGTCTCTGCGGCTTCGATAATAGCAAAGGTGACCCGCGACAGGGCGATAGAAAAGCTGAAGGGGGAGTACGGTGAGATTGGAAGCGGCTATCCCAGCGACCCGAGGACGAGGACGTTCCTCGAAAACTACTACCGCGAGCACGGCGAGTTCCCGCCGATAGTCAGGCGGAGCTGGAAGACGCTGAGGAAGATAGAGGGGAGGTTGAGGACAGAGTTAGAGGTCAGAAAACCGAAGAAGAAAGGACAGGTCAGCCTGGAGGAGTTTCTGAAAGGGCAACCGTAGATGACAGCACAAAGGATAAATATCAGGAAGACGTTAAAGGAATCATGCTTGAAGAAATCAGGGAAACGATTGCCCGGGAAGTTGAAAAGGCAGGCCTGGCCCTTGTGGAAGTTATACTGTTTGGTTCCCGTGCGAGGGGAGACTTTCGGGAGGATTCCGACTGGGACATCCTCGTGGTGATCAAAGAGCCACTTGACAGGAAGAAATACCGCGAGCTGTGGAGGGGGATATACGAGAGCCTTGACGTCCCTGCGGACATATTGATAGTATCGGAGGACGAATTTGAAAGGCTCAAAGACATGAAGGGCTACATCTACTACTACGCCACCAAGGAAGGGATCAAGGTATGAGGGAAGACTCCCGGGAATGGTTCCATAAGGGGGACGAGGACTTAAAAGCTGCCAAGATACTTTACAGGGAGGGTTTATACGCCCTATCCTGCTTTCACTCCCAGCAGGCCATTGAGAAATATTTGAAGGCCTTCCTTGTCGAGAAGGGGCAAGAGATATCCAAAACACACAACTTGAAGTTCCTGATCAACGAATGCAGGGAGATTGACCCGGCCTTTGCCGAGCTCCTAAAAAGAGGGGTGCACTACCTAACTGAATATGCTGTTGAAGTCAGATATCCTGGCATTTATGTGCCAGAAAAAGAGGACGCGGAGGAAGCCCTGAAGCTTGCCGAGTTCTCAAGGGAGTTCATCGCAGGGAAGCTAAGAGTTCAGTCCCTTTAAGAACTCCCGCGCCTCCTCAAACTCCCCCTTCCTCAACAGGAGGGCAACCGTGGAATACACCCCAAGGAGTTCGAGGTTTTTCTCCTCGATGAGTTTTTCTATCTCGGCTTCAAGTTCTTTGAGTGCTTTCTCGACGGCCTTTTGGGAGTAGTCCGCATACTTGAGCCCGTTCAGAACGCCGAGGAGCTTCTGGACTTCGAGTTTAATATCATCATGGACACTCTCGACGGCTTTCTTCGTCTCCGGGAATTTCGGTTTTTCTGGTTCTATCTTCTTCCCGCTGATCTCGGCGAGGAACTGACGGAACTCCTTAATGTTGAGTGCTGACCAGATCATCGGGTTCTCTTTGCCCAGATCGTGGGTGCTTACTCTGTCCCCATGGATCTCTTTCTTTATTTTCTTGGAGAGCTTCAGAACTTTCCACATGTATTGCTCTACTTCTTCCGGGGAACTGGCGTTCAACAAAGCCAAGGCGCATCAGCGTTTCAAGGTAGGGGCATATCCTTCTCCCTTCGACACCTACATATGTGATATCTCACTCAGCCTCTCCCGGCCCTCGGCCATGGCGGCGAGTATTGAGAAGTAAACCTTCAGTTCCCTGGGTTTATGGGAGAGAACGATGTGGGGTTCATCATAGAAAAAGCCGTCAGGGATAAAAACTCGTTCTCACCTCCCCAGTCTCAACCTTATTCTGTCCTTTACCTCGAACAGCCACTCAATGTACAGCCATAGAGAGTCCGTGAATGCCTCCCAGCGTAGGAGCTCCTTCAGCGCAACTCCCATGACTATGGCTGCCGGCGGGACGAGGACGGTCGCGTAGAAGCTGAACTGGGTCGTCCCCCCGAGGAGGTACTGGAGGACAAAGAACCCAACCGTGCTCCAGAACACCCCGTAGGGAATCAACAGCTTACCCCGCCTCCGGTACAGCCAGGGAAGGGCGAGTATGAACAGAACCATGCTGAGGAGCAGGAACGGGTCCGTCTGGGCGAATATGTTGGGGTTGTAGTGGAATGGGAAGGCCTTCCTGTTTATGAACCACTCCCAGACCGGCGAAGCCGCAGGATGGCCGCCCTTGTTCGAGAGGTGCCAGCGGAAGCTGCCCAAAAAATCATCCAACCATTTTTCAAATCCAACAACCTTAACTGCTATCAAATTGGGGAGAAGAAATCCCAGGGCTGGGAAGACGGCTATGGTGAGCAGAAAGCCCGTCAGCTTCCGTTCGCCCTTGAAAGCCTTTACCAGGAGCACGGGATAACCGAACACCCCGCTGAGCTTGGCGGCAGCGGCAAGGCCGACAGCAAAGGCCGAAGATTTTTTCCGCTCATAGACCAGCAACGTTGTGAACAATGCCACGAAGAGGGCCACGTGGATGTCCAGCATGGCCGTTACGGCGGTAGCTTCGAGGGTCGGGTCCGCGACGGTGAAGATGAGGGCTATGAGCGCCGCGAGGTAGCTGCCGCTTATCCTGTACGTTGCGAGAACGACCAGAACGCCTATCAGGACGAAGGCGATTATTCCCGGCAGGCGCCAGTTTATGGGCTTGTCCTCGACGAGCATGCCGAGCATTATGATGTCCTTCCCCAGGAAGGGGTGCTCGGTGTTGAGGTAGTTCTGGATGTTCTCCTTGTCTGGATACCTGTAGCCGGGGACTACGTAGTAGGCATCCGCAGGTATCTCTGCGGACAGGGCGTTGAGGAAGCCGTCCACTTTATCCACCGGTATCTCGAAGTAAACGCCCGGAAACTTGAGATACTCCATCTCGTAGGTTGCGTTGTACCGGAGGGCTATCTTCTCAACGTCGTACTGGTATTTTATCCGAACGCTTGTGTTTGAGAAGATGACGTTTATTCCAGCCGAGTTCGTCGTTTCGTTCACGTAGTGAAGATCAACCCCAAGCCTGTGGAGAACGTTTCTGCTGGCAGGGACGTACCAGACCTCGTCCCCGATGTAGTCCCTTAGGTCAGAACGGGATGCGAAGTCGTAGAGATACCAGAATGAACCGAGCAGTATGACGGCTGAAATCGCGATGAAGAGGACTCTCCTCCAGTCCATTTTACCACCGGGTAGATTAGCGCGGCAACGTTTTTAAGCCTCTCCCCTTAGGCGGAAACATGCTCGAAGGGATTACCGAGGAAAAAATTAGAGAAGCCGTGGACATGATAAAGCGAGGTTTAGACGAGAGGAAGCTCCGCGCCAAGCTCGGTGAGGACTGGGAGCTCATAGCCGAGATAGCCCGGGCCAGAATAAGGGCAAGGGACAAGTTCTCCAGAGAAGATCTCTGGATGGATCTGGAAGGCCTGCGCTACGCCACTCACGAGGTCGTGGCAAAATACCGCGCCGAACGTCTGAGGGAGTTTGGCGTCAAAAGCGTTGCCGATGTTTCCTGCGGGATAGGGATACAGCTCATATTCTACGCGATGAAGGTCGAGAAGGCATATGGAATCGACATCGACCCCCTAAAGGTGGAGTTCGCGCGGAGGAACGCCGAGCGCTATGGGGTTCACAACATCGAGTTCATAAACGCCGATTCACTCAGTGAAAATACCGTCGAGAAGGTTGATGCTGAGGTAATATTCTCGGATCCAGCTCGACCCCCCGAAATGCCCGAGAGGAAACTGGAAGACCTCCTGCCGAGTCCCCTGGAGGTATACGAAGCCTACAAATCCAAAACTGACGCCTTCATCTTCGACCTACCTCCCCAGATGAGGCGCGAGAGGGTTCCCTGGGAGGGAGAGTTCGAGTACATAGACCTCTTCGGTGCACTCAACAGGCTGACCTTCTACACCGAACCTCTTGCAAGGGCAGAGAGGAGCGCCGTTATCCTGCCCGCTGGGGTGAGGCTTGAGAGCAATCCTGATCTGGAGAACATAGTTGAGTGGACAGAAAGGCCCGGCCAGTACCTCTACGAGATTCCCCAGAGCGTTGATTACGCCGACCTGATAAACGAGCTGTTCTACCTGCTCCCGGCCGGAACAAAGATGCTCCTCCGCGAGAAGAGGCGCGTTCTGGCGACGGGCAACGAGGAAGTCAGAAGCCCCTACCTCAAGAGAACCTACGCCGTTGTGGGCATCGTGCCTTTCCATCCGGTCAGGATAAACGACTTTCTCAGGAAGGATGGCTTTGGAAGGGCAACGCTCAGGATAAGCGTGCCCGAAGGCGAGTACTGGAAGGTCAGGAAAAGGATAGAGGCAAACCTGAAGGGCGATAGAAGGGCTTTCGTCTTCCAGTTCGGAAAGATGGCGATAATAGCGGAGGGACTATAGTTCCTCGATTCTGGCGTTCCGTATCTTTTTTGAACCGATACGGAGCCTTTTGAAATAGTCCAGGTGCTCGTCGGGCAGAAAAGAGTCAAGGCTGGTTGATTTTAGCCGTTTCTTCTTTTTACGCGGCCCTGCCCGTTCATCCCCCGCAGCAGCCCGCCGGGACGCGGGCCTCAGGAACTCGTCGAGCTTCCTGTCCATTACCCCACCCACATTCCGTATACCCTCAGGTATAAAGGTTTTTCCACCAATCGAAGGCTGAACCAAAGGGTATATCAACGGGCACCGAGAGAGCGCAGTTGAGAAACGCTTTTAACTTTTAAGGTTTATCCGGGAAAAGAGTAAATAGGTGGGTGGTTGCCGTGTGTGGAATTATCGGGTACATAGGGGACAGGCCGGCATGTGAGGTCATCGTTAAGGGCCTTAAAAGACTCGAATACCGCGGGTATGATTCGGCTGGAATCGTGACGGCCGACGGAGGACGGCTTTACATAAAGAAGGGCGCCGGGAGAATAGACGAACTCGCTGAGAAACTCAGCTTTCTCGAAATGCCCGGCAAGAGAGGAATCGGGCACACCCGCTGGGCCACCCACGGGATTCCAAACGACATTAACGCCCATCCCCAGAGGGACTGCACCGGCAGGATTGCCCTCGTCCACAACGGTATAATCGAGAACTTTGCGGAGCTGAAGGAGGAGTTGATTAAAAAAGGCCACACCTTTGAGAGCGACACCGACACCGAGGTTATAGCTCACCTTATAGAAGACGAACTCAAATCAGGTGGGAGTTTTGAGGAAGCAATGAGGAGGGCACTCCTCAGGCTCAAAGGCTCATTCGCGCTCGGCATAATATACACCGAAGAGCCGGACAGGCTGTACTTCGTGAGGAACGAGAGCCCCCTAGTGCTTGGGATTGGGGAGGGAGAGAACTTCGCCGCGAGCGACGTTCCGGCGTTCCTTGAGTACACGAACCATGTCGTGTTTCTGGACGACAGGGAGTACGCAGTCATAACCCGGGATTCATGGGTGGTTAAGAACCTCGATACAGGTGAGAGGATTGAAAAGCCCGTCCACGAGATAGAGTGGAACCTCGAGATGGCAGAAAAGGCTGGTTATCCCCACTTCATGCTCAAGGAGATATACGAACAGCCCAGAGCTATAAGGGACGCCCTCCACGGAAACGCCGGGATAATCCGCTCGGTGGCAGAGGAGGTGGCCAGATACGAGAAGATATTCATAGTGGCCATGGGCACTTCGTATCACGCCAGCTTAGTTGCCAAGTACCTCTTCCAGAGGCTCGCCAAGAAGGTTCCAATCGTTGAGGATGCCAGCGAGTTCCGCTACGAGTTCGAAGGCCTGGTGGATGAGAACACCCTAGTCATAGCCATAACCCAGAGCGGGGAAACGGCAGATACCCTCGCGGCCATGAAGCTGGCCAAAAGGAAGGGCGCAAAGGTTCTCGCGATAGTCAACGTTGTCGGGAGCATGGCGACCAGAATAGCCGACTTCACTCTCTACACCCACGCTGGGCCTGAGATAGGCGTCGCAGCAACAAAAACCTACACTACCCAGCTGACGGTCCTCACGATGCTCGCCATCGAGCTGGCGAGGGTTCTTGGAACCGCCGGGGAGAAAGAGCTCAAGAGACTGGAGGAAGAGCTCAGCACCGTCCCGGAACTTGTGGGGAAAGTTCTCAAGCACGATGAATCACTGAGGGAGCTTGCCGAGGAACTCAAGGAAAAGAAGGATTTCTTCTACATCGGCAGGGGCATAAGCGTTCCAACGGCCCTTGAAGGGGCACTCAAGCTCAAGGAGATAAGCTACATCCACGCGGAGGGATTAAGCGCAGGCGAGCTGAAGCACGGACCTCTCGCCCTGCTTGAGGACGGCGTCCCGGTCGTCGCGATAGCACCCGGCGGAAAGACCTTCGACAAGATGGTCTCAAACATCGAGGAATCCAAAGCCAGGGGAGCGTACATAATAAGCCTCGGCGATAAAGGTGAACTGAAAAGGGTCTCCGACGTTTTCATCGAGATGCCCCGGATGGACGAGCTCCTCACGCCGATAGTTTATGTTGTTCCCCTTCAGATACTCTCGTATCACCTGGCGGTCTTGAGGGGCAACGACCCCGATAAGCCGAGAAATCTGGCCAAGTCCGTAACTGTCGAATGAGGTGGTTTAGATGGTAAAAACGAAAGTTAAGGAAAAACGAAAGAAGAAAGGGGAGAAAACTTCCCTCCCCGAGTACTATCAGAAGTTCAAGACCTACGGAATCCCCCTGATAGTCCTCATACTGGCCTACGTTGGCTTCAAGATAAGAAACGTCACCTCAAACTACAAGACCTTCCTTGACCCGGATACCTTCTTCCACTACGAGATGTACAGGATAGCCATCAACGAGTGGATTCCCAAATATTTTGCCTACGCTGATCCTCCAACCGGGATAAAGGCGAGTGGTTACCTCGGCCTCTACACCATTCAGGCAGTGTTCTACAAAATCGTCTCCCTCTTCGGCTACAATACGCTGGGAGCGTTCAAGCTCTGGCCGCCGTTCGTCGGGGCGATGACCATCATAGCAGCGTATCTCCTCGGAAGGAAGCTCCACTCCAACTGGGCCGGCCTCTGGACGGCAGCGTTCATGATGTTCTCCTACGCCAACTTCAGCAAGACCTATTCAGGCAACAACCGTGGTGAAGGGCCCTTCATGATGTTCTTCCTCTTCGCGGTCTTTCTGCTCATGGTATATCTCGATGAGAAGAGCTGGAACTGGAAAAAAGTCACCAGCGGGGCGCTGTTCCTCCTGATGAGTGTCCTCTACATGGCCGCATGGACTGGAAGCACTTTCGGTATTGGAATACTGCTGCTCTTTGCGGGCGTTACCTCGGTTGTGTTCTTCATTTTCGGGAAGATGGACGCTCTAAAAGGATTCGTCAGAGACTTTTTCCCGCTCTACGGCGTTTCCTTACTGGTTGGACTGGGCCTGTCTTATACAAGATTCATCGGCATAAAGTGGTTCCTGATCTTCGCCATTGAAGCATTCGTAGCCCTCAGCGTTCTCGTTGCAATAATGCTCTACGGCGAGCGGGCTGGATTGAACTACTCGGACAAGAAACACAGATTGGGTACCGTCACCGTTATCGCGGTCCTAGGAATACTGGCGGTCTACGGTTACTTCGGAAGGGATTTGATGAAGTTCTTGGGAAGTGCTACCCAGTCAAATCCCCTCTATCAAACGGTGGCAGAGCTTGCGAAGACAGACTGGAACACCATAAAGACATACTACAGCGTCAAAACCAAAGACGCCCTAATCTTCGTCCTTTCAGCGGTGGGCTTTATCATAGTCGCCGCGAGGTTCGTGAGGAAGCTCCTCAAGAACGACCTGACAGGCCACAAGGAGATATTCCTTGTCACATATTATATCGGCTCTCTGTATCTGCTACTCCTAGCGGTTCGTTTCGTGTTCCAAGCTTCGGGAGCCATACTCCTGCTGGCCGGCGTTGCCATAGGAGAGATCTTCCTCTTCGTTGAAGAGATGAAGGAGAGCATGACTACCAAGGCACTCTACGCCGTTCTTCTGATGCTCCTATTCCTGCCGTTGCCGGTCATCGGAGCCCAGTATATGAACAGCATAGCCACCAACACCGCGAAGAGCCAGGGTTCAGTTCCCTCCGAGTGGGTCAACTCCCTAACCTGGCTCAAGGAGAACAGCAACCCCCTAGACAGCGCCACCAGCTGGTGGGACTATGGCTACTGGATTGAGTCCAGTCTGCTCAGCCACAGACGCTCGGCAACGGACGGCGGTCACGCCTACGACAGGCGTTACATAGTTGCTGACTTCTTCTCCCACTACGGCAACGAGAGCGAGCAGGATTTCGAAGCCTGGGAGCTGAACTACCTCATCGTCTGGCAGCAGGACATCTACAAGTTCAACGCCATAAGCTACCTCGGAGGCGCGATAACATACGGTGAATACCGGAGCAACCCGATGTTCCAGGTCATACCCATGCAGTACATACAGTACGTCAACGAGAGCGGAAAGACCGTGGTGTACATCAACACCGGAAAGTACTCCTATCAGCCGGCTTTCACCATAGACCTCACCAAGGGGAGGGTCATACAGGGAAGGGGGGACATACCCTACGTCCTCTACGTCTTCCAGGGCTACGGGCTTCTGGCGTACCAGAAGATAGCCTTCAGCAACTTCGTGAGGCTGGCGTTCCAGATACCGTTCTCCTTCGAACCGTGGGACGCCCAGATGCTCTTTGCCAACTTCAAGCCGGTCTACAATTCCGGTGGAGTGTCGACCTACGAGTTCAGGCCCTTCGCCGTTTACAGGATCGACAAATTCGAGAACGGTACGTGGAAGGCCTTCTACAGCACGCTCGGTGGTGGAAAACTCCCGCTGGGAGAACAGAAGCTGAGGCTCTGGATATCTGCCTTCGGAAGGGACGTCAAAGACGCAACCCTCATCTTTGAGGCCTACAACGGCAGCGTGCTGGTGAAGAGGGAAATCCTAGCCGAGGGCATCAGCATGAACCACCTCAACGAGACTCCCATTGAGGTCAACGTTACCATACCCAACGCCACCAAGTACCGCTTCGTTCTGGTTCAGAACGGTCCGGTTGGAGTCATCGACGGACCGGTTTACGTCGATGGAAAGGATGTCAACCCGAGCTACGTTCTTGGCGAGGGCAAGAGCGGAGAGCTCAAGCTCACCGCCGCGTTCAGGGAGGAGCGTACTGTTGACCTCTACCTCCGGGCGAGCATTGTCTACTACGTCGCACCCAACGGCAAGGACATCTACCAGGAGAAGTTCTACCTCGAACCCCACCAGGACATCGTAACCTACGTGCCTGTCAAGGGCGGAATAAGCGTCAACGCGGGGGACAACGAGATAACCGCCCAGGCATCGATGCCCGACGGCGTCTTTGAGGGCTACATTCAGAAGCTCTACCAGAAGTACGGTGAGGACAGGGTCGTCGTGGTCAGGAAGAGGGTGGAGCCAATCTTCATTACAAAGAAGGAGTACGTGGTGTGGGAGGGCTAATCCCTCACTATTTTAATATCTTCGAGCCTTTTTAGTCCCTCTTTTTCCGTTGTTTTGATAACGCCCGGCACAAAACTGCCCCTGGGCCGGATTATGATCGCCTCAACGCTCTCAAATCCCAGCTTCTTCAGGGCGAAGGCCCTGTGGTGGCCATCTAGGAGGTAGTACTTGCCCGCGTAGGGTATGACTATAATCGGCGCATCATAGCCGTGCTTTATCTCCTGGAGAACGACCAGGAGCTTTACCTCGCTCAGCGCTGCTTGGGTGGGTACAACGTTGGCGAGGGGTATAAACGCGGCCTCAAGTTCAAATTTAATGCCGTAAATTGCTTCGTATTCCCGTTTTATCCGCTCGGCCCGTTTCCACGCTTCTTCGCGGGTTATCAGCCTTATCCGTTTCAAGGCTTCACGCCCCTGACCGCTATAAAAGCCGCAATGTCCTTGCAACGTCTATGAAACTTCCTGTCAACCCTCTCGGCCAGTGTGAAGAAGGGCCAGAACGACGGGAAGTATATCACTCCCGCGCTTTCTACATCAACGAACCCCTCATTCCTGAGCAGGCCTTCAAGCTCGGTGGGGGTGTAAAAGCGGGCGTATCTGTAAGCGGTCTCCACGAACAGGCTCTTCAGCCGTTTGAAGAAGAACCACGCACTCCGTCCGTTCATCGTCGCTATAAGAACCTCTCCACCGGGCTTCAGAACGCGGTTTATCTCGGCCACTGCTTTCTCGGGCTCATGAAGGAACTCGAACATCGTGACGCTCAGCACGAGGTCAAAACTTTCGTCGGGAAAGGGGAGGGAGTAGGCGTCTCCTTTTATGCAGCTCAGCCCCTTGGAGCGTGCCACCCCAAGCATGCCCTCACTGGCATCCAGGCCGATCACGTCGAAGCCCCTCTTCTTCAGTTCGAGTGTGTAGTTGCCCGTCCCGCAGCCGAGGTCGAGGGCCTTTCCTGATTTCGACTGCAGCATGGAAAAGACGAGCCACTTCTCAATCCTGTCAACATACATTCCGGTTTTTGTTCTGTACCAGTCATCGTATCTGCCGGCTATTCTGTCGAAGTACTCCGCCATCTCACACCCTCATCTTGCCCTCTATTGTCAGGGGCTTATCGGTTCTATCGTCTATTCTAAGGCTTATGACGACCCTCTCTGCCCCCGCTTTGAGGATAGCCTCGTGACAGGCTTTCACCAGCTCAAGGATTTCCTCCACCGAACCCTCAACGACCGTTCCCATCGGACAGAGCTTGTATTTAAGGCCGCTCCTCCTGATGACCTCCAGTACGGGCTCCAGGTACTCTCCCACGCTCGGAGTTTCCGTTCCCAGTGGGAACAGGCACAGTTCGGCAACCGCCATCACCCTCCCCCCGCTGGCGGGAATATGTGAACCTCATCATCTTCTTTAAGTTCAGTGTCGAGCCCATTTAGGTGAAGAACGTTGTGGCCATTGACGAGTATCATTCCGTCAACGGGCTTGTCCTCGTTAACGCGCTCCGTTTCAAGGAGCTGTTTTTTAATCTCTGGGCTGTAGTGTTTCGAGAGATACTCGATGAGCTCGCGCACGGTTTTTACCCCGTGAACCTCTACTTCCTTCCTTCCGACCATCTCCCTAAACGTGGCGTAGAATTTAATCCGCATGGAACCACCAGGTATATCTGCATGGGAAACCCTTAAAGTGATTTCGTCGTATTTAGTAACGGAGTGTTGGAATTGCTGACGGTAAATCCACCGGACTACTACCCAATCATTGACAAACTGTTCGCGGGAAAGATTAGGGAGGCCGTTGAGGCCTTTGGAGCATCGCTGGAGGAGCTCACGGTCTTCGTCCAGCCGGAGGATAGGATTCTAAACCTCATATTCTTCCTGAAGGTTCGAGGGCTTCAGAGGTTCCTCTCCATGGAGGTGGACCCCTTCGTCTACGGCCTCCTTGAGAAACTTGCCTCCGATGCCACGGAAACCTTCGGGAAGGTCTACGGGGTCAGGTTTGCGATATCGGGCTTCAAGGTGGTGGATGAACACCCCCTGGAGGAACACCCAGAGAGGGCCGCCAGGCTAGTAGTCAACGGCCCTGATGATATGAGGGAGGTTCTAGAACGCCTCGGAAAGGGCCTCATGATAACCCTGCGTGAGTGGAATGTGCAGTTCTCAGCCCTCGCGGTGACAGTGCCCATTGAGGAGCCCCATATCCTCACGATAGTCCTCAAGATGGAGTACCCCGTTCCCCCAGAGGAAAAGGAAGTGCTAGAGAAGAAGCTGAGAGACAAAACGAGAACATATATCAAAACCTTGACGAAGAGGCTCATTCCCGTTGAGGTCAAGATACTCGACCCAGAGGATAAAACCCTCGCATCGATCCTAAAGAGAAAGGTCGAGATCGAGAAGGAGGCTGAGGAGCTGGCAGAAAGCGCTGAGGTCAAGGAGCTGATGAACCTCCTTGGGAAGGGGACTCCCGGTTCCTGATGTAGTCCAAGAGGGGCCTTATCCTCTCCCAGACCTCGTTTATCCCGCCGTGCCCGTCTATTCTAACGTACACTCCCTGCTTTTTGTAGAACTTGATGATCGGCTCCATATTCCGCACGTAGAGGTCGTAGCGCCTTCCAATTATCTCCGGCCGGTCGTCCTCTCTCTGCACCAGTTTTCCACCGCAGATGTCGCATTTTCCGGGAACTTTTGGGGGCCTGTATCTCAGGTGGTACACGGCACCGCACCTCGAACATATCCTCCTGCCAGAGATTCTCTCGATGCTCTCCTCCTTGGATATGGATATTTCTATGGCGACGTCTATGCTCATACCGTGGTCGTAGAGGTAGTTTTCGAGAGCCAGAACCTGTTCCGCAGTTCTTGGATAACCGTCTATGATGAAGTTTCTCCTGTCGCGCCTCAGCCGGGAGATTATCAGAGTGTTTACGACGGTGTCCGGTATCAGCTCCCCGCGCGCAAGGTACTTCTGCAGCTCCTTGCCGAGAGAGCTTCCGCGCTCTATCTCGGCACGTATCATATCCCCTGAGGAGACGTACGTCAGGCCGTAGCGCTCGGTTATGGTCCTTGAGTGGGTGGACTTGCCGCTTCCCGGAGGCCCGAATATGAGGATGTTCATTTTTCTCACCGTTAGTTATTTATTTCCCAAAGGATAAAACACTTATGGTGGTGGCCATGAGGCTGAGTACGGGATTCGTTCGTGCCTCTGGCTACGCCTATAAGGTGAGGCGCGTTCTCTTCGCACTGACGCGGAAGAAAGTCGACCCGAGAGAGGTCGTCAGGGCAGCGGGGGAGCTGAACCAGAAAATCTTCGAGAAGCTCCAGGAGCTCGGCGTTGAGAAGAGCGACGTCGTCAGGATAACGGTGCCGTTCAGTATTGAGGATGGGACTATCAAGTGGGACTACGAGGGGCTGAGCATTGAAGTCTACAGAAAGAGCGAGGAGGAAAAGCTCGCGATGGCCATGGAGGAAATCGAGGAGCGGGAGAAAGAGCTGGAGAGGCAGATAAAGGAGCTTGAGGAGCTGGCACTGCGGCTCAGGGAGACTAGCGAAAAGATAGTGGAGAAGCTGGAGGAGCTCAAGCAGGAGCACACCTCGCTGAAGCTCAGGGCGGAGGAGTGAGGGAGTCGAGGAATATGTTCACGTAGGCGACCACGTGGGATGCAAGGTAGCTCTTCCTTCCAACGCTTATTTTTTGTGCTATTCCTGCTAGAAATGCCTCGTCTTCTTCCATTAACCCTTCATGGTCGCCGAGAACGAAGGCGACGTTCTGGGGAAAGCTCACGTCGGTTATCGGCCTCCCCTCCTCGTGGAGGTAGTAGAGGGTGGAGCCCTTGAGGGTTCTTCTAATGATATCCTCAAAGGTCATGTTGCTCACGTAGATGCCCGGAAGAACTTCGGTCTCTTTGCTCGGCCCCTTCAAGCCTTCAGCGGCTTTAAGGGCACGGATTATCAGCTTGGCGGTGCTGAGTTCATCGGGGTTGAGAGTCTTGGGCCTCATCTCCCGACCCTCAAACCTTATCGCCTTCGGCGGGTTTGGCGGGCCATAGAGACTCAGCCACACCCTGACGTTTTTTCTGAAACCGTGGGATAGAAGAAAAGCGGAGTTTAGGAACCTGCACAAAAGGTCTATTCTGCCGCTTGTGCCCGGGAGATCCTTGAGTTTGAAATCCGGAACGGTATGGGCTTTGTTGGCCTTAATTATGAACGTTCTCACTCCAATCACCTAAAAAGATAAAGGGCATCAAACCGTGAATATCCTTATGGTGTTCGTTCCAACGGTCTTTCCTATCGGCGTCCCCTTGGTCAGAAGAACGGGGTCGTTCTCTTTGACCAGCCCCAGCCCGCGTATGAGACGCAGTATCTCCTCCTCGCTGGTCTCAGTGACGATGAAGGGGTAGACACCGTACGAGAACATCAGACTCCTTGCAACGTGTTCGTCGGTGGCGAATGCCAGAACCCACTGCTTCGGCTTGAAGCGCGATATGAGCCTTGCCGTCTCTCCGGTTCTAGTTGGGGTGAGTATGTACTTGATGTCCATCGAGTTAAGCGCCTCTATGATGCTCCTGGCTATCGTGTCCTTTATCGTGCCCTTCTTCGGGCCCTTCTCACTCCAGCGGGTCATCTTCCATTCGATAATACGCGCGGACCACTGGGAGTCCCTGTATGCCTCTATCGTCTTGGCTATTCTTGCCATCATCCTAACCGCATCGACGGGATACTTTCCAACGGCAGTTTCCTCTGAAAGCATCACAGCGTCCGTTCCGTCGAGGATCGCGTTTGCCACATCGGTGACCTCAGCCCTCGTTGGCAGCTTCTCATCAGTCATACTCTCCAGCATCTGGGTGGCGGTTATCACGGGTTTTCCGGCAACGTTGGCCTTGTGTATGAGCTTCTTCTGAAGGACGGGGAGCTTCTCGATGGGCATTTCAACACCGAGGTCGCCCCTGGCTATCATTATCCCATCGGCGGCACAGAGTATGTCGTCAAAGTTCTTCACGGCGTCCGGCCTTTCTATCTTTGCGATTATGAAGAGACTCCCCTTCCGCTCCTCCACAAATCTCCTAACCTTGAGAACATCATAGGCCGAGCCGACGAAGCTTATACCGACGGCGTCAATGCCATGTTCAATCGCGAATTCGATGAACTCCAAATCCCTGTCGGTCACGGCGTCTATCGCCATCCTCGCCTTCGGCACGTTGATGCCCTTGTGGGAGAAGAGGGTTCCCCCCACGAGAACCTTGCAGATAACGTCCTGACCCCGAACGTCCTCCACCCTTAACGCTATGAATCCATCACTCAGGTATATGACGTCCCCTTTAGACACCATTTTTGGAAACTCTTTGAACTCCACTGGTATCTCACTCTCGGTCCCAACGACGTCCCTCGTCGTCAGAACCACCGTCTGCCACCGCCTCAGCGGTACGGAGCCGTTGAGTATCTCCCCAACTCGGATTTTGACCCCGGGAAGGTCTCCGAGGATCGCCACCGGACGGTTGAGCCTCTCAGAGACCTCCCTCACCATCTCGACAGTCTTTGCGTGCTGTTCAAGGTCGCCGTGGGCGAAGTTTATCCTCGCGACGCTTAATCCAGCCCTTATCATAGCCTCGATGGTCTTTCTGTTCATCGAGGAGGGACCTATCGTGGCAACTATCTTAGTTTTGTGAGACGGAAGCTTCATGTTCCCACCTAATGGAACAATTCAATCCATTCCTAAATAATCTTATCCCACGCAAACGTTTATGAGTTAGGATGTCCTAATTGGAAGGGGTGATACAATGAATCTGATGGAAGTTAGGGTTCTCGATGAAGAGGGAAAGGAAGTTTCGCTCCAAGAGGTTCTGAGTGGTAAGTGGACTGTTCTCTACGTCTATCCCAAGGACAACACGCCGGGTTGCACCACTGAGGCAAAGGAGTTCACGGAACTCCTTCCTGAGTTCGAAAAGCTGGGCTTTCAGGTGATAGGTGTCTCGAAGGACTCCGTGAAGAGCCACATGAAATTCAAAGAGAAGCACGGGCTGAAAGTCATGTTACTTAGCGACCCTGAGGCGAAGCTGATAAGGGCCCTCGGGGCCTGGGGCAAGAAGAAGCGCTACGGGAAAGAGTACGAGGGGGTGATAAGGAGCACGTTCATATTCGACCCGAACGGCGAAATCGTCTGGAAAAAACTCAACGTCCGGGCAAAAGGGCACGCGGCAAAGGTTCTGGAGGAAGCGAAAAAGCTGGTCAGCGGTTCATAGAAGGAACGCTTCAGACCAAAAACAAAAAAAGTGAAAGGCTCGGGCTCATTTCATAAGAACGAAGCCCACTATGTTCCCGTCATAGGCTAGGAAAACCTTAACGCCGTTGGGGGTTTCGTAGGCGGCATAAATGCTCAGCTGAGTGAGGTCGTAATCGCCAACGACCTTTCCGATGTGATCACCCTCGTAGACAAGTTTCTGGACGGTTATGCCGCGATTGTTTGTGAACTCCTCAACCGTGACCTGGGCAAGATAGTCAGCTACCTCGACAGGGTCAACGTCCACCCCGGTTAGGTTGGCCGACTTCACACCGAGGCCCATATAGGGAGTCCCATCTCCGGCCATCATTCCACCGTTTCCGTGCCCCATGCCCCGGGCATAGGTCATAGCCGCACTCCTCTCAACTTCCGGATTCGGTCCCGGAGTGCCCTGATAGGCCGCAACGGCCCCAAATATCAGGCCGAACACGGCCAGTGCCATAAATCCAGCCAGCAACTTCTTCATGTCATATCACCTCTACATACGTAACTGTAATATTGCATATGTGTGATTCTTTATAAACTTTGCGGTTCCGGAAACCATAAAACCGGTCATGCCGCGTTTGAGGTGTGAGATTACAGATAACAACAGCTAATAACAGCAATCCCATCGGGGGAGCTGGAGGGGATGCTCAGGAAGATGGCGAGGGTTTTTATCAGCGTGGAGGAGACGGAGCCGCTTCACGGTATGCCCGGTACAGACTCACCATCGAGGGGGTAGGGAAAAGGTTCATTGAGACGCTCAGGCTCGCCAGGCCCGGTGATTACCCCACGAGGGCGTTTCTAAAGCCTAACTTCTCAACCATCTCGGAGGCTTTCTGCATTTCATCCTCCTTAAGCTCCCTGTTGATCTCAGGATGCCTATCCGCCCTGTATTCCGGCCGGTACTGAAACATAACGTTTACCCTGACGTCCTTTCCGAGATTTTCGGCTATCCATTTCAGTATTGGCCGCGTGCAGCATTCGAGGTGTCCCGGGATCACGAGGTGCCTTATTAGGAACTCCGCTCCAAGGTGCTTCCTAGCGAGGAGGAAATTCCTCGTCACGACTTCCCAGTATCTTGAAACCCCTGAGTACTTCTTGGCGCAGACGTTGTTTCCCCATTTAAAATCGGCGAGATAAACGTCAACCACACCGTCGAGGAGCCTCATGGTCTCCTCGCTCATATACATGTTAGAGTTCCAGACGACGGGAATCGGAACGGTCACGTGCCTCAGGGTCTCAAGGATGAAGGGCAGATTCGGTGTCGGTTCGCCGCCGACGAAGTTAACGTTCCTGGCTCCCCTCCGAAAAGCCTCCTCGATTTTTAGAGCCATGAACTCAGGTGGATGTTCAATCCCAACGCGGTACTGACTTATGTCCCAGTTCTGGCAGAAAACGCACCGGAAGTTGCAACCGGAGAAGAAGACGGTGTAGGACGGCACCAGCTCAGGTTCCTCCCCATAGTGGAGGAAGTCGCTCGCAACGAGGCTCTCTCGGACGCGACAGTAACCGATGCTCTTCCTCCTGTCAACGCGGCACTTTATCTCGCAGAGGGTACATGATTCCAGAATCCTGTTGGCGATGAACGCCTTGAGGTCGAGAAGGCTCTTCTCAGGAACCTCGGTGAGGTCGTTGTCCTCCAGCCTGTCCATCCCCTCGGCGTGAGCGCTCCAGAGGTCGTCGAGCGGAGCATCCTCGCTAAAGCTCACCGCAACCTTTCTCGCGTTGAAAAATATCGGCTCGACTTCCCCAGCGAGGATCGAGAAATAGCGGGGTAGGGCCTTCCTCGCCCTTCCGGGTTCGTACCTATAAAATCTCCCGCGCCACATCATATTGCCGTACGTCTAAAACCCCTAAAACGTTTGCCTCACCGCTTAATCCCTGAGGTTGAGGTCGGACCACTCAACGGCCCTCCTGAGGCTGATGAAGCAAGAATCGCAGTAGCCGAGCATCCTAGAGTCCCATTCCTCCATGCTAGAGGGCGAGTTCATGACGCAGTTGTTGGTGCAGTGACCGAGGCCAAAGCTGTGGCCGACCTCGTGGAGAACCCCCTTGAGGAGGCGGTTCTTGAAGAGCTGGAGCTTGGACCTCAGAAGCTCTCTATCTCCATTCTCTCCAGGCTTCTTCAGGAGCTCCGAGAGCTCGGGGGGTTCAAAAGGCCTCATCGAGAGCACCATGATCCTGAGGCCAATCCGCGTTTCGTGTATTCCAAGAAACTTTTCGAAGAAATCGAAGTAGGGATTGCGAGAGACTAGAGGGAAGGTCGTCAGGGCAAATATCTTGTTCATCTTGATGTCTGGCCGCTCCTCTATCTCGTTGAGAAGCTTGGCGTGGAGGACATCGACCAGAGCCTCAAGGGGATAAACTCTGACCTTACCTTCCGGGGTGTTCAGGCTTATCAGGTACCCTGGCTCAAGCTTGAGCTTCCCAATGTACAGAAAACGCAGGGGGATATCGCTCTCCTCGAAGAAATGATTGGCCTCCTCAAATACGTTAAACACGACCTCCCTTATGACCTCCTCCTTCACGAAGTTCCCGACGTATGTGAAGGCTATGAACTCCATGATTTCATCACAAATGAAAGGCCGTTTTATGCTTATTAAATTTTTAGGTTATTAGGTAATTGCACCACAAACGTTTTTAAACGCCTTTCAGATGGTCTTTTGGGCGATGGCGTCCGCCCGGGCTTCGAGCCGAACCGCCCGCCGAGGGCTGATGACGCCTGTTCTCCGTCAAAACCTTGAGGAGGCGGTAGAATGGGCTCGAAGCTTTATACAATTGGAAGGTTCGTTAACGCTGATTCGCTCATCAGGTACATAGAGGAGAGACGCCATGAGGACGGTGGCTACTGCTTTGTCAGTGTTCTCGATGACACCAACGTCAACGACACGTACTACGCGGTCAAGATTTACGATCTCCTTGGCATGAAGGTTCCGGAGCCAGAAAAGACGGTGGAGTTCCTCGAAAGGGCAATACAGCCCCAGACGGCGGTCGTTGCGATAGCAATGGCAATGGAGGGTCTGGCGATACTGGGTGCAGGGGACGTGGCCAGGGAGCACGTTGGGATAGTGTTCACCAAATACAACCCCCTTGAGGGCAGGTTCGCCGTTGGTCTCGGTGGAAGCGAGGAGTTTGGAACGGCGACGCCGCTGGAGGCAACTTACTGGGTCGTCAAGGCGTTCAAGGCTATAGGCTATGATTTTAGCCCCGACGAGAAGGAAGCCATAAGGACCTTCGTCATGAAGTTCAGGAACGGAAACGGTTACGGCGTTAAGGGGCCAACTACGACGATGACGTATCA
Source organism: Thermococcus sp. MAR1 (assembly GCF_012027305.1). Lineage (NCBI taxonomy): Archaea > Methanobacteriati > Methanobacteriota > Thermococci > Thermococcales > Thermococcaceae > Thermococcus > Thermococcus sp. MAR1. The sequence goes on from NZ_SNUF01000001.1 coordinate 1,029,340, forward strand.
GGCACTGCACACGCTCCGCACTTTAGGCTACAGGCCGCCTAAGAGCCCCCACTTCAAGAACTGCGAACTCTGCGGCGAGTGGGGCGGCTTTACGGAGGTTCCATACAGCCTTCCCCCCTACCTTGAGCCTACGTTCTACGCTTCCAGAGGACTTGAACTGCAGGGCGAGAGGCCGGACTGCCCAAGACGGCACATCTGGTTCATACGCCAGCTTCAGAACTCCAACGGCGGCTTCAGACGTTCGCTGGAACTGGGCATCTCGAACTTCCAGAACACATACCGGGCGCTGGCGGTGCTTGACTTCATGAACAGGTTCATCTGAGTGGTGGGCATGGATTTGATTGGCATTTACCTCCGGGATGCAATGGGGGAGGGCTGTCCCGTCTGCAGAATCCTCCGCAAATACGAGGAATCCGAGATAGAGACGATACTCTATGAGCACGTGAACAACCCGGACGTGAGGGAGAAGTTCAAGGAAAGCCTCGGTCTCTGTACCTACCACGCATGGAAAACCCTCAGAAAAGCGTATTCGGAGCCCCTGTTGGGCCCCCTGGGCGTGGCCATAATCTACGAACACATGCTGAGGACGTACATAGCATACCTTGAGGAGGGCACGTTTCCGGAGGAGGGAGAGTGTTTCCTCTGCGGATTGATGGCGGAAAAGGAGAGAAGCACGGTAGACGCGTTTGCGGAAAGGATTGAAGAGCTCCTTCAGGAGTATGAGAACTCGGAATCGGTGCTCTGCAGGAGACACTACAGGATGCTGGTGTCAATCCTTCGGCGGACGAATCCGGATGCTGCGGAGAGGCTTGGGACCGTCCAGCTGGAAAAGTTGCAGATCCTCAAGGAGCGACTCGGCTCGTTCATCGACAAGTTCGACTACCGTGCCGAGGAACCGCCCACAAAGAAGGAAACATCGGCACTGCCCCTGACTATAGAAGCCCTGAAGGGCCTCGAAACTGGGGCAACGGTGAGAAAAACCCAGGATAGAAAAGGTCGGAGGGGCTTTCCGTGGAGATAGAGGTCACAAGCGAGGAGCTGAAGGCCATACGAAAAAACAAGCGCGAGATAGAGAAGAGACTCCGGGACCTGGAGGGGCTGGAGAGGACGCTTAGGGTTCTAAAGCTTCGCCTCCTTCTCGAAAGAAAGGATGGGCTGGAAAAAAAGCTGGCCGAGATGAGGGTCAGCTATGCCGAGCTCGTCGAGTTCGAGGAAACCGCAAAGCGGGACAAGGAGTTCCTTATGGCATTCCGGAAAGAGCTCAGCGAGGAAAACAGGAGGCTTAGAGCGGAGCTGGAGGCCAGAAGAAGATGAAACTCACGGTAAGACCAAAGAAGGGCTGGCGTCGGGTGACGTTCAGGATTCTGGACGAGACCTTTGAGGAAATCATGGAGCTCTGTGAACGCTACGATTTTCGCCCGGAAGAGGCGGTCAGGATAATCCTCCTCCACGGCTACCTCGACGACGACCCGGAAGCCAACGAGACGGCGTTCAAAAGGCTCAAAGAAGAGATAGCCAGGCTCGATGCGGAGCTCTACGAGCTGGAGGGAAAATGGTCTCCCCTAAAGTTCCGCTCGTACTACATCGCCCTGGACAACCAGAACCTCGCGATACAGCTCTCCGCCATGATCGCCGAGAACAAGAGGCTTCGAGAGCGGCTGGGACTTCCAAAGAGGGACTACAGTGAGGTCGAAAAAAAGATACGCTACTACCTCAACTTCGGTGGGAAGGAATGACCACCTCCACTGACCCCGCAGGACTAAAACGCGCTTTCCCGGACTCCTCAGGGTACAAAAATCTTAAGTAGGGATCGTCCGACGCACCCCTGGAACCCAGAAGGCCAAAACGCATGGTGAGAAAAATGAACGTCAGGATAATCACCGCGATAATGCTCGGCGGCGCCCTCGGTGCGCTGGCAAGGTTCTACATCTCGGGAATACTGCCGATTTACAGAGACTTCCCGGTTGGAACGCTCCTTGTGAACAGCATAGCCAGCCTGATCCTCGGCTACCTCTACGGCCTGCTCTTCTGGGGCATAGGAATTTCAACCGAGTGGAGGCTCTTCTTCGGGACTGGCTTCTGCGGTGCTTTGAGCACGTTCTCAACGTTCTCGTATGAGACTTTTTCGCTCCTGCGCGAGAGGGAGTACCTTATAGCGGGCCTCAACATCGCGGCAAACGTTATAATCACGATAGGCCTAATATTCATCGGGTTCATCCTTGCAAGGAGGTGATTTCGTGGTTGAAGTCGAACACTGGAACACGCTTCGCCTTCGCATCTACATCGGTGAGAACGACCGGTTTGATGGGAAACCCCTCTACAAGGCGATAGTGGAAAAGCTCCGCAAGATGGGCATCGCAGGGGCAACGGTGTACCGTGGCATCTACGGCTTTGGAAAGAAGAGCAAGGTTCACTCAGCTGACGTTATGAGGCTCTCAGCGGACCTTCCCATCATAATTGAGGCCGTTGACCGAGGGTATAAAATTGAGAACGCCATAAATGAAGTAAAACCCATGATAAGGGACGGCATGATAACCGTCGAGCCGACCATAGTCGTGTGGGTGGGCACCAAGGAAGAGGTTAGAAAGTTCGAGGATGATGCAGTGAGGGAACTCTGAGTTCCTCCTAAGTATTATATATGAGTTAGTGCTACCCTCTTCTGGAGGTGTCCTCATGCTTCACCACGTTAAGCTTATTCACGCCACCAAAAGCCGGAAGCTTCTCGGGAAGAAAATCGTTCTCGCGATTCCTGGCAGTATAGCCGCCGTCGAGTGCGTAAAACTTGCCAGGGAGCTTATTCGACACGGCGCGGAAGTCCACGCCGTCATGAGTGAGAACGCAACCAAAATAATTCACCCCTACGCCATGGAATTCGCCACCGGAAATCCGGTCGTAACTGAAATCACCGGCTTCATAGAGCACGTTGAGTTGGCTGGAGAGCACGAGAACAAGGCCGACCTGATCCTCGTCTGTCCTGCAACTGCAAACACGATAGGAAAAATCGCCTGCGGCATAGATGACACGCCAGTTACAACCGTTGTGACAACGGCCTTCGCACACACGCCCATAATGATAGCCCCCGCGATGCACTCCACCATGTACGAGCATCCGATAGTCGTTGAGAACATCGAGAAGCTCAAGGGGCTCGGCGTCGAGTTCATAGGCCCCCGCTTTGATGAGGGAAAAGCAAAGGTCGCCTCGATAGACGAGATAGTCTACCGCGTAATCAAAAAGCTCCATCCAAAGACCCTCGAAGGAAAGCGCGTTCTCGTCACTGCCGGTGCAACGCGGGAGTACATAGACCCGATTCGCTACATAACCAACGCGAGTTCTGGAAGAATGGGCGTGGCTATAGCGGAGGAGGCGGAATTCAGGGGGGCAGAGGTAACGCTCATTAGGACTAAGGGAAGCGTTCCCAGCTTCGTAGAGAACCAGGTCGAGGTGGAAACGGTAGAAGATATGCTTGAGGCGATAGAGAATGAGTTAAAGGCCAAGAAATACGACATAGTTGTCTTAGCGGCCGCGGTCAGCGACTTCCGTGTCAGGGAGAAGGCCAGCGTAAAGATAAAGAGCGGAAAGGCATTAACGCTTGAGCTTGAACCTACGCCGAAGATAATAGACCGCGTTAAAGAACTCCAGCCCGGTGTCTTTCTCGTCGGTTTCAAGGCCGAAACCGATGAGGAGAAACTAATCGAAGAAGCCAAGCGTCAGATTGAGCGTGCCGGAAGCGATTTGGTTGTTGCAAACACGCTCAGAGCTTTCGGCAGTGAGGAGAACGAGGTGCTCTTGGTTGGCAGGGACTTCACAAAGAGGCTCCCGAAAATGAGCAAGCGCGAGCTGGCCGAGAGGCTCTTTGATGAAATAATTTCAATCCTTAACCGGTAAGGGAAAAGCTTTTCTACTATTTTCCCGATTCTTTTTGAAAACTATTCGGGGTGATAGTATGGTGGCTTTCGATAAGCCCCTGCCGTACGTAGGGGCCACACCCTTTCAGCTGGCATCAGCATTAATAATACTGATCGTAGGCTACATTGTGGCGAGGGTGCTCGTTGGCGTCTTCAAGAAGAGCCTTAAGAAAACTAAGCTTCCACCGCTCGTTATCGAGTTCCTTGGACGGTTTCTGTCAATTCTCCTCTACGTAGTTGTCATAATAGTCGCCCTCGGCGCAGTGGGTATCTCAGTGTCTCCACTCATCCTCGGTCTATCGGCCGTCATAGGCTTGATCTTGGGCTTTGGCCTGCAGGACACCCTCACGAACCTGGCCGCTGGGGTGTGGATAGCGGCACTGAGACCGATTGACATCGGCGAAGTCGTGGAGGTAGCCGGACAGACCGGGAAGGTCGAGGCGGTTGGGATAATGAGCACAGAGCTTTTGACCCCGGACAACAAGTTCATTACCATACCCAACAAGCTCGTCTGGGGAAGCGTCATAACCAACTACACAAGGATGCCGACGAGGCGCGTTGATGTGGACATAGGAGTTGCCTACGGAACCGACCTTGACAAGGCAATAAAGCTCGCTATGGACCTGATTAAGAACCACCCACAGGTTCTCGACGATCCTGAGCCGAGCGTGGTCATAACGGCACTCGCGGACTCCTCGATAAACCTCCAGCTCCGCGCCTGGGCCAAGACAGAGGACTACTGGGCCGTCAAGGGCGACCTCACGAAGGGCGTCTACGAGCTCTACGCGAAGGAGGGCATAGAGATACCGTTCCCGCAGCTCGATGTCCACATCAGGGAGATGCCCAAGTGATGCATTTCCCTCTTTTTTTAACTTTCAAGAAAGATTTTTGAACTTTGCCGCCCAGTTTTATTATTGTCAGAAGCCGTTACAAAGTGAGCAGGGATGGTGGTCATAGGAATAACAGGTTTTGAAGGCAGCGGTAAGACCGCCCTAACTGCGAACATAGGGGCCTGCCTAGCCATGAGAGGCATTAGAACCCTTCTCGTCGACGCCGACCTGTACTTCCCCAACCTGGCGTTCCAGTTCGGGGTTGCTCCCAAATACACGATTCACGCCTACCTAGAGAACCCAAGGATGGACCTGGAGTGGTTAACGTATCCGTACATGGAAATAAAGAACCTGCATCTTCTCCTGGGTGACCCCAACGCCCCAATACGGCACAAACTATCCTTCAAAAACCTCACGACCCTTATCGAGTATTTCAAACCTGCATACGGTGCCGTTCTCATAGACTTTCCCTCAGGCCTTCCAATAGACGCCCATCCACTCATCTTGGAGCTTGATTATCAGGTGCTCGTCATAGACCCCAGCACCGTGCCCCTGAGGAACCTCCACGACTGGGTGGACTCGGCGATCAGGAAGTTCCTCCACCTGGGAATCGAGGACTTCTGGGTGATTCTCAACAAGCCGCTCATACCAGAAAGGAATTTGGAGGCCCTTGAAAAGTTCGTCTCGGAGGAACTGGAGGTACCTCTTCTAGGTACGGTACCGTACGACCCGCTGATACTGGAGGGAACCTATAACGGCACACCGCTTTGTGCGTGGGGTGACGAGCTGGGTGTGATAACCAGACTTTCCGGTACGTTTGAAGAAATCTTCTTCTAACTCTCCAAAAGGCTCATAAACCCTGAAATGTCCCGTTTCTTGGTGGTTCTTATGAAAAAGATAGGGATAATAGGCGGAACAAGCCCCGAGGCGACGTGTTATTACTACAAGAAATACCTGGAGATAAGCAGGGAAAAGTTCGAGCCCTACGTCTTCCCCGAGCTGATAATCTACTCCATAAACTTCAAGGAGTTCATCCACAACCCGAACGGCTGGGATGGGAGGAAGGAGATACTCATAAAGGCCGCCAAGGCCCTTGAGAACGCTGGAGCCGAGATAATATCGCTTTCAGCCAACACTCCCCACATAGTCTTTCCGGACGTCCAGAAAGCTGTAAACGTCCCGATGGTGAGCATAATAGACGCGCTCATCGAGGAGATGAAGAGGAGGGGCGTTAAGAGAGTTCTCCTCCTTGGGACGAAGACCACCATGACGGCCGACTTCTACAAGGACGCCCTCCGCGAGGCGGGTTTTGAAGTGGTCACACCAAACGAGGAGGAGATGGACGAGCTGAACAGGATAATCACTGAAGAACTCATGTTCGAGAACTTCAGGAGTAAAGACTGGGTGATTGGGCTGATAAACCGCTACATCGAGGGTAAAGGGGTCGAAGGCGTCATCCTCGGCTGCACAGAGCTTCCACTCATAATCAAGTCCGGTGATGTGCCGGCGGAGGTCTTCGACACCGTTGAGATTCACATGAGGAAACTCATCGAAGTGGCAAGCGAGTGATTTTTAAGCCCTTTTCTTCCCCTTCCTCCAGGTGGGAGAAGTGGAGATACGGGAATTCCAGGAGATGATTAGGGAAATCTACTTCCACAAGGACTCGAAGAGGGGAGTGGATAAAACCTTCCTTTGGTTCGTGGAGGAAGTGGGAGAGCTGAGCGAGGCTATAAGGAAGAAGGACAGAGAAGCTATGGAAGAGGAGTTCGCCGACGTTTTAGCCTGGCTCGCAAGTTTGGCGAACCTCCTCGGGGTGGATTTGGAGGAGGCCGCGAAGAAGAAGTATCCGGGAGTGTGCCCCTACTGCGGAAAGAAGCCGTGTGAATGCGAGGAGAAGTTTTAATCTCTTAGTCCCAGCTCTTTCTTAGCCTCCTACCAGGGAACTCCGTTTTCTAGCGTCTCCTTGGAAAGTTTCTCAAGTTCCTAAGCTCTTCTTCACTAACCTCCCCTTCCTCAAGCTCCCGAATCTTTAGCTTAAGAAGCTCTTCTTGTATCTCGTCCAGTTTTTCCTCATAAGCTGGATATCCCGAAGTATGAGGGCAACCTTTATGCTCTCGCTCACCACACCGCCACAACTTAAACCCTCCATCTCTTTTTCGACCACCATCTTAACGAAAAGATTTTTATACTTTCGAACGCACTATTCTATGCAGTAACCCGAGGTGATGTGCATGCATGAACTCGTAGAGTTCGCCGTTGAGAAGGCCCTCGAACTGGGGGCGAGCTACGCCGAGGCGCGGTTCGAGGAGAAGGACGGCACTTCTCTGGCAATGAAGAACGGCAACCCTGAGGGACTGAGCACAATAGCCGAGAGGGGAATCGGCGTAAGGGTTCTGGTCGATGGAGGAATGGGCTTCGCGAGCACGAACGTCCTCACGAAGGAGAGCGTGAGCGAGGCCGTCAAGAAGGCCGTCAAGCTGGCCAAAGCGGCCTCCAAAGTGAGAAATGAGCCAATAGTTTTCAGCGAGGAGGACTTCCACCGCGTCTCCTACAAGGTCAAGATGAAGAAGGACTTCCGCGACGTTTCACCGGAGGAGAAGCTCGAACTCCTCAGGAAAATTGAGGAGGACGTCAAGGCAACGGGCGTGAACGTACCGATGCGCTACCTGGGCTACTCCGACCAGCTCTGGAAGAAGATCTTCATCAACAGCGAAGGCGCCTACGTCAAGAGCAAGATTCCGCGCGTTTCCATAACCTACAACCTCGTGGTTTTTGAAAACGGCCAGATGGAGCAGGCCCCCTTCGTCCAGAGGGCGTTCTCCGGTGGGCTGGAGCTCATCGAGAAGGACGAGCCGTGGAGCTGGGCGGTTAAGGACGTACTGGCATTGAAAAAGCTCATCTATGAGGGGCAGAAGCCACCGGAAGGAAAGGTTGACCTCGTCATAAGTCCAGAAGTGGCAGGAATAGCGGTCCACGAGAGCGTTGGACATCCATACGAGGCAGACAGGATATTCGGAAGGGAGGCAGCCCAAGCCGGGGAGAGCTTCGTAAAGCCGGACATGCTCGGCGAGAGGATTGGAAGCGAGGTCGTCACCGTCATAGAGGACCCGACGATACCGAACAGCTGGGGATTCTACCTATACGATGACGAGGGCGTCAAGGCGAGGCCGCGCTACCTTATCAAGGACGGAATCATCACCGAGTTCCTCACGAACAGGGAATACGCGGCAAAGCTGGGCCAGGGGTCGAACGCCTCAGCCAGAGCCATCAACTACAACCGCGAGCCGATAGTGAGGATGGCCAACACCTACCTCGCGCCCGGTGACTACTCCTTTGAGGAGCTGATCGAGGATATCAAGCTAGGCGTCTACATGGTGTCCTTCAACGAGTGGAACATTGACGACAGGAGATACCAGCAGAGGTACATTGGCAGAGAGGCTTACCTCATCGAGAACGGCGAGATAAAGCACCCCGTCAGGAGGCCGATTCTTGAGATAACGACGAGGGCACTGTGGAGCAGCGTCGATGCCGTTGGCAAAGAGGTCGAGTTCTTCCCGGGAACCTGCGGCAAAGGCGAGCCCGGGCAGGGTGTCCCCGTCTGGATGGGTGGAGCGCATGCAAGGCTCAGGGACATACCGCTCAGGTACTGAGGTGGTAGAGATGTTCGACGTTAATGATTTCATCCTTAAGAAGGCCAAAGAGCTCGGCTTCGGCGACGTCGTTGTTCTGGGCTACGAGATGAACAGGCGTCAGGTCCGCTTCGCCAACAACGAGATAACGGTAGCGAAAAACTGGCACGAGAGAAAGGTTGAGCTGTTCGTCGAGCTTGAGAAGCGCGTCGCGGGGACGAGCATCACCGAGCTGAGCGAGGAGAACATCGAGCGGACCTTGAAAACGCTCCTGAGCAACATGAAGGGCATGTCTCCAAAGGAGGACTACTACGGAATCGCCGAAGGGCCGTTCGAGTACCGAGACATTCCGGAGACCTTCGATAAGGCGATAGTCGAGCTCGATGAGCCAAACGAGTACGTCGAGAGGGCAATCAATGCGGCCCTTGAGGAGGGAGCCAAAAGAGTTGCTGGCGTTCTCTACACAGACCACAACAGGCTCTACCTCACCACGAGCAACGGGGTTGAAGCTTTTGACGAAGGCACCGGGATAGAGATAAGCGTTAGAGCCTTCATCGGAGACCTTGAGAGCGGGCACGGGACGAACTCGGTTCGCGTTCTCAAGAAGTTCGACCCCGAATCAGCTGGAAGAAAGGCCGGTGAGATTGCAAAGCTCGCCCAGAAACCGGAGCAGGGGCCGGAAGGGAAGTTCGACGTCATCTTTGACCCCTTAGCCTTCGCTAACCTGCTGAGCTACATGAGCTTCATGACTTCAGCGTATGCAGCAGAGGCCGGTTTTAGCTTCCTGGTGAACAAGCTCGGCCAGAAGGTCGCCAACGAAATCGTCACGATAAAGGACATTGGAAACCTGCCCAAAGGCTACGGAACGAGGAAGTTCGACGACGAAGGAGTTCCAACGAGGGAAACGACGATAATCGAGAACGGAACCTTCAAGACCTTCCTGCTCAACACGAGCATGGCGAAGAAGTACGGGACTGAAACTACCGCCAACGCGGGCCTTATAATGCCCCACGCGTGGAACATCGTCCTTGAGCCGGGCGACTACTCCAGGGAAGAGCTCTTCAGTGAGGTGAAGAGAGGAATCTACATCACCAACGTCTGGTACACCCGCTTCCAGAACTACGTAGCCGGTGACTTCTCGACCATCCCGAGGGATGGAATATTCCTCGTGGAAAATGGAGAGCTGAGGCCGATAAGGAACATTCGCGTCAGCGACAACTTCGGGAGGATCCTTGAGGGAATCAAGGCCCTCGGAAAGGAGAGCCACCACATCCACTGGTGGGAGGTCAGGACGCCAGTTTCGACACCCTACGTTCTCGTGGAGGACGTTGGCATAACCAGGGCGACGAAGTGATGCTTTCCTTTTCTTTATTGGCCCGCGATGTACATTTTAGTTCGTACCCTATTTTGGGGTACCCACCCTAAATTTTGTTTTTCAGCGGTAGTAATAGGCTGGAAAGACTACTCCGCCAGATGCCTCAGCTCCAGAGGCTTTTTCAGCGGGCCGAGGCTGGCCAGCTTGAAAGCTAAGCCGATGCCGAAAAGAACCACCGCGAACAGCAGTCTGGCCTCACTCAACCCGAAGGTGTCAACTACAAACCCGTAGAGGGCGTAGAAGACGGCCATCACCACCGCTGAGAACATCATGTCGAGGGATAGAACCGTTGCCCTCTTTTCGCTCGGTATCCTGTGCTGGAACTCTACGGAGACGTTGAAGCCAAAGGCAGCGTTGATGACTCCGGCCGTAATCCCGAGAACGACAGCAAAAATCGGGTTCTGGAAGAGCACCGAGAGGGCTGTAAAAACCGGAATCGCGAGGGGTGCTATTTCATAGGCCCTCACGCTCCACTCATTCCCCAGCCTAATCCCGATGAGCCGTGGAAGGGTCTTAATCAAAACCTCAGCGATGCCGAGCAGTCCGAGGGTGCCCATGAGAGTCGTTCCAAGGCTCCTCGCGAGCATCTCGCCGAGGTAGGGCTCAAAAAACTTGCGGAACTGGTTGATGGACATTGATACGGCAATTGATACGAGAATCAGCGGGAGAAGGTCGTCCCTGAGGAGCTCTCTGGCGGAATGAAGCACGTGGAGATGGTAAGAAATCTCTGGCTTCTTGAACTCGTACTCGGGAATTGAAATGGCCACGAGAAGGGTACCCAGCTCCATGATGAGCGTCAGGAGGAGGGGAAGGGTAAAACCGTAGAGCTGGGCGAGAAATGCCCCAATGGGTATCGAGAAGGCCGACGATACCAGCGTCAGGGTTTTAACGTCCCTCATCACCTCCCGGTATCTGCCTTCCAGGCCAAGATGCTTGAGGTTGTCGAAGAGCCACGCCTGAAGGCTGCCGCTCACAAACGTGGCTCCAAGGGAAGAAACGACGGCATAAGCTATAAGCATGGGGAAGTTCCGGAGAAGGATCAGGACAACCGTCCCGAGGGAGAAGAGCGCCATTCCAATAATCACGCTGGTCTTCCTGCTCATCTTGTCGGCCACCACACCGGTCGGAACCTCGAAGAGGAAGAATCCCAGAGCCGAGACTGCGCTCACGAGGCCGATCTGGCCGTAGGTGATGCCCTTCGAGAGATAGTAGATGACCGTGAGGTTCCCGATGAAACCTGTGTTCATGAGGACGAAGAGGAGCCTGTATTTCCTCAGTAGGTTCATCTCACCACCCGGGATGGAAAGTTGAATCCCCGAAGGATTTAAGGTTTTTGAGTGACGCGGGGGAGAGAATCGGGAGGTTAAGGAACCCAGAGTCACATTACTCCCTTGAAACTTCTTGGAAACTTACCAAACCTGTGTAACAGGACGGAACGACTGAGAAAACGCTTAAAAACTTCTTCATGCAAATGAAACCGGGTGGTGGAAGATGGAGGCCATCGAAAACTCCCGGTTGAATAAGTTCCACTACACGCTTTTAGCTATCCTCGGAACGGTGTGGGCGTTCATAGCAGTGAACACAATCTCGGCAGGATTCGTCATAGCCCTGCTCAAGAACGACCCGGCTTTTCAGGGGAGTCCGGCAAAGCTCGGCTCCCTCGGTTCGGCGGCACTCTTCGGCATGCTCTTTGGGGCGTGGCTCTTCGGCTACCTCGCGGACAGGATTGGAAGGAAGAAGACGCTCACCCTTGCAGTCGCTACCTTCTCCCTTGCCTCGATAGTCAGCTCCTTCGCGGGAAACCTCAACGCCCTTATAGCCCTGCGCTTCATCGTCGGCCTCGGCCTCGGCGGCTCCCTGCCGGTTGCAAGCTCCTACTTCGCCGAGTTCATGCCGAAATCTGTGAGAGGTGCGATGATTTCAGTCCTTGAGAGCTTCTGGGCGATAGGCACGATAATCATAGGTGTAGTTGCGATTCTCGTCAAGGCCGACTGGAGGAGCATACTGCTCTTCGGCGGCGCGATAATACTCATCCTGCCGCTCCTCCTCACGCTCCCGGAGTCGCCCCGCTACCTGCTCATCAGGGGGCGCGTTAAGGAAGCCGAGGATACCATCAGGAAAGCCCTCGGGGTGAGCGTTAAGCTTGAAGCCCCGAAAGGGGAAAGGAAAGCCTCGATCGGCGACCTCTGGAGGCACTATGGTAGAACGACCCTCATGCTCACGATAGCCTGGTTCAGCATAGCCTTCGCCTACTACGGCTTCTTCATATGGCTTCCTAGGTTTCTCTCGGCAACGCTGGGAATCACCGTCTTCAGGAGCTTTCAGTACTTCATAATCACCGCCATAGCCCAGCTGCCGGGCTACTGGAGCGCCGCTTGCCTACTTGAGAAGATTGGGAGGAAGAAGACCCTCTCCTACTATCTTCTGCTCTCGGGAATGGCTGGAGTGGGCTTCTACCTCGCGGCCAGCTCAGGAAACGAAACTGCAATAGTCGCGAGCGCGGTAGCCTTCAGCTTCTTCAACCTCGGTGCCTGGGGGGCGATATACGCCTACACCCCGGAGCTCTACCCAACGGCTGTCAGGGGCACCGGCACCGGCTGGGCGGGAGCGATGGCGAGGATAGGAGGCGGAATAGCGCCGATCCTGGCGGGCAGGATAATGGAGCTGAGCGGGAGCGCTCTGGCGGTGCTCGTGATTGCGGTGGTGGCGATAATCGGTGCGCTGGACGTTCTGGCGCTGGGAGAGGAGACGATGGGGAAGAGCCTTACCTGAGTTTTCCTTTTTATCCAAAAATCCCCAGTGCAGGGAACAGTGTTATCGCCATGCTCAAGAGTCCACCGAGGATTAAAGCAGGAACCGTCTGCCTCTTTTCTATGGCAAGCAGGTAGGCCGCTAAAGCTCCAGTCCATACGCCCGTCCCGGGGAGAGGGATTGCAACAAAAATCGTCAGCCCGATGAAGCCCCACCTCTCGACGTAGGGGTGGGCCTTTTTTCTCACTCTTTCAACGTAGTAGAGGTAGGGGTGGGCCACCTTTCTCAGGAAGGTTCCCTCAAGCCAGAGCATCAGCCTGTCTATGTAGGGGAGCAGAGCTGGCAGGAGAAGCGAGAGGAGCAGAACTCCGAGGAAGGCACTCAGAAGGGTCTCCCAGAGGGGGTAACCCCTCCCAATGCCGTAGACTATCGCGTACCTGCCTTCGAAGGTTGGAACCAGCGAGAGGAGGAACACCTCAAGGAAGCCGTTCATTGGAACTTCCCTCCGAGGAGTGATTTAAGCAGGAGGTAGAGCCAGGGAGCGAAGAGAAGGCTGAAGAGAACATCGCCCAACCAATGGACGTGCAGGAAAAGCCTTGTGAGGGCTATTCCGACTGCATATATCCAGGCGAGCGGGGCGAGCTTCTTCCACCTGTCCGTGGCATAGCTCGCTATTATGGCAGCCCTGAAGGTGTGGCCCGAGGGAAAGGCGTAGGCACCTATCCCCGAACCATAGGGAATAGGCCTCGGTTCGGCGAAGAGGAACTTGAGCGCGCCGACGGCAGCGAGCCCCATGATGGCGGACAGTACGAATGCGAGCGTTTTAGGTGAGACCTTCCCGCTCCTCCAGTCAAAGTAGAAGGAAAGACCGATGACCGGGATCAAAAAGAGGTCGCCGCCAAAGGCCGTCAGGAAGTTCATCAGAGGCGTATCCACGAGGGGAAGCTTCAAATTGACCCATTCGTTTATCCCATGGAGTAAACCGGTAGCCTGGAGAACCAGAACGATTAAAACTCCGGCCGTAAGCGCGGTAAACTTGGTGTCGAACTTAACTCTCTCCATGGCGTTTAAAGAAAGATGGGGCAATAAAAAAGCTTTTCTCTTGAGGGCTCAGATTACCCCCTCCGCGTAGAGCGCATGATATGCCTTGAGCAGCGCCCCCTGGACTTTTTTCGGCCCGAAGGTTCTAACGGCCCTTCCAAGGCCCTCGTTGTATATCCTGCGCAGTATGAAATCAGTTTCGCGGTTGAGGTTGAGTTTTTCCTGATTTTCAAGGTAGAGTCTCGCTATCTCACCCGGCTCGCGGTAGTTCAGGCCCTTGAGCCATTTGAGGGGTATTCCGTCCTCGAAGCGCTTTATAACCTCAAACCCTATCACCGTAACCTCATCATCGCCGTAGAGCTCGCCGTATATCTTGCCCAGCTCACGGAGGAGCTCTTTAACATCGGAGAAGCCGTCGAGCCTTGCATCCTCGTTGGTAAGCTCTCTAACTTTCTTTTTCTCGACGCGGGTTATCCTGACCTTTGCTATGGCGGTATCACTCGGCGTTATCACCAGGTAAATCTCGCTTCCCGGTTTCGCTTTGTAGTCACCGTAGCGTATCGTGGTGACCTTGTCCCCGCGCAGGATTCTCGATTTGTACGAACCATCAATCAGCATGAACTTCCTTATCTGAACGCTCTTCCCTCTCCTCAAGGTTCAGCCCCCTGACTATACCCAGAACGTCCTCAAGCTTCTCCACTGTAAAGTCCGCGTATTCAAGGTATTCCAACTCCCTGTCAGCGTACTTGCCGTATTTGAACCAGGCGGTCTTCATGCCAACCTGCTTGGCACCGTAAATGTCAGAGTACAGCCTGTCGCCCACCATCATGGCTTCGCCGGGTTCAACGCCCATCTTCCTCAGGGCTTTCTGGAATATCTTTCTGTGAGGCTTCTTAACGCCGAGGTAGTCCGAGATGAAAACGCCGTCGAAGTAGTCGTCCATCTCTAGGCGGATTATCTTCTCCCACTGCTTTATCGGGTCGCCATCGGTTATTATGCCAAGCTTATAGCCGGACTTCTTCAGCTCAAGGAGAAGCCGTCTAGCACCGCGGACGCTCTTCAGGTAGGCGAACTTCGTGTTGTGGTACGCTATAACTCCAGCGGCTATCCATTTGGGGTTGTTTGGGAGGTCGAGACGCCTGAGGAGGTAGTCGAAGTGCCTGCCGAAGTTGCTTCCGTACTCGTTTATCAGCTCAAGGAGCTCGTGGTAGGCGGTATCAAAGTCAACGGGGAGACCGTGCCGTATCATGTTCTCTATCGCGTTCTTTCTCGCCATCTCGGCCAGCCTGCTCGTGTCCACGAGCGTGTCGTCCAGGTCAAAGAACACGACCTTTATCATCCCTTCACCCACCGCACTCTACTCGTTCAAGATATTTAACCCTTCCCGATGTCAAGGAAGGGCCCCCTTCTCTTCCCGGCCTCCTCACGGGCCCAGCGCATGGCCCTGAAGTACTCGTCCTCTGCCATCAGCTCGTTGAGCAGATCCTCGAGCTTCCAGGTGAGCGAGGTTTCCGTCGTGGTCGCAAATATAACCCTCCCGAGGTTGAGTGATTTAACGGCTCTTATGGTGCCCTTCAGCGTCTCGTTGTCGAGGCCGTGCATTATTACAAACTTTCTGAGGTGCCAGTAGCTTGAGCCGCTCAGATTCTCCGCCTTCTCAACGATTTCACTGACCACCCAGTCCCTGCAGTACTCGGGAACCTCAAAAACCGGAACCGAAAGTGCCCCCCGCAGTCTCTCGACTTCATCGGGCAGGAAACCCACCAGCAGAACCTTTCCACCCATCATATCAGCCCCTTAATCCTTATCATCAGCTTCTCCATGGCCTCCCCTGCGGGACAGCGAAGGAAAACATCAGCAATCGGCGTTATCCCGCTCTCCTCTGGGTTGATTTCGATAACCTTTCCGCCCGTTTCCTTGACTATCTGCGGAACGTACGCGGCAGGGTAAACCACACCGCTCGTCCCTATGACTAGAACGAGGTCGGCCCTCTCCGCGAGCCGGAAGGCCTCGTCGAGGGCTTTTCTTGGCAGGGGTTCGCCGAACCAGACGACATCGGGACGGAGAAGCGAGCCGCATTCCGGGCACTTGGGAAGATCCCTGCCCCCAAGAAATTCCCCAAGTCGGCCACTCTCCTTGAGGTTTTCCCTATAGCCGCAGGAGGTGCACCTAACGCGGAATATGTTGCCGTGGAGCTCGATGAGGTTTTTCGTCCCCGCTTCGCGGTGGAGGTCGTCAACGTTCTGGGTTATAACTGCCTTCAGAATACCCATGCGCTCAAGCTCCGCCAGGGCGTAGTGTGCCCTGTTTGGCTTGGCCTTCCGTATTAGGTCCATCCTCCATCGATAAAACTCCCAGACGAGGTATGGGTCCTTCCGAAAAGCCTCTGGAGTCGCGAGCTCCTCTGGCCTGTGCTTCTTCCACAGCCCGTTGAATCCTCTGAATGTAGGAACACCGCTCTCGGCGCTTATTCCAGCACCGGTGAACGCTATGGCGAACCTCGAACGGGCCAGGAGTTTGGCAGCCTCCTCTATCATAGTCACACATACTCGGCCATCCTTAAAAATCCTGCCCGAGGTTGAGAGGTCCCGGGCTTCCCACCGAAGAATCTTTGAAATGAACTTCATATTTCCGTGGGAGGGTTTAAATTGTATCCATGAACACATCTGAGGAAACAGGGGGTGGGAAAATGCCAGTGACCGATGGAATACCTAGAAGAAAGGTCACCACTTCGCACGGGCGTTATTACGCCGAGAGAATGGCACTCGCGAGGAGAAAGAAGCTCAGAAGAAAGGTCGCACTGATACAGCTCATGAGGAAGAGGAAGGGGGTCGCGGCGATAAGGACGAGCACCATAAGGGTGGAGAAGACCCACATCTCGAAGAACGAGGCGCTGGCAATACTGGTTGGAACCCAGATAGGGGCGGGTGTTCTCGGCCTGCCCTACGCGGCGAGCAAGGTCGGCCTCATCCCCGCACTGGGGGTTCTCACGGGCGTTATGCTCCTCATGCTCGCGACGGCGTTCATAGTTCTCAAGTTCTCCGCAGAGATGGGCGGGGCACAGATGAGTACCATGGCCAACAGAGTACTCGGAAGGGCCGGCGGGTGGCTGATGTATCTAAGCATATTCATAATGAGCTTTGGGGCGCTCTTGGCGTACATAGCCGGGATGGGGAGCGTTTTCGCTAGTCTCTTCGGGGTCAGCGATACACTGGGAGCAGCGATATTCTGGGTACTGGCTTCCTTCGTCGTCTACCGCGGGCTTGAGGCAAGCGGAAAGACCGAACTGATAATGAGCTACGTCATGCTGGCCCTCTTCATCGGCGTCACCATGATGCTCCTTCCTCACGCAGAACTCAGCAACGGCCTCTACACCAACCTCGGTGGAGTGCTCAGCATAACCGGTGTGGCGATCTTTGCCCTCGGCTGTCACACCATAATCCCCGACGTCTACAAGGGGCTCGGAAGTTACAAGGAGACCAAGAAGATCATCGTGCTCGCTTTCCTCATTCCGACGGCCATCTACGCGGTCTTCATGGCGGCGTTCCTGATAGCCTTTGGAAAGGAGACACCTGAGATAGCCACGCAGGGGCTCGAACTACTCTACGGCCATCCCGGCAGAATCATCGGCAACCTCATCCCTCTCCTTGCGATAACCACGAGCTACATAGGCATCGCGCTTGCACAGCAGAGCAACAGCGAAGAGTTCGTGAGGCTTGGCAGGAAGGCTGCCTGGGCACTCACTGTGGTTCCACCGGCGGTTCTATACTTCGCGGGCGTCAGGAACTTCGCCGATGTGCTGGCCTTCGCAGGCGACACCGGTGATATGCTAGCATTCATAGTGCTCCCAATCCTGATGTGGCTCGCGGCGAAGCTCCGCCGCTAACCCTCCGATTTTCCCCTCCTTCGGTAAGGTTTATATTCCCCGCGTTCAAATCCCCATCGAGGTGTTTCCCATGGCCGATGGATACAGGGATTATCGTGACAGGGTTCTGAATTTTGTTGAGGAGCATGAAAAGTGGAGGAGCCACACCATAAACCTCATCGCAAGTGAGAACATAACTTCCCCAAGTGTCACCCGCGCCGTTGCGAGCGGGTTCATGCATAAGTACGCCGAGGGCTGGCCGAGACAGCGCTACTACCAGGGCTGCAAGTACGTTGATGAGGTTGAGCTCATCGGTGTCGAGCTGTTCACCAAGCTCTTCAGGAGTGATTTTGCCGATCTCAGACCGATTTCCGGAACCAACGCCAACCAGGCCGCTTTCTTTGGACTCACCAATGCCGGAGACAAGGCCATCGTTCTCCACACCAGCCACGGCGGACACATAAGCCACATGCCATTTGGAGCGGCCGGAATGAGGGGCCTTGACGTCCACACCTGGCCCTTCGACAACGAAGCCTTTAACATCGACGTTGACAAGGCCGAAAAGCTCATCCGCGAGCTTGAGCCCAAGATAGTCGTCTTCGGAGGTTCTCTCTTCCCGTTCCCACACCCGGTCAAGGAGCTCGCGCCGGTTGCGAAGGAAGTTGGCGCCTACGTGATGTACGATGCCGCCCACGTCCTCGGTCTCATCGCCGGAAAGCAGTTCCAGGACCCGCTTAGAGAAGGAGCGGACATAATCACCGCTTCGACCCACAAGACCTTCCCTGGACCGCAGGGCGGTGTTATAATCTACAAGCGCTTTGGCGAGACGGAAGAGATAGCGAGGCTTCAGTGGGCCATCTTCCCGGGCGTGCTGAGCAACCACCACCTCCACCACATGGCAGGAAAGGTCGTCACCGCTGCCGAGATGCTTGAGTACGGTGAGAAGTACGCGGCTCAGATCGTCAAGAACGCCAAAGCTTTGGCCGAAGCTATGGCCGAGGAGGGCTTCAAGGTCATCGGAGAGGACAGGGGCTACACCGAGAGCCACCAGGTCATCGTCGATGTCTCGGATCTCCACCCAGCTGCAGGTGGTTGGGCTGCGCCGCTCCTCGAGGAGGCCGGCATAATCCTCAACAAGAACCTCCTACCATGGGACCCGCTTGAGAAGGTCAATGAGCCAAGCGGTCTCAGAATAGGCGTCCAGGAGATGACCCGCGTCGGCATGCTTGAGGACGACATGAAGGAGATAGCGAGGTTCATCAGGCGCGTCCTCATCGACAAGGAGGACCCGAAGAAGGTCGAGCGCGACGTCTTCTACTTCAGGCAGAACTTCCAGAAGGTTTACTACTCCTTCGACTACGGACTTCCAATGAAGCAGTAATCTCCGTCCTTTTTTCAATTTTGGCACGTAGTAATTGCGATTTTTCCAGCGTTTATTGGGAATATCTCCGCAAACTGAGCCCCAATTCAAGATATTTCCACATTTTGAGACTGTATCTCGGATTTTATTTTAAAAAGTTATAAAATGGCCCATCCATGCCCCTAGATGGTGTTTGGCCACCCCAGTTATGCATCATTGTGCTCTCCACGGCCGGACACCGCCGCGAAGACATCCCCTAAAATAAGGGAGGATTAAATAAGGGGCTAAAATCACTCCAACTCCTTTTGAAGCTTTGACAACCGTTAAAAGCTCCTCCGCGTACCTTTTCTAGGTGATGCCGTGTGAGGAAGGTTCTCCCGGTCCTGCTGATATTCCTTCTGATTTCGGTTGGATACCACCTTGCCTCATCGGGAAACGGGACCTCGGATCTTTCCCCAAAGGACGAACCTGCAGTTACAACGCTCCCTGAAAACCCCATGAAGCTCGACAAAACCGTCTACTCCCCCAACGACACGATGGTCATGACGATAACCAACAACGGAAACGCCAACTTCACGACGGGCTACGCCTTCAAGCTCTATAAACTGGAGAACGGAACGTGGAAGGAGGTTCCGGTGAACCTAATGTTCATAGAGATTGCTATCATAATAGAACCCGGGAAGAGCTGGGAGCAGAGGGTGAAGCTCTCCAGCCTGAACCTCAAGCCGGGCCATTACAAGATAGAGAAAACCGTAGTGGTTACCGAGCCGGTGAACAAGATGAGCATGGGGATTAAAGCGTGGGCTGAGTTCGACGTGAGGGGCTGATGATGAAGTCTGTGAATCGGACCCTGGTCGTTTTCGCCGTCTTCATTCTCCTTCTTGGAATCCTCTATGCCGGAACACGTGAGAGGGGCAAAAATACACCCCCCAACGCCGGAACCGCCCTCATAAGGCTCGATAAAGGCGTATATCGCGTAGGTGAGGAGCTCAGTCTCACGATAATCAACACCGGGAGCGAGACCTTACATTTTTCTTTTGAAAATCCTTGCCCTTCAGGGTGGGGATGCAGGGTTTTTAAAACCGACCTTTGAGCGAGAAAGCAACACTTTTTTAAATCCTAAAAATCATACCATACTTTAAGATGAAGCGTTCAGTAACGGTTAAACTCCAGCCGAGCAAGGAGCAAGCAAAAATCCTTTCCGAATTAGCCGACTTAGGAGCCAAAGTCTGGAACAGGGTAAATTATTTGAGAAGACAACAATTCTTCGAGGACAAAATCGTGGACTTCAATTCAACCGAGAAAACCGCTTATGAAGAATTCAAGCGAGAAATTGGTTCTGCCACAGTTCAACAGATCTGTCGGAAGAACGCTGAAGCCTGGCGTTCATTCTTCTCCCTCCTTCAGAAGAAACGGAACGGAGAACTTCCCTCATGGCTAAAACCAAAACCACCCAACTACCTCAAGGAAGAGGGGAAGAGAAAACCCTTAATCGTTTTGAGAAACGACCAGTACAGGATTGAGGGAAACAGGTTAATCCTCAAAGGCCTCGGCAAGTTCAAAAAACTCGAAATTCAATTCAAGGGAAGAATACACTTGAATGGCAAGCAAGGGCGCTTAGAAATCACTTACGACCCAGTTAAGAGGAAGTGGTACGCGCACATTAGCCTTACCGTTGATGAAAAATTTGAGGGCGGTGAATGGGTTAAGCTTCCAAAAACTCCAAAAGGAAACCTTTCAGCTGGAATTGACCTTGGAGTGAACAACTTAATGGCTGTCTATGTTGAAAATGGTGAAAGCTTCCTCGTGAATGGCAGGCCGTTGAAGAGTATCGATTTCTACTGGCGGAGGAGAATAGCGGAATACCAGTCCAAACTCAACAAGAGTGGGGCGAAAACGAGCAGGAAGCTCAAGAGAATGCACGAGAAGGCCAAACTTCGGGCAAAACACTACATCAACACTGCTGTGAAGCAAACGGTTAAAAAACTTTATGAACTCGGCGTTTCGAGGATTGTTGTCGGCTATCCTAAAGGCATAGCGAGGAACTCTGATAAGGATAAAAAGCAGAATTTCCTCCTCTCTTGCGTGTGGCGGTTCAATACGGTTATCAAACGTTTAAGAGAGGTTGCTGAAGAGTATGGTATTAGCGTTATGGTTGTCAATGAGGCGTTCACTTCGAAAACTTGTCCCGTTTGCGGGAAGCCTCACGAGGGGGCTCGTTTTGTTCGTGGTTTGTTTAAGTGTCCCGCAACGGGGCTTGTGTTTAACGCGGACTTGGTTGGAGCGTTTAACATTTTGGGGAAAGTAGTGAAAACGATAACCCCGAGCCTTGAAGGTTTGAAAGCCTTCAAGGTGAGGGGTAACTGGCCTAAGACCAGGCCAGAGGGGTTCGAAGAACCCGCTCTAAAGGGTTCTCTGATGAGAACCCCTCAAACCTCCTTGCCCTTGAGTTAGGGGGTTCCTCGTTGGAACCCTCGCCCTTCAGGGCAGGGAGGAGGTCAGTCGTGGGTGCCTCGTACAGGCTCTACCGCCTGGAAAACGGGAGATGGGAAGAACTCAACCTCGGGTTCTCGTTCACTGGTATAGGCTACACGATACCTCCCGGCAGTAACTGGAGCCAAACCGTGCCCCTCGTTACACACGTTTCTGACGGTGCCGGGAAGCTTGAGCCGTTGCCGCCCGGTAGGTACAGGATTACAAAGACCGTCATCATCGACAGGGGACGCTGCGGGAGGGGGAGCAGTGAGATAACCCTCTCCGCTGAGTTCGAGGTGGTCGGATGAGGTGGAAGACCGGCGCCGGAATCGTCGTCCTGATGCTCCTCCTCTGGGAACTCACGGTTCCACTTCATGATGAGCCTCGATAAGTCCAGGTATTCAGCCGGGGAAGAGCCGGAACTGAGGGTAAGGAACGTCGGTCTGACGCCCGTCAGTCCCGGGGATACAGGCTCGTGAAGGAAATCTGCGGTGGCCCCTGGGATGCAGAAACGCGAGCGTGGAGTTTGAGGTTAGGGGTTGAGGAAAACACAGGGACTACACTAGTTGCTGACACAAATTTTCCCGCAAACGCAACTTTTAAATAATTTACTCACAAGTAATTTACTGGTGGGTAGATTATGTTCATCAACAGAAAGACAGAGCTTTCCATGCTCAGGGAAAGGCTCGGAAGAGGAAAGGCCGAGTTCATCGTTGTTTACGGCAGAAGGAGAGTTGGAAAAACGGCACTGCTTCTCGAATTCCTCAGACAAAACGGCGGGGTTTACCTCCTCGCAAGGGAGACAAGCGAGGCAGAAAACCTTAGGAGGTTCTCTCAGAGGATAGCCGAACACTTCAACGACGGTTTTCTCGCCAAAAACCCCTTTCAGAGCTGGGACGCCTTTTTTGAGTACCTCTCTCAAAAAAGCAAAGAAAGGCTGATAGTCATCATAGATGAATTTCCCTACCTTGTGAAGGCAAATCCTGCCCTACCCTCCATCATTCAGGAGTACTGGGACTTAAAGCTGAGCAAAAGCCTGATTTATCTCATCATCTGTGGCTCAAGTGTCTCGATGATGGAGAGGCTCCTCGGATACAAGAGCCCCCTCTATGGAAGGAGGACAGCACAGCTGAAGGTGAATCCGCTGGGCTTCTTCGAGGCGAGGGCTTTTCTGCCAGGGTACCCGATTGAGGACTTTGTAAGAGCTTATGGAATCCTCGGGGGAACACCGGCCTACCTGCTTGAGTTCGACGACTCAAAAAGCATCGAGGAGAATCTGAAAAGCTACTTCCGTCCAGACTCGTTCCTCTACGGCGACGCTCGCTTCGTCCTGATGGAGGAGCTCGACGAGCCAAGGAACTACTTTGCTATAATGGAATCTCTCGCGAGGGGAAAAACAACACTCGGCGAGATTATGAATGGGACTGGACTAGAGAGAGGAACCGTTGGAAAATACCTCAGTGTTCTGATGGACCTCGGCTTTGTGAGAAGGGAGGTTCCCGTCACAGCGAGTAGAAAGAGCAGGAAGGGGCGCTATTACATAGCCGATCCCTACTTCGCCTTCTGGTTCCGCTACGTTCATACCAACGAAGATTTGGTGGAAACGGGGCAGGGGGACCTTCTCGCTGAGCTTGTGATGGATGACCTGAACGAATACCTAGGATGGGTTTTTGAGGAGGTTGCGAGGCAGTTTTTAATCGAGCTGAACAAAACCGGAAAGCTTCCCTTTCGCTTCACGAAAATCGGACGATGGTGGAGGAAAGGGGAGGAGATTGATTTGGTGGCGCTGAATGAAAGGGAAAAACAGGCTCTCTTCGTAGAGACCAAATGGAAAGATTTGAGCAAGCGGGAGGCGATGGGAGTTTTGAAGGATTTGAAGAGGAAGGCCGGGCTCGTTGAGCTGGAAGGATGGGAGCACTATTATGGTCTCGTTGCCAGGGGCGTTGAGGGTAAGGAGGGGCTGAGAGAAGATGGCTTTGTAATCTGGGATCTGAAGGATTTTGAAAGGTTTGTCCCCTCTAAAGGCGAATTTTGAAGGGTTGTGGGAAAGCTGCGGGAGAGGACTACCACCAGAGTGCACCAGGAGGCTGTGAAGCGACTGATAAGCCTCGCGCTTGAAGACCCATCGGGAAAGAATGGGTGGGCCTGACCTCCTCCCCGCCGTGAAGGGGCGGTTCGGTTTGCGGGCCCATCACCTACTCCCCTCGCGAGTTTCGGCTCAGCCCGCAGGCCCGGTCTCGGGCTCGTTACCCCTACCGGCAAAGCCGGCTCGGGGTTATTGCTCAAAGGCCACCCTTCAGAGTTTTTGACTGCCCAACGAGCAGTCATTGAAAGGACGCTTAACAACGTCAACCCTCCAATGCTGGAAGGTAACGGGAAACCCCTTCTAGTGGGGTTGTTTTACGACGACCTCTTCGAGGCCTTATTACGCTGGTAAGACTTAAAAAGGTTTCGGGTGTTTAATTGCCCGTTGGGCTGATCATTGCATCCCCGCCGTGAACGGCAAGGCTTTCAAAAGAAAAATGTAATCCCCATGCACGAGGCACTCCGGATAAAACTGAAAGGCCTCTTCTGAATCAACCCCTGGCAAAACTTTTTATTCTCCTCCCACATACCGAACCCTCGGCTAAAGGGGGGAGAAAGATGAAGTTCTGTCCAAAGTGCGGTAACCTCATGCTTCCAGACAGGAAACGGAAGGTTTGGGTCTGCCGCTCATGTGGCTATGAGGAGCCCTTTGACGAGCAGAAGGACAGGGAGAAGACCGTCATAAAGCAGAAGGTCGAACACAAGCCGGACGAGGGGATCATCGTCGTTGAGCAGGATTTAAAAACGCTACCGACCACTAAGGTCACCTGCCCGAAGTGCGGCAACGATACAGCTTACTGGTGGGAGCTCCAGACGAGGGCCGGCGACGAGCCGAGCACGATATTCTACAAGTGCACCAAGTGCGGCCATGTCTGGAGGTCTTACGAGTGAACGAGCTGGAACGCGAAACCCTCAGAAAGCTCGCGGAGAAGGCTCTGAAGGAGCTTGAAGAAGCCTACAGGAGGATACCCGACACCGACAACGGAAAAGCTTATTTATTCCGCGGCAAAGAAAGGGTTAGGCTGATGCTCGATATATTAAAGGAGGGGTAAAGATGCCGTTCGAGATAGTTTTTGATGGTGCCAAGGATTTCGCCGATCTTATAGCCACCGCAAGCAACCTCATCGACGAGGCCGCCTTCAAGATAACCGAGGAAGGGATATCGATGAGGGCCATGGACCCGAGCAGGGTCGTTCTCATCGACCTCAACCTGCCCGAGAGCATCTTCTCCAAGTACGAGGTGGAGGAAGAAGAAACGATAGGAATCAACATGGACCACTTCAAGAAGATACTCAAGCGCGGCAAGAACAAGGACACGCTCATTCTCAGGAAGGGCGACGAGAACTTCCTCGAGGTCACCTTTGAAGGCACCGCCAAGAGAACCTTCAAGCTCCCGCTCATCGAGGTTGAGGAGCTCGAACTTGACCTTCCGGAGCTTCCGTTCACGGCCAAGGTCGTCATCCTCGGCGAGGTCCTCAAGGAGGCAGTTAAAGATGCTTCCCTCGTCAGCGACGCCATGAAGTTCATGGCAACGGAAAACGAGTTTATAATGCGCGCCGAGGGCGAAACGAACGAGGTCGAGATAAAGCTCACCCTTGAGGATGAAGGCCTGCTTGACCTTGAGGTCGAGGAAGAAACGAAGAGTGCCTACGGAATCAGCTACCTCGCGGACATGATAAAGGGCATCGGCAAGGCCGACGAAGTTATAATCCGCTTCGGCAACGAGATGCCCCTCCAGATGGAGTACCCGATAAGGGACGAGGGCAAGCTGATATTCCTCCTCGCTCCTCGCGTCGAGGACTGATTTTTCTTTTCATTTCCTAGGCTGGTGGGAGCGTGGACATCGTTAAGCTCAGGGAACTGCTTGAGGCGGAGCTTTCCTCCCAGGAACTGACGGAACTAGATGAAGAATTCTACGAGGAGTTCGACAGCCTCATCAAGGCCCTAAAACTCAGTGCAGAGAGCTCCCGTGAGAGGGGTGAGGACGTTGAGGAGCGCCTTTACCTCGCCCAGCTGGGCATAGCAGAGAAGCTCATGCGCGAGATAATCAAAATCAGGCTTCATAAAATCGTTGACCTCGCCGTCGAGGGCGTCCCCTACGGTCTGACTTCGGAGGAAAGGCGAATTTTCACGATGCTCAGGGCGTTCATAGAACGCGAGGAGATTCCGGTCGAGATTCCCGAGGAGACCGTTGAGGTGAGTGGGGAGGTTCCAGAGAGGGAGGCCTCAAAAAAGAGGGTTCCAAGGGAAGCCTACATAATCAAGGTTGACCTGCCGAAGATACTCGACCCTGAGCTGAGGGAATACGGGCCGTTCAGGGCGGGCGACCTCGTTGTCATCCCCCGGGGCCTCGGGAAGGTTCTCGTCGAGAGGGACGCGGCCGAGAGAATAAAGATTACCCCGTGATGCCCATGCCTTTCTCAGTCTGCACCCGCGACTGCTACGACACATGCTCGATGGTGGCCGAAGTCAAAAACGGAAGGCTCACGGTTAGGGGAAACCCCAAACACCCAATAACAGCAGGCTTTCTCTGCCCGAAGGGCGCGCTCCTCCCAAAATGGTTCCACGCTGAGGACAGGCTCAAAGCTCCGCTCATTCGAACCGGCGAACGCGGAAGCGGTGAGTTCAGGGAAGCCACCTGGAACGAGGCAGTAAATCTTGTGGCCGGGAGGTTGAGGGAGACGATTGAAGAGCACGGAAGCGAGAGCGTTTTAGTTTACCAGTACGCCGGGGATAGGGGAGTTGTGAACTACGCCTTCCCGCTGAGGCTCTTCCACTACCTGAACACATCGATGCTCGACTACGGAATCTGCGACAGGGCAGGTCAGGAGGCTTTGAGAGACGTCTACGGGACGGCAGTTGGAATGGATCCGGAGGAGCTCAAAAACCAGCGGTTGATAGTTTACTGGGGTGTTAATGCGTTCTGGACGAACCTGCACGGGTTCATGCTGGCAAGGAGATGCGGTCTCGAAATCTGGACGGTCGATGTCGTCAGAACCGAAACCGCCAAGCGCTCCGAGGGGTTCTTCCAGATAAAGCCGGACACTGACGTTCTCTTTGCCCTTGGAGTTGCAAAGGTTATAATCGAAGAAGGACTCCATGATAAAGCCTTCGTCCGCGAGAACGTTTACGGCTTCGAAGAATTCAAGAATTATGTAAAAACATTATCGCTTGATTATGTAAGCATGGAGACCGGGATAAAGGTTGGTGAAATAGAGACCTTCGCGAGGGAGTTCGCCGAGAAGAGGGGAGTAATCCACATAGGCTACGGCTTTCAGCGCTCCTTAGCTGGAGGAGAGGCCGTAAGGGCAATAGCTATCCTTCCAGCCTTAATAGGCCATTCCTTCGGCTTCATCTATGACATGAAGACCATAGACAAAAGCTACGCCGAGGGAGCCTTCCTGCGAACTAGGCCGGCCAGGAGAATTCCCCAGATGAAGCTTGCTGAGTACATAGAACGGGGCAAGATAAAGTTCCTCTACGTCTACAACTCCAATCCCCTCGCGAGCCTGCCAAACCAGAACCGGCTGAGGAAAGCGCTGGTGGAAAACGACGTTTTCGTGGTCACACACGATATCTTTCTCACAGATACCGCCCTCTACTCCGACGTCGTCCTTCCGGCAAACACTTTTTTCGAGAGGCTTGACATCCTCGATTCCTACTACCACCGCTACGTGGCTTTAAACGAGCCGGTAGCGAAACTCTACGGGAAGAGCAACAGCGAGGTGACGAGGCTTCTGGCGAAGGCGCTGGGCATTAAAAATCGCCACCTCTACGAGAGCGACGAGGAGGTCATAAAGAAGGTCATTGAGATGAACGGTTTAAACTGGGAAGAGCTGAGAAGTAAGGGTTTCGTTAAGGTTCAGGAAAAGCAGAGAACGTGGGGAACGCCGAGCGGGAAGATAGAGTTTTTCTCTCAGAGGGCTGTAAAGAGGGGCCTAAGTCCATTTCCCAAGTACAGAAGCTTCAAAGGTAAATACCCGCTTCGGCTGCTCACTCCGACCCACAGAATGACGATAACGAGCCAGTACCATAACACACACGGAATGATCGACCCGAACCTTTACGTCAATCCCTCTGATGCCAAAGAGAGGGGCCTTGAAGACAGAGATACCGTGGAGGTCTTCAACGACAACGGGAGCATCAGGACTGAGGTCAGGCTTACGGAGGACGTTCCGCCTGGAGTGGTTCTGCTTTACAAGGCTTTCTGGGCTAAACTTCTCGGCTGGAACGCGAACTTTCTGACAGAGGATAAAACCGTCGAAAAGTACGGGAACGGCTCTGCATACCATTCAACATGGGTCGATGTCAGGAAGGTTTGAGACAAAAAGGGACTTTTTCTTCAAGCTTTTTGACAATGCCTTTCCATTCAATCTTCCACTATGACAATCAATCGTGGACATTCTTTGCACGGTTATCCTCAGATCCCTAAAAATTCTTGGATATTCGACAAAGTTAATACTGTTAGACGAACCGAAAGGTTTATATATCCGAACCAGTGAGGTTTATAGTGAAGAAAACATAGAAAAATGAGGTGATGGAAGATGGTAGTGATAGGAGAAAAGTTCCCTGAGGTTGAGGTCAACACCACCCACGGCAGGATAAAGCTGCCCGACTACTTCGCCGAGAAGGGCAAGTGGTTCGTTCTCTTCAGCCACCCCGCTGACTTCACCCCGGTCTGTACGACCGAGTTCTACGCGATGCAGAAGCGCGCCGAGGAGTTCAGGAAGCTTGGCGTCGAGCCGATCGGACTGAGCGTTGATCAGGTCTTCAGCCACCTTAAGTGGATGGAGTGGATCAAGGAGAACCTCGGAGAGGAGATAACCTTCCCGGTCATAGCCGACGACAGGGGCGACCTTGCAGAGGCCCTCGGCATGATCCCGAGTGGTGCAACGATAACCGCCAGGGCCGTTTTCATCGTCGATGACAAGGGCATCATTCGCGCGATAGTTTACTACCCGGCCGAAGTCGGCAGGGACTGGGACGAGATACTCCGCCTTGTCAAGGCTCTTAAGATAAGCACCGAGAAGGGCGTTGCCCTGCCGCACAAGTGGCCCAACAACGAGCTCATCGGCGATAGGGCAATAGTTCCGCCGGCAGGAACAGTCGACGCCATCAAGGAGCGCGAAGAGGCCAAGGCCAAGGGCGAGATCGAGTGCTACGACTGGTGGTTCTGCCACAAGAAGCTTGAGTGAGCTTCTTCCCTTTCTTAGCTATTCTTTTCTGTTCTCAAAAGTAAAAGGGCTAAACCACCCTTCTCCTGAAGAGCACCACCAGCGGGACGAGCCAGGCTAAGTGAACAACCACCGCCACCGGAAAGTCTCCGCAATTGTTTAAAGCTATGCCCTCGAAGACCCGGTACGTCCAGTACGTCGGCAGGAAGGCTGTAAGCTTGCTCCAGTCCGTTGAGAGGCCCCTCCAGAGGACAACGAGCTTTATCGCAACCGGGAGGACTAACAGCCAGCCGATGACCTTGGAGACCGTCTTAAAGCAATTATAGTTAGCCCCTCACATGTGCGGTTATTTGAAGGTCTCATCAAGGAGTTTCTTCAGACCTTCAAACCTTATTAGAACCTCCTCCTTCCTCCGTATCAGGTTCTGCCTGGCCACCTCTTCCCCGTCCTTAAGGTAAATCAGTGTCGGAACGTTGAGGATGTCAAAGTGGCTCGCGAGGTCGTTCCATTTCTCGGCGTTGATATGAACAACCTTTATCTCGGGAAACTCCCCGCTCAGCTCTTCCATGAAGCTTTCGACTATCCTGCACGGCGGACAGCCCGGAATGGAAAACCACAGCACAACTCTGCCAGAGTTCAGCTCGGTGTTTCCATTGTATTCGACTATCATCTCGGCCACCTCACACCTTAGCCCTCTTCAGCAGGAGCGAGTTTGTGACGACGCTGACGCTGCTTATGCTCATCGCTCCCGCCGCCCACTCAGGCTGGAACTCCACGCCGAAGAGGACGAATGCCAGACCAGCCGCGAAGGGAATCAGCATCGTGTTGTAGAACATCGCCCAGAAGATGTTCTGCTTTATCTTCGCCAGCGTCTTCTGGCTCAGCTTTATTGCCCTCACCACGTCCATTGGGTCGTTCTTTATGAGAACCATGTCCCCGCTCTCCATGGCTATGTCCGTCGCGTTGCCGACGGCTATGCCTATATCCGCCCGGGCCAGGGCAGGGGCGTCGTTTATGCCGTCGCCGACGAAGATAACTGTCTCGCCTCTCTCCTGGAGCTTTTTGACCTCCACCGCCTTGTCTCCGGGCAGAACCTCTGCGAGGACGTAGTCCACCCCAAGGGCTCTCCCTATCGCCTCGGCCGTTCTCCTGTTATCGCCGGTTATCATGCCGACCTTCTTGCCCATCCTGTGGAGCTCCTCAATGGCCTCCTTTGCCCCGTCCTTTATTGTGTCCGCTATGCCGATTACGCCCGCAACGTTACCGTCCACAGCGACCACTATAGCAGTTTTTGCTTCGTTTTCAAGTCTAGTGAGGAAGTCCTCCATTCCGGTGATATCGATGCCGTTCTCAGCCATGAGCTTCCTGTTGCCTGCCAGTACCTCCTTCCCACCAACAACCGCCCTAACGCCCTTGCCGGTTATGGCCTCGAACTCCTCCGGTTCTTCAAGCTCAAGGCCGAGTTCCTGGGCCTTCCTCACGATGGCCTCTCCAAGCGGGTGTTCAGAGCGCTTCTCCGCCGAGGCAACGAGCCTTATGAGATCCTTCTCGTCCATGCCAAAGGTTATTACGTCGGTCACTTCAGGCTTGCCCTTCGTGAGCGTTCCGGTCTTGTCGAAGAGCACGACGGTGGCTTTCCTCGCTATCTCAAGCACTTCCCCGTTCTTGATGAGTATTCCTATCTCGGCCCCTTTGCCCATTCCAACCGTCAAAGCGGTCGGCGTTGCAAGGCCGAAGGCGCAGGGGCAGGCTATTACCAGAACGCTGAGAAGGGTCGTAAAGGCGAAGAGCACGGGCTCACCGGCCACGAAGTACCAGTAGGCGAAGGAGAGTAGCGCGATTGTGAGGACGGCGGGTATGAAGTAGGCAACTATCGCGTCGGCGAGCTTCTGTATCGGCGGCTTCGTGTTCTGGGCCTCCTCAACGAGCCTTATAATCTGTGCCAGAACGGTATCTCTGCCGACGCGCTTTGCCTCTACCCTGAGCACGGAGTTCCTGTTTACCGTCCCTCCTATAACCTCGTCCCCGGCCTTTTTGAGATTCGGAACCGGCTCTCCGGTTATCATGGACTCGTCCACGTAGCCTTCACCATCGAGCACGATACCATCAACGGGAACCCTCTCACCGGGCTTCACTATCACGACGTCCCCAACTTTGACGTCACTTATCGGAACCTCAATCTCCTCGCCGTTCCTTATCACTGTGGCCTTCTTCGCCTGAAGCCCCATGAGCTTCTTAATGGCCTCGCTCGTTCTCCCCTTGGCCCTCGTTTCGAGGTACCTGCCGAGGAGCAGGAAAGCCATGAGCAGGACGCTGGCCTCGTAGAAGTTGAAGTCCTTCGGAATGACACCAACCGTGGCCAGAACGCTCGCCAGGTAGGCCGAACCTATGCCCAGGGAGTACATGACCTCCATGCTGAGGGCTTTATGCTTGAGCGAGCCCCAGGCTTTGCCAAATATCTCCCTGCCGGCGTAGGCTATCGCAACGGTGGACAGGATGAACTGGATGGGCATGAGGTACGGGATTTCAAAGCCGAAGCGCCCAGCCTGCATGGAGGCGAAGAGGACTATCCCTATTCCCCACGCGACGCCGAGCTTCTTCTTCATGTTGCGGAGATGCCTCTCCCGCAGCTCCCTCTCAAGGTCGTGGGTTTCCTCGCCCTCAACGCCGATGAACTGGTAGCCAACTTCTTCAATGGCTTTTTTTATGTCGTCAGTAGTTACGAGGCCAGGGTCGTAGCTCACCCTGGCACTTTCGGTTCCCAGGTTGACGCTCACGTCCAGAATGCCGGGCACTTCCCCGAGCGCGGCCTCTATGGTCCTGGCACACATCGCGCACGTCATTCCACCTATCTTAATCACCGCTTCCCTCCGCTCTCTAACTACTTCATAGCCCAGCTCCTCGATGGTGGCTATAATTCTGTTCAACCCAACCCTGGATTCATCGAATTCAACGTGGACGTTCTCTGAGTTCAAATTAGCCCTGGCTTCCTTCACTCCAGGAAGTTCTTTCAGGGCCCTCTCTATGGTTTTAACACACATGGCACAGGTCATGCCGTTAACCTTCAACGTAAGCTCCATTTCCTCCACCGTTACTTACTATGCTTGAGGACTTATGGGGATTATTTTTTACAATCTGAAAAGCTCAACCAGAGAATTTTTATAGTTTGAACGAGATACCTCAGCTCGGTGAAGTTGAATGAAGATAGACGACCTGGACTTGAAGCTCATCTATCTGCTGATGGACGACTCCCGGCTGAGCATCTCAGAACTTGCGGAAAGGCTCGGTGTCAGCAGGCCGACCGTCAAGTCCCGGCTTGAAAAGCTTGAAAGGGAAGGGATAATCAAGAAGTACACCGTAAAGCTCAATCCGCAGCTTCTCAGGGCGCACAACGTCGTTGCGCTGATAGTAAAGACGGACGAGCCAGATAAGATGAAGGAGTTCGAGGAGATCATCGAAATAAACCGCTTCACGAGCAGGAAGTACCTCATAAAAATAGCCGTTGAGAACATGGAGGAGCTGAGAAAGGTCATAGAGGGTGCAGGGTTCGAGGTTATCGAGATAATGCCCATTCTCGAAAGTATAGAGCGTCCCAGTCCCCCAAGGGTCAAGGTTCCCTTCAAGTGCGACTACTGCGGCAAGGAGATCGTCGGGGAGCCCATCGTGTATAAGTACCACAACAGGGTTTACTTCTTCTGTTGCCCGACCTGCCTGAGGGAGTTCAAGAAAACGAGGGAGAACATAGAAAAATTCAAGCTAAAAGAGGAGGTAAAAGGAAAAGCGGGAAGCTGAGGACTCACTCGTCCTCCTCGATTCCCATGGCTTCCTCACAGGCTTCGTGCCTCTCCTTCCAGCCGTCGCCCATGTACTTGGCCATGTAGTCTTCCATGGCAGACTCCATCTCATCGTGCATCTCAATGAGGTTGCCATCTCCCATGTGCTCCTCCATTTCCGCGTACATCTCATCATCCATCATGCCGTGCATGCCGTAGCCGCCCATGGGGCCAAAGCCCCAGCGCGTGCCGGTTCTCTCGGTTGTCTCGAATCCCCCCGTGTGGGCCATTCCAAGCGGAAGGGCTATGAGCGCTCCGATGAGGAGCCCGATAAACAGGGACTTCCACTCCATTTTGCATCACCTCAAATTTTGTTTTCCATATACGCCTTCGCCCGGTGGGATATAGGGCTTATTGCTCACATTCTGGAAATTCAAACCCCGAAAATTTTCGGAAAGGAAACCATAATTATCAAGAAAGCTGAAAAAATGAAAGGTACTCATCCCTCAAGGAGCTTTCTCCGTCGCTTCTCGTATTCCTCATCGTCTATTTCGCCCCGTGCGTACTTCTCATCGAGTATCCCCAGGGCGCTCTTCTTGTTTCCCCCAGAGCCCTGCTCAACCAGCCATTTAATGAACCAGACTATTCCAACGATTATCATCACCCAGAACAGGAGCATGAATATCGCCCCAAAGATTCCAAAGTAGCCGAATCCCATCATCTCATGCCACCCCCATTCTCCTTCTCCAACATGGGCCAAGAACTGGCCCCCTAAACTTTCGAACATCATTTTGATCTCCTCAAACACTACTCAATGGTAAAGGCTATAGGGCTTATTGTTGGCAAAAGAGAAAGAAATACGGGAAGATTATCGCAAAAGATAAAGCAAAGAGGCCATCAAACCTTCAAGAACTTCGCGCCGATATAATCATCCAACCTCCGTCAACCAATTTTAATCGCCGGATTATTCCATGGTAGAAGACAAAGTCGGCAACGCCTTCTGCCGAAAGGCTTAAATTTAATAACGTGATATTTAATATCATGATACTAAAATTTATCGACCGTGAGTTCGAGCTGAATGCCCTCGAAGAACTATACGCCCAGGACAGGGCACACCTCGTTCTCATCTACGGGAGAAGAAGGATTGGAAAGACCGAGCTTGTAAAGCAGTTCATAAAAAACAAACCCAGCTTCTACTTCCTGGCAAGAAAAGAACCGATGGAGCTTGAGATTGAGAGATTGGTCACGGGCTTCAACAGGAAGTTCAACGTTTTTATCGAGGCCAGGAATCTGGAAGAGTTCTTCGAGGAAGTTAGAAACTTTGGAAGGCTCGTCTTTGTAATCGACGAGTTCCCCTACTGGGTGGAGGAAGACAAATCCATTCTCTCGCTCTTCCAGTACATCTGGGACGAGATTCTCAGGGACTCCAGGATAATGCTTATTCTCCTCGGCTCGTCGATATCCACCATGGAGAGCCTCATGAGCTACAAAAACCCGCTCTACGGGAGGAGGACGGCCCAGATAAAGCTGTCAAGCCTCGGCTTTTTCCACCTTGGAGAGGCGTTTCCCCGCTACTCATGGGAGGAGCTTGTGAAGGTGTACGGCACCATAGACGGCATCCCCGCTTACCTCCGGTACTTCGACGACTCGCTGAGCGTCGAGGAGAACATCCAGCGGAATTTTTACAGCAAGGTGAGTGTACTCTACGAAGACGCCGAGAGGCTCCTGAAGGATGAGCTGAGGGAACCCGTGACCTATCTGAACATCCTGAGGGCGATAAACGAGGGGAAAACGAAGCTCACTGAGATCGCCAACGAGACGAAGGTGGCCGTGACGAACCTTCCGAAGTACCTGAAGACGCTCGAAACCCTTGATCTGGTTTACAGGGAGTTCCCCGTGACGGTGAGGGAGAGAAAGCGCTTTGGAATCTACCGCGTGAAGGATTTTTACTACCGCTTCTGGCTCCGCTTCGTTTACCCTTACAGGGATGACATTGAAATTGGGGCCATAGGCTTCGATGACCTCAGAAAAGACTTCAATGTATACCTCGGCGAGGTCTTTGAGGAAATAGCGAAGCAGTTCCTGATAAGGCTGAACGCAAAGGGTAATCTTCCCTTCAGGTTCACGAAGATAGGCCGGTGGTGGGACAAGAAGGAGGAGATAGACCTCGTCGCTATCAACAGTCTA
Source organism: Thermococcus sp. MAR1 (assembly GCF_012027305.1). NCBI lineage: Archaea > Methanobacteriati > Methanobacteriota > Thermococci > Thermococcales > Thermococcaceae > Thermococcus > Thermococcus sp. MAR1. The sequence goes on from NZ_SNUF01000001.1 coordinate 1,063,790, forward strand.
ACTGATGAGGTTGCGTTTTTTGAGGTCAAGTGGAAGAACATCTCCTACCGTGACGCCCTAAGGGTCCTAAAGAAACTTGAGGAGAAGAGCGAGAAAGTGGGCATCGATGGAAAGGGAAAACGCTACGGGCTGGTTGCAAAGCACCTTGATGAAAAAGAGGAGCTGAGGGGAGAGGGTTACCTGGCCTTTGATATGGGGGACTTTCCGAGATAACGGATAAGTTGTCAAGGAAACAAGAAAAAGAATATAAAAAGGGCAAGATATTCGCCGTCAGACCTTCAAAAACCTCGCGTTGATGGCCACTATCACCGTGCTCATGCTCATCAGCAGGGCGCCAAGGGCAGGGCTGAGGAGGATTCCGTAGCTGTACATCACTCCCGCCGCCAAAGGAATGGCGAAGGTGTTGTATCCTGTTGCCCACGCCAAGTTCTGCACCATCTTCCTGTAGGTCGCCTTGGCAAGGTGTATCCCCGTTATGACGTCCCTCGGGTCGTTCTTGACGAGGATTATGTCGGCGCTCTCTATAGCCACGTCGGTTCCTGCTCCAATGGCTATGCCCACATCGGCCTGGATCAAAGCAGGGGCGTCGTTTATACCGTCACCCACCATCGCTACGGTGTAACCCTGCTCCTGGAGCTCCTTGACCTTCTCAGACTTCTGATGCGGCAGAACCTCGGCGAAGAAGCCATCCAGCCTGAGTTCCTCAGCAACCCACTTCGCAACCTTGGCGTTGTCGCCGGTGAGCATGTAGGCCTTTATGCCCATCTCGTGGAGCTTTTCAACGGCCTCCCTCGATTCGGGTCTTATCTTATCGGCTAGAGCTATAGCACCCACGAGCTTTCCATCAAGAACCAGGAAGACAACAGTCTTACCCTGCTCCAAGACTTTGTTGACGCGCTCGTCTTCTCCCCACAGACCTTTTTCCTTCAAGAAGCCGGGGCTCACAACGAGGACCTCCTTTCCGTTGATGACGCCCTGGACACCTTTGCCCGGAAGAACCTTCGATTCGCTGACCTCGTAGGTCCCAAGGCCGAGTTCTTCAGCTTTTTCGACTATTCCCTGGGCTATCGGGTGACTTGACTGGGACTCAAGTGCCGCCGCATACTTCAGGATCTCCTCCTCGCCGAGCTCGTCCAGCGCTATTATGTCGGTTACTTCGAACTTGCCTTCGGTCAGCGTCCCGGTCTTGTCAAAAACGACCACCTGAACGTCTTTCGCTCTTTCAAATGCCTCCCTGTTCCTTATGAGGATTCCCTTCTTGGCCGAGATTGACGTTGACACCGAAACGACCAGCGGGACGGCTAAGCCAAGCGCGTGCGGGCACGTTATGACCATCACGGTAACCATTCTCTCCAGGGCGAAGACGAAGGGTTTACCGAGGTAGAGCCATGTACCCAGGGTTATCGTTCCTGCCGTTATGGCTATCACTGTAAGGTAGAACGCCGCCCTGTTGGCCAGATCCTGAGTTTTTGACCTCGTTTCCTGCGCCTGCCTGACGAGTTCAACGACCTGCATCAGGTAGGTGTCCTTTCCTGTCTTTTCTATCCTGACCTTTATGGCCCCTTCGAGATTTATGGAACCGCCGATGACCCCATCGCCGGGCTTCTTATAGACCGGTTTCGACTCACCCGTTAGCATGGCCTCGTTTACACTCGTTTCACCCTCGACTATGGTGCCGTCGGAGGGTATCTTCTCGCCGGGTTTGACGAGGACTATATCGCCCTTCTTCAGCTCGCTGACCGGAACGTCCTTTATTCCCTCGGGCGTTACGAGGTGAGCCTCCGTTGGCATGAGCTTTATGAGCTCCTCCAGGGCCCTTGAAGCCCCAAGGACTGAGCGCATCTCGATGTAGTGGCCGATGAGCATGATGTCAATAAGCGTCGCAAGCTCCCAGTAGAAAGTCTTCCCAGGAACGCCAAAGGTCACCGCCGCACTGTAGAAGAAGGCAACCGTGATCGCTAATGCTATTAAGGTCATCATGCCCGGCAGCTTTTTCTTCAGCTCGTCCACCATGCCCTTAAGGAAGGGCCAGCCACCGTAGAAGTAGACCACAGCGGAGAGGCCAAAGAGAACGTAGTGATCGCCTGGAAAAGTCAGCTCAAAGCCCAGAAACCTCTGTATCAGCGGCGACAGGATCAGGATTGGGACCGTCAGTATCACGGAGACTATAAAGCGCTTTTTGAAGTCCTCCATCATCATCCTGTGGTGCTCGGCGTGGGAGTGCTTGTGACCCTCGTGGCCCGTATCTTCAGCTTCATGGTCTCCCCCTTTCTCCATCTTCATCTCACCGTGCCCCTCTATGGGAGGGGCCTCCTTATCCACCATATAAATCACCATTAAGTTTTCGTTTCGAACCCCTATAACCTTATCCTTTAAAGTTTCGAAAAACCGGGGCTCAGATTCTTTTCACAATGTCGCCCAAAATCTCCTCGACCTTCGCCGCGACCTCAAGCAACTCGTCGTTCCCGGTTATGCTCATGGCCTTCGTCGGGAGCAGCAGGCTCACGTAGGTCTTTCCGTCCTTCACGTACACCACCAGGTTGCAGGGCAGGAAGGTACCGCTGTTGATGTCTATGCCTATGAGCTCGCTTGAGAACTTCGGGTTGCAGGCGCCGAGGATGACGTATGGCTCCATGTCAAGGTTGAGCTTCTCCTTGAAAAGCTGGTCAACCCTGACCTCACTGAGGACACCGAAGCCCTCCTTCTTAAGCTCCTCCTTGACCCTCGCCACGGTCTCATCGAAACCTGTTTCAACCTCTCTGACATAGGCGTACTCCTTCTTGGGTTCCTCCATTCCGTGCATTCCGTGGTGGCCCTTTCCCATACCTTCCATTCCCTTGCCGTGGCCCTTACAGCCACCCTTCATCTTTCCCTTACCTTTCATTCTCTTCATGCCACCCATTTTCCCGTGGCCCTTCATTCCGCCGTTTTCCATTTCATTCATTTCGCCTTTCATTTTGGATCACCTTTTTCTTCCCCAACGTCTTTTTAATTTGAAGCGTTAATAGGGTTACTACGAACAAAATGATAATTGGCCATTCCAAAAATTTCCAATATTGCAGGGGTTCATTTCAATGCCTTATAAATGGCCTTCAAAAACAGGGCAATGCCGAGCCCCGAGGTGACCAGCGCCGTCGGAACGTTGACCTCAAACCATACTTCCCTTGTGAGGGCATACACCAAGAGGGCAGAGGCGGGCATCAGGAGGAGCATGGGGTATCTGCTTATCTCCACACCCCCCATAGTCGGAGAAAAAGCTCTTCCGCTTGAGCCTCCGCAGGGCATAGAGGGTAATACCTATGAGGGGCGGAAGGAGGAGAGCCGAGAACGAAACGGTCAGGAACGTAAAGAATGCAAAAAACAGCAGGACGGCCGTGAAGACACCGATTTCAGCCCTCGTAGGTTTAAATTCCTCCGAAGCCAGTTTGTGAAGGACGGCATAAGAGGGCAAAAGGGGAATGGTTGAGAAGAGCGCGTAGAGGGCGAAGTCTCCAAGGCCTACCGCATAGCCGTCCTCAAGCTTCCAGTAGGAGGCCCAGAAACCCCAGAAAGCCCCCAAAAGGACAAAGAAGAGAAGGGAGTTTCTGATCTTCCACTCGCTCAAAGCCTTTCCGGCCAGATATATACCGATAAGAACCGAGATGAGGGCATGCCAGGCCAGCGGCGTCCAGACTATGCCGAAGGGAAAATCCGTGTAAACGGTCTGGACAACGACACCCTCAACGAGCCAGCCAAATACCGCACCAACGAGGAAGACGGAGTAAATATCTCCAGCTTTGAAGCGACTCGCCAGAACGGTGATGTTCTTCAATATGCACGGCTCTTTCAGGTCTACGGCCCTCCCATCGCTCAGATACCATAGGTCTTCGTGGAAAGTATAAAAAGCTCCTCCGCCCCGGTGGTGTTCCCGAGGTAGTAGATCCTTCCGTCTTTGAAGTAGAAGTAGTACTATGTGCAGTGAGGGCAAGAACTGGATTGGGGCTGCAGAGGGATCTGGTGGCCGAGACGAAGTATAGGAACGAAAGCAACAATAGAAAAAGAACAAGCCCTACCTCCCACATGCATTTACACATATGGAACCCTCCCTTTTCAATTCTGCTTAAATTGATCTAGACATGCCTCCTAATCCCCCAGTAAACTAGTATAAACATTAGGATGGCCCCAGTAAGAATAATCAAGGGCTTAGGGAGGGTTAATCTTCGGGAAAAATTACTCCTATCCCAACATCCTGGAGGCTCCTGTACACTACCCATATGCATTTTTAGGTGAATTAGCTTTTTCCCGTCATAAAAGAACAGAAGCGGTAACTCTGAAGCGGAGCCCCCCTCATTAACTTTAACATCTCCTGGGTAATAGATGAGAATTCCCTTACCGACAGGTAGTGCATGAAGGGTTGATTTTGTTCCTAAAGAAGCCTGATACATACCAGTCAAATTCAGTCACTGGAATCCCATAAGTTAAATTTGCAAGTTTAAAGACTATGAAACCGTTCTCAATGACTCCCTTGACACCTGATGGACTTTTCTGTGGGGTGTTGGCGAAGTAGCTCAGAATCTCGGTTCTATTACATTTTGTGCGCTCTGTCCCGTTCTGAAATTCAAGTCTTGTGCAGTTCCATATGAGAGATGCACAACCATCGAAGCGATAAACTCTCATTTCGGTTTTTTTGGCGGTGAGTGTAAAGTTCTTTGCCTCCCCGTTGATCGTCATGGTGACGTTTTTGTAGGGAACTACCCTCTGCTCGCGCTGGAGAATGTAAAAGGTTCCGTTAATCTCGACCACTACTGATGGTTCGCCGAGTAGAGGATTACTTCTTCCTAAAAACAGCAAGTCGCTTCCATTGAAAAGATAGTAAAGGTTGTACTCTCCATCGGGCATGTTACGCCTAAGTGTTCTTTCCCCCGCAATCACCTCACATACCCACTCAGAATGGTGCACGATAATAAATGCATACCCATTGCTGGGTAGGATTGAGGTTATTGAATAGGTTTCATGGGGCTCACAAGTCTCACCGGAAACTAACGGAAGAATAAGCAGCAAAACTAAAAACGAGATTTTAAAGGAGTTATACATACTCATCCCCCAGTCTTCCAGTATTGTCCCTTCCATTTATCATCCTCGATTCATAACCCGAGCCGTTCCATCTAACCCACCATAGTCCAAAGTTCGCCATTAGGATTACCATTATACAATACTTTTAACGGCATAAAAACATTTTTATACAAAAACGCGACAAAAATTTAAATGAAGCTAGTTAGAACATGCGAGTAAAAACAGCTTACTCTGGTTTAAATGGAAAAAGAGACTCACCTCAGAATCCTCATGGCGTTGAAGACCGCTATGAGGGCAACGCCGACGTCCGCAAAGACCGCCTCCCACATGGTAGCTTCTCCAAGGATTCCAAGGCCTATGAAGGACAGTTTGACCGCTAAGGCAAAGATTATGTTCTGCCATACTATCCTCCGCGTTTTCCTCGCTATCCTAATACCCTTTGCCAGCTTGGACGGCTTGTCGTCCATTATGACGACGTCGGCAGTCTCTATGGCCGCGTCACTACCCAAAGCACCCATTGCGACACCAACGTCCGCCCTGGCCAGGACGGGAGCATCGTTTATGCCGTCGCCCACGAAGACGACCTTTCCCTCTGCCTCTTTCTCAAGCTCCTCTATGACCCTCACCTTGTCCTCCGGCAACAGCTCCGCGTAGAAGCCGTCTAAGTTGAGATGCCTCGCTATCTCCCCAGCAACGTCTTTGTTGTCTCCCGTGACCATGACGACCTTCTTGATCCCGAGGTGCTTCAGCTCCTTCACAGCGAGCGGGGCGTCATCCTTTATCTCGTCTGAGATTATTATGTAGCCGGCGTACTTTCCGTTGATGACGACGTGGGCCACCGTCCCCTTAACCCTGCACGTGTCGTGCTCGACCTTGAACCTGTGGAGAAGCCTGTCGTTTCCGACAAGGACCTCCGTCCCGTCAATCCTCGCCCTGACGCCGTGTCCGGCTATCTCCTCGTACTCGACTATCTCCGCCTCGTTGATCTCCTCACCGTAAGCTTCACGTATCGCCTTGGCAATCGGGTGGTTTGAGTGGGCCTCAGCCAAGGCCGCGAACCTTATTATCTCCTCCTCGCTGAAGCCGTTCCTCGTCTCCACTCGGGTAACCTTGAAGACTCCCTTGGTGAGCGTTCCAGTCTTGTCAAAGGCCACTATGCTCGCTTCCTTGAGTGCATCGAGGTAGTTGGAGCCCTTGACGAGGATTCCCTCCCTCGCTGCCCTACCTATGCCGCCGAAGTAGCCGAGCGGAATCGACAGGACAAGCGCACACGGGCACGAGATGACGAGTATCACCAGGGCTCTGTATATCCAGGGAGTGAAGGGGTCTCCCGTGAGGAGCGGGGGGACTATGGCTATAAGTGCAGCTATGCCGACGACGGCTGGGGTGTAGTAGTGGGCGAAGCGCGTTATGAACTTCTCGGTTTTAGCCTTCCTCGCGCTGGCGTTCTCGACGAGCTCAAGGATGCGGGAAATGGTTGATTCCTTCAGCCCCTTGGTCACCTGCACTTTGAGGACGCCCGATAGGTTGACCATGCCGGATAGGATTTCCTCCCCTTCCTTCACCGTCCTGGGAACGCTTTCCCCGGTTAAAGCGGAGGTGTCAACGGTCGACTCACCCTCGATGATAACTCCATCAACGGGAACCCTCTCACCGGGCTTGATGATGATAACGTCCCCAACCTTCAGCTCCTCGGGCTTTACCCGGACTACGTCCCCGTCTCTAAGCAGGTTCGCATACTCTGCCTTGAGCGCGAGCAGTGCCTTTATGGAGCGCCTTGACCTGTCCACTGCCAGGTCCTGGAAGAACTCTCCCACGACGTAGAAGAGCATTACCGCCACTCCTTCCGGATACTCCCTGATGAGGAAAGCTCCTATAGTGGCTATCGCGATAAGGAAGTTTTCGTCAAAGACGTTGCCGTGGATGGAGTTGACGACTGCACTCCTAAGAACCCTCCAGCCGGAGATGAGGTAGCTGGCGAGGAAGATGCCGAAGACAAAAGCGTCGTCTATGCCGTAGTAGTAGCGCATTACTATGCCTATTGCAAACAGGGCCAGAGAAACTCCGATCTGGTACACCGTTTTTCTGAAGTCCCCTCCTCCGTGTTCATGGCCGTGTCCATGGCCGTGCTCGTCAGATTCCATGACCTCAACGTCCGGCTCGACCTTCTTGATGATCTCTTTGGCCTTCTCAACGTCACCCTCTATGATGGCCTCCTTGGTGGTGAAGTTGACCAGCGCAAACTCAAAGCCCTCCTTCTTGAGGGCCTCCTCTATCTCGTATGCACAGCTAGCGCAGTCGAGCCCCTCAAGGACGAGCTTCTGCGGCATCACTTCACCTCCGAGAGGTGCTCAAGCGCGGTTCTCAGTATATCCCTGATGTGCTCGTCGTCGAGACGGTAGAACACGTTCTTGCCGTCCTTGCGGTAAGTTACTATCTTTCTGTCCTTGAGGATGCGGAGCTGGTGAGAAATCGCCGAAACTGAAAGTTTCGTTATCGCAGAGAGGTCGCAGGTGCAGAGCTCTCCCGCTTCCATCAGCGCGAGCAGGATTTTGAGCCTCGTGGGGTTCCCGAGGGCGTCGAAAAAGTCCGCCGCTTCCAATACAGCCTCCTCCTCTGGAATTTTTGCCTGGGCTTCCAAGATTTTATCCAGGTGTTCCTCATACACCTTACACACTTCCGTCATCATAAATCACCTCTACATTTGAGCAATTGTGCAAATGTTTTATAAACTTTGTCATTCCGAAACCCGTCGAAAAATCAGAGCAGAAGTATCAAAATCGAAATCCCCAATGCGATCAGAAAATACGGAATCGAATACCTGTGGAAGTCCCTCATGCCAATCCCTGAGATACGGAGGGCTATGAGGTTTGCGAGGGAACCAATTATCATCCCGGTGCCGCCTAGGTTCACACCGAGTGCAAGGGGAAGCCACTCCGGTTTTGAGCCGAGGAAGAGGACCGTCGCCGGAACGTTGCTGATTAACTGGCTCAGACCGGCCGAGGCGAGAAGAAGCTTAAAACCTTCCCCCGGAAACATCCTCGCCGATCCCGAAATCAGGTGGGATACCTCGTTGAAGTCCGCAAATATGAGGGCGAAGGTCAGAACCAGCGCCCAGTCGAAACTCCAGAGGATCCTCCTGTCAACTATAAGAAAGATCATCAGTGTAATCACCAAAGAAGTTATGTCCCTCCCGGTTTCACCGAGGTAGATGTTCATGCCGAGTACGAGGGTGGAAGCTATGAGGAGATCCCATCTGGTAGAAATTGGGGGGAGGGGTTTTGGGGAGATGTTCTCATCCGGGAGGAATATGACCAACACGAAGAGGATTCCCATCCAAAGAAGCACAAAAGGCAGCATATGAATGATAAAAGTGACAAATCCAATGCCATATTCTCTCCATATTATAACGTTCTGAGGGTTTCCTACCGGGGTTAGCGAGGAGCCGACGTTTGCGGCTATCGCCGACAGTGCAACCGCCCTTCCCCCATCAAGTTCCGAGAACTCGGATACTGCAACGACGAGGGGGATGAAAACGAGCATTGCCGTGTCATTCATTATGACAGCCGAGGAAAAGGCTATCGAGGGCAGTAGAAAAAAGAACAGCCTCCTTCCCGAACCGCCTGATATTCTGACCAGGACGGGTGCGAGCCTGCTGAAAATCCCGGAAATCTCAAGGCCCTTTGAAGTTATAATCAGTGCAGTTATTAGGCTCAGACTCCCCCAATCAATCAGTACGGGAGTTCTCCCCGGGAGCGAACGGTCGATTAGGGCCAGCACTAAGTATAATGCCATCAATATACTAAGGAACCATTCGTGCTTGATGAAGTCGGTGGCCCTACAGCCCGTGTCTCCTCACCTCTTCCGTCAGGTGATAATCCGGAATCAACTCGTTCCCATCTGCAGAGACGCGGACGTGGAGGACTATAAAGCTTTTCCATGCAACCGGGACAACCCAGCAGTTCTCAGGTTCTCTGAACTCCGCAGCCCCAAGAACGCGGAGCTCTTTGAGGACATTCTCTATTCCCTCATTGATGTTGCCTGCCAAATCTTCGCACCGTATTGGGGCCCCTTTCGGAGAGGGATTGCCCGTCCGCGTGGTGTAGTGCATCACGTCTATCACGAAGTCGAGGTACATTACCGGGACATCCACGTGATCCCGGTGCTTTATAGGCTCTCCGGCCCTGAGAAACGGCAAGACCTGCTCGACAAGTTTCACCGCGTTCTCGGCATCTTCTACTCTCAAAACCCGATTTTCCCGGACAGGGGGTTGTCTAACGGGTGGGAATGGTGCGTTCATTCCCCATCACCTCCCCAAAGGGCAACGGCAAGAGTGAAAAGCGTGAGTAAGAGTATCTCGTAGGTCTCAAGGAGGGCCGTGGACGGCCATCTTATAAACGCCCCCACAACTGCGAGGGAAAAGAGAATAACAGCAATGCTTTTGAGGGACTTTTTTGAACCGAGGCCATAGAAAAGGGCGCCAACAAAGAACTGGATGAAGAAGTAGGTTGAAACAAAAACATGGGGGCTCGTTCCCTCATGAAAAACCCCGATGAGCGCGAGGAATATTGCCGAGATACTGATGTAGGAACTCCCAACTGTCTGGAGCTTGTTCACTGCAGATAGGATTAGGTAAACCGAGAAGGCCAGGATTAAGGCGGCAGTCACTACGAGTCCGCAGTTATATATCCAGGGCGAGTTTGCCTCAGGTCCACCGAGGTCGCTGAGGGCGTTTTTCCAGAAAGAAAACCATGGGTTCCTGCTTATGCTCCACGCGACGAAGAGCCAGTACACCAGTCCACCAATTGGACCACTTATAATAAGCCTCCTCATGCTCCCACCAAGTGAAAATAGGGGAAGGGGCGTAAAAACCTTAGTAAACCGGGTCCTGGTATATGGAACGGAGTAGAACCTCTTCGACCCTGACGTGGTGGGGGAGATTCAAGAGCGACACCAGGGCCTCCGCAACGTCTTCTGGCTTCATGAAGCCCTCTTCCCGGCTCCTTCCTGGTTTCCCGTAGAAATGAGTATCCACAGCCCCGGGCCTCAACTCAAGGAATTTAACCGTCGGGTTCTCCAGTTGAAATGTCTTAACGAGGGCCCTTGCACCCCATTTGCTAACCACGTAAGCCCCGCTCCCGGGGAGGAGTCTTGTGGACAGGTCGGAGGTAACAACCACAACCGTTCCTTTTGTCTCTTTGAGGGTCGGTAGGAATGCCTTTATTGTTCTCCAAACGCCGAGAAGGTTCACCTGTAGGCTGTGCATGAACGCTTCCTCGGTTATCTCGTCGAGCCTTCCGGGGACCCCGACTCCAGCGTTCGCCACAAGAATTTCAACGCTCCTGAACCGTTCAAGGGTCTTTTCAGCGAACTTCTCCACGCTGGCCTCACTTGAGACGTCGAGGTACGACCAGAGGACCTCTGTTTTCAGTTCATCCGCGAGGTTTTTCAGTAGGTCCACGCTTCTCGCACCGAGGGAGAGCGAGTAGCCCTCACGGGCCAGGGCCTTTGCTATGGCACGGCCTATGCCCTTGGAGGCACCAGTGACAACGGCAACGCTCATGTGACCACCACGGGTGATACCTCGTTATCCTTAAAGAGGTTTTGGGAACCAGGCTTCATACCACTCACGCCCCCTGGTCAGTTTTATTTTCAAACTCCCCGGGTACGGAAACCTTTATATATCATTACACATTACTACATCATGGTGAGTACAAATGGACATGTTTGTTCCAAAATTTATCCTGCGTGGTTTTCGTATCGTTCGGGATATTACCTGGAGGGGAGACCAAAATCAAACCTCCAAAAAAGCTGCCCCCGGAGTGGTGCCCCATGTCCGAGTTCAGGAATGATGTTTCCATAGTTCTTGGCGGTGCCGCCGGGCAGGGAATTCAGACCGTCGAGGGAATCCTAACCTACGCCCTTAAGAAGTCAGGTTACCACATCTATGCAAACAAGGAGTACATGTCCCGCGTGAGGGGCGGGATAAACACCACCGAGATACGCGTTTCTTCCAGACGCGTTAGAGCTTTCGTGAGGAGAATAGACATCCCCGTCCCCTTCAAGCAGGGCGTCCTGAGCTGGGTCGAGGACAGGCTATCAGATACTACCGTGGTCCTCGGAGAGAGGGAGAACGTCGAGGAGAGCTTTCTCGGAAAGGTGAACCTCGTGGAAGTGCCCCTCACGAAGCTCGCCCTCGAAACGGGAAGCCAGCTCTACATCAACACGACCGCTGCAGGCCTGATAGTCGGCCTCTTCCACGGCGACTTTGGGGCGGTCGAGGAATACATAAGGAAGCGCTTCGGGAGCAAGGGGGAGAACGTTGTCGGGAAAAACATCGAGGCCGCTAAAAAAGGCTACGAGCTGGGCGTTAAGCTCTGCGAGCAAGGGACGATAAAGGTGGAAGTCGGGAGAGACGAGAAGGTCAGGGAAGAAATCCTTCTCAGTGGGACCGAAGCTGTAGGGATAGGTGCCCTCGCCGGAGGCATGAACTTCCTGAGCTTCTACCCTATGAGCCCCTCAACGGGCGTCTCGACCTTCGCTGCACAGAAGGCGGAAGAGTTCGGGATAATAGTCGAGCAGGTCGAGGACGAGATTTCGGCGATAAACATGGCCCTCGGAGCGTGGTTCGCGGGAGCGAGGGCGATGGTGAGCACTTCCGGAGGGGGCTTCGCCCTGATGAGCGAGGCGTTGAGCTTGGCAGGAATGGCGGAGAACCCGATAGTCATACACCTCGCCCAGAGGCCCGGCCCTGCAACGGGCCTGCCGACGAGGACAATGCAGGGTGATTTAAACCTCGTCCTCTACGCAGGCCACGGCGACTTTCCGAGGATAATCCTCGCACCTGGAAGCATGGAGGAGGCGTTCTACCTAACTGCTGAGGCCTTCAATTTAGCTGACAAATACCAGGTTCCCGTAATAATTCTCACCGACCAGTACTTTGTCGATACTTACTACAACCTGCCCAGGCCGGACTTGGACAAGGTAAAGTTTGAGAGGTACATCGTTGAGGCGAAGCCCGGTTATCGGAGGTACGAGCTCACCGAGGACGGAATCTCGCCGAGAGCTGTGCCTGGTTACGGGGAGGAAGTGGTCATAGCCAACGGCAACGAGCACGACGAGTGGGGCGACATAACCGAGGATGCCGAGCTTACAAGGAAAATGCAGGAGAAGAGGGCAGTTAAAAAGCTCGAAACGATAAGGAAGAACGCACCCCTGCCAAAGCTGGTTGGGGAGGAAAACGCTGACTATCTAGTGGTTTCCTGGGGCTCAACGCTCCACGCGGTTGAGGAGGCCCTTGAGGAGCTCGGGAGGGACGACGTTGCTTTGCTCCACTTCAGCTGGGTTTATCCACTCAACCCCGAGACAAAGCGGTTCTTTAATGACAAGACGGTAATCGTTGTAGAAAACAACGTTACAGGACAGTTCGCGGACCTTCTGAAAAAAGAACTCGGCGTCGAAATCCATCACCGCGTTCTGAAGTACGACGGGAGGCCGTTCTCGGTGGAAGAGGTTTTTGATGCCCTGAAGGGGGTGGTAGAATGAACCTTCCAACCGGCAGGGAGGCCTTTGAGCCCAGGAGGCCGGGGAGCAAGGATATAGCCTGGTGTCCCGGCTGTGGAAACTTCGGGATAAGGAACATCCTCATATCCGCTTTAGCTGAACTCGGCCTGAAGCCGAGCGAAGTGGCGATAATCAGCGGAATAGGACAGGCGGCCAAGATGCCCCACTACATCAACGCCAACGGCTACCACACGCTCCACGGCAGGGCGATACCGATAGCGACCGGTGTCAAGGCTTCTAATCCAGAGCTGACGGTCATAGCAGAGGGCGGGGACGGCGACATGTATGCAGAGGGAGGCAACCATCTGCTCCACGCGATAAGGAGGAACCCGGACATAACCGTCCTAATCCATGACAACCAGGTTTATGGCCTTACAAAGGGACAGGCGTCGCCGACGACGATGGTCGGAATGAAGACACCTACCCAGCCCTGGGGAGTCTTTGAGGAGCCTTTCAACCCAATCGCGTTGGCCATAGCCATGAACGCCTCCTTTGTCGCCAGAACCTTCATGGGCTACTTCAGGGAGAGCGTGGAGATAATCAAGAAGGCAATCCAGCATAAGGGTTTGGCCATAGTTGACATCCTCCACCCGTGCGTCAGCTTCAACAAGGTGAACACCTACGCCTGGTACAGGGAGCACACCTACTGGATGGACGATCACGACCCGCACGACAGGGAGGCGGCATTCAAGAGGGCCCTGGAGGAGGATCCGCTCCCCCTGGGAATCTTTTACGTCAACGAGAAGCCGACCTTTGAGGAGAGCGTTCCGGCTTACAGGGTGGACAAGAGACCCCTCTGGAAGCGCGAGCCGAGACTCGACCTCGTTGGGAAGTTCTTCGAGGGCAAGAGGGCCTGAGGAATCTTTCATTTTTCTAATTTGAGAGCACTGGAGGTGCACCATCATGAAGATTGGAGAACATGCCCCGGATTTCGTTCTGAAAGACCAAGACGGTGAGGAATTCAGGCTGGGCGATTTCAGGGGAAAGAAGGTTCTGCTGTCCTTCCACCCGCTGGCGTGGACTGGGATATGTGAGAAGCAGATGAAGGCCCTGGAGGAGAACTACGAACGCTTTGAGAGTCTGAACGTTGTCCCCGTCGGGATAAGCGTTGATCCAGTGCCGAGCAAGAAGGCCTGGGCCGAACACATCGGTCTTAAAAAGCTCAGGATTCTGAGCGACTTCTGGCCACACGGTGAAGTGGCGAAGCTCTACGGCCTGTTCCGCGAAAAGGAGGGCTTCTCAGAGAGGGCAAACGTCCTCATAGACGAAGAAGGAAAGGTTGCGTTCTTCAAGGTCTACCCGATAAGGGAAGTGCCAGACTTAGGGGAGATCCTTGGACTTCTGAAGGCGTGAATTCCCTTATTTATATTTCTACCGCTGAAACAAATGGAAGAAAAGAAATCACTGCCCCGACTGGACTAACAGGCTCCTGAGCCTCGCCTGCCTCTGGCCAAGCTCCCTGTCGAGCATGAAAAGGCCCTGAGGGTTGTCGCCGATAATCTTCAGCTTGTCCACTATCGCCTTGGCCGTTGCCTCTTCCTCTACCTGCTCCTCGATGAACCACTGAAGGAACTGGTAGGTGGCACGGTCCTTTTCCTCCTCTGCTATCTCCACGAGCTTGTATATCGACTCGGTAACGCCGACCTCATGGAGGTAAACCGCTTCGAAGGCCTTCAGCGGGCTGGTGAAGTCCCCCTTGGGCTTTTCTATTCTCTCAAGCTCGACCTTTCCGCCGCGGTCGAAGATGTAGTCGTATATCCTCAGCGCGTGGCCGAGTTCCTCCTCGGCCTGAGCCTCCATCCAGTTCGCAAAGCCATCGAAGCCCTTGTCCTTGAAGTAGGCCGCTATGGCGAGGTAGAAGTAAGCGGAGAAGATTTCCTTCGTCACCTGCTCGTTGAGGGCCTTGAGCATTCTTTCGCTCAGCATCTTCATCACCGATTTTATTTGGAAGCCAAACCTCTTAAGTTTATCCTTTAAACTTCAGCTTATCGCTGGGGTTTTAAGTTTGAATTTTTAGGGACACAAAAGTAAATTAGGGAAACCGAAAGAATTATATTTCCGAACGTTCCTACTCAAAACCGAGAACAAACCCACAGAATTGGGTATGGAGGTGGTGATGGCAAAGACGACCTTCGAGGAGGAAATCTATCTTAGAGCCCTGACCGGGAGGCTGGTCGGAAAGGCTTTAGCAGATCTCGGCCTCAACAAGGTGGCTGTGGTTGCCAGCAAGAACATCATCTGCTCCAGCATTGCAACGGCCACCGAGGCGACCTTCATAACCCTCAGCGGGGGCGTTACCTACCACTTCTTAGCCGAGAAGGGCAAGGAGGCTGATATAGCGGAGCGCGTTAAAGCCTTTGCACCGCAGGTTACGGTTCTCCAGTTCGGCGGTGAGACCCCAATAGAGGAGACCAAGGAGATATTCGTCGAAACTCTGAGGCAGTTCGCCGAGAAGGACGTTCCTGGAGCGTTCGTCGTCCACGTCAGGATTTTCGCAGCTGGAGGCCTCGCCAAAGCTTTAGAGGACGAGAAGATAAAGGAGTACCTGAGCAAGAAGGACCTCTTCGTCTATACAGTGGGCTTCAACGAGGGCAAGGTCTACGTCAACAGGATACTCCTCGACGGAAGCGACATCAAGCTCGAGAAGATAGCCGAGTACCAGGTTACTCTAGAGCACGCCGACCTGCTCAACCGCTCGCTGAAGGACAGGAGCATTACCTTCGCCTGACCCCTTTAAATTTAATCCTACCCAATTCTGTCCTTAACTTTTTGGTCAAGAAAGACTTTTTATGTCCCCGCACCAAATAGGTTCGGTGATAGAAATGCCCGATGTGAAAGTTGAGAGGATTCTTGACGATCCGGAGCTCTACATAATCCGGGTCGATGACGACAGGATAAGGTACTTCGAGGCCACCTGGGACATTCCCGAGGGCATAACCTACAACGCTTACCTGATGAAGCTTGAGGGTGCGACGATTCTCTTCGACCTTAGCAAGGCCGAATACACCGACCTCTTCATGAAGGCCCTCAGAAAGCTGGTCGATCCAAAGGAGATAACCCACGTGGTTGTTCACCACACTGAACCCGACCATACCGGGGCCCTGCCTGCTTTCCTTGAAGCCAACGGCTATAAAGCCAAGCTCATAGGCACGAGCTTTGCAAAGCGCTTCTTAGAAGGCTTCTACGGCGAGAAAGTCGTTGAGAACTTCCACACAATCAAGGACGGGGAGGAGATGGAGATAGGTGGCAGGACGTTCCGCTTCATAACCGTCCCCTGGCTCCACTGGCCGGACACGATGATAACATACGCCGTTGAGGACAGGCTCATATTCAGCTGCGACGCCGGCGGCGGCTATGGAATACCGAACGCCATAGACGACAGCGACGAAAAGGTTGTGGAGGAATACCTGCCCCACGTGACGAAATACATAGTGACCGTCATAGGCCACTACCACAAGTACATCGTCCAGAACATCAAGAAGCTCAAGGGGCTCGGGATAGTAGAGGAGGCGAGAATGATACTCCCCGGCCACGGGCTCATCTGGCGGAAGAACCCTGCCAGGATATTCGAGCACTACGAGGCCGTCGGAGCGGGGAAGGTCACGAAGGGCAAGGTTCTGGTGCTCTACGACTCCATGTACGGCTTTGTGGAGCGGAGGATGGAGATAGTCCTCGACGAGCTGAGGAAGCACGGGCTGAAGCCCGTCGTCTACCGGTTCACGGACAAGGAAGCCCCCGCGGTAAGCGACATTCTCGGCGAAGTCCCCGACAGTGAGGCGATAATCATCGGTGCCTCGACCTATGAGGCAGAGATACACCCACGCATACGCTATGCCCTCTACGAGATAGTGGACAAGGCCAACTACGAGAAGCCCGTGCTCATCGTCGGGGCCTTCGGCTGGGCCGGCGTTGCGGGTAAGAAGATAGAGACCCTGATAACCCGCAGCAAGTTCGACCACGTTGACACCGTCGAGAGCAGGGGGATGCCCAGGCCTGAGGACGAGGAGCGGCTCAGAGAGGGTGTCAGGAAGCTCGTGGCGTGGATCTCATGAGGGTTTTTCTTTTTCCCACACAAGTTTAAATACTTCAATGTGAAACATGGAGATGGTGATGTAGATGGAGGATGTTCTTGATAAACTTGCCCAGCTCTCCCCCAAGGAGATACTGGGCTACGCCATTGCCTCGGAGGAGGATGCAAAACGGTTCTACGAAACTCTTGCATCAACAAGCGGGGCCCTTCTGGGAGACTTCTTCAGGGAGCTGGCCAAGGCCGAAGAGGGCCATAGAGCAATATTGATCAAACTCCACGAGACTCTGTTTGGGGACACTAGCTATGTTGTTCCGGAGGGAATACCCTTTGCCGAGACGTCAGTGAAAGTGGACACCGTTGCAAACCTCATCGAAGCGATGAGGGTGGCGCTCGTGAATGAAAAAACCGCCGAGAGGATATACCGCCACCTGGGTGAGGTACTACCCGAACACAGGGGCATATTCGGCTTCCTGGCCGCGCAGGAGCGGGCGCACTACGCATCTATAAGGAGCCACGTTGAGTACCTGGAAGATCTCACACAGGGACAGCCGGAATACGTGAACGCGCCGGTGGAGTTCTTCGGCGCCCAGCTGGAGCTATACCTCGGCCCACGCACCAGACGGTGAGGTGAGGGTGTGAGACTCGTCATAGTTGGAAACGGACCCGGGGGCGTTGAGCTGGCCAAGAGCCTAGCGGGCGAATTCGATGTAACAGTGGTGGAAAAGGAAAACCTCCCACACTACTCCAAGCCCATGCTGAGCCACTACATAGCGGGCTTTATTCCCGAGGAGAGGCTCTTTCCATATTCTCTTGACTGGTACGGAGGGAAGGGCATAAACCTGCTCCTTGGGACGGAGGCGAAGCTTATCGACAGGTTCCGCAAGGTCCTCGTGACCGATAACGGCGAGGTACCCTACGACGTCCTCGTCATGGCAACCGGAGCGAGGGCCAGGGAACCGGCGATTCCGGGCAGAGAGCATATTTTAACGCTCAGAACCCTCAGAGATGCAAAGCTCATGAGGGAACGCCTCAGGGAGGAGGGCGAGGTGACGATCCTCGGCGGGGGATTCATAGCGCTCGAACTGGCCGGAAACCTCTCCAAAGCAGGCTACACTGTTCGGCTCGTTCACAGGAGAAAGGGCCTCCTCGGCCTCGACGAAGAACTGAGCGGGATCATAAAAGAAAAACTTGAAGCCGTTGGGGTCGAGTTCCACCTTGAAGCGAGGGCCTTAGGGGCGGACGAAGATGGCCTGAAAACGGATAGGGGCTACATCAAAGGCAGACTGAAGGTCTGCGCCTTTGGGATAGTGCCTAACAAAGAGCTGGCCCTGAGGAGCGGTATCCACACCGGAAGGGGAATACTGGTGGACGACCACTTTAGGACCTCGGCCAGGAACGTTTACGCTATAGGGGACTGCGCGGAACTGGGAGGAGTCATTGGAGGAACCGCCAAAGCAGCTGTGGAGCAGGCGAAGGTTCTCGCCAACCTTCTAAGGGGAGTCGAGGATCGCTACGACTTCTCATTCCGCTCGGCATTCTTCAAGTTCGCCGACTTCAGCGTGGCCCTCATCGGACGGACGAAGGGAAAAGGCGAATGGCTCGATGAGAGTGCCAAGGTCTTCCGCGAGGGGGATAAAACCGTCGGTGCAGTTGTCATAGGTAACATAAAGAAAGCGTTCCGGCTCGAAAAGGCCATTAAAGAGGGACTGCCTATTGACTGAAGTGCGAGCTTCCCAAAACCTTTGGTTTGGAAAATCGTTATATACTCTGAATCCGAAGATGTTAGTGCAGCACCGTTTGTTGGTGGTCCCGTATGGTAGTGAAGAGAAAGATGACCCGAAAGTTTCTGGAGGATGCCTTCGCCGGCGAAAGCATGGCCCACATGAAGTACTTGATTTTCGCCGAGCAGGCTGAGAGGGAAGGATACCCGAATATAGCCAAGCTCTTCAGGGCAATAGCCCACGCTGAGTTTGTCCATGCCAAGAACCACTTCATAGCTCTCGGACACCTCGGCAAGACGCCGGAAAACCTTCAGACAGGTATAGACGGCGAGACCTACGAGGTCGAGGAGATGTATCCCGTCTTCAAAAACACCGCGGAATTCCAGGGTGAGAAAGACGCGGTGAGGACGACCCACTACGCCCTGGAAGCCGAGAAGATACACGCGGAGCTTTACGCCAAGGCTAAGGAGCTCGCCGAGAGCGGGAAGGACATTGAAATAAAGAAGGTCTACATCTGCCCTGTCTGCGGCTATACTGCCGTCGATGAGGCTCCCGAGTACTGCCCGGTGTGTGGAGCCCCCAGGGAGAAGTTCGTGGTCTTTGAATGAGTTTTCGTTTTTCCATTTCCCAGGTTTGAACCACAAACCTTATAAGGACGGACTAATAACATTAGGGTGGTGAAAGAAATGGCCAAATGGAAGTGTATAGTATGCGGCTACATCTACGATGAGGACGAGGGCGACCCGGACAGCGGGGTTGAGCCGGGAACCAAGTTTGAGGACCTTCCGGAGGACTGGGTCTGCCCGCTCTGCGGCGCTCCAAAAGACATGTTTGAAAAGATAGAGTGAGGTGGTCGAGATGCTTAGCGGAACCATAAAGAGTGGAGACTGGAAGGGGGAGAAGCACGTCCCCGTTATAGAGTACGAGAAGGACGGCGACCTCGTGAAGGTCGAGGTCAGCGTCGGCAAGGAGATACCTCACCCGAACACCCCGGAGCACCACATAGCCTGGATCGAGCTCTACTTCCACCCAGAGGAAGAGAACTTCCCGATTCTCGTCGGCAGGGTTGCATTCACCAACCACAGTGATCCGCTCACCGAGCCGAGGGCAGTGTTCTTCTTTAAGACTCAGAAGAAAGGCAAGCTCTACGCCCTGAGCTACTGCAACATCCACGGCCTCTGGGAGAACGAGGTCACGCTCGAGTGAACCTTTCCCTTTTTTGCCCCAACCCCCTCTCTTTGGTACCCGAGCAACGTCCGGAAGGTTTATCTACACTGCCGTAGAGGTATTCTAAGACGTATCGCGTGCGAGATGATAGAAGATGCATCCATATCATGCCATCATGGGCACAGGAGGGATCCTGGTCCTCACCGGGATTTTTCTGACGTGGAACCTTTCAAGGAACATAGAAAAGTTCCGGCTTGGGACGGGCAGCATCTCAAAGTTTATGTTTCTCGGGGGCATCTTAACGGCCCTCGGATTCATAGAACTTATAGTGGGAATGGGAACGGAGGTCATGGCACTCCCTGCAATTCTTGGTCCGGCGCTGATAGTTTACGCCCTCTCAGAGAGCGGTCTCGTGAGGGCAAAGCCCGAGATGCTCCTTCAGGTGGCGGTGATAGTGGGATCGCTGGTTCTCAGCGGGGACAGGGTTCTCTACATAATCGAATCGTTCTCGGCGATAGCAGTTGTAATCCTCATGGACGCGGCAGCCTTTTACGTCCATACCCCCCTCCAGTACGGCAGGCTCGCAAGGCTTTCAGCGTGGATGTTCACCCTCTTTGTGCCGTTGAACGCCGCCAACCCAGGGAGCCCAGTTGCCGTGGGCCTGTACCTCCTGTCAACCGCACTCTGGGTCGCAGTACTCCTCGCACTTCACGGTGTTCTCAGGGCGCGCTTCCCCAGAACTGCCCAGGAAGGCTTATAACCGGACACTCCCAACACCCAGTAGGTGAGAAAAATGAAGGTTTACATGCCTGGTAGGGACTGGCCGGAACACTACAGGGCGGTGCTTGAGGAGCTGGCGAACATAACCGACCCGGTCACAGGAGGGGACATCCTGGACTCCGGTGTCGTGGCCGGTCTTGAGGTTAGCGAGGATACCCTCAAAGTCTGGCTCAACTTTGAGAGCCACGCCGAGTACAACATAACCGGCGCGAGTGCGATAGCATACTCAAAGATAATCGGGGACATAATTGAGCGCTTTGCCCTGGTAAGGTTCCAGAACGTCTACGTCTACGACCTTAAGAACAACCCCGTGGGAGTTTTTGAGAACAGGAAGGGCTACACCATTGAGGACATCAGCACTGAGAGGGTCTGAGATTTGAGCCTCTTTAACTTTCTCAAACCTCGAAAAACACCAAAAAGACGCCCCCGGGAGGACCTCCCCCCAGAAGTCTTCGAGGTCGTCAGAATCCTGGAAAGGGTAAAAGACCCCGAGACCGAGTTGAACATCGTGGAGGAAGGCCTTCTCTACGGCCTGACTGTAAAGGAAGGGAACGTTGAGGTCTTTCTCCTGATGGCCAGATCAACGCCGGAGTGCCACGCGTGTCAGATGCTAGCCGTGAACGTCCAAGGCAAGATTTTAAACGATATAGTTTCCGTTCTGAAGCAGGAAGGATTTAATAAGATAAAGGTTTACAATGAAATTGGACTGTTGCTAGCGGAGGGATGAGTTATGGTTCCACCAGAGTTGGACGAGGGGCTTCCCCTCGAAAGGATTAAGGACTTCTCCCTTGAGGAACTCCTTGGGATGGCCATAAAGGCCGAGATTGGGGCGAGGAAATTCTACCAGAGCCTCGCAGAGAGGATAGAGATAGAAACCCTGAAAGAGAAAATAGAGTGGCTCGCAGGAGAAGAGGGCAAGCACGAGGCCCTGCTCAGGAAGATGTACGGGGCAATGTTCCCCGGGAAGGAGGTCGTGTTCCCCAAGGAGCACATAGGCCCAGAACTGAAACCCGTTGCCAGGGAACTCCACGGCGCCCAAGATATAATAGACCTCATCAGATGGGCTATGCGAGCGGAGGAGATAGCGGCTCACTTCTACGAGGAGGTCGAGAAGATAGTCGAGACCGAAGACAGAAAAAGGCTCATGCGCTACCTCAGCGACATGGAGAAGGGTCACTATTACACCCTACGCGCCGAATACGAGCTCCTCCTCGACTGGGAGATGTACAGCCAGATGATGCACGTTGGCCCGTGATTTCATGCACTCTTTAAAATTTTTAAAGAAAAGGCAGGGCTTCACTCCTTGTATTTCGCTATGAGCTCTGCAAGGAGCCTGTGGTGCTCCTTCTCGTTTTCAATAAGTGCCTCGGCGAGACCTTTAAACAGGGGGTGGGTCATCTTCTCGGCCATCCTCTGGTAGGTCTCTATCATGTCCTTTTCAATCTCCAGATGCATCTCGGCAAAGCGCTTGACCAGGGCCTTCTGCTCCGGTACAAGTTCGACCTCCTTGACCTCCTCTATGGGCCCTTCTCCCGCGAGCTTCTCCAGCTCCTTCTGGGCCTCCAGAATGGCCTTCATCAGGTGCTTGTGTATTATCGTGTCTATGGCTATCCTGCCGACGACTTCCTCAACCTTGGTGTACTTCAGACCCTGCCCCCTTATGAGGCCGAGACCGTCCGTGTAGCTCGCGGCGGCCTTCTTTTCGGTCTCGTAGGCCCTCTTAACGAGTGGTTCAACCATGCACATCACCAGAACTATATGAACGTCGAACCTTAATAACGTTTTTCATTGAGCAAAAGGGTGCATCAACCCACTGCTTAGTGCACGAGAATCGAAAGGAAGCGAGGGAAAAGAGGAATGAAGAGGTCACAGTTCGACCTTTATGCCGGTCTCTTCCTCAACTTCCTCGAAGCCTTCCTTCATGTACTTTACGAGCTCCTCATCAACTTCAAGGAGCGCCGCTAGGAACTCCCCAACGTGCTCCTTCTCCTCGTTGGCGACGTCGTAGAAGATGTGCTTTATCCTCTCGTCCTCTATGAGCTCCGCCAGCTGTTCGTAGAAGCTTATAGCGTCGAGCTCGGCCTCGATGGCCCAGCGTAAGGCCTGGGCTATTTCCCTCTTTGAGAGGGGCTTCTCCCTCCCCAGGAGGTAGGGCTTTTCAGCGAGCATGGTATCACCACCACACAATACATTCGGACGTTAATAACCCTTTCACCTCAGGAACTTCGAGACGAAGGGGCTCTCCCCGGGTTTTGTTCTCCTGAAGTGGCCGCTCGGCTTGCCGGTGAGGAGCTCCTCAAACCATGCCTCGTGCTCGATCTCCTCATGGAGTATGGCTAAAGCTAAGTCATACGTCCTCGGGTCTTTCCCAAAGGTGTACTTGCATATCTCGGTATAAACGCCGACTGCACAGCGCTCTGCCTCAAGGAGGACCTTAAGGATGTTCTCAACGGTCGGCTCCTCTGGGAGGTAAGCGTCGCGGCACCAGGCCATCTTGGAGAAGTCAACGATGTCCCTCGGGAGCTCACCGCCAAGCTCGTAAATCCTTGGGACTAAGGCCTCGAAGTGGTTTCTATCTTCAAGGCGTGCATCTTCGATTATCTCCTTTATCGTCTCGCCCTCCATGCCTGCCGCATGGTTTCTCAGAATCGTGTAGTAGTAATAGGTCGTAAACTCCGCGGCTGCGGCCCTTAGCAGCATATCCAGAAGTTTTTCCACGTCTATTCCGGCCTTCTCAACAAGTCTTCGGTTGTGTTCAGACATAGGTTTCACCAGAAACCCTAGGTATTTCTTGTTAATAAACCTTTCTATTTAGAAGTTAGTTTTGATTAGAAAGGCTTATAAGTCAGCTTACAAAGGCTGAACTATGTGGAGAGAAAAGGCCCTACAAAGACTCAGGGAGAGCGGTTACAAACTCACGCCCCAGCGCCTCAAGCTTATCGAAGTCCTTGAGGAGCTTGGGCCGTCCCACCCTTCCCTGACTGAAGTGCTGGCTGAAATAAGGGAGGATTTTCCAACGATGAGCTTTTCGACGCTTTACTCCAACCTGATAACGTTAAAGGAGCTCAAACTCGTGGAACTCTTCTCATTAGATGGGGAGACGAGGGTTGAGCTTAACACCGAACCCCATATAAACCTGATAAGCGGGGGCAAAGTCATTGACCTCAACGACCACGAGATAATTGAAAGGATAAGGGAGAAAACGGGCAGAAGGGTCAAGCTCGTCAATGTTTGGGTGGAATGAAGTGCAAATACAGAAGGGCCGCGTATTAATTCTCTTTTTTCGTCTGGAAGCGTGGAAACAATTCTATGGCAAAGTCTTTTATAGTACATCTTCTCTAAACACTACAAAGGACGTGATATTATGAAAGTTTTAGTTCTCTCTACCTTGCACCAGTTCCACGGCCACGTGGATTACTACACATACGAGCACCTTTCAAACATAATCGAGGCATTTTCACCGGACATCCTCGCCGTTGAGCTGAGGCCTTCAGACGTTGATGGCAGGGTGCCACAGACAATAAAGCAGGAGTACCAGAAAAGCGTTTATCCCCTGATTGATAAACTGAAGTGCGAGGTTATCCCCCTCGAACCGCCCGAGCCGAAGTATTCCGAACTCATAGGGATGGCAAAGAGATCAATGAAGAACCTGAAGGAGAGCAATCCCCAAGCACTGGAACACTTTAAACTCTACGTGGAAGCTCTATACGGCGTGCTTTTCAACTGGTGGGGTTCGGTTCTCGATGTCAACTCTCACGAGACGGACAGGCATTTCGAAATCAAAAGGAACTACCAGAATTCGCTGTTCGGCAAAGATGAGAAAGCGGCATGGGAAAAGTGGAATGGATATTTTTTGGAACAGATCCTCAAGGCAAATGAGGGGAAGACGGACGGTAAGATGCTGGTCCTGGTTGGAGTGGAGCATTCGTACTGGCTGCGCAGGGAGCTCCGTAAAAGGCACGACGTCCAGCTACTGGAAGCCCCTGAAGTTTTGCCAGATATCATTGGAGTCCGAGGTTCACGCCCCGGCAGTGGAGAGCAGGAATTCAGTCCACCTCAAGGCTGAAGTCCTGGTAGTCCATCCAGATGCCGGTCTTCATGACCGAATCGTACTGGGCTTTCAGGAGTTCGTAGTGGGCCTTCTCAACCTTTGCCAGTTCCTCAAAGATTCTCCTCACCGCTTCGTGCTCCGCCTCTCTCGCGGCTTTCTCGTAGAATTCCCAGGTCAGCTTTTCCTGCTCCATACCGATTTTCACGGCATCAACTTCACTGTCAATGTTTTCGGCCTTAACGAGAAGCTTCTCAAGGAGTTCCTCGTTTATTGCCGGCAACTGACACTTCTCCACCACACTTTCAAGGAACTTCTCCTCGAAGACCTCCCAGTGTTCGGCCTCTTCCCCCGCTAAAAACAGGAACATTTTCTTTGCCTTCTCATCCTTGGTTTTCTTTGCCAGGTTTAGATAGAACTTTAGCTCAGCTTTCTCAACTTCAAGGGCTAAGGCCAGCGCTTCAAGCTCGTTCATGCTATCACCAAAACGTTTTAGGTCTCGGACCCTAATAACCTTTGGTGGACAGTTATGAGGATTGAGAGGGTGGATGAGCCGCTTAGCCTTAAGGACGAACTGGTTCGCTTCGTCTTCAGGGTCTATCAGGGGACCGGCGGGGCTTACCCTGCCCTGGAGTGGGTGGAGGACAAGCCATCAACGGACGACTTCGAGGGATTCAGAGAAGTTTACGAACCGTTCCTTGAGTTTAGGCTTAGAGATGAGCTCGACGAGCTCTACGTTCTAAGGGATGACGAAGGAAAAATCGCCGGAACGGTTGCCCTCGTCTACAACCTCGAAGGCAAGGACGTCTGGTGGGTGCCGGACGAAATCAAAGACGAGAGGACGGGGCTCGTCGAGTTCTTCATGGTCGATCCGGCGTACAAGGGCAGGGGATACGGCTCCCGGCTGCTGGAATTTGCCATCCAGCGCCTCAGGGAGCTTGGAAAGGTTCCCTACGTGATAACCTTCCCGGAGCTTGAGGCTTATTCATATTATATAAGAAAGGGCTTCACCAAGGTGATGGATTACAAAGAATTTGTCGTGCTGAAAAAAGAATGAGTGGGCAGGTCTGTCCAGGAATCCTTTTATATGTCCAAAAGAAAACCCTCATAGTGAAGCTTTATGAGAAAAGAAATCTTTGGGTTTCTGGTTCTTCTCCTCCTGATTGCTGGCACGTACTTGCTGGCCAAGGGAGAAGAAAAGCAGGGGAGTGATTATATTCCCAGTACAGCCGGCGTCATCCAGGTCACGGGGCTCGTTGAAAGGCCCTACAACATCACCTACGACGAGCTCTCAAAGCTCCCCTCAAAGGAGGTGGAGGCGGCGCTCTACTGCGTCGGCGAACCGGGAAAAGTCAGGAAAAACGGGACGTGGAAGGGCGTTCCACTAAAGACAGTCCTTGAGCTGGCAAAGCCCACAGGCGGGACATACAAGGTGGCCCTCTACGCCAGCGACGGTTTTACGACGGACTTCTACCTTGATACAGTGATGAGGGACGAGGACATCATCATAGCCTACGAACTCAACGGCGAGTTGATAACCCCGAGAATAGTCGCTCCGGGCAGGTGGGGCTACAAGTGGATAAAGTACCTCACGAAAATCGAGCTCGTAAGCTACGACTTCAAGGGCACGTGGGAGAGCGCCGGCTATCCGGACGACGCTTATATCACGGATCAATCCCCCGGCGGGTGAGGACATGAAGGCAAAAACGGCCATAGCGATTGTAGAGTGGACCTCTCTGCCCCTGCTCCTCTTTGCTGGGCTGCTCGTCATAAGCGGCTACGGGCTGACGAGTGAAGCTGCCAGAAACGCTTCGCTGGGGCTTTTGACCTTCTCCCGCTCCCAGGCGATTCACCTCAGCCGGCTGGTTAAGCTGGGCTTCGTTTCTCTCCTGCTCCTCCACACCTACGCGGGAACGGAGGTACTGGCAAAGAAGATGGAAAAGAACAACCGGAAGCTCGCGGCGCTTATGGAGTACTCCGTACTTGCGTTTCTAATCTACGTGGGCTGGATAGCGGTGAACGGGGAGTTCGGGGGATAACCTCAGCCGGGGTTGCCGTTCTTAATCTCCGACGGTCGGAACATTCCGGCTACGTCATCGGCTATATCCCTGAACTCTCCCTTAAGATAGACCTTTCCACCGCTGATGACCACCCCGTAGTCGGCCAGCCCCTCAAAGGGCTCCCATATGTGGCTTATGAGGACGAAGCTCCTGCCCTTCCCCTTCCATTTGCCTATGACCCGCACGATTTCGGCGACGCTCTCGAAGTCCACGTTGGCCAGGGGCTCGTCGAGGAATATCACGTCGGGTTCTCCCACAAAGGCCTGGGCAAGGCTCAGCCTCTTCAGCATTCCCGAGGAGTAGCCCTCTATGCGCCTGTCGAGGGCGTCTTCGATGCCGAAGAATCGGGCGGCCTTTTCCACATCGCTCCTATCTGCCCCTCGTGCCCTGGCTATGAACTCCAGCCACTCCCCTCCGGTAGTCAGCTTTGGAAACCTCCCTGGGTCGAAGGCCACCCCGATGCCCTTCCTCACATCCGGGTGTTTCCAGGGGTTCTTTCCGAGGAGCTTCACGGTTCCCTTGGTGGGCTTGTAGAGGCCCAGTGCGACCTTCATGAAGGTGCTCTTTCCACCACCATTGGGCCCGAGGATCAGCGTCAGGCCCTCGGGTATATCGACGGTGACTCCCTGCAGGGCTTTTATCGGCCCAAAGTGCTTGTGAAGATCCCTTGCCTCGATTACCGCGCTCATCTCCTTCCACCTCCAAGCAGGGTAAGCGCTAAAAGCCCCCCGAATAAAGCCGAAGCCCACAGGTGTGCCGACTTCTGCTTCCCCGGAAAGCCCACGTCAATCGGGGTTATCGTTATCGTGATGCCCCGGCTGGAGTTCCCGCTGAAGTCGTAGAAGCCCGGGTGGGGAAAGACCAGCGCGAAGGCCCCGTTGCCCGCCACTTCTCCGGTGAATATCGTCTCCCCCGTCTGAAGGTCCTTCACCTTGAACTCCCCGGTTCCAACGGCGTAGAGCTTCACCGACGCCATTGATGATATGTAGACGGCGGTCGCTTCCCTCCCGGACACGAAGACCGTTTTGTAGTGGACATCGCTCGGTTTGAGGTTCGACTGAAGGACCAGGCTCACCAGCGAGACGAGCATCAGGGTGAGGAGGAGAGCCTTGAAGAGCCTCATCTCACGTCCCTCCAGTTGCCGACAAGTATGTAAAGGACAAGGAACGCCAGCGCCGGGAGGAGGGTCATCTTCACGAAGGCCCACGAGAACACCGGGTCAGACCACGCTGAAATCGTCGCGGATTTGTAGTCTATCAGGACATTCCTCCACGGCACCGGCCCGTACCAGTTCGTCCCCAGAAACTCCGGAAGGTAGAGCGCTATGAATCCACCGAAGATGGAGACGTAGGTGTTCGGTGATGCTATCGCTATCAGGGCCGCGACCGAGGTCATGAAAAGCAGGACGGAGAGGTAGAAGAACGCCATCTGGGCCACGTGGACTTTCAGAGCGCTGAGCACGGCATCGGGGGTTGCCGAGAAGTGCAGGGCAAAGACAAGGAGGTAAACCGCAAAGATGAAGATGAAGAGCACGAGAAAAGCCGCCAGGAACTTGGCGAGGAGGATTCTAACCCTCGAAACTGGGAGGGAATACACCGAGAGGGCAACCCCCTCGTCCCTTTCGAGCCTCACCGCCAGGGTTATTATGAAGGGCACGAGTATAGCCAGGAGCAGGTAAACGTCGCCGGTGAAGGCCGTTCGGAAGACCAAACCAAGTATACCCACCCCGTGAGGCCCGCCATGGGAACTGGCGCTCCAGGTCAGGTAGTACCTCTTCATCACGGTTCCAACGAGAACAGCCCCGACCGAGACCAGGGCCAGAGTTAAGGGGGAGCGGAGCTCCCAGCGGAGGACTTCCTTCACCGCCTCCACCTCCAGAGGACGAG
Organism: Thermococcus sp. MAR1; assembly: GCF_012027305.1. NCBI lineage: Archaea > Methanobacteriati > Methanobacteriota > Thermococci > Thermococcales > Thermococcaceae > Thermococcus > Thermococcus sp. MAR1. Next base: position 1,092,097 of record NZ_SNUF01000001.1, read on the forward strand.
CACGCCAAGAACGATAGCTATACCAACGACGGCTACGATGGCGGTTCTGGATGGCCCCTCGTCGGGGAGCTCTGCTGGCTTAGTGAAGTCTATGTTGGTCTCGGCCAGGACGAGGCCGAAGGGCGGCATCTTGTTGCTCTCCTTGATCTCCTCCTCGTGCTCCCTCGCTAACTCAGTGTCCTGGATCATAGCCTCACTTATTCCAAGAACTTTCCACAGGGGACTGAACGGGGTGAAGAAAGCTATTGCCAGACCACTTGAGCCGTCGTAGAGGAGGACGCATTTTCCAAAGCCACTCTCTCCCTTCATCATGTTCGTGTGGGCCATGTAAACTGGAGCGTTGAACTCGCCGTAGTATGTCAAAGCAGTCGAGTTTATCATCTTGACGTTCTCAACCTTTAGCCCCGGCAGTATCTCAAGTCCCGTTATGTTGGCAGGGTTTTCGGCCCAGAGGAAGTTCTTTCCCACAGGACTCCCGTTGACGTAGATATCGCCCGTCTTCAGATCGAGCTCAAAAGCATTTCCCCATGAGGGAGTCTCGGGTATAAGGGATTCGTTAAAGAGATGACCAACCCCTTCCTCAATTGTCAGTCCTATTCTCCCACTGACCCCCACCTCGGAATAGCTGTTTTCGCAGATGGTCACGTTCCTTAACTGACTGCTAATTTTCAGACATTCTCCACCAGTGAAGTTGTACTTCTCCTGATACCTTCGGAGTATCTCCCTTGCCGTTTCCTCATCCAGGGTTTTCTGAACACTTTTCGTGCAGTTAAAACCTCGGAGAAGAACGGACATTTGGACTCGATCCCCAGTAACTTTAAGGACGCGCCACGTAAGTTCAATCCCCTGACAAGCATATGTGATATATCCATCAGAAGTATTGGTCTCGATAGTAAGCATCTGACCCCTGGAAATGTATTTCGCATAAATCCCTTCCTTGAACCAGTAGGGCGTTGCCGAGACGAGCGGTACCATCAAGACGAGGACTATTACCAACACTGCCAGACGCCTCATAGAATCGCCCCCTCGGACGCGAGAAGGGTCCAATCGGATTCTATTCCCCATCGCCCCCCCAAACAGGGTTTTGCACTCAATGTTACATCTTAATCGTTTATTAGCCTTTCGGTGTTAAGAAGTTTTAACAAGACAACTCAAGCAATTATAAAGACAAAACTCATCATGCAAATCAAGCTGAACACTGAAAAAAGTAAGTCCCAGCCAGAGTTCATCAGCATTCGGCCTTGAGAACCTCATGATAGAACTCGATCGGCTTGAGTATCCTGACGACGTGGGTTCCAAGGCTTAGAGTTTTGTTGTCGCCCCCTCAACTCCAAGAGGTCCTTGTCCCACGTTAGGATGTATTCAGCCTTCGCTTTATAGGCTATACCCAGCCATTTATTATCGTCCGGATTTCTGGAGAAGTTAAACGTTTCAAAAGAGGGAATCACAACCGAGCCCTTCAGGTATCTCGCTAGGACGACGTTGGTGTCCATAACGACCCTCATTCCCCAGCACCTGTGAGCCTCCGAAATTCCCCTTCAACCTCTTTCAAAACCTTCTCCACTTCCGGCCATTCGTCATCGAATTCTCCCTTGGCCAGCCTCCTCCGAGCTTCTTCCACTTCGGCTTTAATATCATCTCGTGTGAGCCCTCTGGCCACTTCTCTGGCTTCTTCCAACATTATCTGGCCAAGAGTTACTGTAACAGCAAATTTAATAAAATCGGAGCGGCTCCTGAACTCTTTTTTCATTACCAGCTCGTCTATTTTCTTGACCACATATCCCGGGAGTCTCACGGAAATCGGGTATTCCACCCTCTCCGCCATTCACACCACCAATACAAATTCACTACAATAGTATTTAAAACTGATGGATGCCCCCAAGAAAAATGTAGGGGGCAATCAGAAGTTGAAGTTTATGTCCTTCATCAGCTGGTCGTAGAACTCCTCCTTGTATATGTCCGGGTAGCGCGTTATGTAGTCGTACTGCTTGCGGAGGATGTTGTAGTGGTTCCTCTCCATGTCGGCGAGCATCTCAAGCATTAGCTTCGTCTTCTCTGTGGCGGCGTAGCCGGCGAGCTCTTTATAAAGCTTCTCGCTGACGAGCTCGGCCTGCATGGCTATCTCGTAGACCTCATCGATGTTAACGTCAGGCTTCTTGATCGCCTCGGCCATCTTCTCGGCTATGACCCGGAACTCCGCCATGACGTCGATGTTTATCTTCTTCGGCTCGGTCCTCTCCCCCTCAAACTTCTCGGCCATCTTTTCTATTATCTCGCGGTGCTTATCTTCTTCCTTGGCTAAGAAGAGCAACTCATCCCTTATGATGTCGCTCTTGGTCAGGGAGGCGAGTTTTTCATAGGCCTCCTTGGCCCTTATCTCGGAGTTTATGGCAATCTCAAAAACTTCCTTGTCCGTTATCTCCATCGAAAATCACCTCAGCATAGATTGGTGAAGGAGGATATTAACGTTATGGCGCAAATCTGGTTATCATTTCGTCGGGTGTGATGAGAGAAGTCGACACAGTTTTGACTAAATGCCCATAAAAGGTATTTTTTCTGACGTTTAAACAGTAGAACTCCGAATAAGATTATAAACCTCCAAAGGCAGGTTGGCATGTTGGTGGAGGTGTCAAACATGAGAGAATCTGAGAGAGCTGACCCCAAATACACCCTTGAGAACCAGATAATAGTCCCTTCTTCCGTAAGATACTGCCATCATTGACTCTTCTGGAACACCGTTAGACCCGGACAGTTGCACTGTTAATCTCGTGGATAAAGCCCAGGAGGGGTTAGTGTGAGAAAGGGCCTGCTCTTTGAATCCGGGAGACTATCAGAGGTTGGAAAATATCTGAGGAGAACCTTCGAGCTTTGGGGTTATCGGGAGATCTTCCTTCCCGCAATCGAGGAGTACAGTAAGAATCTGAGAAAGGGAACTAAGTTCGCCTACAACAACGGGTTCTACGTTATAAAACCCGACATAACGTCGCAGATACTGGAGAACATCAAGGAGCCGCCGGAAAGGCTTAAACTCTACTACATCAGCGAGGTTCTCGACGGTGGTGTAAGGGGGCAGTGGCAGGCGGGGGTGGAGTACATAGGCGGAGACGTCACGAAAATGGCCGCCGAGGTGCTCCTCACGGTCATAACCGCCCTCGAAGCGGTGGGGATAGAGGAGTTCTACATAGACATCGGGAGCCTGAAGGTCTGGGAGGAAGCCACTGAGGAAATAGCAGAGTTCAGGGGAGAAGTCTACAGGGCACTCGTGAGGAGGAACTTCGAGATAATAGAGCGTCTCCCGATAAGTGGGGAGAAAAAGGAGGAGCTGTGGAGGCTTTTCAACTTCTGGGGAAAGGAGAGCGGTTATCAGAAGCTTGACAGAATAGTCGAGGCTGTCAACGACGAGAGGCTGTTCATAGACTTTGGCACCGTCAGGCCACTCCCATACTACCGCGACATACTCTTCGAGATTTATTCACCCGAGCTTGGAAAGCCCCTCGGGGGTGGAGGGGAGTACACCTTCAAAGGAAGGCCCGCCTTCGGCTTTGCCTTTGACATGGGAGCACTCTCGAAGCTCTTCAGAAAGAAAGGAGACCGGAACAGGAAGAGGCTGAGCGGAGAGCCCAGGGAAGTCTTCACCGAGGCCAAAAGGCTTGTGAGGATGGGCATTCCGGTGGAGGTGGAGTGAATGAAGCGTTCCAACGGCTCTCCAATAAGGTTCGTCCTCCCCAAGGGCAGGCTCCTCCAGGGTTCGCTGGAAGTCCTGAGGAGAGCAGGAATCGAGCTGAGAGCCCCCGCGGAGAGGAGGCTCATTGAGAGGGTTGGCAGCTACGAGGTTCTCCTTGCGAGGGCATTCGACGTTCCGGTTTACGTTGAGTACGGAATCGATGTTGGCATATCCGGGAGCGATGTCGTGGAGGAGCGCGGGAGCGACGTCCTAATACCCCTCGAACTTCCCTTCGGGAAGTGCAGGCTCAGCATAGCCATGCCGGCTGATAAGGCCGTGGAACCAGAGGAGATGGACGGGTATCGGATAGCCACCAAGTATCCGAGGATAACGAGGCGCTTCTTCGAGGGACTCGACGTCGAGGTGGAAATCCTGAAGCTCCACGGGAGCATCGAGCTGGCGCCGAAGATAGGGATAGCCGACGCGATAGTGGACATCGTCGAGACCGGGAGCACGCTCCGCGCCAACGGCCTCGTCGAGGTGGAAAAGGTAATGGACGTCTCAGCTCTGCTCCTCGTGAATAGAATAGCCCAGAAGACCAAGTTTGAGGAGATAAACGAGCTCGTCTTTGCGGTAAAGGAGGTGATTAGGAATGGATTTTGAGCTTGAGAGCTACGTCGCCGGAATATTGAGGGATATACGCGAGCGTGGCATCGAAGCCGTGAGGGAGTACTCCAAGAAGTTCGACAACTACGATGGTCCCTTCCGCGTAACCGAAGAAGAGTTCAGGGAGGCAGTGGAGAGTATACCTGAGAGAGACAGAGAGACAATCCTCCGCACAGTTGAACGCCTGTGGGAGTACCACGAGAGACAAAAGCCGAAAGAGGAACTTTTCGTTAAAAACGGCTCTCTCTACGGCCTCATCTACCGCCCGATAAGGAGGATAGGAATCTACGTTCCCGGCGGAAAGCCCCTGCCGTCAACCCTCATGATGGTTGCAGTTCCGGCAAAGATAGCGGGGGTGAAGGAGATAGCCGTAACAATCCCGCCGAAGAACGGCAAAATCAACCCCTACGTGCTCTACGTCGCCAAACTGCTCGGCATAGACGAAGTCTACAAGCTGGGCGGTGTTCAGGCCATAGGGGCGATGGCCTACGGGGTCGGCATGAAGAAGGTGGACAAGATATTCGGTCCGGGGAATAAGTTCGTGAACGAGGCCAAGAGGCAGGTCTTCGGTGTCGTCGGCATAGACAGCCTGGCCGGGCCCTCGGAGATAGCGGTGATAGCGGACGAAACCGCTGAGAGGGAGTACGTCCTGGCGGACCTCCTCAGCCAGCTTGAGCACGGGAAGGACAGCAGGGCGTGGCTTCTCACCACTTCAGGAGAGCTGGCCGAATACTGCTCGCGCGAGGGAATAGAGGTCATACTCTGCGAGAGCCTTGAGGAGTGCGCCGAGAAGGCCAACGAGATAGCGCCCGAGCACCTTGAGATAATAACCGCTCGACCTATGGAGCTCGTTGACCTCATCGAGAACGCCGGGGCGATTTACCTCGGCAGCTATACCCCCGTTCCGGCCGCCGACTACTTCCTCGGCGTCAACCACGTCCTCCCGACGGGAGGAGCGGCGAAGTTCAGCGGTGTGCTGACGGTCAGGGACTTCCTCAAGCCGATAAGCCTGGCCCAGGTGAGCAGGGAGGAGTTCCTTTCGGAGAGGGAGCTCGGACTGAGGCTGGCAGAGATAGAGGGGATGGCCTTCCACAGGAGGAGCATGGAGGTGCGGAAATGAACAGGAAGACGGGGGAAACCGACGTGACGGTGGAGCTCGACGTGGCGGGGGAGATAAGGACGGGCGATGGAGTCCTCGACCACCTCCTCACCGCCCTCTTTTTCTACATGGGGCGGGAGGCGAAGGTCACCGCGAGCTACGACCTCAGGCACCACCTGTGGGAGGACGTAGGGATAACACTCGGGGAGGAGCTCCGCTCCAAGCTCCCGGAGAGGTTCGCCCGCTTCGGGAACGCGGTGATGCCCATGGACGACGCTTTACTCCTCGTCGCGGTGGACATATCGGGAAGGCCATACGTGAGCGCTGAACTGGACTTTAAGGAGAGGGAGGAGGGTTTTGAGGCCTCCCTCGTCAGGGAGTTCCTCTGGGGGCTGGCCCGCTCGCTGAGGGCAACGATCCACGTGAAAACGCTGAACGGGGTCAATGCGCACCACGTTATCGAGGCGGCATTTAAAGGCCTCGGCCTGGCCCTCGGGAAGGCAACTCAGGAGAGCGGAAAGCTGGAGAGCACGAAGGGCCTGCTGGAGGTGTGAGGGTGATAGCGATAGTTGATCTGGGGATAGGCAACCTCGCCAACGTGAGAAAAGCCCTGGGAGGAGTCATTACAGATGACCCCTACGAGATTGAAAAAGCTGACAAGCTCGTCCTCCCCGGCGTCGGCAACTTCGGGGCGGTGATGGAGAGGCTCGAATCGCTGAGAGGGGTCATACTCGACGCAATAAACGATGGAAAACCCTTCCTCGGGATATGCCTCGGCCTCCAGCTCCTCTTCGAGGGGAGCGAGGAGAGCCCCGGAAAGTCCGGCCTCGGGGTTTTCAGGGGAGAGGTGGTCAGGTTTCAGGGAGTCAGAACCCCACACATCGGCTGGAACCAGCTGTGGAAGAGGAAGGACTGCCCGCTCTTCGAGGGGATTAGAGATGGAGCGTACTTCTACTTCGTCCACTCCTACTACGCGGTTCCTGGAGAGGACATCGTTGCGGGCGTTACCGACTATGAGTCGAAGGGAAAAAAGGTGGTCTTCACCTCCGCCGTCTGCAGGGGGGACGTCTACGCCGTCCAGTTCCACCCGGAGAAGAGCGGGAGGAACGGTTTGAGGGTCATGAGGAACTTCAGGGGGCTTTAAGATGGAGGTTTATCCTGCCATAGACCTCATGAACGGAAAGGCCGTGAGGCTCTACAGGGGGAGAAGAGAGGACGTTAAAGTCTACGGCGAGCCGCTGGAGATAGCGGAGCGCTTCGCCGAGCTGGTGGACAAAGTCCACATCGTTGACCTCGACGGTGCATTCGAGGGCTTTCCGAGGAACCTCGATGTGGTCGGGAGAATAATCGAGGAGACAGGTCTCAGAGTCCAGCTCGGAGGCGGTTTAAGGAGCTACGAGGCCATAGAGAGAGCCTACGAAATCGGCGTCGAGAACGTGATAATCGGCACTAAGGCGTTTGACCTTGGGTTCCTTGAGAGGGTGACTGACGACTTTGACGGGATAACGGTGAGCCTCGACTCGAAGGGCGGAAGGGTTGCGGTGAAGGGCTGGCTTGAGAGCGGTATGCCGGTTGAGAGGGCCTACAAAGCCCTGAGGGACTACGTGAACAGGTTCGTTTACACCTCGGTCGAGAGAGACGGGACGCTGACAGGGATAGAGAAAATCGAGAGGTTCTGGGAAAGCGAGGAGTTCATCTACGCCGGGGGAGTTTCGAGCATCGAAGACCTGGGGAGGCTTGCCGAAACGGGCTTCTCCGGGGCCATAGTTGGGAAGGCGCTGTACGAAGGCCTTGTTACCCTTGAAGAGCTTCTGGAGGTGGCGGGATGCTCGCCAAAAGGGTAATCGCGGCGCTGGACATAAAGGCCGGCCGGGTCGTCAAGGGGATAAAGTTTCAGAACATACGTGACGCCGGCGACCCCGTCGAGCTGGCGAAGCGCTACGAGGAAGAGGGGATAGATGAGATAGTCTTCCTCGACATCACCGCCTCCTACGAGAAGAGGGGAATCCTTCTCGACCTCGTGGAGAGAATCGCGGGGGAAATATACGTCCCCTTCACGGTGGGAGGGGGCATAAGGACGGTTGAAGAGGCGAGGGAGATAATCAAGCGCGGCGCCGACAAGGTCTTCATAAACACTTCAGCTGTTGAGAGGCCGGAACTGGTGAGGGAGATAGCGGAGATAGTCGGCAGTGCAAACCTCGTGGTGGCGATAGACGCCAAGTGGAACGGCTCCTTCCGGGAGGTCTACACCCACGGCGGAAGGAAAGCTAGGGGGATTGACGCGGTCGAGTGGGCGAGAAAGGTGGAGGAACTTGGCGCCGGCGAGATACTGCTCACGAGCATGGACACCGACGGGACGAAGGAGGGGTTTGACATATCCCTGACAAAGGCCGTTGCAGAGGCGGTAGATATTCCCGTCATAGCCTCTGGGGGGGCTGGAAAGCCCGAACACTTCTACGAGGCCTTCAAAGCCGGAGCCGAGGCGGCACTGGCGGCGTCAATCTTCCACTATGGGGAATATACCGTCGGAGAGCTGAAGGAGTATCTGGCCGGGAGGGGGATTCCGGTCAGACTCGACTACTGAGGTGGTAGAATGAACGTGGGGGAACTCATCGAGAAGGTCAACTGGGAGGAGAACGGCGGGGTTGTTCCGGTCGTCGTTCAGGATACTAAGGGCGAGGTGCTGACGCTCGCCTACATGGACAGGGAAGCACTGAGGAGGACTCTCCAGACCGGCTACGCCCACTACTACTCCCGCTCCCAGAAAAGGGTCAGGATGAAGGGCGAGGTGAGCGGGAACCTTCAGCGCGTTAGGGAGATAAAGGTTGACTGCGACGACGATGCACTCCTCCTAATCGTCGAGCAGAAAGGAGCTGCCTGCCACACGGGGAACTACTCCTGCTTTTACAGGAAGCTCGGCGAGCCGGAGAGGGTTCTTCCGGTGGACTACTCGCTGACCATCCTGCGGGAGCTTGAGGAGCTTATACGGAAAAGGAAAGAAGAGCCCGTGGAAGGCTCCTACACCTCAAGGCTGTTCCGTGAAGGTAGGGAGAGGATATACAAGAAGTTCGGAGAAGAAGCGGTCGAGGTTCTCGTTGCAGAGACGCGGGAAGGCCTGATATACGAAACCGCCGACATGCTCTACCACCTGCTCGTCCTTCTCGCCTACAACGACGTTTCCCTCGGCGAGGTGATGGCCGAGCTGAGGAGGCGGCGGGGATGAGGATCCGGGAACTCGTTAGGTCGTTCGAGCCGTACCGCGTTGTGGAAGAAGACTACCCGATAAGGCTCGATAAGAACGAGAGCCCCTACGATTTACCCGGCTGGGTGAAGGAGGAGATATTCGAGGAGCTGAGGGAGCTTTCCTTCAACCGCTACCCTCACATAACCTCGATGCCGGCCAGGGAGGCCGTAGCCAGCTTCTACGGCCTGTCTCCGGAGAACGTCGCCGTCGGGAACGGCGGTGACGAGCTGATAGGCTACCTCGTCCGGCTCTTCGAGGGGGACTACGTAGTCACGACGCCGCCGACCTTCGGCATGTATTCGTTCTACGCGAAGCTGAACGGGGTTCCCCTCATTGAGGTGCCCCTGAGGGAGGACTTCACGATAGACGGCGACGCCATAGCGGAAAAGGCAGGGAACGCGAGGGTAGTCTTCATAGCCTCCCCCAACAACCCGACTGGAAACCTCCAGCCGGAGGAGGAAATAGTCAGGGTTCTCGACACTGGGAAACCTGTTGTCCTCGACGAGGCCTACGCTGAATTCGCAGGAAAGAGCCTCTGGAGGCTCATCGAGGAGTACCCGAACCTCATAGTCCTGAGGACTTTCTCCAAGGCCTTCAGCCTGGCCGGGGTCAGGGCGGGCTACCTCCTTGCGAATGAGGAAGTTGTCGATGCCCTCTACCGGGTGAAGTCACCGTTCAGCGTTGGAGTCATGACAACGGCGGCCGTGAAGATTGTGCTCAGGCACTACGACCTCGTGGAGAGGCGAGTGGCGAAGATAATTGAGGAAAGGGAAAGGATAAGAAAGAGCTTCCGGGAGTTCACCTATCCCAGCGACGCGAACTTCCTCCTGATGAGGCTGGACGCCTACGAGTTCCTTCTGGGGAAGGGCATAGTCGTGAGAAAGCTATCGGGAAGGCTCGCCGGCCACATACGGGTCACCGTCGGGAGAAAGTGGGAGAACAGGGAGCTGATAGAGGCCCTCAGAGAATTCTTGGAGGTAAATGCATGTGGGTAGTGTTCGACGTTGACGGAGTGCTCATAGACGTGAGCGAGAGCTACGATTTGGCAGTTAAGCTCACGATCGAGTACTTCCTCAGGCTCTTTGGAATCGAGAGGGAGATAAAGTCCGAGTGGGTCAGGGAGCTGAGGAGAAAGGGTTCCTTTGGCGATGATTTCAAAGTCAGCGAGGCGCTGATACTCTTTGCCCTCTCCGGAAGGGCAGGGGAGCTCGTTGATGAATTCCCGGAGGGTGGAACCATAGAGTGGGTTCGCGAGAAGTTCGGCTTTCAGGTCTTCGGCGGGAGTATCGAGAGGGTCTTCAACACGTTCTACCTGGGGATGGAGTACCCGGAGAGGCTCTTTGACTTCCCGGGACTGTGGAGAAAAGAGCGTCCCATCGTCAGGAAGGAACTCCTGGAGAGGGCCTCCGAGCGCTTCAAGCTGGGGGTGGTCACCGGGAGGAGCTCCCTTGAGATGGAGCTGGCGGAGAAGATAATCGGGTTCAGGTTCGAAAACGCCGTTACGAGGGAGGTCTATCTCAAACCAGACCCCAGGGCACTGTGGGAGCTAGTGAGGGGCGAGCCAGGGGTCTACATAGGCGACACGACAAACGACGGGCTCTTCGTGGAGAACTACCGGAGGAGGTACGGGAGAAAGTTCGACTTCGTCATGGTGGGGCGGGACGTGGGGGACGTCAACGAGTTCCTGACGGAACTGCTGACCGAGGAACAAACTTAAAAACCTCCCCGAAAAGCTCCAACCATGCTCTACGTTGAGATACTCGGAAACCTGCCCGAGATGGCGAGGGACGAGGTAAAGGCCATGCTCGAACTGGCCGGAGGAGAGATAGCAGGCCAGGACTACCTTTTCCTCAAGGTGAATGCCGACGAGCGGGTCTTTCCGTTCCTTGATCGCCTTGGCCTGACCCACGAGTACGGCGAGCTTATTATTGAAGCCGAATCGGTGGAGGAGCTCTTAGAGAAGGCGAAAGAAGTCGAGTGGCCGATTGAAGGAGCATTCAAGGTTGACACAGAGACCATGGCCAACTGCAGGCACAACGTCCTTGACCTCCCAAGGAAGCTCGGCGCGGTTATACACGCCCAGGGCTTCCGCGTGAACCTCTCAAGGCCGGACACTCTGGTCAGGGTCTACTGCGGCGAGAGACTCTACGCCGGGATACAGCTTAGGTTCTTCGACCCCAAGGACTTCGAGGGCAGAAAGGCCCACCACAGGCCGTTTTTCAGGCCGATTTCCCTCCACCCGAGGGTTTCAAGGGCTCTTGTGAACCTGACCGGGGCAAGGAAAGAACTCCTCGACCCCATGATGGGCGCCGGTGGCATTCTGATTGAGGCAGGCCTTCTCGGACTGAAGGTTTACGGGGTGGACATAAGGCCGGAGATGGTCGAAGGCGCCGAAATGAACCTCAGACACTACGGAATAAAGAACTACGAGCTGAAGCTCGGCGACGCAACTAAGCTGGAGGAGCTGTTTGATAAAAAGTTCGAGGCCGTAGCCACAGACCCGCCCTACGGGACCTCGGCGACCCTCGCTGGAAGAAAAAGGGAGGAGCTGTACAGGAAGGTATTGGAGAGCATTTACGGGGTTCTTGAACCCGGTGGAAGGCTGGCGATAGCCTTTCCGGCGAGCTTTGACGGGAAAAAGGAGGCTGAAAAGGTCGGCTTCAAACTGGTCGGGAGATACTACCAGAGGGTTCACAAGAGCCTGGAGAGGTACTTCTACGTGTTTGAGAAGTGAGAGTCGGAATGTCCCAGAGTAGCACCACAGAGAAATACTGAAGATTCCAGGACCTTAAATTCTGCAAACGGGCTTGGTCTACCCGGAATCCACGATTACATTGATTTCCATACCCTATATGCAATTTGCTGTCCCGTTTCCGTAGAACGTAGTCATGTGGAAAGTGGATTAGGGTAGCGCTCCCGCATCGCGGACATTTAACTTGTTTCCGTAGGACGTAGTCGTGTGGAAAGAAGCCATAGCGGCTTGGAACCTGTGAGAGCCGTGAAAGTCGGCGGGACTCAAGGCAGGGGCACTGATGATTTCAGACAATACTGACCTTCCCTCTGCCCTTAAAGGAGTCTTGAAAAAGTCATGAAAGCCAAGCGTCATCTCAAAACTTCTCTCACGAATTCCCCGGCCCCCAAAATTTTGACATTTCTACCGTCAAAACGATAAGTTTTAGTTGTTTCATCACGCATTTGGAGGATGTGTTTCGTGTTTTCCGAGATAATGTAGTCCACCTTCTTGGCATAAGCAACGTCGAAGAACTTGGCGTCGTTTGGGTCTTTCAGTTTCTTAATGAAATCAATGTCGTGAGAGAGCTTTTTCCGTGGACGGACCGTGATACTGTTCTTGAGAACTATCGTCAGAATTCGCAACGCACGTCTCGTGAGTCCAGTTTCAAGCCCAATTCCCAGAACCTGGGTCTGCATCTCCTCGATAATCTCATTCGAGACGAAGTTTACAATTTCTCCCTCCTGCAACGCCTTTATGATTTTCCATGCAGGAGACTTGGAAAGGTCCTTGGACTTCAGTGCGCTTATGAGGACTGAAGTATCCAGAACAACCTTAATCCTCTGTGCCATGCTAAACGACCCCAAGTTCCCTTAGCTTCACTTCTATCCGCTTGAACTTCTTAAAGCTCCTCCTACCCATCTCTAAAAGCTCCTCAATGGGACGGTCTATCCCACTCTGTTCTGCCTCCAGTTCCCTCTCCCACTCCTTGAGTTCCTCATCAGTGGCAGTCTCTGCAAGCCTTTCAACCTCGTCAATGAGCTGTCTCATCTCAAAAAACCACACTACATCCTCTGGCTTCTCGTGAATCTTTTTAGCAAGCTGGACAATCCACGCACTAATAGAACGCCTGGCCTTCTCATCGGTTTTCAGCATCATCTCAATGGCTCTCACATCAGACGCCATACCACTCCCCATTTCTGAATTTTACGGCGGATTATAAAACCCTAACGCAATCCAGACTGAGACCTCCAGCGGCAGTTAGCCGCTGGGAAACCCAACCACCTCGTCCACAGTCGGGGTGGGGCTGTTTCATAAATGGTAATAATCGTAACTCTTGTTGGTTTTTGTTAGCACAAGGTTTAAATACTCCAACTTAGTATTCCTTTGATGGTGGTTAGTAATGCCTAAGGCGACTTTCGTCATCAGTAAGGAAACCCTCGAAGAGTTCAAAAAACTCGCTAAAAAACGTTATGGAGACAAGAGGGGAGTCCTAAGCGTTGCAATCGAAGAAGCAATCAAGGATTGGATTAAGAAAACAAAAAAGGAGCTGGAAAATGCCGAGTGAAACAATCAAACTAACTGCAAAATTCAAGCTCAAAACAATTCCAGATGGATTAGATAAGCTTTTCTCCACTTACCGAGGAATCGTGAACTTTCTGATTACTTACGCCTTCGAGAACAACGTTACCAGCTTTTACCGGCTGAAGAAGGAGACTTACAAAGGCTTACGCAAGGAGTATCCAGAACTCCCGAGTCATTACCTTTACACGGCCTGCCAGATGGCGACGGCAATATTCAAGGGTTACAGGAAGAGGAAGCGGAAGGGAAAAGCTAAGGGGAAGCCAGTATTCAAAAAAGAAGTCATAATGCTCGACGACCACTTGTTCAAACTTGACTCGGAGAATAAAACCATAAAACTCTCCACTCCGAACGGGAGAATTTCCTTAGAGTTTTGTCCTGCAAAGTATCACGAGAAGTTCAAGGACTGGAAGGTCGGTCAAGCCTGGCTCGTTAGAACGCCTAAGGGTGTTTTCGTGAATGTAGTCTTCTCTAAGGAGGTTAAGGTTAGAGAACCTTCAGCCTTTGTTGGCGTGGACTTGAACGAGAATAACGTAACCCTCTCCCTCCCAAACGGTGAATTCGTTCAAATCATTACTCATGAAAGGGAAATTAGGACGGGCTACTATGTGAAGAGGCGGAGAATTCAAAGAAAGTTGAGAACCGGCAGGAAAAGGAAAGAGCTTCTTGAAAAATACGGGGAGAGAGAAAGGAACAGGCTTAACGACTTGTATCACAAGTTAGCGAATAAAATCGTTAAGCTGGCGGAGAAGTATGGTGGTATTGCTCTGGAAGACTTGACGGAAATCAGGGACTCAATTAAATATTCCGCCGAGATGAATGGGAGACTTCACAGGTGGAGTTTTCGCAAACTTCAATCAATCATTGAATACAAGGCTAAACTAAGGGGAGTTAGGGTTGTTTTCGTGAATCCGGCTCATACTTCTTCCCTGTGCCCGGTATGTGGGGGGAAATTAAGCCCGAATGGACACAGGATTTTGAAGTGTTTAAACTGTAGGTTTGAGGCCGACCGTGATGTTGTTGGGAGTTGGAATATCCGTTTAAGAGCCCTGAGGATGTGGGGAGTCCCCGTTCCCCCCGAAGGCCAGCCGATGAAGATGGGAGGCTGGAAGGTCAGCCGTAACGACGTTTACGGACTTTACACAAGTTACGGCTGACCAGAACGGTATTAGTCAATCTTCCAGGAGCCGGAACAGAACGGACGGCGGTTTGGATCGTTCCAGTTCCCGGAAGCTTAATGAAGAACGTCTCCTTGGGCCAGGAGACCCGAAATTTGTGCGGAAATTTGATCACAAAATACTCTTATGGACCAGCATGAAATATTGACGCTGATGCTTCGATGTTATTTAAGGTGTTATGCAGTATCTCAACGAAACTCCAAACTTACGGACGAATTTCGGGACGAATTTCGGGATCGGTACCGACTTTTGTGACATTATCCTCCGAAAACTTTCACCTGCTGGAAATCGAATTGAATCAAATGCTTTCAGGAAGTGGAAATAAGCTAAGCCTTCACGGGTGATTTTAACGGAGAAAAGTTTCCATTGTCCGAAAGCTAATGGTCACGTGATATAACCCCAAGTGGCTTTTGTCCCATCAGCATGCGGGGAGTAGCAACATTTATTAAGGAAGAATGCATACTATGTTAAGCAGTATTTACAATGGTGCCCATTATGAGGCTAAAACTGTCGTTCGAGGTTAACGAAGGTACGTTTGAGAGGCCCAACAAGCACTCGGTGCAGGGCTTCATATACAACATGCTGAAAGGTACTGAATACGGTGCCAAACACGACCAGCCACGCTTCAAGTTCTTCACGTTCTCCGACTTCTTCAGGGAAAACAGCCACTGGACGTTTTTTATAGCCTCCCCCGATCCGGGGTTCATAAAGACGCTGTATTCAGGGATCAGGGGCAGGGAGACGGTTTACATCGGCAGGCACGAGCTCCGTGTGGCCGAGTTGAAAAAGTTCAAGCTTCCGCTCAGAAGGGCCTTCCAGACCGGTTCCCCCGTGGTTCTCTACAAAAACGCCGAGTCCAACGAGTACTTTAAACTGCATCAGCACCGCGACCTGAGGTTCTTCCTCCAGAGGCTTAAAGAGAACGCCGAGAGGAAGTACGAGGCCTTCTACGGCGAACCCTTTGAGCTCGATGGACCAATTTTCGACAGGCTGATACCGAAGCTCAGGAGCAACGGCAAGCTCGACGTTTACGTCAAGGTCGTCAAGAACGGGGTTCCTTTCCCTGTAATCGGCTCCAACTGGGAGCTCCTTGAGAGGGAGCACATAGCACCGCACGAGAGGCGTTTCTACCGCTTCATAATGGACGCTGGTCTGGGTGAAAAGAACAGCCTTGGCTTTGGGTTTATCAACCCGCTCAGGAGGTGATTCCTTGGATCTGTCTCAACTCGTCGCCCTCGGGGGTTTAATCCACGACATTGGAAAGCCGGTCCAGGTTGATGGAGCCCTAGTGGATTATCGAGAAGATAACGGCAAGGAGCCTGGGTGGTTGAGGTGCTCGACGCGTACCTGAGAAACGGCGAACTGTTCCTGGAAGAGACCGGAATTGACAGGATAACCGAGGAAACCATAACGGAAAACTACCTCCTGCCCCTCCGGGAAATGGTCGCGAACCTCGTTCCAGTCGGGTCGGAGAGCGACGCCATAGCCGTCCTCCGCGCCTTCGGGTTCAGCCTCCCAAAGAGCGACAGCAAGGTGAAAATCCTTGAGAGCCTAACCGGAACCAAGGCGTCCAAGGGGACCTGCTCCATCTGCGGGGAAGAGACCAGGGTCGTCAGGAACAAATCCTACATCTTTCCCTTCGAGCGAAAGATTGACTCGGTTGTGAACGACAACAACCGGCTCCACTTCTGCGTGGAGCACGCCTTCAAGCTCTACTCGGCAATGGCCAATCTGTACACAGTGCCGATACGAAGGCTCTCCAATGGGGAAGTGCTCACCCTGAGGTTCTTCTTTGACTCAACCCACGACAACCTCGCTGACATGAACACCCTCTTCAGACACGGGTTCTGGAGCGAGAGGATTGAGGTGGAGCGGGAGGAGAACAAAAGGGTCAGGTACTCCCTCCGCGTCAGGCTTGAGATGAGCAAGTACCACCCGAGCGAGGCGTTCTTCGCGATCATCCACAGCTTCGTGAAGTACCTGAAGAACGCTGACCTTCTGGCCGATGCTGAGAACCTTTCGGAAAGTGTTGACGTTCATCTCATATACGGGGCAGGACAGTTCTACGACCACCGCCTGATCCAAGGTTCAACGTTCGAGAGGCTCCTGCGCTTCATAGACAAACTCCAGAACACCGGAAAGGAGATGAACTGGGGGCAGAGACACCTATCAAGCGCAGACTCGGCGGTGATAACGTTCTACGAGTCACTCGAAATTCCAAGGGGAAAGAAGGACAGGTCAAAGAACTTCCTGGAGAGGGAGCGGTTCTTTGGAAAACTGCTGTCCGGCAGTTTCGATTTCGTGCTCCTCAACGGCATCTTTATGGAGCGGCTCAAGCACAAACTGCCGCTTCCGCCCTATTACTACACCTGGGCACGTTCCTACCTTGAGATTTTTGGGGGTGATAAATTGGATCTGAAGGCCTTTGAAAGGATAAACGGCCTTGGCTACTCCCTGGGGAGGGCCATGAAGGGAACCAACCTTGAGCGGTACCAGTGGGAGCTATTCCGCGCAAGGGGCTTTGAGGAGTTCCTGAACAAGCTGGTCGAGCTTCAGGCAAAGCTTGAGCTGAGCCTCGATCTGAGGCCGGTTTACGAGAACGAAAGGGCGTGGAAGGTCGTGAAGGCCGTTCTCCTGAACGGCATGCTGAACGCTCTCCACGGAAAAGAGAAGGAGGTATCGGAATGAAGGCCATAGAAGTCGTTACCCTCACCAAGGTTGAGGGTGCAAACCTGAACTCGAACGGAACTGAAGGAGTTATAGCCGTCCTCAAAAAGGTACGCGACCCTGTTGATGGGAGGGAATACGTTCGTGTCTCCGGCCAGAGCGTCAAGTACCATCTGAGGCAGCTCCTGAAGGAACTCGGCTGGGAGCTCAGCCCGGTCGTTCCTAAGCCCGGGGAGAAGAGCAAGGAGGTCATAGTGTCGGCCGGCGAGCCACACAAATACATAGACGATGACCTCTTCGGCTACATGCTGGCGGGCAAAACAGTCGGGGGTGTCAAAGACCCCAAAAGAACCGCAGTTGTGAGAACCAACGGCATGATATCCCTTTTCCCCTACATGGAGGACAGGGACTTTGGAGTTCGCTATGACCCGAGCGGGGACAACCACAACATCTACGAGACGGAGATAACGACAAACGTCATGCGCGGCAACTTCTTCATCGAGCTGGACAGGCTGGGTGCCTTCAAGGAGGGCCTCGAGGTCCCCAAGCTTGAAGGCCTTGAGGTCGTAAAGGAAAAAGATGCTACGGGAAGGGAAGTTACATTCTACGTCCTGCCAAAGGAGGAGCGCGAGAAGAGGCTGAGGGCAATCCTTGAGGCCATAATGAACTACCACGGCGGTGCAAAGCTCAGCAACTTCTTCACCAAGACCTACCCAGAGGTCATGGTCGTGGCTCTGCTGAAGAGGAAGGTTCCCGTTATAGGGGACGCCCTCGCAGTGAAGCCCGGCTACGTTGACGGAAAACTCGTCCTCGACGTTGATAGGCTGAAAGAGACCGTCGAGACCTTTGAGGACAACATCGGGAGACTCTACATCGGCATCTTCGAGAGTCGCTTTGCCAACGTTGATGAGCTGAAGAAGGCCTTTGAAGGAAAGGATAACGTCGAAATCATGAGTATGAGGGAGCTGAGGAAGAGGATAGACAAACTTGAACTCGGTGAGTGAGTTGCTGGGCCTCGTCCTTGAGGTTAAGCCCCTGCAGGCCCATTTCAGGATACCATACAACTCCCTCCTCCTCGACAGCTACCCCTTTCCGCCGAGGACGACCGCGATAGGGCTAATCGCCGGAGCTATGGGCCTGCCGGAGAGCGGTTACAGGGAACTCCTGGGGAAGCTGAGGTACGGGGTGATAATAGAGGACCCCGGAGCAAGGGTTGAGGAGACTGCGGCGATCAGAAAGCTCACACATATCCAGAGGAAGGACTACGATAAAAACAGAGGAGAGTGGCCAATATACCCAATAAAAAAGATTCTGTTCCACGGGCCGCACTACAGGCTCTTCTTCGCCGGGGACGAAAGGACAATAGAACGGGCATACGAGGCACTCCTTGATCCGGTCTTTACACCATACCTTGGGGACAGTGAAAGTTTGATGTACCCTGCAAAGAGAGAATACGCCAGGATCGTTAGTGTCGAGGCTGGGAAAGAGACAACGCTGAGGAGCCTGATCCCTGCAAAGGAATGGGGCAGGGGTGGGAGGTTCCTCGTGATGAGGCGAAACAACCTGACGCCGAGGGAGTACAGGATGCCGGTCGGGTTCACCTACCAGAGAACGAGCAGAAGGGCGGTTTACAAGAGGATCATAGCATTCGCCGGTGGCTTCGTGGAGATGGCAAATGAGATAGACGTGCTACTCTTCGATGGGGAACCGGTTTTTGTGTTTTGATTTTTTCTTTCTCGTTTCTGTCTCTCCACTTTTAGGAATTCGAGCAGGTATAACTTTTCTTTTCCCCGAGTTTCTATTCTGCGGCGCATTCTCTCCCGGTTTACCTATTCAATGGTAATTTTCCGTCAAATGTGTTCATTTGACAAATAAGGGCTGTGAGGAGGTGCCGAGGTGGAAAACGAAATAAGGGACATGATAGAATGGTCGAGGGACATTCACAGTAGTTCGCCATTGATTTTAGGTTATTTTATCGAGCCGCTGGTAAAAAGCCAGGTTTCGAACCCCTAGATTTTTCCGGGAAGTGAAACCCTGTAATTTTGAAGCAATTGAGGTCTAACAGATTCTTTTTAGAGAATGGGTTGGTGTTTTAACAGGACTGCATTGATACAGATTCCCTGGAAAAGACTTAAATACCAGTTTTGACAGTACAGTAATTGCAAAAAGAAGGAAAAATTAGCAGGGTTTCCGTAGAACGGTATCGTGTGGAAAGACACGGTATGCGTCGTATCGTCAGGCAGGTTGAGCACGTTGTTTCCGTAGAACGGTATCGTGTGGAAAGGTAAAAAGCATAGAAAACACAGGGTATGAAACATTGGTTTCCGTAGAACGGTATCGTGTGGAAAGTACTTCGCTATCTCCTTGCTAACGTCCCAGCGAACCTTAGTTTCCGTAGAACGGTATCGTGTGGAAAGAGCACCTCCGCAATCGCCGCCGCGAGCTCCTTCATCGTGTTTCCGTAGAACGGTATCGTGTGGAAAGAACTTCGCGTCTTCCCCTGTTATCTCCGCTACGTAGGTTTCCGTAGAACGGTATCGTGTGGAAAGAAGTAACCGGAAGTGGTTCAGTTAGGTCAACGCATTTAGGTTTCCGTAGAACGGTATCGTGTGGAAAGTTTTTTCTAAGCATTCTCACCGTTCCATTCACAAAAGTTTCCGTAGAACGGTATCGTGTGGAAAGGAAGAAACCGCCGCCGCTATCGGTATCCTTGGTAATGCAGGTTTCCGTAGAACGGTATCGTGTGGAAAGAGGAATTTTTGAAATCAAATGATAAGGTGGTATACTATGTTTCCGTAGAACGGTATCGTGTGGAAAGAGAGGGACGGGACGGTTCAGGGGTTCACAGATGATGTGTTTCCGTAGAACGGTATCGTGTGGAAAGATCAGCTCCTGAGCATTCATCACCTCAAGGTTCTCCGTTTCCGTAGAACGGTATCGTGTGGAAAGCCAAATTCACTATCGATGTCGTCAGTAGAAATATATCTGTTTCCGTAGAACGGTATCGTGTGGAAAGTGGTGGGGTAGTTTCAAATCAGTAAACCGCTCCGGTTTCCGTAGAACGGTATCGTGTGGAAAGTCGGTTAGTTCTATGGCCTCCGCATGTTCATAGTCTTGTTTCCGTAGAACGGTATCGTGTGGAAAGTACCGCCGATGACTTGTTAAGCCCGACAGGAAAGAAGCTGTTTCCGTAGAACGGTATCGTGTGGAAAGGGGGTTGGGTATCGGGAAAGGCCAAGGTATTGACCAAGGGTTTCCGTAGAACGGTATCGTGTGGAAAGTGGAACGAGGCAAGGTGTGGCGGAGTGCTCGGAGTGCAGTTTCCGTAGAACGGTATCGTGTGGAAAGACAGCAATTGGGCGGACGTAGTAAATTCGTCAGAAGATGTTTCCGTAGAACGGTATCGTGTGGAAAGTTGTTATCTCCCGGTCAGGAGACATGTCACCTATTATTGCGTTTCCGTAGAACGGTATCGTGTGGAAAGAACTTCGACGGCAAAGTTCCGACGGCTCCGCCCAGCTCGTTTCCGTAGAACGGTATCGTGTGGAAAGGGATACTACTGTAAAGCATAAACTGGACATTGATATAAGTTTCCGTAGAACGGTATCGTGTCTCAAATAAGTGGTAAAGCAACACTCAGGGAGGTTTTCCCTTGAAGAAGCCCTATTACATCACCCAGATGGGGATCCTTGAGAGGAGGGGTAACACGCTGTTCTTCGAGAACGAGAACCTGAAGAGGGCCATACCAATCAACTCCACCAGCGAAATCCACTGCTTCAAGCCGGTGACGCTGACAAGCGGGGCCATAAAAATACTCTCAGAAAAGAACGTCCCGGTTCATTTCTACAACAAGCATAGCTACTACCGCGGCTCCTATATGCCTGTAGAAGGGCAGGTGAGTGGAACGGTGGTAATAAAGCAGGCCGAGCACTACCTCGACCCGGAGAAGAGGTTATATGTGGCGAAACAGTTCGTGGAAGGAATAAAGGCCTCGATGGTTGCCCTCCTCAAGGCCCACAAGGCTAACTACAAGGTGATTTCAGAGGTTGAGATTGAAGGCAATAGTCCGGCCGAGCTGATGGGCCTTGAAAGCCAGCTCTGGAAGGAGTTCTATGGGCTATTTGCTTCCCTGCTCAGGCACTTTGAATTCAATGAGCGGAACAGGAATCCGCCCCGGGACGAGGTGAACGCGCTCATAAGTCTTGGAAACTCAGTCCTCTACACCGTCGCCCTCTCGGAAATCCGGAAGACCTATCTTCACCCGGCTATAAGCTTCCTTCACGAGCCACTCGAGAGGCGCTACTCCCTGTCCCTTGACTTGGCCGATATCTTCAAGCCAGTAACCGTCTTCCGCGTAATTCTCCGCCTGGTGAACAGGAGGCAAATTAGAGAGGAGCACTTCAGAAAGGAAATTGGAGTGATGCTCAACGATGATGGCCTGAGGCTGTTTCTGTCCGAGCTTAACTCCGAGTTTTCCCGGAAGGTTCTCCACCCGAGGTTCAGAAGGAACGTCTCAATTCGCTATCTAATCCGGCTGGAGGGCTACTCCCTCGTCAAGCACTTTCTCGGTGACTTCACTTACAGGTCCCTGCGGGTGTGGTGGTGATGTACGTGATAGTTGTTTACGATGTGGACGTAAAGCGAGTCACGAAAGTTCACCGCTTCCTCAGGACTCACCTCCACTGGAGGCAGAACAGCGTTTTTGAGGGAGAAGTTAGCAGGGCCCAGCTCTACGAGATAAAGCGGACGCTGGAGGGACTAATTGACGGCGACGATTCGGTCCTGATCTACGAGCTTCCGCGGGGGAACTTCAACCTCCACATCATCGGGACCGACAAGAACCCGGCGGGGGAGATAATTTGAGGATAACCGGCGTAATGGTGCAGTACTACTTTGCCTGCCCGAGGGAACTGTGGTTCTTTTCCAGGGGTCTTCAGTTCGACTTTGAAAACGAAGACATACTAATCGGTCGGCTCATTCACAGGGAGAGCTTTGAGCGCGGCTGGAAGGAAGTTCTGCTGGAGGGCGCAAAGCTCGACGTTGTTTTCCTCGATGACGGGGTCAGGGTGGTAGAGATTAAAAAGAGCTCCAAGCTTGAGGAACCGGCGAAATGGCAGCTGAAGTACTATCTCTACCTCCTCCGGAAGGCCGGCGTCGAGGCCGAAGGAATCATCTCCTATCCAAGGGAAGGGACGCGGGAGGAGGTCAAACTTACGGAGGAGGACATGGAAACACTTGAGAACGTCCTGAAGGAGATAGAAAGGGTTATATCCCTTGAAAACCCACCTCCAGCTGAGAAAAAGCCCTACTGCCGGCGCTGTGCCTACAGGGACTTTTGCTGGGTGTGAGGTATGGAACCGGGCGAAATTGAAAGGCTGATAAAGGAGAGAAAGGCCAAGCCCGATAAGAGCATCTACGAGCATTCCCTTGGTGCCATGAACATAGCAAGGAAACTGCTCAAAAGAATCCCCCACGATGCGGAGCTAGACGAATGCCTGCTCAGACACGTTTTCCTCCACGACATAGGCAAGCTCGATGACCGGTTCCAGGAAAGGCTCAAGGGCAATAGAAAGAAGGCCCCCCCACACGCCTACCTCGGCCTTGAACTCGCTTCGCGCCTCCTCGACTGCCCGGAGCCTTACAGAACGCTGGCCCTGGCTTCAATACTCACCCACCACTCCGACCTCCACCCCACGCTGTACAGCGAGGAAATAAACAGGGGGGAGAGCCTTATAATCAACGGCATCGCGGTGTCCAATCCAGCCGAGACGGCTAAACACGTCCGTAACCGACTGGCCACAGGCAGGCTCGCGAGGGAACACGGCTTCACAGGGCCGGAAGGAAAGGTAAGGTTCAGAGCGCTCTACACACTCTTCAACGGCCTCCTCAGGGTTTCTGACTGGCTTGAGAGCGCCGGGTTGGGAGCCGACTTTTACCATCTCAACAGTGGGGCTGTGGTCAGGGGGGCGGTTCTCAACTACCTGTCCTCAAAGGGCTTTTCCCCCAGGGACTACCAGCTCGCGGTCACTGGAAAGGGGGGCGGCTACTTCCGCCTTCCAACCGGAGACGGGAAGACGGAGACAAGCCTGCTCGTTACCTCGGATGACGCCTCCAAGGTAATTTACTCCCTCCCAACGATAACCACCACCGAGGCCATGAGGAAGCGCTTCGAATCGATTTTCGGCCCGGACAGGGTCTCCTTCTCCCATGGGATGCTCTTCCTGAGTTTATACCTTAGCGGGAAGCTCGATGAAAAGTTAATCCACAGATACGCGATGAAGCCCATCTTTGTATCAACCGTGGACCAGGTTCTTCTCGCCTTTTTGGGCTATCCTCGCTTTCCGGTTAGGGAGTTTGCGTTGAGAGGGGCGCACTGGATAATAGACGAGATTCACGCCTACACCCCCTTTACGCTCTCCTTAATCCTCGATGGGATTGAGTACGCCCTGAAGTACCTCGGCACTAAGGTTACCGTCATGTCTGCCACACTCCCGGCACCTCTGGCCGAAGAACTTGGAAGGCGCGGTTTGAAGGAACTTCTTCCGGACAAGGGAGTGGCCTCCAGGTACCATTCGCGGAGGAGAGTTAAGATTAGGATTGGGAACGGGAACCTTTTCGATGCCGTTGATGAAATCGCCCGACAGAGGGGAAAGGTTCTGGTAGTTGCCAACACCGTCGGCAGGGCGAGGAGAGTTTACGAGGAGATAAAAGCTAAGAGGGACGATGTTTACCTCTTCCACTCCCGCTTCATAAACAGGGATAAGAGAGAAAAGATGGAACTCGTCGAGAAAATCAAGAGCGGAATCCTCGTGGCGACGCAGGTGGTGGAGGTTTCCCTCGACATAGACTACGACGTCATGTACACAGAGGTTGCACCGGTAGATGCATTGATCCAGCGCTTTGGCAGGGTGAACAGGAGGGGAAAGAAAAGGGGAATTGCCTACATCTTCGAGCCAGAGGGGAACAAAAAACACCTTCCCTACGACAGGGACGCCTTCGAAGAGACCCTTAATCTTCTGGGAGAGCTTGAAGGAGTGGAAAACGAGCTTGAGCTTTTAAGGCTGAACGACCGCTTTTACACCGCAATCTGGAATAAGTACGAGAGGGAGCTGAAGAAGGGGTTCCTCTGGAAGAGCAGGGACGGGCTGGGCAGGATAACGAAGTGGTCCAGGGGCGAGAAACTGCTCTCAACGAGGGACACCTTCATGAGCCTTCCCGCTGTCCCAAGGCCCTTCCTCGAAAAGGCCATAGACTACGCGAGCAGGTGGGAGGAGAGGAGCCATGAGAAGAGGCTCGATGCGACGGTCTACGTTATCGAGCACACCGTCAACGTTCCAATATGGACGCTGAAGGAGAACCTCCACGACAACGATGACCTCAGGGAGCACTTCGGAGTCTTTGGAGTTGAGCTTGAGTACAGTAGGGAAACTGGATTAACAGAAGAACTTTGACGCGCGTACTTCCGGAAAACCTGCTTCTCCGCCTTCTGCGGGACGACTGCGGGAGCGGGGAGTGTTTGCTATGGTGTCCGGAGTTTGGGCAACTGGTTACTAACGCGAAAAGTTTTTATCTGGAACTCTATAGATGTAACCATGAGAGCGGCTGTCCCAATCCTGATAATCCTTCTCCTTCTTCCAGCCGTCTCGGCGTGGAACACCACGATAAAAGTTCATGAGAGATCATATTACCTCATAAACGACCTCAACATCAACGTTAGCTCTCCATGCCAGCAGTGGATTTTTCTAACACTCATTGGGCCGGAGGAGAGCAGAACTGCCTCATTCCTCACAGGTGGGAAAGAGGAAATCTCCCTGGAGAACCTGTCGCCCGAGATACTCGTGCTCGGATGGAAGAACGTCACCGTGATCGTCGAGGCGCGCTGTCCCCTCAACGTCTCAATCCAGCCGATTTACTACCCCGACGTCTGCGGTGAGGAGTACTACCTCCCCAGCTGGAGATACAGGATAGTGAGAATGCCCCTTAAGTGGGAAGGGATCGCCTACGAAATCCAAAGTCCTCTAGAGATCGAGGCCATCTATTTTGGCTCTAACAGGGTGTACGTCAACGGGACTGAGGTTACCGAACTCCCTCTGAGGGCGATTATGACAACAGAGAATGGAAGTATGGCAGTTGAACCGCTCCCCCTCTACGGTGGCCTCTGGTGGTACCCTCTGGCCGGGCTTCTCACGACAAGAAACCTTACAGTAAAGCTCGAGGGAGAGGCGGCAGAATACATCGATGAGGTTTACGCGCTCGCCATCCTCCCCCAGAAGGACATTCCGAGTATACCCAGCTACGGAGAGGGCTACCACCCACCGAGTTGCGGGCCAGTGAGCTACCTGAGGATGAACGGAGAGGCACTCTGGGAAGGCGAGAACTTCACGCTCCTCGAGTACAAGACCGACGAAGGAAAGGAAGGAAAGATCTACGTCAAGGATGGATTCGTTTGCACCAATGTGAACGGCGGAGAGGCCTGCAGCGGGCCGCTGATACCCGGGCCGTCACATTTTGAAGTTATATTCTCGGGGGGCACGTTGTACGTGACACAGTGGGACAAGAACCTTTTAACCCTCGAGCTTGGCGCGAAAGGGTTACATCCCAAACTCTTCCTGGGACTCCCAAGCGAAAAACTCTACGGGATGGAAATCTACGCCCGAGAACCCGTCCCATGGAAAGAAGAGAATAAACCTCCCGGCCTCCTTATAGGGGTTCTCATAATTATCGGCGGGATTGCTGCGATTGTAAAGATGTTAGAGAGGCGCTAATCCTCAAGCCAAATCTCCAGCCTCTGCTTTCCCCTTCCGAGGCTGGAGCGCTTGAACTTCTTCAGGTGGCCTATCTCCTTTATGTCCCTCACGTGCGTCCCGCCGCAGGGAATTATTTCAAAGTCCCTTATCCGGGTGTAGCGCGTTTCGCCTTCCCACCATATCCTCATCTCGCCGCCCTCATCGACGAGCCGGTTGAAGGTCTCGATTATCTCGTTTTTCCACTTATTCACGTTCTCCGGATAGAGTATGTCGTATCTGCCCTTCTCGACGCTCATTCCACTGCCGTAGAGCTCCCACTCACCGGGCAGGACCTCGTTCAGCACGTGCTCAAGCAGGTGCATCGCGCTGTGGATCCTCATGAGCCTGTAGCGGTAGTCCCAGTCGAGCTTGAGCTCGACCTCCTGGCCAAGATTGAACTTCTCGGGTTCAGCCACCACGTGCCAGACGTTTTCGCCATCTTTGTGAACGTCGAGAACTTCAACGCCGTTTATCGTTCCCCTGTCGTGGGGCTGGCCGCCGCCGGTCGGGTAGAATATAGTCTGGTCGAGGAGAAGGGCGTTGTCCCTGACCTCCAAAACCTTTGCCTTTGCCTCCTTCAGGTAGGCATCTTCGTAGTAGAGCTTGCGAGTCACCGTTACCACCTCAGAAGTGTTGGAGATAGGCATTTAAATGAATATCGAAAAAAGGAAAGGCTCAGCGCCTCTTCCAGAAGAACACTGCCAGGCCTACAAGGATGACCGCGGCCGCAACAGCGGCCATACGCTGGGTTTCGGTCGGGCCTCCTTTCGTCCCGCCAGGAATCGTGTACCTTATCGTCGCCGTGGTGTAGTTGGAGAGCATCTTGGTGACGTCTTCGGCCGGGGCACCGTAGCGGAGGAAAACGTGGGAGGTTATCTTCAGGCTGTTTCCTTCCCGCAGCACGGTCATAGTGAACCTGTTGCCGTTGAGGTTCTCGCTTATGTTGTCCGGCACCTCAAGGAACTTCCCTCCATCTGGGAGGTTTATCGTGAGGTATAGTGTATGATTGACCCCGTACTCAAGCCTGTCCGTGAGCCCGTTTGCCAGCCCGAGCGTTGGATCAAACTGGTAAACGTACGAGCCATTCTCAAACGTTGTGAAGTTCCTAAGCAGGTATTCGGCGTCTATCACCAAAGGCGCACCTGTCTCGTTGAGCCCGAGTATCTTGACCCTGCCATCGTCAACGATGGCACCTCTATAACCGAGCGCTATCGAGTACGTTCTCAGTATATACTCAGTAACGTTCTCAACGCCGTAGGAGATTATCTCGGCCTTCCTGGCCTCGACCTCGGACTTGGGTTCGATATACTCGTCCCTCATATGAAGCCTGACGCTACCGTTGTTGTATACGTCCAGCGTGACATACTCGTTCATGACACTGCTCTGGTAGTGTTCCTCACCCTTGTATGGCGCCTTGTAGCGAATGTAATAGTCCTTGTAACTTCCGAAAAGCGCGTTGTATCCATCGGGGGGTAAGAAGGGCTCAAGATAGATGTACGACTTCACCACCACGGTGTTCCCCTCAGCCTTTGAAGTTACAAAGAACTTGCTCGCGTTGTATTGCTGGGCGAAGGCCTTCGGGTACTCTATGAGCGTTGCGTTCTCGGGGAGCTTTATGATGAAGGTGTTGTTTATGTCAACGGCAAAGGGAAGCCCCGTGTCGGGGACGTTTATCGTCGCGTAGCCCCTGGTCGGGTCAAGGTGAACCTCCCAGTAGTCACCGTAGGAGTAGTACTTTGAGAAGTTCATGGCTATTGCGTTGAAAACTATGGTTATGTTGTTGCCCTCCTCGATGCCATAAGATTTTATGCTCTCGTTGGCAAGGCTCATTCCAGACTGGGTGAGGCTCTGAACGTATCTCTGCAGCTGCTCCTCCTCAAACTTCGCTATGGCCTCTTCAATAGTCATGTTGCCGTTCTGGGTCTCATTCAGGATCTCTTCTATCTGCTTCTGTATTTCCTCTTTCGGCCCAAGCCAGACGGTCTTCATTGTTATGTTTGCGTCCCCATTGGGCAGAATGACTATTGTAAAAACGAAGTCCTGCTTGTACGTCTTCGGTTGAAAATCCTCCGCAAGCCCGAGATTTGGGCCAATGAGAGGTGTCAGTAGAATCGCGGCGAAAAGCACCGCAAGCAATCTCTTCATTACACACTACCTCCATTCCATCTGTACTGGTAACTAGCGCCGCACCGGAGTATTTAACTTTATCTCAAAAGTAGGGAAAGAAAAAGCTGGCAAAAGGCAAGAAAGAACAGAAAGGATGAAAGATCACTGCTCCCACTTGGAAAAGTCTATCTCCCCCTCCGTCTTGGCCACTATGGTCGTTCCCGCAAGGTCGCCGGTGACGTTGACCATCGTCCTGCCCATGTCGAGGATGGCATCAATGCCCAGTATCATAGCATAGGCCAAAGCAACGGGACTTCCAGCGGTCAGGTCGAGACCGACGCTCTGGAGGACCATGGCGAGCATTATCGCTCCGGCTCCCGGAACACCGGCGGTTCCAACAGAGGCCAGAACGGCTGTTAGAACGACGATGAGCTGCTGGCTCGGTGTGAGCGGATGCCCGATGGCGTTGGCAACGAAGAGAACCGTGACACCCTGGTAAAGTGCGGTTCCATCCATATTTATCGTGGCACCCAGGGGGAGGGTGAAGGAGAATATTCCCCTGTCGATGCCCATTTCCTCCTCGGCAACGCTCATCGTAACGGGCAGGGTTCCGCTGGAGCTCCTTGTTACGAAGGCGGTAAGCATCGCATCCTTGGCCTTCTTAATGAACTTGATTGGATCGATGCCAAAGATTTTGAGCAGGACGAAGTAGACCAAAAGTATCTGTACTGCAAGGCCGAGGTAGACCGCAACCACGACCTTGGCCAGCGGTCCAACGACCTTAACCCCCTGGGAGGCCATGACGTAGGCTATGAGGGCAAAGACACCTATGGGAGCGTACTGCATAACGCCCGCGACTATTATGTACATTGCCTCGGCAAGGCCATCAAAGGCCCTGAGGAGCGTTGTTCCCGCGTTCCTGAGCCTCTCGTCATCCTTGTTTATCAGATAAGTCAGCGCTATGCCCAGTATTATTGCAAAGAATATCACGGGTAGCACTTCACCGTTGGAGAGGGACGCGAATGGGTTCGTGGGTACTATGTTCAGGAGGGTCTTCACAAGGGAAGGCGGCGTCGTCTCTATGGCCTTTCCCTCACCGGTTCCAAGGCTTATACCCGTTCCGACCCTGAAGAGGTTGCCCATCAGCAGGCCGAAGAACACGGCAAAGGCCGATGTGAGGAGGTAGTAGACCACTATCTTCACACCGACCCTTCCTAGCCTTGCTGGACTTATACTGGCGGCACCGACGACGAGCGATGCGAGGATTATTGGCATCACTAACATCTTCAACAGGCGAACAAAGAGGTCACCAAACGGCTTGATGTATGTCTTGACGAAGTCTGCATAGCCAAAGTAGCCCATAATCAAACCAAAAACTGCACCGAGGATTAATCCCCACAGTATCTTCCACAGAACCGGATAGTTCAGGTACTTTCTCAGGAGCCCCATCCGGAGCACCTCCCTCTGTGTTTGAATGACGGCGATATTAGGCTACTGGCTGTAACTATATTAATCTTCCGGGCAAATATATGTCAAAACGTCAGAAAAATCAGGGGATTCTTAACGAAACATCCCCGTATAAAATTCTCCTTAACTGTCCGTCAATGTCGAGTAAAAGCGACCCATCATCTAAAACGTCCACTACACGTCCTATAAGAACATTATCATCCTCAACGACCCTGACGATTCTCCCGAGTATGAACGTTCTCTCACGAACCTTGGCCATCATAACATCGGGGCGCCCCTTGAAAATCCGGTACCATGCGTTTAGATGGAACAGTAGTCTTTCAAGAACCTTCCCCAAGGGCAGGGGAGCTCCAATCAGTTCTATCATAGAAATCGCATCCCTCTGAAGCTCGGGGGGGATGGGATTGTTAACGTTTAGGCCGATTCCCAGGATGGCATATTCCCCCGCCTTCCCCTCCGTCAGAATGCCGGCTATTTTCTTGCCCGCAACCCAGACGTCGTTCGGCCATTTTATTCCGGCGGAGATTCCAAAATCCGCGAGGGTGTCTGAAACGGCTAAAGCTCCAACGAAGACGAGCCTCGGATCAACACGGGGAGGCTTGAGAATGACGCTCATCCAGATGCCTCCCTCCGGGGAAGCCCATGAGCGCCCTCTTCTGCCCTTTCCTGCAGTCTGCCTTTTCGCGATGACGACCGTGCCCTCTGGAACCTCCAGGGCTATTCCCTTCGCGTACTCGTTCGTGGAATCCGTCTCATCAAGGTTGACGACCCGGATACCTATCACGGTTTCCCCGTTCATCCATTGAGCCACCACCAAAGATTCGACCTCAGGCTTAAACAACTTTCCATCAAGGAAAACCTTAAATCCTCCAAATCATATATCACTCCCGGTGATTAGTATGGATGCATATCAGAACGTTGGCATTAAGAGGCGTCTCGGAAGGTTTTTCCGAAGGGATGGGAGGGCACTCATCTTCGCCATGGACCACGGCTTCGAGCACGGGCCGACAGACTTCGAGGAGCACTGGGAGCACGTTAACCCAAGGGTAATCATAAGGAAAGTTATGAGGGCTGGAATTGACGGCGTTATGATGCTCCCCGGTCTCGCGAGAATAGCCGGGAACGACGTGAAACCCGACAGAGGTTTGATGATAAAGCTCACCAGTAAGACGAACCTCCGCCCGAAGGACGACCAGCTCCTCCAGAGCCAGCTGGCTTTCGTTGAAGACGCGATAAAGCTCGGTGCAGACGCCATAGCGGCGACCGTTTACTGGGGCTCCCCCCAAGAGGATGTCATGATGCGCCAGTTCGCCGAGATAGCGAGCTACGCCCACGACCTCGGCTTCCCCGTTGTTCAGTTCGCTTATCCGCGCGGACCGTACATAAACGAGAAGTACGGCAGGAAAGAGGACTACCGCGTCGTCATGTACGGCGCCAGGGCTGCAGTCGAGAGCGGCGCTGACATGATAAAGACCTACTGGACAGGCTCGCGGGAGACCTTCGCCAAGGTGGTCGATGCCGCCGCCGGCGTTCCGGTTCTCCTGAGCGGCGGGGCGAAGGCCGAAAACCCCCTTGACTTCCTGAAGGTGGTCTACGACGTCGTTGAAGCCGGCGGAGCGGGGGCCGTCGTTGGGAGGAACATCTTCCAGCGCGAGAACCCAGAACCTTTAATAAAGGCCCTCATTAGGGTCATACACCGTAACGAGGAGCCTGAAGAAGCAGCAAAGGCAGAGGGGCTCATCTGATCCTTCTTGCTTCCCTATTTTGTCCAGCAACCTAAATATATCTCCTTCTCCAAATCCCCACGGGTGAGAGAATGGGGAAGGTCGAAATAATAGATACCACCTTTAGAGACGCTCACCAGTCCCTCATAGCCACCAGGCTTACGACCGAAGACATGCTCGCGGTAGCGGAGAAGATGGATAGAATAGGCTTCTACTCCATGGAGGTCTGGGGAGGGGCCACCTTTGACGTCTGCATACGCTATCTTCGCGAGGATCCGTGGGAGAGGCTGAGGCTCCTCAGAGAGCACATCAGAAAAACCAAGCTCCAGATGCTCCTCCGCGGGCAGAACGTCGTCGGCTACAGGCACTACCCCGACGACGTGGTTGAAAAGTTCGTCGAGCTCGCCCACAGAAACGGGATAGACATCTTCAGAATATTCGATGCCCTAAACGACGTCAGGAACATGGAGGTAGCGATAAGGAAGGCGAAGGAAGTTGGAGCCGAGGTTCAGGGTGCGATAGCCTACACGACGGGCAAAGTGTTCACGCTCGAGTACTACATGAAAAAGGTCGAAGAACTCCTGGCGCTCGATGTCGATGTAATAACCATTAAGGACATGGCGGCCCTCCTAACACCCTGGAAGGCCTATGAGCTGGTGAGTGAGATAAAGGAACGCTACGGCGTTCCCGTAAACGTTCACACCCACTCCACTACGGGAATGGCGGTCGCAACGTACATCAAGGCCGTTGAAGCTGGAGCCGACTACATAGACACTGCCATAAGCCCGCTCGCCTTCGGAACCGCCCAGCCGGGCATACAGACCATCTGGCACGCCCTGCCCGAGGCCGTCGGGAGCCACCTCGACAGGGAGCTCATCCACGAGGTCTCACGCTACCTTAAGCAACTTCTCGATGAGAAGTACTCGGGAATGCTGCACAAGGAGGCCCTCATGGTGAACCCATACGTTCTGAAGTACCAGGTTCCGGGGGGAATGTACTCCAACCTCATCTCCCAGCTGAAGGAGATGAAAGCTTTAGATCGACTACAGGAGGTTCTGGAGGAGATTCCTCGCGTCAGGGAAGACCTCGGATGGCCGCCGCTGGTGACGCCGACCAGCCAGATAGTCGGAACGCAGGCGGTTCTCAACATCCTCTTTGGGAGGTACGAGAGGATAACGGAAGAGGTCAAGAACTACATCAGGGGGCTCTACGGAAGGCCGCCGGGGGAGATAAACCCCGAGTTGCGGGCAAAGGTTCTGGGGGAGGAGGAACCCATAACCGTAAGGCCAGGAGAGCTGCTCGAACCCGCGCTGGAGAAATGCAGGAAGGAGCTTGAGGAACTCGGCTACCTGGAGAGGGAGGAGGACGTCCTGACCTACTGCCTCTTCCCGCAGGTGGCGCTTGAGTTCTTCAGGGCGAGGAAGGAAGGCAGGATGAAGCCAGAGGTACCCCCGGCGGTTCAGAGGTTCAAGATTTACGTGGACGGGGTCGAGTTCGAGGTAGGAGTTGAGGGCGTTGACCTGAGCGCGCTCAGGTACCTGCCCCATGTGGCCGGAGTTTCGACTCCACCCAGCGCTCCAAAAACATCACCTGTGCCTGCGCCCGTTGCCGCCTCCGCTCCCGCTCCGGTTACTCCAGCAGCAACGCCCGCACCAGCCAGCGAGGGTGCCGTAACGGCCCCAATGCCCGGCAAGATTTTGAGAATCCTTGTCAAGGAGGAGGATGAAGTCAAAACCGGCCAGGGATTACTCGTCTTGGAAGCAATGAAAATGGAGAACGAGATTCCAGCACCAAAAGACGGAGTGGTTAAAAAAATCCTCGTCAAAGAAGGCGACACCGTGGACACCGGACAGGCACTCATAGAGCTCGAATAAAGCCCGCTCTCAGCCCCTTTCCTTTCCATTGCTTTCTTAAAATACTTCCACCTGGAATCCGGGCACGGTTTCCAACGGTAGGTTCAAAAACGAAACATCTTCAGTTTTTTGCCGAAAAGCATTTATATCCAAAAAGTGTACATCACAGCGCAGAATATACATGGAGGTGCAACCATGAACTCTGCTGTAATAGTTCTTCTGGCCGGTGTTATATACCTGGCCATGTACTTCAGCTATGGCAAAAGCCTTCAGAGCAAGGTCGTCAAGGCCGACCCCAACCGGCCAACTCCAGCCCACAAACTCTACGACGGGGTTGACTACGTTCCGGCCCACCCGCTTGTCCTCTATGGCCACCACTTTGCGTCGATAGCGGGAGCAGGACCTATAGTGGGTCCAGCCCTGGCAATGGCATGGGGATGGCTTCCGGGACTCATATGGGTCTGGTTCGGAAACGTCTTCATCGGTGCGGTGCACGACTATCTGGCACTGATGTCATCGGTTCGCTACGATGGCAAGTCCGTCCAGTGGATCGCAGGGAAGCTCATGAGCAGGAAGACCGGCATATCCTTCGAGGTGTACATATGGTTCGCCCTGCTGCTCGTCGTCGCGGCCTTCGTTGCCGTCACCGCCAAG
The DNA here is from genome assembly GCF_012027305.1 of Thermococcus sp. MAR1. Lineage (NCBI taxonomy): Archaea > Methanobacteriati > Methanobacteriota > Thermococci > Thermococcales > Thermococcaceae > Thermococcus > Thermococcus sp. MAR1. Next base: position 1,125,517 of record NZ_SNUF01000001.1, read on the forward strand.
CTGCTCACAGTAACGCCCCAGGCAGCAACGGCGACGCTCCTATTCCTGCTCGTCGCGGTGATACTGGGATACCTTATGTACAAGGTCAAGATGGAGTTCAAGATGGCAACGATAATCGGCATCATCCTGCTCATCATAGCAGTGTGGATCGGCCTCAAGTACCCACTGATCTTCGTGGACGGCCAGACCGACCCGACCTCGGCCGCCTACACAACCGCATACCACTACTGGAACATAATCCTCATGGTTTACATCATAATTGCGGCCTCGCTTCCGGTGTGGATACTCCTCCAGCCCAGGGACTACCTCAACGCCTACATCCTGTGGTTCGGACTGCTCTTCGGCGGCATAGCCCTAATATTCCTGGCCAAGGACTTCGCTGCCCCGGCGTACACCATGTGGAGCGCCAACGTCATCAAGGGAATCACCGCCGACGGCTCCGTTCCGGTGGCGTCGCCCTTCTGGCCCACGATACCGCTCGTTATAGCATGCGGCTCTTTAAGCGGATTCCACTCGCTCGTGGGTTCAGGAACCACGTCAAAACAGCTCGACAATGAAATCCACGGCCTGATGGTGGGTTACGGTGGAATGTTCACAGAGGGATTCCTCTCCACCATAGTTATAACCTCCATAGCCGTCTACGGAGTCCAGCTTACCGGCCTCAGCGGCGATCCTACCGAGTGGGGACTCAACTACATCAACGTCGGTGGTCTCGGCACCTTCCTCGGAGGCTACGCCAAGGCAGTCAGCGAGTTCTACGGCGTCAGCGAGACCTTTGGAAAAACCTTCGCGACCCTCTGGGTCTCAGCATTCACCCTCACATCGCTCGATACTGCTACGAGGCTCGGCCGCTTCGCCTGGCAGGAACTCTTTGGAATGATCTCCGACACCAGCAAGGGCACCATGAAGCTCGTTACCAACAAGTGGGTCGCGTCGATAATCATCGCCGGCCTTGGAACGTACCTCGCCTGGGGAGCCGGCTACAAGGTCATCTGGCCGGCGTTCAGTGCGATGAACCAGATGCTCGCCAGTATCGCTATGATGACCGCTGCACTTTGGGTCGCAAAGGTCCAGAGGGCTGGAAACTGGAGCTGGGCGGTTCTAATACCTGCCCTCTTCCTCTGGATTACGGTGACGGCGGCGATAATCTGGTACCTCATCTACGTGCCGATGGTCGGCCAGTACCTCATAGCCGTCAAGGGTGCGCTCGTGGTCAGCCTGCTCCTCAACCTGCTCCTCGCCTGGGACTTCTGGGTCGCCTGGAAGAGACCGAGCGAGGAGTACGCCGCGAGCGCGGCCTGAATTTTTTCTTTATTTTTCGATTCTCAGGTGATGGAAATGAAGGACAGAGAAAAAGACCCTCTGAAGAACGTTAGGGCCTTCTTAAAGGGCTTTTTCGGAGCATTCAAACAGAACTCAACCGAGTACATTGAATTCGAGCTGAGGGAGCTTGAGAACGTCTTCGCGCTCACACTCATGGGGGCTTTCGTTGGAATCCCCAGCCCGCCTACGACGCTCGTGATAAGAATACTGCCACACATGACGCGCGAGCTGTACGTGATGCAGCGCAGGGCGGTGGATATGGACGACGTGCTCGGCGAGCTGGCGGGGATGTTTGAAATCACGTGAGGTGGTCCCATGAGGGAGTTCTTCCTGCCCAAAAAGGGCTACCGCGTCGTCTTTTTCATAGGCAAAGGCGGAGTTGGAAAAACGACGGGTTCGGCGGCGGCCGCTGCGGCGCTCGCGGAAAGGGGCTACCGGACGCTGATAGTGTCGCTCGACCCTGCACACAACCTCGGTGACGTGCTGATGGTGAAGCTGAAAGACAAACCGAAGAAGATAGCCGAGAACCTTTACGCCAGTGAGCTCGACATGGAGAAGCTGATAAAGACATACCTCAAGCACCTGGAGGAGAGCATGAAGCACACCTACCGCTATCTCACGGTCATAAACCTGGAGAAGTACTTCGAGGTCCTGAGCTACTCCCCGGGAATCGAGGAGTACGCCACGCTTGAAGCAATAAGGGAAATACTGGTGAAGGGCAATGAGTGGGACGTAATAATCTTCGATACCCCTCCGACCGGATTAACCCTCCGCGTTCTCGCGCTCCCCAGGATCTCCCTAATCTGGACGGATAAACTCATCGAGATAAGGAAGGCCATCCTTGACAGGCGCGCCGCGATAGCCAACATACACGGGGAGCAGGAGTTCACAGTTGAGGGTGAGAAGATAAAGCTACCCACGAGGGAGCAGGACGACGCCGTGATGAAGGAGCTTAAGTCCTACCGCGAGGAGGTGGCCTTCGTTGAGGGAGTTATAACCGACCCCAAGAAAACGAGCGTCGTGGCGGTGATGAACCCGGAGATGCTGCCCCTTTATGAAACCGAAAGGGCCAGGGAGAGCCTTAGGAAGTTCCGCGTGCCCTTCAACATGATCGTCATGAACAAGGTTCTGGAGCTGAAGACAGAGGTTCCGGAGCTGAAGGCCAAGCTGGAGGCCCAGGAGCGGGTTCTCGGAGAGGTGGGAAGGAAGTTCAAGGGAATTGATGTTGTGAGGATACCGGTCTTCGCGGAGGAACCCCGCGGGCTGGAGCGTCTCAGAACCCTCGGGGGAAAGATAGTTGGAGAGTGAAGAAATCTACGAGAGGCTTAAAAGGGTGAAGGAACCCATAACCGGGGCGGATATAGTGAGCCTCGGGCTCGTCGAGGCCGTCACCGTCGATGAAGATGGTGTAAGGGTATACCTCCGGCTCTCCGAAGGTCTTCACCACCCGTTTCAGAACGCCCTCAGCTGGCCCGTTCGCTGGCGGATCGTAAGGGACATCGTCGCTGCCCTCGATGATGTCGCTGGTCTTGAGATACTCGACGCACGAACCCTCGAAAGATACTATCCGCTGGAGGAGGATTGAGATGGACAATCAGGTACTGTTTGCTGCGATATTCCTTATTGCCGGCATTTCCGCCCTTCAGTTCTACAGGGGGCGGAAGCTGAACCTCATGCTGATGGAGCACTACATACAGGCCGTCAAAGAGGTGATCAAACCCGAGGATGAGCTTTACACCTGGCTCGGCGGCTACATCGGCTTTCGCGCCGAGTACAAGGTCCACAGGGACAACCTCAGAAAGTTCGAGTACACCCTGACACTCCTTCCGAGGCACAGCCTTCTCTACTTCCCGATAGCGTTGATAACGAGCCGGCACGACAAGCTGTACCTCGTCATCAAGCCGTTCTCGGATATACGAAGGGAGGCCCACCTGATACAGAAAGGCTACTACCGGATGAGGCCCGGAATAGATAACGAGGAGCTGCTCAGGAAGGAAGTCATCGAGATAGCCGGGAAGCAGTACGAGGCCCTCTACGAGAAGAGGAGGGACGTGGAGAACCTGAAGGCCCTAATCGAGAGCCTGTCAAGGCCAGCCAACATCAAGCACGTCTCGCTAACACCGAAGACCAACGTATTCTACGTCCAGATGAAGCCCGAACCCGAAACGATAGGGGAGGACATCAAGAGAATCGTCCGGTTCGCAAACGAGAGGCTAAAGGAGAGTCCCTTCTCTTCCTAAATTTCTGCCCTCGCAACCTTTTTATCGGTTGAACCCATAGTTATACTTGGTGATACCATTGGTTAGTATCCGTCTGAAGGTCGGCCCAAAAGGACAGATAGTCATTCCAAAGGTCTTCAGAGAAGCTTACGGGATAAATGAAGGTGGAGAAGTCATAGTCGAGCCTACCGATAAGGGACTGATAATTATGCCCAAGAAAAGCAAAGAAGAACTGATTAAAGAGCTCCTCGAATGGAAGCACAAGAAAGCCAGGGGAAAGCCCGCCAAACTCGGAGAGCTCAGGGGGACAAGCCTTGAAGACGAGTTCGACGAGGTCTGGGGGATTGACGAATGAAGCTCTTTATAGATACAAACCTCTTCGTTTACCTCCTAACCAAGACGCCCGAAGACGAGAGAAAGATAATTGAGTTCTACGCCGAACTGATTGAAAATCATGACCTTTACACAAGTCCGCTGGTTCTTGACGAGACCATCCACGTTGCAAAAAAGAAATACGGCGTCCCTTACGAGCTTTCGATTGAGTTCATAGACGAAAAGGTTCTCCCTTACGTTGAAGTTCTCCCCCTGACCGTCTTTGATTACCTGACAGCCAGGGGGATAATCCTCAAGTACAACCTCCGCCCCTCCGATGCCCTTCACATTGCGGTTATAGAGAACAATGGCCTTCAGGCGGTAGTGAGTGAAGATGAAGACTTTGACGTTCTCCCACTAAAAAGGCTCTGGTTGGGTGATTGAGATGGATGTTTACAGGGCCAAATTCGGTGAACCAAAGCTCGGCTGGGTCGTTCTTGTCCACGGCTTAGGGGAACACAGCGGAAGGTATGGAAGGCTCATTTCGATGCTCACAGATGCCGGCTTCGCCGTCTATGCCTTCGACTGGCCGGGGCATGGTAAGAGTCCCGGCAAGAGGGGACACACGAGCATCGAGGAGGCGATGGAGATAATCGACGGAGTTATAGATGAAATCGGGGAGAAGCCCTTCCTCTTCGGCCACAGCCTCGGCGGTTTGACCGTCATCAGATACGCCGAGACGCGGCCAGATAAAATACGGGGCGTAGTCGCTTCCTCGCCGGCCCTTGCCAAAAGTCCGGAAACCCCGGGCTTCATGGTGGCATTGGCTAAGTTCCTTGGAAAAATCGCACCGGGAGTTGTCCTCTCCAACGGACTGAAGCCGGAGCTACTCTCCCGGAATCCAGAGGCCGTGAAGCGCTACGTAGAAGACCCGCTCGTTCACGACAGGATTTCGGCCAAGCTGGGGAGGAGCATTTTCGTGAACATGGAGCTTGCCCACAGGGACGCAGGGAAAATAAAGGTTCCCGTGCTGCTAATCGTCGGCACGAGAGACGTGATAACACCGCCCGAGGGCTCAAGGAAACTCCTAGAGGAGCTTGAAGTTGAGGACAAGACGCTAAAGGAGTTCGAGGGGGCCTACCACGAGATATTCGAGGACCCGGAATGGGCAGATGAACTCCATCAAGTTATAGTGAGATGGTTTGTAGAACACTCCACCAAAGCGAATGAAGATGGTGCCAATGAAGATTATGGTGATGGAGGCATATGAGACCAGATTCCTCACTCGGCTAATCACGGCCTTTCTGATTCTCTTTGTTTCAGTCATCATCCTCATTCTCCTGGCCCTTGTAGGCGGTGGTGCCTCTCAAGAGGCATTCATGGGAATCTCCCTGTACCTAATCTTTGCCCTAATCGTAATGGGTCTCACGCTCTTCTGTCTGAAAAAGATGGGGGAGGGGCCTAGGAAGGTCGCCTCATTTGCAAGGAACTGCACTCCAAAAGGAAATCGCTTAACGTTCCCCACAGAGCTTGAGTTCGAGTACGGGAGGATAACCCTCCTCAGCCATCCAGAAAAAAGGCGCCCAGCGAGGAATTTCCAGGTTCTGAAAAGAGAGAAGTCATCCTCTATAGAATTCCTCCCAGAGGAATTCAAGCTCTCGGCCATCGTTGGCAGGGGATTCGCCAGCTTTCCCGCGGTAAGAGTGCTCGGTGAATCTTACGGAGGAACGGTGATACTCTTCATGACCAGCAGAGGGCGGGTCAGCGGTAAAAAGCTCCTCACGACCGCACTCGCGGACGGTCATATTGATGTGGAGATCGAAGGGGTGGAAGAAAGCTGATTGGCAGGTTTTACATGCCACCCTGGAGACGGGGTAGATTTGAAGTGGTTCTGAGTGCCCCCGAAAGCCCCGAAGTCAACATCAGGATAGCCGATTCTTCGATGCAGGGGTTTGAATACTCCCTGCTTCCAGAGGAGAACACCGTCATATTCTGTCCCTACGGTAACCTCACCATAGACAACTTACTCAGAACCCTCGGTCGCACAGGTGTCGTCATGGGGCACGGGCAGTTTCTGGTAAGGCTACGGTCCCTGAAACCTCGGGCGAGGGAAATACTTGAGTACCCTATCAGAGTCAAGCTGGGGAAGAAGAAAACTGGGAATTCTGAAAACTCTCATATCACATCTCTTCTGTCAATTATGTGCTCCAGCTCCGGCCCCGTCTTGATAAGACCAACGGGGACGCCGACGCGCTCCTCAATTTCTTCAACGAACTCCCTGGCCTTCTTCGGCAGTTCCTCGTAGTCGGTAACTCCGAAGGCATCCTTATCGTACTTGTCGAGCATCGTAAGAGCTATCATCGTCGCGCCGTTGAGCCTCGCTGAGTAGCGGGCAAACTCAAAGTCGAACCAGCCCACGCGGCGCCTCCTACCTGTGACGGTTCCGTACTCAACAAGGCCCAGCTTCTCAGCCTCATCCTGGTCCATCTCAGTCGGGAACGGTCCAGCTCCAACCCTCGTTGGGAAGCTCTTGAAGACGACTATGACGTCGTCAACCCTCGTCGGACCTATCCCGACGTCGCTCGCTATGGCCGAGGCGGTAGTGTCCTTCGAGGTCACGTAGGGATAGGTTCCATAGTAGAGGCTCAGCCCAAAGCCCTGCGTCCCCTCGACGAGTACGAGCTTCCCTTCGTCCAGAGCATCGTTAATTTCCTGAGCCACATCCGTTAGGTATGGCTCAAGCTCTGGGACTTCCTTTGCAAGCCTCGCCCGCCTCATGACCCTGTCAGCATTAGCTGGTCCGCAACCGCTCCCGGTGGTTCCTATCTTGTCGTGGAGGTGGCTGTTGCTTCTGTCGAGCTTCTTGTGCTCCTCCTCGATTATGGAACAGCGGTAGTCTATGCCGACCCTCCCGGCGACGTTGAAGTCCCTGAGGTGCTGGAGCTCGTGGGAGAAAACCTCCGGGTCCACCAGAACGCCCGCTCCGACGAGAAGCCTGGCCCTCGTCTGCATGAAACCCGTCGGAAGCTGTCTAACCGCGTACTTCTTACCATTGATAAAAACGCTGTGGCCAGCGTTCGTCCCAACGCCGCCGCGCGCTATGACCTCAGGCTCGTCTTTCAGGGCAAGGTACGCTATGATGGAACCCTTGCCCTCGTCCCCCCATTGACCGCCAACAACGATGTAGCTCGGCATGGCTCCTTACCCAGGTTTAAGTCAATAGGGGGCTTATAACGGTTTCGAATTAGGCATAAACTTGTTAAACAATGCCAGGACGGCCCGGCAAAAGGTTAAAACCCATGGCAAACACTATCCCTGGGGGTAGCGATGAGAAACAAGCTGATAGTCGTTACGGGTGGGGCTGGCTTCATAGGCTCCCACATCGCATGGGAGCTCAGCAAGGACAACGAAGTCATAGTCATCGACAACCTCTACACCGGGAAGGAGGAGAACGTCCCCCCTGGGGCGAAGTTAGTTCAGGCTGACATAAGGGACTACGAATCAATAGCCGAGCTGATAAGTCACGCAGATTATGTTTTCCACGAGGCGGCCCAGGTGAGCGTCGTTGAGAGCGTCAGAGACCCGATTTTCACCGAGGAAGTCAACGTCATCGGCACGCTCAACATTCTGAAAGCCCTTCTGGAAGGTCACGGGAAGCTGGTCTTTGCCTCCTCCGCGGCTGTCTACGGGGACAATCCAAACCTGCCCCTGAAGGAATCCGAGAGACCAAAACCGCTTTCACCGTATGGAGTGACTAAGGCAGCAGCTGAAGAGTACCTGCGGGTCTTCAACGAGCTCTACGGAGTTCCAACCGTTGCACTGCGCTACTTCAACGTCTTCGGGCCAAGACAGAGCGCCAACCAGTACGCGGGCGTTATAAGCATCTTCATCAACCGCGCCCTGAAGAACGAGCCGCTCGTCATCTTCGGAGACGGCAAACAGACGAGGGACTTTATCTATGTGAAGGACGTCGTTAGGGCAAACATACTCGCCGCCGAGAGCCGTAGGAGCAACGGAAAGGTTTTCAACGTCGCAACCGGAAGGCAGACGACAATCCTAGAGCTGGCGATGAAGATAATCGAGATAACCGGCGCTAACAGTTCAGTACTCTTCGACAAGCCCAGACCCGGAGACATAAGGCACAGCCTCGCGGATATAAGCGAGATCAAGGGGCTCGGCTTTGAACCGAAGTTCTCGCTAGAGGAAGGATTGAAAAAGACGGTGGAGTGGTACGCTATGGCCCATCGGATGGGAGGGTGAGGTTGGAGGCCAGTTCTTTTATTCTTTCTTCTGTGCTGTTGTTCACCTGAATTGGCAGGGTGTCATTCAAGGGCGCTCCTGGAGAAATCGGTAGTCTTGATGAAGCGCTTTTATCCACCAGCAGGGCATTGTTTAAGTCAAAGATTGATAAAGATGCTATTGTCCCGGCAGGTGAAGTGACCACCAAAGAGGAGGCGGTTACAGTGGCAGGAGGCTGCGGGTAAAAGACGAGCTTGTAGTACCAGAGTCCAACCGAAACGGAGGGCTCAGGGTTTACATGCCTGCGGACAATTATCCAGTCGTAAGTGGATGTTCTGCTTCTAGGTCTACCCAGCCAATTATAATAATACCACTGACCGATACCAATCGGCTCATCGGGTTCTTTTGGAACGATATAAGTGGAAAGTTGTGTGGAATCCTCGTAAACTAAAACGGAGACGTGGGTGGAATTGTATGGCCGGACGGTTATGTTTATAAGGTTATCCGAGCCAAGTACAGGAACGTTACTCATCTGATACTTCCTAAGCCATTCCCCAGAGCTAACGTTGAAGACTCCCAATTCTTCCTGCGGGTACAACAAATAACTGCCGTTGAAAACCTCAGCCCATGCAAGGGACCTGCTGTCCACGTACCACATAAAGAACGGTGAAGGCCTTAATCTCACCGCCTGAATTAGAATCTGAAATGAATCTCCCGGTACCGTTTTTTTGCTCCATATCCACTCCCCACTGCTTAGACTTACCACGCTGTTTGACACTACTGGGTCGCCGTGGACATTCCATCTATTCGTATCAAGTGACGAACCATCAAAATCATCAAAAAGCAGGAAAACTTTGCCCGGGTCGTTATAACTGAGGTATGGATTGGGCCACACACCATAGTTGAGACACAGGGTACTGGAGGAGCCCGCGGCGAGCTCTGGGAGCTTGACCCACAGGTAGGCTATCCTGTTCGTGGTGTCCAGGCGCTGGATCCAGAAATACAGGGGATTACCAGCGTCATCGGTGAAGTAAAGGTTGGTTGTGTTGATAATGTTCCAATCAACGCTCCATGCCTCGTTGTTGTTATTGTCACTGTCGTCCAAGACGACCAGAACGCTGTAGTTGTAGAGGGTTTGCCCGCTGTTTTCCTTAACGGTTATCGGGGTACAAAAGACTGTGGTATTGGCCATACCAACTCCCAGTTCCCTGCTCGTGACTAGTATATCGCCCGATGTGAAAGTGGTCTGGTAGTCGGGAGTCATAACGGTAACAATGGCCTTCACAACATCCACCCTGCTAGCTCCGCTTGGATTGACGAGAGAATACTGCAAAATAGTTCCAGCGGCCAAATCCGACGTGAGGGCAATGGAGTAATTGTAGGCAATGGTGTTGTTGCTGGCATCCCGCAGAGAGACGTAAATTCGCGTCCCCTCCGGAAGGTCTTCCGAGAAAACGAGCTCACCGGAAGTTAATTCCGTGTTAAACCATATGGATCCCTGGAGAACGGGGGAAACAAGCCTCTGAGAACCAGCCCCAATGCCCTGAACATTCACGTTAATACTGGGCACAGCTAACCCAAAGCTCCCCACGAGCAGGATTAGAACAAGCACGATTGAAGTGACTCTAACCCGACTTTTCATACCAAATCCTGTTGGAGTAAAAGTTTAAAACGTTATCTCCAAAATTTTGAGGAATTCCCAATAAAATTTGAGGACTCTCATTTCTTCACACTGAAGCCCATCGCCTGCCTCTGCTGAAGCTCCTGGGCCTTTTGGGCGAGCTCTCCTAACTGTCCTTCAAGCTTTCTGAGAGCCTCCTGGGTCTTGGCTATTGCTTCATCGTATTCCTTTATGCGAGCGTCTAAGTAAGTTATTGCATCATCGAGGCTCTTCTCAACGGCGTAGCCGGCGCCAACGCTGACTATCGCGTTTTCCTTGTCTTCTATCCTCGCCTTAAGGAACGAACCCGCGCCAACCGGCACCAGAATCTCAGGCTTCTCCCCCTCGACTTTCTTGAGTTCCTCCAGCGTCTCCTTGACCGCCTGGAACTCGTTCCTCCCCAGGGTGAGCAGTTCGAGGTTCTGGGCCAGGAGCTGCGCCTGGGCCTGAAGGAGCTGGTACTCGTAAGCGAGCTTCTCCATCTCGTTCATCTCGGCCATTTCACACCACCGGGAAGACTACGCGGGGAGGCTTTTAAGGTTTGGGTCGGGAATTACTATTAAAACAAAAACTTTATTTACAGCATATAGGATGAAATTACGTGATCATCATGAACTTCGGGAAGCTGCTGATTGTTGGAATGATTCTCGTTATTGCAGCCGGGCTCATCGTATCCCTCTCAGACTCCCGAAATCCCAGTGAAAACGTCCAACTACCGAATCATATCTCGTACACGATATGCCCCTTCGTGAATCCAGCATACGTTGAAGAGTGGGCCAAGGAAGTGGACGATCCTGAAAACCTCGCGACTGTTCTGATGAAGTCATTCAATGCCTCGCTTGACCCCAACTACCCGCTCGCCGTGCTACACAAACTGGCCGAGGATGGAAAGGTAAGAAGGGTCTATCAGAGGTACGCCTACTCCTTTGCCAACTGCTCTAAGATCGTTAGCAGCTCTTCTGGGTGGCATGTGGAAAAATTCTACCTCTCCGTTCCCCCAATCAGAGAAGTTGCCACAGACTCCAAGGACTTCGACGTCCTCTACGGCATGATTTACATGGAGATGGACGGAAAAGCGGTCGTGTTCCTGTACTATCTGTCAAACCCCGCAGCGGTGGAGAAGGTTGAGGGCATCTCACTCTTCTATCCAGAGAACCTTGACATCATCAACACTACCGGAGAGATAGCTTGGAGGTGCTGGCACCGCACAGAAAACGGAGAAGAGATAGGCTCCTGCGAGGGAGATGGGAAGGGAGAATTTGCCCCCTTAGTAGTGGACACTGCAAACTCCGTGGGAATTGAAACTGACGGCTCTTACGGATATTTCGTGGTTTTTTTCAACGGTACTGTAAACGAGCAAGAGGGTCTTCCAATCTCCACAAAAATCGCAGTGGTGACAAATGGGAAAGAGGTGGGGCTTCCCCTGGGGAGAGTCCCCTGATCACTTAAGTATCTCTTCCCTGACCCTCTCCGCTATCTCCCTCATCGCTTCGGCAGCCTTCGAGTCCGGAAAGGCCTCGACGAAGGGCTTAAGCATGCTCATGCTCCTCGGAATGGCCCTGTCGTAGGGTATCTCGCCGAGTATCGGGATTCCCTCAGCTTCGGCCCACCCCCTTAGGGCAGTAAAGCCGGGGTTGAAGTCGGCCTTGTTGATGATGAGGTAAGCCGGTTGCCTGAAGTGCTGGACGACCTTGTAGGCCCTCTGGACATCGCTGAGGGAAGCTGGTGTTGGCTCAGCCACGAGTATCGTCAAATCCGCCCCGCCTATGCTCGCTATGACCTGGCAACCTATGCCAGCTGCACTGTCCACTATCATGTGCTCAAGACCGAGCTCGCCCATGAGCTTCTTCGCCCACTCCTTCTCCTCTGTGACGAGTTTTCCGCTGTTAGGCCTTCCAACGTCGAGCTGGGCAGAGATAAGAGGAAAGCCGTAGCGCGTCATTGTTTTCCTCACCACGCCGGAGCGGACTTCCTCCAGCGTTATCGTCCCCGGAACGGGGCATACCAAGCCGCAGACGTTGCAGCCCTCACAGGTCAGCTCGCTGACAACGTAGTCCCCGTCAATAACCTTGATGCAGTCGTAGGGGCAGCGCTCCTGGCAGATACCGCACCTTATGCAGCTCTCCACATTTATCCTTGCCACCTTTGCACCTATCAGCTCCCTCTCCTCCTCCCAGCGCTCCACGCCGAGGAGCAGGTCGAGGTTCGGCGCGTCTGCATCGGCATCAACGGCAACGAAACGGTACTCGTCCTTTAGCAGATAGAGAAGCGAAGCGGTGATGGTGCTCTTCCCAACGCCGCCCTTGCCGCTCGCTATCGCTATCTGCATCACTCACCACCTCCGAGGAACTCAACGACCCTGGAAGCAATCTCCCTGAAGAGCCCCGCTTCGGGATAATCCGTCAGGACTATTGGCTTCCCCTCAACGTAGCTCCTTATGATGTTCTCGCTGTACGGAATCTCCGCGATTACCTCTGCATCGTACTTCTCGGCAATCTCGCGCACCTTGCCCACGTCACCGAGGTCCGAGCGGTTCACAACGACCATCGCGGGAACATTCATCAGCTTCGCGAGTTTCAGAATCAGCTCGCCGTCGTGAATGCCTAGGGGTGTCGGCTCGGTGACGGCTATGATGAGCCTCGAATCCTCAAGGGCCTTCGATACCGTGTTGCTCGTCCCCGCGGCGGTATCGACCATCAGAAGTTCCTTACCAAGCCCCTGAGCGCGCTTCTTGGCCCTCGAAACTATCGGCATCGCTCGTTCCTCACCCTCAAGGAGCCTTCCCGTGACGAGTGGGAAGCCGTAGGGAGTCTCTGTAAGATAAGTGTGCCCCATCAGCTTCTTGCCCGGCAGAATCGCCCCTGGAACCGGACAGACTATCTCACAGGCGGCGCAGCCGGAGCAGAGGTTCGGCATCAGGAAGGGCGTCCCGTCGCGCATGGTTATTATCGCGTGCTCCTCGCAGACCTCGGCGCACTTCCTGCACCGGGTGCACTTCCCATAGTCGAAGCGCGGCATGAACAGTTCAACCGGCTCCTCGCTGGCCAGCTCCACGCCTAGGAGAAGGTGGTCGTTGGGAGCTTCAACATCAAGGTCCGCCAGGACAAGGTCGTAGTGCTCTTTAAGCGCTATCGCCAGGTTAATCGCGACCGTTGACTTTCCGGTGCCACCTTTTCCACCACTCACAGCTATCTGCAAGCTCTCACCTCCAGGAATTAGGCTAACCTAAAAGCTTTTAAGCTTTGTGCATACGCTCAAAACGGTGATGCTCATGAGGTGCCTGAAGGTCGCGTTTGGAATGGAAAACGATGAGACGCTCATAGATGCCCACTACGGGGACTCGGAGTTCTTCGCGATATACGAGGTCTGCGAAGATGGTAGCGTTAAGCTGCTCGAAAAGAGGCACAATAAAGCTAAGGACTTCGAGGAGCATGATGAAGGCCATGGCGACCCCAGGAAGTTCAAGGCGGTTGTTAGTCAGCTCCTCGACGTTGACGTTTTAGCGGCCTTCAGAATGGGGCCGAACTTTTTGAGAATACGGGACAAGACCAACAAGGTGGCCTTCTTCACGAGGACGAGGGATTTGAAGGTGGCTCTCCAGCGCGTTTCTGAGAACTTCGACGACCTCTATACCCAAGTTCAGGCCAAAAAGGCCGAAAAGCCGCCGATAGAGGAGTGAGCGATGAGGTTCCTTGGGATAGTTCCCAAGGTTTCCCTTTTCGCGGTTCCCTACGCGCTCCTCGCATTTTACCTGAACTCGAAGCTCTCCAGACCATTTATCAGGTTTTCCAGTATGGGAATTGCCCTTCTCACAGTTGGCATAGCACTCTGGCTCCTCTGCTATTTCCAAGTTTCAATGGCCTATCAGAAAGGCGAGCTGCTCACAACGGGGTGCTACTCCAGGATCAGACATCCTATCTATTCAATCTGGGGCTTTCTTATCCTTCCCGGCTTCTCGCTCGCCATCGGAGGCTTTATGCTGGGCCTACCACTCGTCTACTGGCTCGCGGTGGTGAGGTTTATAGGGGAGGAGGAAAGAGCCTTAGCGGAGAGGTTCGGCGATGGGTGGAAAAGCTACGCGAGAAAAACGCCCAGGTTCATACCGAGGATTTGAGCTTCTCCCCGTTCACCTCTACATCCTGATCCATCTAAAGAGGGCGGGCGTTGATTACGCCAAGATGATGGCCAAGATAAGCGGCCTTCCGGTTGAACTCATAACAGATGCAATCGGCGACCTCCTTGAAATCGGCCTGATAGAACGCGACCCGGGGAGCGCGGTAAAGCGGAGCAAAGCGCGCTTTAAGAAGGCCTTCGAGGTCCACAAGCACCACACCTACTACCATCTCTCGCGAGGGAGAACTCTTCGTCCGCTCGATTGATGAGAAGTGGCTTAGGGCTTACTTCAACGGTCTTTTTCCAGAGGGCTGGAAGGTCGTTAGAGCACTCGCCCAGAGCAGAGACGTAAAGGAAGCAGGGAAAAAGGTGAGCATTGACGGTGAGGCCCTCGAAGAGCTGAGAATTCTCCGCTTCGTAACTGAGAAAGGAAGAAAAACGGAGTTCTTTAAGAGGCTGTGGGAATTCCTTGGAATCCGAGAATAACTAAAAACCATCACCCAAAAGTTTTTAAATTTTAATCCGTGCATATGAACGAAAACTGAGAAAGGAACAGATCTGTGGCTTTGTTTCCCCTTCGGAACTATTATGGGACCTTATTCGAACCAATTCTCTCTGTTTTCAGCCATGAAAAAATGAACATTTCAAGGCATTTTAGTTAGGTTAGCCTAACCCAATTCTTGGGTTTCAAACTTCCAAGGTTAATTTTACAAATAGAAAGCTATTTAAGGGATTGTTCGGTTAGCCTACTCGGATATTATTAGGAAAACCTAAGTGGAATACACATGAATGTACATGGAGGTGGGAGTATGAAGCTGAGCGAAGTTGAGCCTGGGAGAACCGTCAAAGTCAAAGAAATAACCGGCGGACCAAAGGCCCGCTTTATGGCAATGGGGATTAGCAGGGGGACGAAGATCAAGGTTCTGAAGAGGGCCCCACTCGGGGACCCCATAGCGGTTGAGGTTCGCGGCTACAAGCTGTCGTTGAGGAAAGACGAAGCAAGGTTCATCGAGGTGGAGTGAATGGCACCCCTTAGCTTTCTCAACGAGGGTGCAAAGGCAAGGATCGTCCAGATAGTGGGGGGCAAGGGCGTCTTCGCGAGGCTCACGGCACTCGGCCTCGTCCCGGGGAGGGAAGTTAGGGTCGTTAGAAACCAGATGGCCGGCCCGCTGATAGTGGCCGTTGACGACACCCAAATCGCCCTCGGTAGGGGGCTCGCGATGAAAATCCTCGTGGAGGTGGAATGATGGGTGAAACCGTAATAGCTTTAATTGGAAACCCCAACGTCGGTAAAACGACGATTTTCAACGCTCTAACCGGTTTGAAGCAGCACGTTGGCAACTGGCCAGGCGTCACCGTCGAGAAGAAGGAGGGCGAATTAGAGTACAGGGGCAGGAAATTCCACGTGGTTGACCTGCCGGGCGTCTACGCGCTGACGGCTTATTCCATAGACGAGAAGATAGCGAGGGACTTCATAGTCCGCGAAAAACCCGACCTCGTTGTGGACATCGTTGACGCGTCCAACCTTCAGCGCAACCTCTACCTAACCCTGCAACTCCTCGAAATAGGGGCCAATGTAGTAGTGGCCCTGAACAAGGTTGATCTGGCCGAGGAGAAGGGCATCAAGATAGACCCTAAGAGACTTGAGGAGGCCTTGGGTGTTCCCGTTGTCCCGATGGTCGCCTCCAAGGGGGAGGGGATAGAGGAGATCAAGAAGGCCATCGCCGAGAACCTCGGAAGGAAGCCAAAAACGCTGAGGTATCCGAACTTCGAGCCTTACATAGAACGCCTCGTAAAGGTAATAGAACTCGACGGGAAGCTCGCGGGGGACTACAACCCGCGGTGGCTCGCCATAAAGCTCCTCGAAGGGGATGAGGGCATCAGGGGCATCATCGAGGGCAGCGAGAAAAGGGACGAGGTAATGAAGGAGCTGATAAACGTAAAGAAGGAACTTGAGAGAAAGTACGAGGACCTTGAGCTGGCCTTCGCCGACGGGAGGTATGGGCTAATCGATCAGATCACCAAGAGGGCGATAGTGGCGCGCGAGGAGAGGATGACCTTCTCTGAGATGCTCGACGAGGTCTTCACCCACAAGTACCTCGGCATACCCATATTCATAGGCATCATGTGGGCAACCTTCAAGTTCACCTTTGACGTATCCGCTCCGTTCAGCGACATCATAGACTGGTTCTTTGGCTGGCTCGGCGATGCCGTTGGCTCCCACATAGCCAACGATGCCCTGGCTTCCCTCCTGAGGGACGGAATCATAGCGGGCCTCGGAAGCGTCCTTGTGTTCCTGCCGCCGATAGCCTTCCTGTTCCTGGCCTTCTCGTGGCTTGAGGACAGCGGGTACATGGCGAGGGCGGCCTTCGTTATGGACAGGGTCATGCACCGCTTCGGCCTCCACGGAAAGTCCGTGATACCGATGATAATGGGCTTTGGATGCAACGTTCCGGCTATAATGGCCACAAGAACGCTCGAAGACGAAAAGGACAGAATTCTAACGATACTCGTGAACCCTCTGATGTCCTGCCCGGCGAGGCTCCCCATTTACGCCGTCTTCGCAGGGGCCTTCTTTGCAGGGAAGGAGGGAACGGTGATAACGAGCATGTACCTCCTCGGGATAGGCCTCGCGCTGGTGATAGCGTGGCTCTTCAGGAAGTTGATCTTCAAGGGCGAGCCGTCCTACTTCATAATGGAGCTTCCCCCGTACAACAGGCCAAACTGGAGGGGAATCCTTGGCGCTACGTGGGCGAGAACTGAGAAGTTCCTGAAGAAGGCTGGAACTGTGATCTTCGGGGGAGTAGTGGTCGTCTGGCTGCTCTCGGTTACCGGGCCAAGTGGCTACCTCGGCTCGGAGGCACTTGAAAACGGCGAGCTGTTGGTCAAATCGTGGGTAGCAGTGCTCGGCCATGCCCTTCAGCCGCTCTTCAGCCCGATGGGCTGGGACTGGAAGGCAGCGGTAGCGCTGTTCTTCGGCTTCATAGCAAAGGAGATAGTCGTTGGAACACTCGGTGTGCTTTACGGCGTTGGTGGGGAAGAAACAGCAGTATCGCATGCGATAGCGGCGAGTGGAACCTTTACCCCCGTTACAGCCTACGCCTTCATGGCGTTCTCGCTGATATACGTGCCCTGTGTGGCAACAATCGCCGTCATAAAGGGTGAAGCGGGCTGGAAGTGGGCCCTGTTCGCAGTGGCGTACGAGATAATCTTGGCCTATCTCGTGGCCCTCGCGATAGTTGGAATAGGGGGTGTACTGGCATGAAGGGCAAAGTGGATCTCAAAACCATAGAGATCATCGGAGCCATCTTTGGCCTCCTCTACCTGATCTACGGTGTCATCGAAAGTCTGAGCTGGCTGGGGTGGAAAATAAAGCTTGGAGTATCTCCAACGGGCGACCTCTTCGCGGGCCTTGCACTCATTACGATAAGCGCGGTCTATTTAGTGGGCCTCAAGAGGGCCCTCGAAAACGACGGAAGGGCTGTGGCTTACATCTACGTGGGGGCACTGCTTGGGATGGCGCTGGGTGGCCTTGCGTTGCTCACCATGGGGGCCGATGCGATCGAGACCTACATCATTCACAGCGAGGACTTCGCGGGCTGGGACCCACTGGATGACGTGACTTCATACCTCATCCTTGGGGTGCTTTCGATTTTTTCATACCTCCCGGTTAAAGACGTCCCGAGGGTATCTCGAGAGTGAAACAACTTTCCACGCCATGGGACATCACCTCTTTCTTTAAATTTTTGTTAAGGGGTGCTTAGATTTCCAGAACACTCCCCGTTCTCACTCCAATGAACTTTTCAGGATATTTCCTCCGCACGTACGCCTTCGCATCCTCCCCAGAACAGTGGGCAGGAGCTATGAACTCAGTCAACTCCGACAACCTATCGAGAGTCCTGGCCGAGGGGTAATGAAAACCACCAATTACGAGGTGGGCTTTCCCATAGCCAGAAACCTCAAGGACCGCCTTGGTGAGCCCATCAACGCCCGGATGGGAACAGCCAACGATGACAACGAGGCCTGAAGGAGTTTCAACCCCGATAGCTTGCTCAAAACCGTTTAAGGGCCCCGAAGTCCAAACCCCGGCCTCAAGGTCACCGGCCTTTGCCACCTCCCTAACCCGGAGCCCCCATTGTCTCACCATCGTCCCGTTTCCCGGCGGGGCGTAGAGAGGAATTCCCGGATTCAGCTCCCCTACTATGGGGAAACCGCCGTAGTGGTCGTAGTGCCAGTGGCTTAGCACAGCGAAATCAAGGTTTTGAAGAGAGAGACCCAGTACCTTGGAATTATGGAGGAGAATCTCCCTTTTAGTGTCCGCATCAAATATGAAGCGGCTTTTTCCCTCAGCCAGAACGCTCCAGCCCCAGTCGTTGAGGAAGCCCTTTCCTGGGGTATTGTCGTTGAGGACGAGGATCCGCATAACATCACACCCAAATATCAGCTCCATTTTGAAGGCTTCCATCCCGGAGCCCCTCAAAGCCCCTAATCCGCAATTTCCACGCCCCCAGAGAGCCTCCTCGGACAGTACTTGACCTCACAGAAGGTACACACCAGCTTCGTCTTGACTTTTTCCGGGGTTTTTATGAGCATCCTCTCGATTCCGCCTATCCCCTCGATCTTGGAAATCGCCTCCCCGCTTATCGGCCTCTCCACGACGATGGAGAAGTACGGCGCTTCCCCCGGAAGGTTCCCGAACCTGACCGATATCGGCCTGTTCCCGTCCCTCAAAAGGACGTCCAGCACGGCGGGCAATGCCCTTCCATCATCATCCGCCAGTTTGAGCTCCAGCACCTCCCAGTTCATGGCGGGGGCGAGATCCTCGATTCTCAGCTCCGGGCGGAGCCTCTCAAAGAGAAGCCGGAGGGCGTTAGTGTTCTCTATAGTCTCAACCGTGAGGTACACGACCTTTCTCGTCACCCCCGTCGCCCTCGCAACCTCGGTTATGGGGAGCTCGACCCCGTCAAGGAGCATCGAACCGTTGCGGATTTCGATACCGTGCCTGAGCAGGAACTCGGCGACCTTTTTCCGGGCGGGGTAATGCCTGAAGTATTCGTCTATGAGGATCATCTTCCCACCTTCTTTTCACGGATTATCCTCGCCGTTCTTTCGGCGACCTCCTTCTTGGTCCCCTCGAACATTTCGCGCGGGAACTCGAAGGGAATATCCTCCCGAGGCGCGCTTCCGCGGAACTTCAACGGCCTGATGTAAACTTCATCCCTCCTCTTAAGGAACTCAAGGACGTTATCCGCGTTCTCGGCGAGTTTCCTGTTGTGGTCCCCAAACATCGCAGAGTTGACGGCCACGAAGGATACAACCCTCTCCCTTCCAAGCCAATCCAGGAGAACATCCACCAGCCGCTCTTTTTCCCCGCTTCCGATCAGGAGGAGAGTAAACGACGGAATAACGACTATGCTTTTTTGATCAGCCATGTCGAGGGCGCGCTTCAGCTGCTCCGGCTCCGAGAAGTTGCCGATGTAGTAGCCGGCGTCCGCCCTTTCGACTTGGGCGCACGAGGGCTGGTAGTCGAGAAAGGTTATCCCGCGGATTCCCTCGTCGTCCATGCCAAAAATTCGCAGGTTCCTGAGAACGCCGCAGACCGGTGAACTGGTCGCAAAGTAGAGGACGTCATACTCCGGGTGCACATTCAGGAACTCGACGATGAATCTCTGGGCGAAGAGGGGCTTCGCCGCGGCCATCGGGCCGGAAAGAAGGGTAAAGGCGGGAAGCTCGAACTCAAACCCCCAAAAGCCGAACCTCATGCTCCCACCTCACAGCCTCTTTATCGCGGGAATGAGGTTCTTCTTACCCCTCTCCGCCTCTTCCCTGATTTCATCAAGGATTTCACGAGAAAGGGGAACTTCGACCTCCTTCCGCTCAAAGGGCGCCCACTTCACCCGCTCGACTCTCAAGAAGAGCCTCATGGGCTTCTCCATCCTGCTGAACATAAGGTTGTCCGCGGCCCCCTCAAGCTCCTCCACCATATCCCTGAAAACGTCGGTGTTGACCGTGAAGAAGTACGTTTTTGTTTTGTTCGACGCTAGTGTATCCATTATCTTCCTGTGAATGGCCCTTCCGTAGGTCGGGGAGAAGAACAGCAGGTTGAGGGCGGCGCCGACGACCATCGTTCCGAGGGGGGCTATCGTTTTCGGTACGTTGCTGAGGTAAACGCTCGCCAGCGCAAGCGCCTCGTCCCATATCTCAGGCTTTACAAAGTTCGCCCTGATGTGCTCGTCCGAGACGATCTCAATGCCCTCTATGCCTGGATCGAGCTCCACGAAGAAGACCCTGCTCCCGTAGTCGTCCAGGTCGGCGCCGAGGAGACCCATAGTGTTTCTCAGGTACTCAAGCGTCGTACTCGTCAGCAGGAAAACCACGTTCCCGCCGTTCTTAAGCCAGCCGGAAGCGAAGATATATCCGATGAGGGGCTTTCCAGAGCCGCCGGGACCGCTCACAAGCGTCGAAGTGTTGGAAGGAAACCCCCTGGGGATTATCCCTCCGATCCAGGGAATCCCGAGTTTCACGAGCACCGAAACCACCTCCGAGTTAGATTAGCCTAACCTAATTCCACTTTTGATGTGAATTATACACACTTTAAACATTACGGTTCAAAAATGGATAATCAGTTAACGTTCTGACCAGGGTTCGTCCGAACTTTGGAGGAAGGAAAAAAGCACGGGAGGATCACGGATTCACCCAATCACCCTCAGCACACTCGCCTTGAAGAGGGCGTAGAACTTTTCTCCAGGCCTTATTTTGAGGAGCTCCACGGCGTTCGGCGTCACCACCGCGCGGAGCGAAAGGCCGTCCGAGACCAGAGAGAGCCAGACGAGCTGACCCCGTCTTTCCATGGACTCAATCATTACGGGAACCACGTTCTGGGCGGAGCACTCGCCGGGCTCCCTCGCGAGTATTATCTCCTCCGGCCGTAGGGAGAGGATAACCTCCCCCTCCGCTTCGTCCGAGGTGTAGAGGATTACGTCGCCGACTCTAACCGCGGTAAGACCATCGCGTTTCCTCCCGGCGGTTCCGCGGAGCAGGTTCGTCCCGACGAAATCGGCTATGAACTCATCTCCGGGCCTTGAAAAGACTTCCTCAGGTGTTCCGAACTGGACGATTCTGCCGTCCCTCATCACGGCGACGTGCTTTGCCAGGGCGAAGACGTCCTCGAAGTCGTGGGTGACGTGGATCACCGTCGTGCCGTACTCCGCTATGACCCCCTTCACCAGCGAGCGGAGTCTCTCCCTCGTCTTCGAATCCAGGGCGGAAAAGGGCTCGTCCATGAGGAGAACCTTAGGCCTGACGACGAGGGCCCTCGCGAGGGCAACGCGTTGCTGCTCTCCGCCGCTCAGCGTTCCGGGCTTCCGGTGGAGAATATGCTCGATGTGGAGCTCGCGAGCGATGTGACTCACTTCCCTCTCGATTTCCCCCGTGGGGAGCCTCTTTCTAAGGCCGAAGGCGATGTTGTCGAAGACAGTCATGTGGGGGAAGAGCATGTAGTCCTGATAGACTATGCTTATTCCTCTCCGCTCCGGCGGTTCTTTCGTCACGTCCCGGCCGTCGAGGAGTACCCTGCCGGAAAGGAGGGGGTAAAAGCCCGCTATAGCCTCAAGGAGGACTGACTTTCCCGCTCCCGTTGGCCCGATGACTGTCAGGTAATCCCCCTCCTCAACCGAGAGCGAAACGTCCCTGAGGTGGAAGTCCCCGAGGTCTATGCCCAGGTTTTCAACCTCTAACAGGGCCATGCTCATCACCCTCCAGCCTCTCGAAGATGAGTATCGCGAGGAATGAGACCACGACGAGGACGATTCCGCTTGTTATTGCCATGCCGATGTTGCCGTAGGAGATATTGAGGTAGAGCGTCACCGGCAGTATCTCGGTGTTCATGTAGCTCCCGCCGGCGAGTATCAGGACGGCACCGAAGGCGCCCATTGAACGCGCGAACGAGATTATCGTCGAGGCGAAAAGGCCATCCTTGGCCATAGGCAGGGTCACCTTCCTGAAGGTCTCGAACTCGGAGTAGCCGAGGCTCCTCGCGACAAGCTCGTAGCGCGGACTTATCCCCTCAAAGGTCGTGTAGATCACCCTGACGGCATAGGGCAGAGCAGTGAAGAACTGGGCCACAACTATGCCGAGTTTCGTGAAGACCACATTTATCCCAAGGGCGCTCAGGGCATCCCCAAGGGCAGTCCTGCCGAAGAGGAGGAGCAGAGCGAGACCGAGGACAAGCTCTGGAAAGGCCATCGGCAGGTCGAGGATTGACTTGACCGCACTCTTCCCGGGGAAGTCGAAGCGAGAGAGGGCGTAGCCTATGGGGATCCCGATGAGGATGACGAGAAGGGTTGAGATTGATGCCGTTATGAGCGAGAGTTTGAGGGAGCAAACCATCTCCTCCGATTTCAGTGCCTCAAGGATTTCCGCCGGCCTGGGCACGAAGAAGAGCGTCGCTATCGCCACGAAGAGGAAAAACGTGAAAAGAAAGGCCACGAAAATCGTCAAAGCTCTGAAGCTCAGCCTTTCCATGGCCTGAACCCCCACTTCTTCCAGATTTCTGCGTGGTTCGCTACGAACTCGTTGAAGGTCTTCGCGACCTCAATGTGGCCGTCCTTCTCCGCACAGGTCGTTACCGCGGTTGGAATCGTCTTAATCGAGTTCTGCTCCCGTGGTATCTGGACAACCTCAATTTTGCCCCTGGACTGCGCCCACGTAACCATATCCTCCCAGATTATCGCAGCATCGGCCTGTCCGGTGGATATATAGATGAGAAGCTGATTGACGGTCGGCGTGAAAACCACGACGTTGGGCTTCACTTCATCCCAGAGACCGTTCTTTTCGAGGATTTTCTTTGAGACCTTGCCGATTGCAGCAGCCTTCGGGTCGCCGAGGACGACTCTAACGTCCGGCTTCGCGAGGTCTTCGAGAGAATGAATCCCCTTCGGGTTGCCCTGCGGAACCACTATAACCGGGATGTGCTCCGTGATGTCTCTGACGGTACCGTTGAGGATGTAGCCCTTCTTCATCGCCCCCTCCGTGTAGTACCAGGCCCCGGGGATGAAAACGTCGCAGCCGCAGGTCGTCTGCAGGACGCCGAAGATTTCACTGCTCCCGCCGTAGTGCACCTCAACCTTCGCGCCAGTCTCGTTCTCGAAGAGGCTTATCAGCTCGTTCATCGGCTTCATTAGACCCGCTCCGGAGCAGACGGTGAGGGTTTGACCCTCAAAGGACTTCCTATCTTCCGAGGCGTTTGTAGAGCCCATACAGCCTGCCGCAAGAACCGCCCCGACGAGTACCAGGATGAGGAACAGCGCCTTGACACCCCTCATTAGACCACCCGAAAAGAAGTTTGAAGTTCGAATTTAAACGTTTACGTAAACAAAAGAGCTTAAAGTAAAACAAGATAGCTTAACCAACGCCGCGTACTTCCGGGGAGAGAGTGGCTGATCAATAGTGCAAAAGGATTTAAGGTCGCATTCAAATGGGAACTGGGGGATAGAATTGAGAGATCTCATACAGACCCATTGGAGTCATCCACAGCCCGTTCAATGAGCCAAAGGGCGTTCCAATACAGCCCTCGGCGGCGAAAGGGGTCAGAGGAACCGTTGAGGTCTTCCCGGAGTACGCATCCGGACTGAAGGACATCGAGGGGTTCTCGCACATCATATTAATCTACCACTTCCACCTTGTGGAGCCAGGAAAGCTCCTCGTTAGGCCCTACATGGACGACGAGGAACACGGGGTTTTCGCCACCCGTGCCCCCAGCAGACCGAACCCGATAGGCATCTCGATAGTGAGACTCACCGGCGTCGAGGGGAACATGCTCCAGGTTGAAGATATCGACATAGTTGACGGAACGCCCCTGCTCGACATAAAGCCATACGTTCCGGAGTTCGACATAAGGGACGTTGAGAGAAAGGGCTGGCTGGAGCGAAACGTTCACAAGCTTCCAGAGGCCAAGGATGACGGCAGGTTCGTGAAGGGGTAGTCGATTTTATCCCCTGAGTCACGGATGAGCAAACGGCATCCATACAAAAACTTTAAGCCA
Organism: Thermococcus sp. MAR1; assembly: GCF_012027305.1. Taxonomy (NCBI): domain Archaea; kingdom Methanobacteriati; phylum Methanobacteriota; class Thermococci; order Thermococcales; family Thermococcaceae; genus Thermococcus; species Thermococcus sp. MAR1. The sequence continues at coordinate 1,149,425 of NZ_SNUF01000001.1, forward strand.
ACTTTTTTGTTAAGATGTATGTCTAAACATTTAGGGAGATGCCGAAAATGGTAAAGATTGGAATTATAATTTGCGACCGCTACCGCACTTGCGCGGGCGGCAAGTGTTTTAGGGCGCTGAGGGAACGCGAAGGAGCCTTCAGCATATACAAGGACCAGGAGGTCGAGGTTGTCGGATACACCACCTGCGGGGGTTGCCCCGGAGGGAACATTGAATACGCCCCAGCGGAAATGAAAAAGAACGGTGCCGAGGTGATCCACCTCGCAACGGGCTTTCTGGTTGGTTATCCCCCTTGTCCCTGGATAGACTACTTCAAGCGGTTCATCGAGGAGAAATACGGCCTCAAGGTCGTCCTTGGAACCCATCCCATTCCGCAGAAATACTACATGACCCACAAAGCTTTGGGCACGTGGGACTCGCCAGACTGGGAGGAAAAACTGAAGTACGTTATCTGCGATGAGGCCACCAGAAGGAAATACGATTAAAGAGCAGCGTGAGGCAGCCCCCACGCACTGCCCCGGCATCATGACTTTTCTTATGGCCACCACAGCATCATGCTCAATGGGGAAGATCGCTGGGGCCCGCGGGATTAGGGCAACCGAAAACTTTAAATGCTGTGCATATGCACAAAATAATAGAACGAAAGTGAGGTGGTTGAGATGAGAATCGCGATACCCACCAATGGAGGGGGACTTGAAGATACCGTCGCCCCTGTTTTTGCCAGGGCACCGGCTTTCCTCATAGCGGATGTTGACGAAAACGGCAACGTCACCAACAGCAAGGTCATCCAGAACGGTGCCGCCATGGCAGGAGGTGGAGCCGGGCCAATGGCCGTCCAGACCTTAATCAACGAGGGCGTCGAAGCGGTGATAGCACCGCAGGTCGGCCCCAACGCCCTCGGAGCCATACAGGCAGCTGGGATAAGGCTCTACCAGGTCGCCCCGGGGACACCCGTTGAAGAAGCAATAAAAGCAGTCGTGAGTGGAAGCGTTGGGCAGTTCACAGCTCCAGTAGCACCGGCTCCGGCAACCCCAACGGTACCAGCTCCGGCCTACGGCCCGTATCCTGCCTACCCGGCCTACCCCGCTTACGGCTACGGCTTTGGCTGGGGCCGCGGTGGCGGCTGGGGAAGAGGCAGAGGCTTTGGAAGGGGATGGGGCAGAGGAGGCAGAGGCTGGGGAGCGAGGCTCGGCTACTGCCCATGGACCGGCCAGCCCAGCAGGAGAACCCTCCGCTGGCTCTACGGCTGGTGGTGAGCCCTTTATTTTTACCTTATGGACATGAGCTTTGAGAACGTATCGGAGGAAGGAGAATGCCAAGAGGAATGGGAAGAGGATACGGCAGGCCGGGGTACGGATTTTACCCGTTCGGGAGCACTTATGGTCTAATCGACCTGCTCTTCCTCATCGGAATCCTGTGCTTCCTGTTCAAGTTGTTCGTCGTGGCGTTTCCATACGCTCTGGGTCTGATAGTACTCTTAGCCCTCAGGTCATTCCTGAGGCCCAGGCCCTGGGGGAGGCCATTTTGAGCGTATGCAAACTTTTTTAAGTTCGGTTTTCCTAATTCTCCAGGAGGTGATGTGAATGAGGATCATAGTCTCAACCGTAAACGGAGGACTCGATGACAGGGTGAACCCGGCATTCGGGAGGACACCAACCTTCACGATAGTTGACGTCGAAAACGGAGAAATAACCGGCGCCCAGGTCGTTCAGAACCCGGGCTACAGCCAACCAAGGGGAGCAGGAGTTACCGCGGCGCAGTTCGTCATAGACAATGGTGCCGATGTGGTTATAGCGGGTCAGTTTGGGCCCAACTCATCGGGAGTACTTCAAGCTGCTGGCATAAGGATGGTCTCGGCCCCGGCCACGATGACCGTCAGAGAAGCCGTCGAAGCCTTCCTGAGGGGTGAGCTCACCGGGGCCGTTTTTGGTCCTGAAGGTGGAGCCGGCGGAGGAATGGGAAGAGGTATGGGACGAGGAATGGGCCGTGGCATAGGAAGGGGCAGAGGCATGGGCAGGGGAACAGGAAGAGTGTACCGGTAAATCTTTTCTTCATGTTTGCTCCTTGTCTCTTCTCCTTTCAACGCATGGAAAGCCATTATAGTGCCTTTTCGGGAATGAGTAACTTCTTATACCTAGAACACGAAGATGCTTGAGGTGGCCGGGAATGAAAAAGGGCCAGCTGTGGGCTGGCATTCTTTCTCCCCCAATAGCCCTTGGCGGGATAGGCGTTGCAATCATGATAAACCGCCCCTGGTGGAGGCTCACGGACAACGCGATAAGCGACCTGGGAAAGGTCGGCCTCCCGTACAGCTGGGTGATGAACGTTCCGTTATTCATCTCCGCGATCCTTGCCATTTATTACGCGGTAGGCCTGTTTGATGAAGTTAAAAACACGGTTTTCAGGCTTGGAATTGCCCTCTTCATTATCGGACTGGCCTTCTTGGCCGGGGTGGCGCTCTTCCCGGAGGGGACTGAGCCTCACTACCACGTCAGCTGGGGTTTCTTTCTGGCCGGAAGCGTCGGGTATCTGATAACAGGAGCCGGCCTATGGCTCGAAGGCATGCGGAAGTTTGGAGCCTTCACGGTTTTGCTTTTCACCGCCGAGGTTCTCCTCGCGAGATGGGCGTTTAATACCTTCAGCGGCGTTGCTATCGCCGAGTTCATTGGAATTTTCGCTATGGTAATCTGGCACTACTCCCTGATGGGAACACTCCTAAAAGCAGGGTTTTTAGGGACTAGGGATTAACAAATAGCGGTGATCGGTATGCTCAGGATAGACCTTTCCGGTAGGTTAGCCTTTACAACGGCCTCAAGCAAAGGCATCGGCTTCGGCGTCGCGAGGGTTCTGGCAAGAGCTGGAGCGGACGTGATACTACTATCGAGAAGCGAGGAAAACCTGAAGAAAGCTATGGAGAAAATTAAAGCCGAGAGCGACGTTGAAGTCCACTACATAGTTGCCGACCTAACCAAGCGGGAAGACCTTGAGAGAACCGTTAAAGAGATTGTGGACATCGGAGAGCCTGATGTATTCTTCTTCTCAACCGGTGGCCCAAAGCCGGGCTACTTCATGGAGATGAATATGGAGGACTGGGAGAAGGCCGTTGAGCTGCTCCTCTATCCAGCGGTTTATCTCACCAGAGCCCTCGTCCCCGCGATGGAGAGAACGGGCTTTGGAAGAATAATCTACTCGACCAGCGTCGCCATAAGGGAGCCGATACCGAACATAGCTCTCAGCAACGTTGTGAGGATTTCAATGGCCGGCTTAGTGAGAACACTCGCGAAGGAGCTCGGGCCGAAGGGCATAACCGTCAACGGCATAATGCCCGGAATAATAAGAACCGACAGGATGATACAGCTTGCAAAGGACAGGGCGGAGAGAGAAGGAAAGACCGTCGAGGAAGCCCTATCCGACTACGCGAAGCCGATACCCCTCGGCAGGCTCGGCGAGCCGGAAGAGATAGGCTACCTCGTCGCCTTCCTTGCAAGCGAGCTTGGAAGTTACATAAACGGCGCCATGATTCCGGTCGATGGGGGAAGACTTAACTCAGTCTTCTGAGGTGGCGTCTCTTTTTTATACTACCCACCGGTCCGGTTCAAAGTGCAGGTGGCGGAGAACAGTCCAAGAAATACTTTTCCCGTGAAGCTCCACGCACCTTCTACTACCTGGCAAGATTCCCTGGAAAATTTTTGCCTTCACGGGAATTTTTGTAGCATTCACTGCATACCTGTTGCCCAAATCGGTGCCTCTGGTGGTAATGGCCTGGATACCCTGAGTGGGATTTGGGATTGTGGTTTTTTGCTCCGCAGTGCTCAGGATAATCAAAAATAAACGTCAGGGGCATAAGCCCTCTTCTCCATAAGTTACTGATGTGTCCCGGCAGGCGTTTACTTTTTTCTCTTGAAAGTCTCACCCTTTAGGGCGGGAGGAGGTCAGACTTCCACGTCCCACAGCGCCAGCCCGTTCTCCTGCGGTTTTCTCTCAAGGAGTTCTCCAAGGAGCTCCTGTATAAAGACCTCAGCCACAAAGACCTCCCCTTCAACGAGATGGCCTCCGTAGAGCATGCCGTCGGAGTCTCCTAAAGCAACGTGAATGTGAGCAAAGGGTTCCCCATCTTTGAGGCTTATGTTTCCCGTCAGGGAGACCAGCTCATAGGTACCCGTCAGCTCGATGACCTTGTATTCCCCGGCTTCCTCATCGAAGTAACCTATTTTCGGGTTTTTCAGACTCCCAATGGCGCTGACGGTTCCAATCAAGACGTTGTTTTTCTTTGCAAACTCGTTTATGAACTTCAGGAGCTCCTCCCCCTCCGGAACCCTGAACAGGAAGTTCCTCCCCCTCGAGAACCTCACGGTACTCACCTCAAAGCTAATAAGCGCACCTCGATTTAACCGTTTGGGTGAAAAGAATGAACATCAAAGGGGCGATAATGAGGGTCTTTCCAGAGATTCCGGAATTCGACGAGGTTGACTTCTCCCAGTACTCAACACCCTACGCGGCGGTGCTAATGGCCTTCTTCGAGAGCGGGAAAAGCGGCTTAAGGGAATTCGAGGAGTTCGTTGAGAGAAACGGCGGAACGAAGGCCGACGTTGGAAGGTTTCTCATCTCAATCTTCCAGTACCTTCTCATCCGGTACCGCCGCTACGGGGATGAAAAGGTCGAAGTGCCGGCGTTTAAGGTCTTTCTGACCCTCAAAGGCTGGCTCAGCGAAAACGGCTTCGAGAACGATTACAGGCGGCTCCTACATTCATTTGTCGGCTACCTCGTGGATATCGCGGAGAAAATTGCGGAAAGGTTCGACTGCGAGCTGGGTTTGGCATACATGAAAACCGCCTACCTGCTAACGATCGAAGCAGAGGAAACCTTCGAGGATGAGTATTTCAGCGAGCTCAAAAAGAAGGCTAGAGAAATGCTTGCAAATGTCTACAAGGCCTGTGGAACCGAGGAGGCACTCCCCGAAAAAAGGGAGAAGGGCTGTTAAGCCTTTTCTTCCTCAATTTGCTTCTTAAAGTAGGCGTACATGGCGTCGTAGAGGTAAAACTCCTTCTCAAGGGTTTCATAGTCATCCTTGCATATCATCCTGTATCCTCTCGCGAGTATATCGAGGGCAACCGCCAGGGGCCAGGGATTCTCAACGTGAGTGTCGGCCTCCCGAACTATCTCGGCAATCTTCAAAACGGCGGGGTCTGTTATGTTGTACTTCTCAACGAAGGCATCGAAGGAGCATTTTCCATCGTGATGACCGAGCTCAACCCCCTTAAAATCAAAGGGTATTCCCTCGGTGATTGTTGCGGGGTCTGTATCGCGGGGCACGAAGATAAACTCCGCCTCGGGGTCAATAAAACGCTTTATAAGCCAGGGACACGCCACGCGGTCAACGTGGACGTGTTCACGGGTCACCCACTTCATAAGATCGCCTCGAAGAAGAGTCGACGTCTTTCTATTTACGGGTTGCGAAAATAGAGAAGACAAAGAACAGCCCAACAGTCACTTCTCAAGGGTTACCTCGGCGTAGCTCCGCGGGTCTTCCCAGATTTTTACACGGATTTTCTCTACGTTATCTCCCGCCTTCTCCGCTATTCTCTCCGCGAACCACTCCGCTATGAACTCTGCCGTAACGTTGGGCTTATCCAGAATAACTGCCTCATCGGCGGGCAGTTCTATATGTTTCCCATTCTTTTCTATGACAATAATGTCCTCTTTCCTCTCCACCACCCAGCTCTCGCTCACGATGATCCTGTGGTCGAGGAGCTTGATAAGCCTGCTGAGGTGGTTGAAGTCAAATATCATGCCGTTCTCATTGAGGTCACCCCATATCTCGACGTCCACGTTGTAAGTGTGCCCGTGTATCCGGAGGCACTTGCTCTCGTAGGGCAGGGCAAGGAAATGCGAGCTGTCAAAGTCCTTGTGCCATCCTATCTTCCTCTCGGTCACGTGAAACCCCATAGCTCTCACCACCGAGGGTTTGATGGAGAGAGTTATAACCCTTACTGGAGGGGAAAGCCTATAAACCCCAGAGCTCAAAGGTCATTGATAGCCATGCCGATGGGAATGGGACCCGGCTGGGGCCGTGGAAGGGGAAGGAGAAGGAAGCTGAGGATGATAGGATTCGTCCCGGAGGTTAGACATTTCTATCCCGCGTTGCCCCCGATGGGCCAGCCCAAGCCACCGATTTTCATGACTTACGAGGAATTCGAAGCCCTTAGGCTGGTGGATCACGAAGGGCTGACACAGGAAGAAGCTGGAAAGAGAATGGGAGTTTCCCGCGGCACCGTGTGGAGGGCGCTGAGCTCCGCAAGGAAAAAAGTGGCCCAGATGCTGGTTGAGGGAAGGGAACTTATAATTTTACCCCAGGGAAACGAGGTCCCAAAAACTCTTGGCGAGGAAGAGTTATAGTTGGTTATTCCCTTAAAAGCAGTTCTTATTGCCGAATATTTGCCAATTCGCCTGTTCTTCTGCCGATTTATAGATTTAGGTTAACCTAATTCACAACTTCCTTTATCTATCAAAGTTTCTAGTGAATTTTTATTATAATAAAAAGTTAATACAAAAATATTAAATATCCTATTAAAATCACTAAGATAAAAAATTATAAAAATCCAATAGTAGATATAAATATAATGAATGTTAAATAAAAGTTTTAAAAACAAATTTATCATGGTAAAAAATCCCAAAAATTTACGATAGTTATTCGGAAAGAGTAGCAAAGTGAACAGCTCTGATGTGACAAGTGCAGTGAACCAGTAAAAAAGAAAAAGAAGGGGGAGTCTATAATAACCATAATGATGAGAAAGTTCCGCTGTAGCTAGTACGAACACCTGCGGGAGTGTTGTTTCTCGCCAGCTTCGAGCGTTATTGCTGTTATTGGACAAGCTTGGAGAGACGTCCGAGAGAGGCCAGCGTTCTCCACTAGACTCCCCCCAGACGTCCCTTGCTGCTACGTCATTACAACTGGATTTTCTATCGGCTGTCCATTCGTTTAAGGCAATTGCTCACTTCATCAGGGGATACACCGGTTTAAGACCTTCAACACCTGCAACGAATTACATAACGGATCTTTTGTTTGAGCGGGCACAGAAATGAGAGATTGGAGCAAACGCGGCGCTATATCTAAGCTCATACTCGCTTGATAATGTATCTTAATGTACGTCGGTTTTGGATATAATGTGCCTTATATCCAAAACTAAGGTACAACAATGTTCATAGAAAGGGCAAAGGATGCGCACGTTTCGCCAGCTCCCAGCGCTTGAATTCTATCCCTCCCACATTCCTAAATCTGCACTGACCAGCGGGTAAGGGTCTCCATCGTGGTAGGGATAACTAAAGACTTAAAACCATAAGGTTCCGCCGTTATTGGGCCCCTACTGTTTTATGAGGGGTCTCGACGAAACCGGGAGTCATGATGCCGGGACTTCGGCGCCACATGTATACCACCTTTAATTGTAATCCCGTTTTGTCCAATAAAAGCCCGATCTTAGAATAAACTTTTGGCACTCTGAGAAGCTCAGTTGATAATGCTCCCCTAGCGCCATCCCACCAGCATGAACACTCCTGCACATCCGTTCCCATTTATATTATGACAAGTGGTCAAAAATCATTAAAATTTAATTTTTTAAATTGTAATTTTTAACTAATATTTAACAATAATAAAAAACAAACATTTAAAATATTAAAAATAAACCTATAAAAACAAGAAATAATTATAATTAAGCTAATAAGTAAAAATTTAGTAAAAAATCTGAGAGTCATTTGATATCACCAGGCCCAGAATCCGAAAAAGAGCATTGTGGCGTTAAATCAAATAAAAAGGGATTAAAGCCCTTCTTTTCGTTCTTTCTCCTCTATATGGGCAATTACGTCATCGACTATCCGCGGTGCCATGCCTATGTAGTTCTCCGGCTTCAGGCTCTCAAAGTCGTCCTCACTGAGGAACTTTCTGACCTCTTTATTCTCCTTCGCGATCTCCATGAGGTCCCTCTTCTCGTAGAACGCCTTCATCGCCAGTTGCCTGACGAGCTCGTGCGCCTCCTGTCTTCCCATCCCCTTCTCCGTCAGCTTCAGCATCAGCGGTTCTGCCATGATGAGGTTGTGAGTCATGTAGAGGTTCCTCTTAATGTTTTCCGGGAAGAACTCCAGGCCTGAGAGGACCTTCTTCATGCTCTTGAGCATCTCGTCAAGCAGGACAAAGCTCTCAGGGAGGATGACCCTTTCAACGGAGGAATTTGTGAGATCCCTCTCGTGCCATAGGGGGTTGTTGAGCAGTGCAGGAATGACGTTGGAGTAGAGAACCCTGGCGAGGCCGCTTACCTTCTCGCTCCGTATGGGGTTCCTCTTGTGGGGCATTGTTGAAGAGCCCACCTGCCTCTTCCCAAAGGGCTCGCTGATTTCAAGTATCTCTGTCCTCTGAAGGTTCCTTATCTCCAGGGCAATTTTGTCAAGAGTCGAGGCGATGAGCGCCAAAACCATCATGAGCTCCGCATAGACGTCGCGCTGGATTATCTGGTTGCTTACCCTGGCAGGTTTTAAGCCGAGGTCTTCCATGACGAGGCGCTGTATCTCAAGCCCCTTACTCCCAAAGCTCGCCATAGTGCCGACGGCGCCGCTCATCTGGCCAACTAAGACTCTTTCCTTCAGCTCCTCTATTCTGTCCAAGTGCCTCTGTATCTCATCCAGCCATATCGCGAACTTCATGCCGTACGTAGTAGGAACAGCATGTTGCCCATGGGTTCTTCCTATGCAGACGGTGTACTTGTGCTCCCCGGCGAGGTTCTTGAGGATTGAGCGGAGCTCTTTAAGATCCTTCTCGATTATCGCAATAGATTCCTTGATGAGAAGAGCGTTGGCGGTGTCTATTATGTCATTGGAGGTGGCGCCGAGGTGGACGTATTTGCCGTGCTCGCCGCAGACCTCGCTAAGGGCCTTGACGACGGCCATTATGTCGTGGTGTATCTCGGCCTCAATCTCCTTGACGCGCTCAAGCTTGACCCAATTTGTGTTCGCCCTCTCGCTTATGACCCGGGCACTTTCTTCGGGGATGTTGCCCACCTTCGCATGGGCCCTCGCCAAAGCGGCCTCAACGTCGAGAAGTTTTTGGAGTTTATTCTCCTCATCCCAGATGCGTCTCATTTCCTCGCTCCCGTAGCGGTAGTCAATCGGATGAACGGCCATATTATCACCAGATCTATGGCAATTTTTAGGCCTTAAAACCTTTCGCTTAACATGAATTTGCAGGAGTGTGGATGAACATTCGATTAATCCATTAAAGCCACAGGATTGTCCAATAAAGCTGGGAAAATACCGAAAAGTATTTAACCGAAACACCACGATAGGCTAACGACAAAATTTCCGGAGGTGCCAGAAATGGCTGAGGAGCACGTCGTCTACATCGGAAAGAAGCCGGTTATGAACTACGTCCTCGCCGTGATAACCCAGTTCAACGAGGGCGCTAAGGAGGTCAGCGTCAAGGCTCGCGGTAGGGCCATCAGCAGGGCCGTTGACGTCGCTGAGATCGTCAGGAACAGGTTCCTCCCAGAAGTCAGGGTCAAGGAGATCAAGATCGGCACCGAGGAGCTCCCGACTGCCGATGGCAGGACCGCAAACACCTCGACCATCGAGATCATCCTTGAGAAGCCGTGAATTTAAGCTTCCTTTCCTTTTACTCTCACGTCTTTCTGTTGACTTCAAGCGAGCTTGAAGCTGTGAAAAGCTTTAATACGTCCGTGCCCTATTCTCCCCAGGTGGCGCCGCTTGGACTATGAGACAATAGACATCCACGATGAGAAGGCAAAGGAGCTTGCTCAGATTCTGATGAACGAAAAAGCGATAGCCATCCTTCATCTCGTGGAAGATCGGGCGCTCTCGATAAGTGAGATATCGCGCGAACTTGACCTTCCAATTTCCACCGTCTCGTATCACATAGACAAGATGCTTAAGGTTGGACTCATCGAGGTGGCCGGGAAAAAGTACGGGAAGAGACTCCAAGAGGTTAAGCTCTACCGAGCCTCCAATAGACCCATTCTCCTCGTCCCAAGGAAGAGCGTAGCCAAGGTTAAGAAGAAGGCCGTTCTTGGCTTTGAGAGGCTTCATGTCATCAGCCTCGGCATAGCCGGGTTGATATCCGCGGGTGTGTACGCAGTATCGCGCAACCTACTGACTCCGATGAACGGTTCAGGATCGAAGATTGCCTACGAAGCCAATAACCTCACCATTATGTCAACGCCAGAAAAGGCTCTGGTACCCATGGCAACTAACACCAGTACCGGGGCGGTGCTTCAGACAACAACATCCATAACCCCAGTTTCTCCTCATGCCCCTGGAAGTTCGAGCCTTCCAGTAATTCTTGCCGTTGCGGCGTTCATCTTAACGTTTCTCCTTGCCTCACACTTCCTGAGGCGCCGTCTTTGAAGAAAGCTTTTTAAGTTTCTCTCCTAACCCCCGTTGGCGAGGTGATAAAATGGCACCTAGGATAGCCGTGGGACAAGTGGTTAAGAGGAAGGCAGTCATCGTCAAGCCGGACGACACCGTCCACAGAGTCGCCAGAATCCTCTCAAAGAACAAGGTAGGGAGTGCCGTTGTGGTTAAGGGCGACGAGATCGTTGGAATAATAACCGACCGCGACATACTCGACAAGGTCGTCGCAAAGGGACGCGATCCGAAGACCGTCAAGGTCGAGGAGGTCATGACCAAGAAGCCAATAACAATCGAGGACGACTACGAGGTTCAGGACGCGATTGACAAGATGATGGACAAGGGCATCAGGAGGCTTCTCGTTACTAGACTGGGAAGGCCGATAGGCTTCGTCACCGCGGCAGACCTTCTAGCTGCGCTCAACACTTACTCCAGCGGAGCCGAGGAGGAGACCAGCGAGGAGACCGAGGTCTACGGCATCTGCGAGCTCTGCGGCCAATATGGCCCGCTCTACAAGGTCTACATCGAGGGCGGCGAGAAGTGGATATGCGAGAGCTGCAAGGACAGCCTCAATCTCTGACTCCCTTCAGTTCTTTCATAACTTCGTCCATTACCTCAGCGAAGACTCTGTTTCTGTTCTCGACGCTCAGCGTGTAGAGCTTTCCAAGGGGGCGGAACTTGTCGGCCATCTTCCTGTGGACAACTGCCAGAAGGGGCTTTTCTGACTTCAGAACTTCCCCCACAACGCGGATGAACTCGTCGCTCTTGTACTCCATCGGGCCGATTTCGTCTATGACAATCAGGTCAGCCTCAACAAGGGCGCGTTTTATCGCCGAAACACCGACGCGGTTTATCTCATCGACGTGAACGACGTACTTCCCGAATGGGACTCCTGGGAGGTGCGAGGTTCCCCTAACGCTGGCCAGGGTTCCCTCCTCTCCGGTGTCGAGGGCAGTGATCTTAAATCCCACGCGCCTTCCTCCCCTCCGCACTTCTCTCGTGATCATCCCGCCGACGAGATAGCCCCAGCGATCGACTTCTTTAGCAACCCGCTCCACGAGCGTTGTCTTCCCGACTCCCGCCGGACCGGTCACGAATATCCTCAGCGTCATTTCAACCACCGAAGGAGATTTAAGTTCCTCCCTTAAACCCTTTGGGGTGATGACTGTGGAGATAAGGTATAGACCTGAGGGACTCACGAGGCTTCCGAGGAGCGTGAGGTATGAGAAGGGAAAGGTTATCATGATCGACCAGACCCTTTTGCCGGGAGAGTTCAAGACGATAGAGCTGGCGACCGTTGACCAAGTCGCGGAAGCGATAGTCACGATGAAGGTCCGCGGTGCCCCGGCGATAGGGGCTTCCGCCGCCTTTGGTTTAGCTCTCTACGCGGACACGACGAAGGCCAAAACCAAGGACGAGTTCATGGACGGATTTTACTCGGCCTACGACAGGCTCAAGAACACGAGGCCGACGGCTGTAAACCTCTTCTGGGCCCTCAACAGGATAAAGAAGCTCGTGGAGGAAAACCTTGAGAGCCCGCTCGACGAGATTAAGAGGCTCATCGTCACGGAGGCGCAGAAGATAGCGGACGAAGACGTTGAGGCCAACCTCAGAATGGGGCACTACGGAGCCGAAGCCCTGCCTGAGGGGAACGTTCTCACCCACTGCAACGCGGGAAGCTTGGCAACCGTCCAGCTCGGAACCGTTGGAGCTGTCCTCAGGGTCATGCACAGGGACGGAAACCTGAAGCTCCTCTGGGTGGACGAGACGAGGCCCGTCCTCCAGGGCGCGAGGCTTTCCGCGTGGGAGTACCACTACGACGGCATTCCGCTAAAGCTGATAACCGACAACATGGCCGGCTTTGTGATGCAGCAGGGGAAGGTTGACGCGATAATAGTTGGCGCTGACAGGATAGTGGCCAACGGGGACTTCGCCAACAAGATTGGCACCTACACTTTGGCAGTTTTGGCGAAGGAGCACGGGATACCGTTCTTCACGGTCGCGCCGCTGTCAACGATTGACATGAGCCTCAAGAGCGGAAAGGAGATACCCATAGAGGAGAGAAAGCCCGAGGAAGTCCTCACCTGCGGTGGCTGTAAGATTGCCCCCGATGTGGACGTCTACAACCCGGCCTTCGACGTCACGCCCCACAAGTATCTCACCGGAATAATCACGGATCAGGGCGTCGTTTATCCACCATTCGAGAGGAATTTGAAGAGGCTGTTCAAGGAAGAACCGTGAAACCTTCCTTTTCCGCGGCGGTTTTCAATTTTTCATCGAATGTAACGAAAACCGAGGCCTCATCTTTAATCCTTAGAGCAGATGCAAGTTGCAGGGAATCCAGGGTTTTAAGTCCATGTTTAAGAACAAGGGAGGTCGCAAGGCTTATGGTCTCGCTTGAGATTGTAACGACCACATAGTTTTCAAGATCAGAATAAAACCTTTCAAGAACCCAATCAAGCTTGCGTTTTGTGAGTTCCCCACTAAGAAATCGCCTGTTTAGTGCCGACGTCATCTCAAGTATGGCCAGCTCAGAAATAGCCACGACATAAGTTTCCATGAGCTCGTTAACGATAGAACTTCCGCGTTCGATATGGTAACGTTTCACAAGCGCGCTGGTATCAAAAAACGCTACCTCCACTCCTCATCCCTCTCTCTGAGAATCTCACCGCTAAGTTCGCCCTTGACGGATTTCAAAATCTCCCTAACTTCATCGATTGAAGGAGCTTTTTTCAAGAACCTTTTCAGGTGGGGGTAGGTTATCATGAGCTGAACGCGCCTCGCTGAGAGGGGCATGGCATCACCGATTAAAGTTTAGCCATCAACCAATAAAATGTTTTCCCCAGAGCATCCCTCTAAGCTGTTCCAAGGGAGACCTCTTTTCCTCAACGACCTCCTCAACAAAAACGCCCTTTATCTCCCCGATTTCTTCCTCTATGGCCGGCAGGAGGAGGCCGAGAAGCTCAAGGGGTTCCAGACAGGAGCAGCCCGTAGAGTATTCAAAGGGCTTGCCTAAGAGTTCGACCCTAAGGGAGATGCCATCTCCGGTCTTTAGAATCTCAAAGGGCGCGGTAACCTTCTCGCCGATAATCTTGCCCCTCACAAGCATCGAATATAAGCTAAAACGGCAAAAATTAAAGAATTTCCTTACCGAAAGGTTTCAAACCTCAGGTTTTCTCCGAGAACGTTAAAAGCCTCCGCGCACAATCTTCACCGGTGATGCCAATGTTCTGGCTGAAAACGAGACTCATCGAGGGTGAGGGCTCCCTTGAAACGCTGAAGATGGAAGCAAGGGGGCACGAGCGCGTTCTTATCCTAGCTTCCCGTTCGATGAAGAGGCACGGCTTCCTGAGCGAGGCCGAGGACTACGTGAAAGAGTCCGGAGCGGAGGTCTTCTCGATAGCCGGCCTTCCGGCGGAGCCAAGCGTCGAGGTCATAGAGGAGTTTCTGCCGAAGGTGAGGGAGTTCGGACCAGACCTTCTGGTTGCCCTCGGTGGAGGAAGCGTCATCGACACGACGAAAGCCCTTAAGGTCTTCTACGATGCCCCCGAGCTGAACTTCGAGGAGATAGCCTTCATAGACAGGTTTTCGAAGCCGAAGCCGGTCCCCAGGCTGAGGACTAGGCTGATAGCGATACCCTCAACGAGCGGAGCCGGAAGCGAGGTTTCCGGGGCGAGTGTGCTGAAAAAAGGCGGCGTCAAATACAACATAGTCACCCCCGAGATAGCACCCGACGTTGCCATACTCGATCCCCGCCTGCCAAGAACGATGCCCCCTGAAATCGCGAGGAATTCCGGCCTTGACGTCCTCGTCCACGGGATAGAGGCCTACACGACGAAAGTTGCCAACCCCTTCAGCGACGCCATGGCGATCAAGGCGATAAAGACCGTCTATCGGTGGCTTCCTCTCTCGGTCAAAGGCGACGAGGAGGCAAGGGCAAGAGTTCACTACGCGGCAACTATGGCAGGCATTGCTTTCCTCAACGCGCGCCTTGGCCTATGCCACGCGATGAGCCACAAGGCAGCGTGGATTGGCCCTCATGGACTCCTCAACGCGATATTCCTTCCCTACGTGATGGAGTTCAACGCAGAGATAAGCGACTACGCGAGGAAACGCTACGCGGAGATAGCGAGGGAGCTTGGCTTCCAGAATGCCAAAGACCTCATTGAAGTGGTTAAAGAACTCAACGAGATGCTCGGCGTTCCAAAGCTGGGCGAGCTGGTTGATGAGGAGACCTTCGCCGAGAGGGTCGAGGAGATGGCAGAAAAAGCCTACCGCGACGGGCTTATAGCTTTCAACCCTGTTGAGCCGAAGCCGGAAGAGATAAGGGAGCTGTACCTTAGGGCATACCGGGGAGAATAAAAGGGACAAAAAAAGAAATCAGCTAACCTTTATTTCCCTCTCCCCTTCATTTTCGACCTCATGTATCTTTCCGCCCTTCATAACCTCCACGATGGCAAGGCTCAGCAGAGCGAGGAAGAGGTAGACGAGGGCTGAAGTCCCGAAGAGCACCTCGTAGGCCTTGGTCGTTGGCACCTTTATCTGCACCCAGCTCGGAGCACCCGGCGGGTGGAAGAGGATGTAGTAGGTGCTCATTATCGTGCCCGCTATTGCAGGGCCCCAGGTGGAGCCGAAGTTCCTGAAGAGGCTGTTCGCTCCCGTCGCTATTCCCATGACCCTCGGCGGGACACTGAAGACGAGCACGTTTATGAGCGAGATGTTCATCAGCGTTATTCCCGCGCCAACGTAGGTTATCAGACCAACGAAGGCCCAGAGGTGGTTCGGCGGAAGGTTCGGGGCGTACTTCGCGAGTATCCCAAGTCCGGAACTTGCTATCAATGCGCCGGTTATGGCGAGGGGTTTTGCCCCAACTCTCGGCATTATCCTGCCGGCGAGGGGAGCTATGATGAGCATGACGCCGGCCATAGGGGTCATGAGCATGCCGCTTTCGAGTATGGTCTTGCCGAAGCCGTACGGCGGCTTCATCTGGAAGATGTAGGTGTTGGCCTGGCTCATCATGGAAATGCCGAAGGCCGCGAACATTATGCCGAGGTTCACTATGGCCGGGTTTCTGGAGGATATTATGTCGAGCGGTATCAGCGGGTTGTCTGCTCTCCTCTCCCAGAGGAGGAGCAGAAAGGCACCGACTAGCGAGACCGCAAAAAGGAGGAGCGTTTCCTCCGCCTTCCAGCCGACGGTAGGTGCCCTCGTCACGGCAACCAGAGCCGGCACGACGGCCCAAATCAGGAAGAGAACGCCGGGCCAGTCGATCTTCCCTGGATTCACGTAACGGCTCTCACGGAGGATTTTCCAGGCGAGGATGAACATCAAAACCGCAAAAGGCGCCGCCGAGTGGTACGTCCAGCGCCATCCCCAGTTCTGGGTAACGTAGGCACCCAAAGGAAGCGCAATAACCATACCCACTGCAAACATGGCGCTTATCATTCCCTGAACCTGGGGCACCATCTCCGGGGGGAACTCCTCACGGACGAGGGAAAAGGCGAGGGGAAATATTGCCATGCCGAAGCCCTGTATCGCCCTCGTGAAGAGGAGCCACTGGAAGCTCGGTGCAAAGCCGTTGAGGATAACGCCGAGCGTGTAAAATCCCAAAGCAACCAAGAACATCTTCTTTTTGCCGTACATATCGCCGAGCTTTCCAAATAAAGCCACGCTCACCGTTCCGACGAGGAGGTAGATTGTGAGAATCCAGCTGACGTCGTTGGGGTTTATGGCAAACTCCCTCTGGATGGTGGGCAGCGCTGGGGTGAGCATCGCCTCGGTGTACATGACGAGGAGCGGGAGGATAACAACGACGAGCATCGCCTTTTTTGCATAGCTCAGGTCGTAGGTTTCGCCCTTTCTCTCAACCATCACTTTCCATCACCGATGTATCGGACGATATATCGCTTATAAAGTTAGCGGTAGGGAGTATAAACTCTTGGGACAAACCAGAAGATGGGTGGATGCATGTCTGAGTAATATCAGGAGGTTGGCCGGAATCCTCGGCAGGGAGAGAGCGAGAGAGGTGGGAGAGTACTTGAAGAAACTCAACGAGAGGTTTTAGGCCATTAATGAACGCTTTGGAGATGCTCTTGTGCTCGTGCTCACCTCAATCGGGACATTCTCCCGAAGGCCTCGTCCTTTAGGGCAGGGGTGGGTGGATATTGGATAATATTGGAACGAAGAGTTAGGGATTTTGGCGCTTTAGGTTTTATTCTTTATTGTGCATCATTAGGAACTCTTTGGGAGTGAGGATGTAGAATTCGTGGCCGTCCAACTTGAATTTTTTGTTCTTGTTCCTAATTTTCAGCAGGTGTTTTCGATCATATGTTATCAGGAACTCAGCCTTTGAGTTGTAGACCACGTCGAGGAATGGAACGTCCCTCGGATCATAAACCGTCTCAAGGAGGGCCTTTGAGTTTTTAAAAGATCTTTTTATGGCTACTCTTGTGGACATTGCCAGAACGGCGTCGATTCTTATCCGTGAGATTGCAGGCGGAATTCGCTTGGCAACTTTTGGATACGCTGTTACCCTGTAGTACTCGCTTTTAGTTGAACCTGAATAGTAGTGCCGGACTTTTCCCTCTGCAAGAAGTCTTACCACGTCGAAAGCATGGCCTTTCGGAGAAAGGAGTGCAGCTATTAGAACTGAAGTGTCAATGACTATTCGAGGCCGAGTTCCTTCAGCTTTTTCTCTATTCTCTGCCATTTCCTTATCTCCTCCCTGGCCTCGTAGTAAAGCCTGACTGCGTCCTCTTCATTCATTGCAGGTTCCTCATTACTCCACTCCTCAATGATTTTTTTGGCCTTTTCCTTCGTCACTTTTGTTCGGGTCTTTTTGAGCTTCTCAAGGTTGGCCTTCCACTCGTAATACTCAAGGAGCTCCTTTGGGGAGACCCCAACGGCCTTGGCAACTTCCTCTATAAGGAGCCTTACACCCTCTGAATTCCTCACGCTGACGGCCATTCATCACACCTTGAAGAAGTTGAAGAAAAGGAATGTTATTAACTTTTCTTCAGCGGTACATTATCATCGGCTCAATGTGGTACACACTACCCACCAATGCTTTGCTCACATTTTGAGTTTTTCGGTTCCCGGAAAACACAATCAACGAAATGAAAACTCGACTTAACATTTTGGGGACACAGTAAAGTTCAAGAGGTGAAGATTCTTCCTTAAACCATGCACCCCCTCCTCAGGAAGGCCATCAGGGAACGCTTCGGGAAGCTCAACCGTCTCCAGCAGGATGCATTCAGGGAGATTAGCTCCGGGAAGAGCGTTCTGATCATAGCCCCAACCGGTTCGGGAAAGACAGAAGCGGCTGTTCTGCCCGTCTTCAATGAAATCCTTGAAGAGGGGCTTAAACCAATCTCGGCACTCTACATAGCACCGCTCAAGGCCCTTAACAGGGATTTGCTTGAGAGACTTCAATGGTGGGGGAAGAGGCTCGGGATAAGCGTCGAGGTGAGGCACGGCGACACCTCGGCCTACAGGAAGGCGAAGCAGGTGAAGAACCCTCCTCAAATGCTTATAATTACCCCTGAAACGCTGGGCGTGATTCTGACGGTTAAGTCGCTCAGGAAACATCTTGAGAACGTCAAGTTCGTGATTGTTGACGAGATAGCCGAACTCGTGGACAACAAACGCGGTGCCCAGCTCCTCCTCGGCCTTGAGCGGTTGGCCGAGATAGCGGACTTCAGGAGGATAGGCATGACGGCAACGGTAGGCAACGAGGAGGAGGTGAGGGAGTGGCTGAAAGCTGATACTATAGTGAAGCCGAGCTGGAGGAAGAACTACCGCTTCCGCGTGCTCTATCCATCTCCTACTAAAGATGACATGAAACTCGCCCGGGAGCTGAGCCTCTCTCCGGAGATAGCGGCGCGTTTGAGGCTCCTCTGGGAGATAGTTGAGGAGCACGGAAGGGCGCTCATATTCACCAACACGCGCCAGTTCGCGGAGATTCTGGCGCACCGCCTCAAGGCCTGGGGAAAACCGGTTGAAGTCCACCACGGCTCGCTTTCGAGGGAAGCCAGAATTAAGGCGGAGAAAGCTTTGAAAGAGGGCAGAATCAAAGCCTTAATCTGCACGTCCTCGATGGAGCTTGGCATAGACATAGGTGACGTGGACGTCGTGATCCAGTACATGAGCCCCCGCCAGGTGAACAGGCTCGTCCAGCGCGTCGGTCGGGCCAAGCACCGCATAGGTGAGGTCAGCGAGGGCTACATCATAACCTCCAACGTCGAGGACTACATCCAGAGCCTCGTCATAGCGAAGCACGCCCTCGAAGGCCGCTTTGAGGCGGTCGAGCCGATGGGCGGCCTTGATGTTCTGGCCCACTTCATCGTCGGCCTGCTCATTGAGTACAAGAAACTCCCGCGCGAGAGGCCCTACGAGATAGCGAGGCGGGCCTACGTTTACAGGGATTTGAGCTGGAGCGATTACCTCGACGTTCTCCGCGTTTTGGAGGATGCCCGGCTGATAGGCTACGACGAGGAGAAAAACCTTCTCTACCTGAGGAGGGGGGCCTTCCAGTACTACTACGAGAACCTCTCGACGATACCGGACGAGGTCTCGTGGAGGGTCTTCGATGCTGGAAGCGGGCACGTCATAGGTCGCTTAGACGAGAGCTTTATCATGGATCTGGAGGAGGGCATGGACTTCGTGATGTCCGGCAAAAGCTGGATAGTGCTCAAAATAGACGACGAGGCAAGGCTTTTGAAGGTTCGCGAGAGCAAGAGCCTGGAGAGCGCGATACCGAGCTGGGAGGGCGAGATGATCCCCGTTCCCTTCAGCGTTGCCCTCGATGTCGGCCGGCTGAAGAGGAAGCTGGCTTTCGACTTCGAGAAGGGGCTCAAGCTTCTGGAGGGGGTCGAGTTCAGCGAGGTGGAGCTGAGGAGGGCCTTTGGGGAAATCAGGGACGAGCCATTCTCAACCGACCGCGACATCGTCGTCGAGAGCACGCCGAAAGCCTTAATCATCCACGCCGATTTCGGGAACAGGGCCAACGAGGCTCTGGGGAGATTAGTTCACTCGCTCCTGATTCTGCGCTACGGCAGGGTCTTTTCGGTCCGCTCGCAGGGCCACGCGATAGTCTTCAAGACCCCGTTCCAGCTGAACCCCGAGGAGGTGAAGGGCTACCTCTACCGGGAGCCCGAAACTCTGGAGTTCATAGTTTCCCGCGCGCTGAGGGACTCGCACGCATATCGCTGGAGAATGCTGAACGTGGCGAAGCGCTTTGGCGCCCTTAGAAGGGACGCGAAGATAAGGAGAATCGAGAGGCTCTTCGAGGGGACGGTTATTGAGCGAGAAACCCTCAACGAGCTTTACCACGACAAGGTGGACGTGAGGAAGGGGAAGCTGGTCCTTGAGATGCTCAAGAGAGGTTCGCTCAGGGTGAAGACCGAGCTTAGGAGGGAGCCTTCGACTCTGGCTAAGCTCAACATGACCGTCGGCGGCGAGTTCCTGCTCTCCGGCGTCCTGGAGAGGGACGAGATACTTGAACTGTTCAGGGAGAGATTGCTCGACCACGAGGTCATTTTAGTTTGCACCAACTGCGGCTGGCACGCGAAGACGAGGGCGATTAGACTGCAGAACGTGGACCTGAGGCAGTGCCCTCGCTGCGGCTCAAAGATGCTCGCCGTTGCCCACCCTATCGACGCGGAAGAGTTTCTTCCCGTTCTGGAGAAAGTTCGCCACGGGAGGCCGCTGGAGCGGAAAGAGGAGAGAACCTACAGGAAGCTGTTGAAAGCCGCTGATCTGGTGGATTCCTATGGCTTTGAGGCTGTTTTAGCGTTAGCCAGCTACGGGACGGGGCCAGACACCGCCGCCAGAATTCTTGCACAGTACAAGGGAGATGCCTTAATCGTAGCCCTCATGGAGCGGGAGAGGCAGTTCATAAGGACGAGGCGCTTCTGGGTGGACAAGAAGGAGGAAAAGGAGAGCGAGGAATAACCCCCACCAGTAACTGGCGGAGGGTCTTGCTTAAAAAACCTTGGCTCAAAAAGGGAAAAGTAAAGCTCACTCGCCCTTCCCGTAAATCTCGTTCAGCGCCTTCAGAAACTCGCTGGCAGTAACGACGTCCCTCACGTCGATGTGCTCGTTCTTCGTGTGCGATATGTCGAGGTTGCCCGGCCCGAAGACTATGGTTCTGGTTCCGTTGTACATGAAGTTTATGGCATCGGTCCAGCTCCTCATTCCGCCGAACTCGTCTATGTCGGTAACTTCCATCGCCTTTTTGGCGAGCTGAACTATCTCTTCGTCCGGCTCAAGCTCGTAGCCGTCCCATATTTCGGTGTACTCGTATTTGAGAGTATACTCGTCGAATATCGGGTCGAGCAGGTCGAGTATGTCCTCGACTTCCTGGTCGGGCAAAAGCCTCGCCTCAAGCCGGCCCTTGCAGAGAGCGGGGATTAGATAAACCGGGTTCTCGCAGATTAGTTCCTGTATGCCTATGTGGGGGTCGAAGTATTTCCCCTTGGCCTTAAACGGCTCAAGTTTTTTCATCTCCTCCAGCATCTTGTAGGTCTCCTCTATAGCATTAAGGCCGCTCTCCGGACAGGCGCCATGAGCTTCTTTGCCGTCCACCTCAAAGTAGGCCTCGATGTTGCCGGCGTGGGCGATGTGCACCTCCAAATCCGTGGGCTCAAGGACAACGGCCATCTTCGGCTTGTACCGCTCCATGAAGAGCGCAGAACCCCTGCCGCCGTGCTCCTCGTCGCTGACGAAGACTATGCCGACGTTGAGCTCCTTCCCTTCTCTGCGGAGGTTCTCAAGCATGAGGAGTATAGCAGCGGCGCCGCCTTTGATGTCGCTCGCACCGGTTCCGTAGACTATGTTGCCCCTCACGAAGGGCTGGGCTCTAATCGGTATGGTATCAACGTGAACCTCGTAGAAGAGCTCGGCATCTGGATTAACCACTAGGTCTATTATCTGCCCGTCGCTCTCGATGTGAACGTCGTAGTCGAGTTTATGCAAAAACTCCATGATGTGGAGCATGATTCTGTCTTCCTGGCCAGACGGAGACGGTATCTTCAAAAGTTGAAGGAGTATCTCCTTGGCTCTCTCGGTCTTCATTTGGGTCACCTAACAATTGGTTTTCCCGATTCCTTATAAACCCGCCCCCGGGTTTGAAGGCTTTTCTCAAACCCAGGGGCTAAGTATTTCGAGGCCTATTCTTAAACGGGTGGTTCCATGAATCCGCGAGTTGCAGGTTCGGTTATACTCGCCCTCCTGCTCGTGGTTTCCATGGTCGGCTATACCGGAGCCTTCGGGAAGGGGGGAGAGGGAAAGCTGGAGTACAAGGTCTACTCGAAGGAGCAGGTAATGTCTGCAGTCTACAAGGCATACGGTAACCCGGAGCTCGGCTTCTGGGTGGCAAAGGTGGTAATAAGGAACACGGGCGACGGAGCGCTGAAAAACATAAAGATCAGGTACTCCATAGACAACTACGCCCCCGAAACTGCGAGAAGCTATCCCGTTCTCGTTCCCGGCGGGACGATAGTTGACCTCTACTACCCCATTCTATCAAGCGAGGTGACCAAGCTCACGATGCCAACGCCTTCAAACCTCAGGATAACCGTAGAGTACGAGGCGAACGGCGAAAGAAAAACCGAGGAGATAACCAGGCCGATTCAGATACTCGGAATCCACGACTTCGTGTTCTCTTCTCTTCCTCCAGAGGAGAGCACGGGCAGTTTCTACGACACCTTCAGCAACGCCCCGCTCATAGCGGCGTGGGTAACTACCACAGACCCCGTTGTGAGGGAATTTGCCGATATGGGAAACAGGCTGGCCGGGGGTGCGGGGGCAAGCTTGAGCGACGATGAGGCGATAAAAAGCCTCAGCGGAATATGGGCTTTGGCCCTTATGAACGGCTTTTCCTACAAAACGGAGCCGAACTCCTACTGGACTGCCAAAGCGGCCCAGCACGTTATGTATCCGAGGGACGTCATAAGGGACAAGAGCGGAACCTGTCTCGACCTGGCGATATGGTTCGCAACGCTTGCGACAACCCAGGGGCTGAAGAGCTACGTCGTCTTCATACCAGGGCATGCGTTTCCCCTCATCGAACTGCCGAGCGGAGCTTTGATTCCTGTTGAGGCCACGGTAATAAACGAGGGAGTTTCCTTCCAGGAGGCAATTCAAGCTGGAATCCAAACCTGGCAGGAAGCTATGCAGGGGCCGTACATCATAGTGGACGTGGCTGAGATGCAATCCAATGGAATAGTCCCGCCCGAGCTCCCGGAGCTTCCAGCGGACGTTCTTACCAGGTGGGGAATAAGCCTACAGACCGGCGGTACCGGTGGTGGAGTCGGAGGAACTAGCGGTGGAAATGAAGGCAACGGTGGAGGGGCTGGAGAAACGGGCGGAGGAACAGGGAACACGGGAGAGTGGAACACTTACCATGGGAACTACTTCTCCTTTGATTACCCGGCCAGCTGGGACGCTCCTGAAGACTATGGGGGCTACGTCTATCTGCTCAGCCCCGACACAGAATTCGAGTTCATCGTTCTATATTCGCAGGGGGCAAGCGTTGAGGACATGGTCAGGGCATTCGAGGACAGCGTGGCAGATGCCGAGATGACCATCAAGGAGAGACAGGAAACGCAGGCAAGCATAGCCGGGATAACAGCGTATACCGTCCTCTACACGATTGACACTGGCTACGGAGATTACTCGGCGGTTGCGAGGTACTTTACAGCGGGTGGAGTCGGCTTCGCCGTCGTTTACGACTTCCCAGCCGGCAAAAACGAGTACAACCAGCTGGGAGAATACATGGTAAGCACCTTTAAGCTGGGGTGATGGGGATGAGGAAGTTGATAGTCTTTTTCCTCCTGATACTGTTGCCGTTAACGGTCGCCCAGGAGATAAAGATAGTGGAGTACAAGATAGACGGTACTATGAGGGTTAGCGTTGACGAAAGCGGGAACGCCAAGGTCGAGGAAACCTGGAAGTTCACCCCAAACCTCTACCTTCAGATGAAGCAGGCCTACCCGACAACGTACATGCTCAAGAGGGAGTTCGAGAACAAGAGGAGCGACGTGGAGTATGAGGACATGAAGATTGAGTGGGACGACACGAACAACCAGATAAGGGCAACGTACACGCTCCTCGGCTTTGCAGTCAACAAAGGTTCTTACTGGGAGGTAAAAATGGGGAACGACCTCACCCTTTCAACGCAGACTGGAAATACCCTTGTTCTAACAGCCGTTCAGCCACTCTTCAACGGCCAGGGGAGGCTGATAGAGACGATAACGGTAACTTTACCCAGAGATGCAAAGAACGTCCGCTTCGAAAACGGCGCCATAAAGTACGAGCTTCCCTACAAAGAAAGCGGCAAAAATCCAATCTTCCTCGGGCTTGCGGGGATAGCTTTGGTGGGACTCGTGCTCCTCAACGTCCCCCTGAAGAGGGGTTGAAAATGCTCAGGGAGATCAAGAAGGAGCTCGTGGAGTACATAAGCAGAAACACGGGTATCGATAAGGAAACGGTAGTTAGAGTCCTCCGCGCGGAGGAGGCTTTCTTTGTTCTCCAGCTTGAGAAGGCCCTTGGAGAGAACGGGAGGAATGAGTAATGTTCCCTTTCGTTATTTCAATCCATTCCCGCTCCTAAAGGGGGGAGGGGTATGAGAAGGTTGGAGGCTTTTGTCATTGGAATGCTCC
Organism: Thermococcus sp. MAR1; assembly: GCF_012027305.1. Taxonomy (NCBI): domain Archaea; kingdom Methanobacteriati; phylum Methanobacteriota; class Thermococci; order Thermococcales; family Thermococcaceae; genus Thermococcus; species Thermococcus sp. MAR1. The sequence continues at coordinate 1,173,493 of NZ_SNUF01000001.1, forward strand.
TTGTATTTAGCATTATGGGAACGTTTTACCCTGTGAAGGGAGAGCAACAGTGCACGCCCGATAACCCGTGCTACATAACCCAGTGCACCATGATAACCCAGAGTGGCTACTACAAACTCGCAAACGACATAGTCGTGAACGATGTCAGCCAGCTTATACCAGTCAACTTTGACAACGAGGGAAACAACGCGGGTTTATCCTGCATAGCCATCTACTCAGAAGGCGTAATAATAGACGGGAACGGGAGGGCGGTAACTCTAAAAATCCCCATGGAAGAAAGACCTCCCCTGGCCCTCTCGGCGGTCTATGTTGAAGGCTTCGAGACCTTCGCAATGGAAGAGGAGATAAGAAACCTCGTGATAGACGGCTGGGACGTAGGGGTGGACACGGGGGTAAGTGGACTCCGCTATACCGTTGAGGACATAATGAACCCAAGCCTGGAGGTGGTCTACTCCAACCACTACGTTACGTTCGGTATACTCCCCGGGAAGAAGACGAACTTCCTCCTGTACAACAACACCATAAGAAACACGATAGTTGGCATCGCAATAGCCGGGCCGGTTGTATCGGACCCAGGGATAGTGGAAGGGGACTTCTTCGGGTATTTAAGGGATGCCCTGCCAACCTTCTCAGGTCTCGTGGAGAACACCTTCGAGGACAACGTTATAAGTGTACATATCTATGGTGTAACAGCGGGAGGCAATGTTACGGTCCCGTTTCTCATAGCCAATAACACTGTGAGAAGGTCATACCTGGGCATCTATATATTAACTTCCGTTCCGGCAGTTAGGGAAGTGGGTTATTTCGATAAGCTCCCAATGGCAGTAGGACCAACGCTCGTAAACAACGAAATAGTGAACAACACGCAGGGAGTGACTATAGTAGCATCAAAGAGGGTCGGGTTCATAAACAACTCGGTGAGGAACAACAGGTTTGGAGTAGTTGTCCTCGGAGAGATGAACATATCTAGGATTATCCTCGAAGCCAGGGAACATGAGGGGATACTCGGGTGTGATATGGACTGTCTCTCTGACTACTGGATCGGCATTACCTCAAACGTAACAATTTCAGGAAACGAGATAACCAACAACACGTGGGGAATAGCAATATCAACGGCGGAGAACCTGACCATCTCGGGCAACTTAATAGCTGACAACAGGGATACCTATGAGGAAGTGCCCTACACCCTGCCAAACGGAAAGGAAGTAGAAGCCTATGCAATTCCCAGCTTCCCCCTCCACGGCATAGGGCTTTACCTCCACAACGTCTCCAACTCATTGATAGAGAACAACGAGCTCTTCGGGAACGGTATCGGACCACTCACTCTGGAGTATTTCCCCTTCTGCGAGTCCTGCGAGTATATAGCTGACATGGCCAGAAACCACGCCCCCCTCGGCTATATCGGGGCTTTAATAGACATCGAAGGTGAGAACAACACGATCAGGGAAAACTACATCCACGATAACGCTGGAATTGGTATCTACCTCCGCTCCAGGGATGAGCTAGAGAAAAACGTTCTCGTTAACGATTACATCTCCACGATTGGCACTGACGGCTACTTTACGGATTTTGAGGTAAAGGAAACGACCGTGAACGGAAGGCCTGTGCTGATGGTGAAGAATGCGAAAGACGTCCTCATAAACAATGCAGGCCAGGTGTTTGTGGTTAACTCAAGCAACGTTAGGATTGAGGGGCTGGAGTTTCAGAATTCCAGGGCAACGCCTGTTATTGTGTCAGGTTCCTCGGACGTTGAGATAATGGGAATAAATGCTAAAGAGCTTGAGAGCATCGCCGGAATCTACGTCCAGGATTCAAGTGGAGTCAGAATAACGGAGAGCAGCTTTAACGGGAACTATTACGCCTCTATTGGGGTTAAGGGTTCGAAGGATGTCCTAATTGAGGGCAACAGGTTCTCGGAGAACTTTGGGATTCCGGTGCTTGCCAGTGGGGTTGAGGGACTTGATATTAGTAACAACGAAATGTCCTCTTCAGGTGGAGGAATTGTTGCTCTCAACATCGAAAACGGCAGAATAACTAAGAACGAGATAAGCGATGCGGTAATGAGAAAAAGGCTCCTCGGATGGAGCGGCGAATACTATTACGACCCGGTCTTCGGTTACTACTTCTATGCAGTGCCAGTCTTTGAGCGTCCTTACCCCTGGCTCCCCGGGATAAACGTAGGATACTCGCCGATTGCTACGATAGCGGTCAACGGTACCGGGATGGAGATAACGAGCAACGAGATTCTCGAAAACGAGCTTGCAGGAATACACGTCTGGAACGGTAAAAATGTAAAAATTACCAGCAACAGGGTTGAAAACAACTCCCGTGGGGGAGTTATCCTTGGACTCCCCGTCAGGACGGGAAAGAACATCAGGGTTGAGAAGGTTATAGTCAGGGGGAACACCTTCGTCAACAACGGTCTCTCCATCACTGGGGATTACGGCTCAACCTTCATCGACAGACTTCTCATACCAGAGGTGCCGCTGGTGAGGAACATAAGGGTCGAGGACAACACCGTTAACGGCAGGCCTTTGGTTTACCTCGAAAACGAAGAGGGAGTGGAGATAAGCAACGCGGGTCAGGTAATAGCCGTTAACAGCACGTTCACCGTTAAAGGCCTTGACGTTGCCTTCACAGACCTGCCACTTTTGGCCATAGATTCAAGGGTCACCATCGAGGACTCAAGCTTTCAAGGACGCTGGGGAGTGGCAATCCTGAGGTCGAACGCATCAATCAAAAACACCCGCGTGGAGCACGGCGCGGAGTGGGTGTATTATTCCTACCAGGATCCCGTCTCAGAAAAAATCGTCAACGAGAGCACACCGCTATTGTCGTTTGGCTTCCATCTGGTGTACTCGAACGCGACTTTACTCGACGTCGATGTTGTCTCAAAGGTGGAGAGCAACTCCTCCATGACGGGTATAGACGTCTACGCAGAACCCACAAGGCTCTATTCGCCCGTCTCGGTGAAGATTTCGGGGGCAAAGGTGGAGAACGAGCTCACGGGAATTGACGTAACTGCTCAGGACGTTGAAGTTCTTTACTCAGAGGTCAAAAACTCTAACACCGCCATAAACGTCAAAGCCTACGGTAAAGCCACAATAAAGGGCAACTGGATAAGCAATGCCACCTGGGGACTGTGCATCTCGCCGAGCAAACACGAGAAGGTCATCATAGCGGAGAACATTATCCACAACGTTGAAGAGGCAGGGATAAACATTGGGGGCAAAGATGACCTCAGCAGCTTCAATGTAACGGGCAACGAGGTTAGAAATTCGAAGTACGGCCTCTTAGTGACGGTTCCCTACCAGGGCATGGGGGACGGGGTTATCTCGAACAACCTCTTTGCGGAGAACTACTACGGGCTGACTCTGGGAGCAAGGAGCATAGAGAATGTCGAACTTCACACCAACTGGCTGGTTAACAACACATACGGCCTGACGATAAACGCTGAGAAATCTGAAGAAGTGACGGTTTATAACAACTACTTTGACAACTACCGGGACGTTTACATGTCCCACACTCTGGGTGGCGTTTCCTTCAATACAACGGTAAGGCCGGGAAGAAACATCGTCGGGGGACCTTTAATAGGGGGCAACTACTGGGAGAGATACCACGGAACCGATGAGAACTTCGACGGAATAGGGGACGAGCCGTACCAAATAGCCTATGGCACCTACGACTATCTGCCCCTGATAAAGTTCAAACCAGAGCCTATAGGTGGAGAGTTCCCGATAATCATTAACGAGCCCGGCTATTACAGGCTTGAAACCGACGGGGAGAACCTCTCGATGGAATACGCGGTACTCATAAACGCGAGCAACGTCCTCCTCGATGGAGGAAACCACACGCTGAGCGGGAAAGAATTGGCGCTCTACGGGGTGAAGGTGGAGAGCGTAGAAAACGTCACGGTGGTGAACCTCAACCTGAAGGGCTGGCTTTTGGCGGGAATTTACGCGGAAAACACAGCCAAGATCAGGATTTCCGGAAACACCGTAACCGGGAACACCGCTGAGGGGGTAGACGTCAGAAACTCACGGGGAGCTGAAGTTTCATACAACACCATTAAAGACCTCACCGGGGACGGCGTTTACCTGAAGGACACCGTAAACTCCTCAATTTCGCACAACACCCTGGAGAACGCCAAGGGCTCAGGGGTGGAGCTCGACACTGGCTCGGCTGGAAACCTCGTGTGGGGGAACTCGATAAGTTCCAGCGGTGTTGGTATCTACCTGAGACCTGGAAGCAGAAGCAATGTAATCTTTTCAAACTTGGTTATCAACAACAGCCTTGGAGTCTACGTTAGCAACTCCAAGTTCAACTTGATCTACAACAACTACTTCGACAACGCAAGGAACGTTAAGGTTCTTGGCAACGTTACCAACCACTGGAACGTCACGAAAAGGGAAGGCAAGAACATCCTCGGTGGCAATTTACTCGGCGGAAACTACTGGAGCGAGCTTAAGGACTGCGAGGACAAGAACTTAGACGGCTTCTGCGACGTTCCCTACGTCATAGATGACAACAACGTTGACTATCTGCCCCTAACGGTGTCGTCTGATACGAAGCCGCCGGAAGTTGAGATAATCTCTCCGGAGAACACGACCTACTACCAGAACGTCACAGAAATCAAAGTTAGGGCAAGTGACGATCACGTGGTTGAAAAGGTCATGGCATTGGTTGACGGCTCAACGTGGATCACCCTAGAATTCGATGGCGAGTACTACACGGCAAAAATAACCCTGGGAGAGGGACATCACGCCATAGAAGTTTATGCGTATGATGCCGCTGGAAACGTCAACTCAACTGGGGTTGAGTTCACCGTGGTGGTCAAAACCGCCAGCAGTTGGCAGGGAACGGCTCAGGTGTCGTTCGTAGCTCTGACCTACATATACTACCAGTGGTACCACAGGACGCTTGAGGAATTCAACGTCCTGTACAACAGCTCTGCCCAGAACCTCGACAACGAGACCCTCGCAAGGATAAAAGACCTCCTTGTCCTCGCGAAGAAAGAGTACCTCTGGGTTGAAGAGCACTGTCCAAATCTAACTGCAGCGGACGTTAGGGCCTTCATACACATGCGAAAGGCGTATATATACATCAAAAAAGCCCTTGAGCTCCTTGGGGCTCCATAAAACCCTGTTTTTTTATTTTGTCTCATTGGCACAGTTTGTCTGGCACTGCTTGGTTATTTGCCAAGGTAGAATACGATGAATATAAAAATGTGCTGTGCTTAACTTGGAGTCAGGTGTTGCTCGTGAACGCCTCCAGTCTAATTAAGTTACTGTCCAACGAGACCAACCTTGAGATACTCTCCGTCCTCAGATCCGGCTCATTTAATCCGCGAGAGCTTGCCCGAATACTGGGAAGGGATGAAACAGACGTCTCAAGGCGTTTAAGGGCGATGGAGAGAGCTGGTCTCGTCGAGGGCAGGTGGGTCCGGATTAGGGGGAAAAACGTCAAGGTATATTCCCTCAAGGTTGATGGAATTGAGATAAGGTTTGAGCCGGGGGAGGTACTCATCAGCACTTCAAAGGGAGACCGATACGAGGTTCCCCTATTGGAGAGCAGGCATCCCCTTGTTGATATATTCGTTGGGCGGGAAAAAGAAATTGACCTAATCACCTCCTCCGAGAAGAGCGTTATAGTAATCTACGGAATAGCTGGGATTGGAAAAACAGCCCTGGCGGCGAAGCTTTTTAGTGATGCATTCTGGTACCAGATGAGTGAAGGAGATAGTCTTGACTACTTTGCCTGGCAGGTTGGGCTGTTCCTTAACTCTCTCGGCTATGATGCCCTTCTCGAGTATTTAAGAGCCGGAGGGAGGGAAGAGAGGGACATCTTTGAGCTGCTCCTTGATGGGGTTGAGAAAAGCTCGGCAAAGATCGTTATTGATGACCTCCACAAATGCAGGGATGAGAGGATACTCCACCTGCTTGCATTCCTCTCCGAGAAGCTCGATAAGGGGAAGCTGGTGGTGACCTCAAGGGAGAAACCAAACCTTGGTTTGAATGCCCTCTACATACGTCTATCCGGCCTAAGCCTGAAGGAGGCGTATTCACTGATAAAAGCCAAAGGCATCAACGTAAGCTCTGAGGAGTTTGCTGAGATATACCAGGTAACGTTTGGTCACCCCCTCGCCCTGACTCTTTTTTCTGAAGCCTACGATGTGGGAAAGGAGTTCAAACGAGAGAGCTTCTTTGATTTTATCCTGAGCGAGGTTTATGAAAAGCTAAGGGAAAACGAGAGACTCTTGCTTCAGATCATGTCTCTTTTTGATGAACCCCTTGAATACGACGAAATAAGGGCACTCTACGATAAAAGAAACGTTTTTTCTGTCCTGCATTCCCTCCTGAACAAGGGGCTCATCGAGAGAAGGGGGAACCTTTATTTCGTCCACGACCTCATCAGGGGCTTTTTGAGTGAAGTTAGGGAGGTTGATGAGGCTAAACTTTACTCAAAGTACATAGGGTTTCTCCTGGAGAAGAACAACGCCAGGGACTTTTTGAAGGCCTTCAAGTACGCGGTAAAGCTCAAGGATGATGAGATCATCAAAAGGCTCGTTGAGCTGAGGTTGAGAAAATTCAAGCGGATCATCCAGGATTTCCCCGATGCCTATCTGAACGTCCTATCCACCATAAAAGACAACCCCTACGTTAAGGAGGAGCTCGCCAACATTTACTTCCAAAAGGGCTTCTTCGAGAAGGCCCTCAGACTGTGGCTTGAAATCAAGGACGAACTGGAAGGGATTCACAAAGCCGATGTGCTGAGCTCTTTGGTGGATGTTTACACAGAGCTCAACAAGCTTGATGAAAGCAAAAAATATCTCAAAGAGCTTGAAAAGATGAAAGAGAGCATGAACGACGCGGAGGTTGACTTCTGGTACTTTGTGGAGCTCACCAAGCTGAACTTCTACCTTGGAAAGCCTGAAGAGGCCCTCAAAAGTGCCTTCAATGAGCTGAAGGTCGTTAGAAAACTCGGAGCTTTTCCCGAGTTTGAAAGCCTCGTTCTCCTCCACATGGGGGACATACACGTTGAGCTGGAACGGTACAGGGAGAGCCTGAAGTACTACTCTCAAGCTTTAGAGCTCGCAAGGGCGTACAGCCTGTCCTTCATGGAGCATCTCACGCTCTTCGAGCTCTCCAAGGCATATTACCTCCTTGGGGACTATAAGAAGGCTGTTGAGCATGCCGCGGGGGCAGGAGACTATTTCTTAAGGGTTAGGAACTATCGGAGGGCCGTTGATGCTCTCGCTTACAGGTGTTTCTCATATATTGCCCTTGGAGAGCTCGAAAGGGCCCAAAACGATGCGAGGGAAATGATAAGAATCGCCCAGAGCACCGGCTATCCACTTGGGTGGGCAGGGTACATAGCTTTAGCTGCAGTTGAAAACCTCAGAGGTGGAAACTTCAAAGAATATCTCAACATCGGAAGGGAAAAACTAAAGGAATACCCAAGACTCTATGGGGCGGTTCTTAAAGAGCTCGAAAGGGTTTTTGAAGTCTCAAAGATACTTCCGCAGGAGGGTTAGTCTTTTTAATATGGAACTTTGAGGATATACACCAGGGGCGATGAAGAGTTTAACCCCTCCCGATGGGGTTTGTTCCCCGTATGAGGAAGCGGTCCCCCCTCGAGCCCCTTTGGAGGTGAAAGTGTGAGGATAAGCTCCATTGAGGAGTTTCCGCGGGAGCTGGTTCCGGTTGAGATTCCGCCACACACGGTCATGCTCCGGGGCATAGGCTGGGACTCCAACGTTTACCTCGTTAAGGACGGTAGCGAAGCGCTCATAGTCGATACAGGCACCGGCGTTAACTGGCACGTTTACACTGAAATCTGGGAGAGGGAAGGTTACCTCAACGGCGTTGAGAAGGTCACGATATTCAACACCCACGAACACTTCGACCACGTTGGTGGAAACTCCGTCCTGAAGGACTGGCTGGAGGGGAAGGGGATAAAAGTTCTCTTCGCGGCTCACGAGGTCACGGCAAAAACTCTGGAGAAGGGAGACGACTACGTGATTCTGGCCTATTCCTACGGGAGGAAGTTCGAGCCTGGAAAGGTTGATATCCATCTAAAAGATGGGGAGATCCTCAGGATAGGCTCACTGGGGCTGGAGCTGATCCACACGCCCGGCCACACCGCGGGAAGCTCGTGCCTTTACCTTAATGACGAGGTTAAGCTCATGTTCACAGGGGATACGGTATTCAAGGGGACCGTTGGCAGGACGGATTTGCCAACCGGAAACGGCTGGAAGCTCCAGGAGAGCCTCGAGAGGCTCAGGGATTACGATGTTGACTTCGGCCTTCCGGGGCACGGTTGGGTCATAAAGGACTGGAGAAAGAACATCGACGAAATCCTGGGGTGGCTCTAATGCGGAAGGGCTCTGTGAAGGAGGTTCTGGCAAAGATAAAGTATGACCCGCGGGAGAATGAGAGCGACTACTACATAGTCATCGAGCACCGCGGAGCTTATGGCGATGTCAAGAAAATCCCCGTCGAAATGATAGAGCTCGGGCACGGCTATTTCTTTGTCGGGGAGGCTCAGATACCGTACCATCGGATTTTGAAGGTCGTTAGAAAGGATGGGAAGGTAATATGGGAGACAAGAAAGCTCTAATCAGGAAACCTGCCTGAGCTCCGAGGTTAGGAGCGCCCACTCGCGAGGACTGAACGCGTCCTTAACTGCCGTGGCCAGGATGTAGCCGTCGTAGAGGAGGGCACAGTCCTTCAGGTAAAGCACTACATCCATCATGCTCCTGAAACCAAGTTCAAGTGCAAAGTAGCCGAGATTCTGAAGGAAAACAGCGGCCCTCTCATCCCGCTCGGAGGTTTCTCTCAGAAACCTGCAGAATTTTTTCTTGAGAATTGGAATCTCATCCGGCCGGATGGAACCATCGACCTCGGTCTTGGTCACCCAGATTACTTTGATATCAGAGCCATCAAATACCTCAAGGAACTTCTCTGGCTTTTCTCTAATCGCGGCTGAAAGACGAACACCGCTATGGATTAGGTCTATGAGGAAGTACTTGGCCTTCAGCTCATCGGTGAAGAGGTATCCACCAGGCTCAAGCTTTTCAGGGATTATCTCTTTCTCCTCAAGGGAGAGTATAAGCTCGTACATTTTTCTAATTGCTGTGTAGTGCTCCTCCTCCATTGCGGCCAGGTTGAGCGCGAATGCCCTTGTGTCTTCGTCCCTGGCGACCTTGGCCAGAAGTTCGTAGGTTTTCTTGGCGAACAACTCGCTTTCCATGCAGTACTTGAGGGCCGATATGTAGTCCTCGACGCTCTCGAACTCCGGATAGAACGGAGCCACCTCCACGGGGGGAGCCTCAACCTTCACCGGCTCCTCGTTGGGGTACATCTTCTTGAAGAGACCGTACAGCCAGTCATGATGGCCCTTGCTGTCCTCGCTCATTTTGATGAACAGCGCCTTAACGCTGGCTCTCTTGGCCTTTTCGGCGAGTTTGGCATAGTACTTCGCCTCTTCTTCCTCGTTGAAGATGGCGTAGCTTAAAAGCTCCTTCGGAGACTTATTCCTAAGCGCCTCCACTATCTCGTGCATACTGATCGTTGGGATATTTTCGTTTTCCATGATATTTTGACCTCCGTTGAATAATCACCCAAACAACGGAAAAGCTTTTCTATCCAGCCATGAAGCGAGAAACATGCTTGATGCCCATGCACATTTCGAGTTTTACAAAAAGGACGCACCGCGTATGATAGAGGAGTGCAGAGAAAAGCTGACTGCCGTTGTGGACTCCATAACCGAGTACCGCAAAGCCCACGTCTGGAAGAGCTGGGAAATGTTGAAACCATACTTCGGATTCATCTTCCCTACCCTTGGCTATCATCCGAACGAGGCTCGGCGCGGCAACTGGGAGAAGGTGAAGAAGGTTGAGGAATTCATCCTGGCCCGCAGGGACGAGATAGTGGCAATAGGCGAGATAGGGCTGGACTACCACTACGCGGAAAACGAAACTCAGAGGGAGAACCAGAGGAAAATTTTCCTGCATTTCCTGGGGCTCGCCGCTGAACTCAACCTCCCCGTGGTGATACACGCCAGAGAGGCCGAAAGGGAGGCCTTCGAACTCGTCCAGAGAGTTGGAGTTGAGGCTTACTTCCACTCCTTCGCGGGGAGCGTCGAGCTGGCCAGGGAGATAGCAGAAAACGGGCACCCCATCGGGATAAACACCGGAATAGTCTTCATTCCCGAAGTAAGGGCGGTTGCAGAGGCCCTGGAAATCGAAAACATGCTGGTGGAAACTGACGCGCCCTACATGAGCCCGGTAAAGGGGCGGAGGAACACTCCATGCAACGTCCAAGTTGCCATTGAGGAGGTGGCAAAGCTTAAAGGAATCGACTTCGAGGAAGTCGAGAGTATAACCGAAAGGAACGCCGTGAGCTTCTTCGGTTTGAAGCTCTAGGAGGTGTTGAGATGGACGTTCCTGAGATTGGAGAACTGAGGGAGCTGTGCGAGAAACTCGGAGAAACGAGCCTTGTCGGGAGGATAGACTCATTCGTGGCACTCAACGAGGGACTTGAGAGCAAGAAGGGGAAGGAGTTCATAGAGGTCTCCCTTCTCGGCTTCGCGGAGGGCATCCTCGTGAGCCTGATGAGAAAGTATCCGGAGAACAAAAAGGTGAGCGAGCTCTTGGAAAGGGTCAGCGAAAGGAGGGCCGAGCTCGACGCCAAATTCAGGAAGCCAAAGCCGCCGATCTTTGAAAACATGGAGTAAAATTAGAGCGCTCCTACTTCCGTGAGGGTTTTCCTTATCTCTTCGACGGCATCTTTTTCTAGGGGTAGCGACGGGAGCCTTGGCTTTCCTGCGTTCCAGCCCCTAAGCTCCATGGCTGCCTTTATGGCACTAATCTGGCTGTATCTCTTCACGACGACCTCGTTGACGAGATTTATCTTGAGCTGGAGCTCCCTCGCCTTCCGGTGGTCTTTCTCTTTAAATGCCCTGTAGAGTTCGGCGCAGAACTCTGGAACGACGTTGGCGACGGCCACGACGGCGCCGTGCGCCCCAATGACCCACGAGGGATACATAACGTCGGCAGTTCCCGCGAGGACAGTAAATTTATCCCCCATGCGTCTCAGGAGCTCTGCTATTCTTCCCATGTTCGCGCTCGAATCCTTTATGCCGATTACGTTTGAATGCTCTTCGGCAAGCCTTTCGATAACGTCCAGCGGGATGTTGATTCCAGTGAATTTTGGGACGTTGTAGAGGAGTATCTCGCCGTCGAGCTTGTCGGCAAGCAGTGAATAGTGCGCATAAAGCTCCTCTGGAGAAGGCTTGAAGTAGTAGGGAGGGCCAATGAGAAGGGCATTTGCACCGAGGTCAAGGAGGGCCTTTCCAAGGCGCAGTGTTTCTCGAGTTGAATTTTCAGTTGCACCCCCTATCACGGGAAGGGAGGCCTCATCCAGGACAACCTCAACAAGCCAAAGCTTCTCCTCGAAGCTCAGGTACGGAAACTCACCGTTGCTCCCCAGCGTCACGAGGCCGCTGAGGCCGGCATCCTCGAAGCGGTGAACCAGCTCCCTCAGGGCTTCTTCGTTTATGTTCCCATCTTCACCGAAGGGGGTGACGTGCGGAACGAAGAGTCCCCTCAGCATAGGCATCGTAGGGTTTGGGGCCCCACTGGAATTAAAGGTTGTGGTATCGAACCCACGTTTCCTGATATGGGCACTTGAATACATTTTTAGGTGCACCATTGGGCAATTTATTGCCCAAAAATGGATAAAACAGGTCTAATTGGAACATCTCTAAGAACTTGGATAACACCCAAAGATTATTATACGATGAACGCGTTACTTATGGCAATAATATCGTAACTGGTGAGAGGAGACGACCGTTTGAAGTTTGTATGGGGGATTTAAATCCGTTGTAGGCCCCCGGTTGGTGTCTCTTCTTGCCGGGGGTGATGAGAATGAGGAAGTCGGTCATATTTCTGGTTTATCTCCTTTTAAGTTCCTACCTAAACGTGGGGTTCGTGGGCTTCTCGAAGGTAAGCGCCCAGGGAAACCTGGTCTTTTACGATGACTTCAACGACAACAGCCTTGATACAGCTAAATGGACGGAGGACATGGCCGGAAGTGGGAACACGTACTCAGAAGAAAACGGCGAAGCACATTTCACGACCTACGGCCATAGGACCGGGAGTTACACAACCGAGCACGCGTTCTTGAGAAGTGAGATAATACAGATCAATGGCTGGGATTCTGTGACGTTCTCGGGAAGATGGAAGTTCACTGATCCCGGAACGGCGGAGATGTGGTTCAGGGTGTACGACTCCGATACAGGAAATTACATAGGAGTCCGCTACATTTCTTGGACATCAACGATAGCCTACGACAGGCCTGAGGGGACGGTAACCGAATCAAGAAATGCACCGAAGGAGTACACCCCCTTTAAGCTCGTCCTCAAGAGGGACGGTTTTGAGTTCTGGGAGGGGGGAGAGCTCGTCAAGAACTTTTCGACAGTCGGGATGAAGAACGCAAGCCACTTCAGAATAGTCATAGGTGGCTGGGATGACAGTCCAAAGAAGTCCCACATCTACTTCGACAGAATGGAGGTTTCCTACGAGCCTAATGTTCTACCAACGACTGTTTCCCCATCCGGGACTACGAGTGAAACACACACTAAAACAAGCCCGGAAGCGAGGGAATCGACATCAGACTCCACGGGTAAAACCTGTGGGCCTGGCGTCGTGGCCCTTCTGGCAGCCCTCATCGCAGCAAAGAGGCGTTGAGGACTTTTCGTTCTTTTAATAGAAGCCAGGGAAGAGCTCAACCTCCTGGACGTAGCTCCTCCTAAGCTTTAGGGCTGTGTAAGCCCTCTCAAGCTCCCGGCCAAGGTAGAAGGCGTGCCTCGGGGAAACAGGGAAATGCTCAAGAACCGTGTCGATTATCGCGTTCGGCTCCTCGCCGACTATCGTGAGGATTAGCTCGGTTCCGCGGTGGGCGTTCACCCACAGCTTCCCTTCCTCGACCCATATCCTGAAGTAGACGGGCTCAAGTTTAACCGGTTTTTCCTTGGCCTCGATAACCTCACCATCTGGTTTAAACCTCCAATCGGTTCTTCTCTTCTCCTTGAGGATGAGAAGGTCAAAGCCCAGATCCTTGGGCATCTCGAAGAGGTTCATGTCTACAGCTCTCCTCAGCTCCCTGACCGAGCCTCTCGCTTTGGCACTGACCTCGGTGGTCAGAAGGAGGTTTATCGAGAGCTCCTTTGCAATTCCAGCTAAAAGGGCGTTCATGCCCACGCTGTCGGCGTCGTAGAGCTCGACCACGTTTCCAACCCCGGCCAAAAGGATATCCTCGGGATTCCTCTCGCGGTAGAGCTGGAAGGCAGTTACCGAGCGCGCCAGATGGGGAACGTGTTCAAGGATTAAATCCGGGATTACTGTATTATAACCCAAATCAAGGGCTTTCTCCTTCAGTCCTTCAAGAAACTCGACCCTCTCGGCCGGTTTAACCGGGAAGAATCCCCCTTCCTGATTGGTCGGGATCAAAACGACCGGCTTTTGAGTTACGAGCCTCTCAAGGTTGCCCTCGTCAACGCTGAGGAATAGGTCTGCGTAGCTTAAGGCTTTCTCGATTTCAGCGGTGTTGAGGGAGTCAAAGCTTATCGGCACTTCAAAGCCTCCCTCCTTAATCCGCTCGCGGATTTCAGGGAGGGCCTCAATGAAATCGAGGTTGGTCTCTCCAGCCACCATGCCGATGTCGATGATATCTGCCCCCTCCCGGAGGTAGTATATGGCCTTCTCGACGGTCTTTTCAGTCCCCAGCTTTGGAGCATCCACCACTTCCCCCAAAATCCTCGCCGGAAAGTCCCTTCCCGCTGGAAGGTTGCCAATCATGATGTTCCAGGGCTTTTTGAGGGCCTTCTCTATGTAGCGCCTGTTTTTGGTTTTATTTCTGATGTCCTCGACGCGCTTTAGGGCATCGAAGGAGAAGAGCTCATCTGCAGGGAGTTCTTTGCTGAGCTTGAAGCCCTCGCTTAGGGCCTTAAGCGTCTGGGGCAAATCCATTGCATTCCTTGGGCCCTTGAATGCAGGGATTCCGAGTTCGTCCTCGATAAGCTCTGCAGAACCTCGAACGAGGCCTGGGATGAGGATAAGGTCGTAGTCCTCGCTCCTTATGCCGGCTTTTTTCAGGTAGCGTACTATAAGCTCAGGGGTGAGGAAAGCAGCGACACTCACGGGCGTAACGAATACGTCGCAGCCTTTCCCGTACTTTCTAACGAGCGGCTCGGCGAGTTTTCCAGTGACGAGGAGGATTTTTCCGGGTGGCTTCATGGGTAGGAATTGTTACCGAAAGTATTTAGGCTTTTGGAGGGAATATGTATGGGTGAGAGGATGATTCACATCGGAACCTGCGGCTTCTGCGAGAGCCACTCCCGTTATTACCGCGACTTCGACGCGATAGAGGTGCAGCAAACCTTTTACCGAGTAGTCCAAGAGAAGACGCTCGAACGCTGGAGGAAGGAGGCTCCGGAAGGTTTTACCTTTGCCATCAAGGCCTTTCAAGGAGTTACCCACCCACCGAACAGCCCAACGTGGCGCAGGAGCAACGTGAAGCCGAGCAAAGGGGTGGGTCTTCTCAGGCCAACGAGCGAGGTGCTCCACTTCTGGCGTTTGACGCTGAGAGAGGCTGAGATTTTAGGGGCGCGCTTTATTCTGATTCAGCTCCCGAGGAGCTTCAGGGAGAGCGAGGAGAGCTTCGCTAACGCTGAGCGCTTCTTCGAGCTGATGGATAGGGAAGACTTCGAGATAGCGGTGGAGCTTCGCGGCTGGAGCGAAAAAAGCGTCAAGCGCTTCGTGAGGGAATTTGAGGTTATAGACGTAACCGACCCGCTCGTGCGGATTCCACTCCACAAAGGAGAGACAAACTATTACAGGCTTCACGGGCGCTACGAGAACGGGAAGATAATCTATCGGCACTCCTACAGTGACGGGGAGCTGCAGAAGACAAGGGAGCGTGTCCTCGGCTGGAATAAAGGAGAGAGCTTCGTCTTCTTCAACAACTCGGACATGTGCAGGGACGCGAAGAGGTTCAGGGCGATGATGAACGAGACGTAGGACTTCGATAAAGCTTTACCAAATTCCTCGGATTCTTATTTTGGTGGAAGCAGAAGGATAAGGGCCCCGGCGGAAATTTACACTAAACGAATGAGAAAAATCCCTGGGGCTGACACAGAGTAGTTTAAACTCCAAATCCAATGGAATACGAAAAGTTTAAGATTTGTAATACCCAAGTCAGATATAGTGAAATACATGAACTCGGCAGTTGTAAGCATAAGGATTCCGCCCGAGCTCAAGCGTGAGATGAAGAAGTACAACATCAACTGGAGCAGAGAGATAAGGGAATTCATACAGAAGAGGATTGAAGAGGAGGAGAAAAAACGGGTCCTTCAGGAGGTTATAGAGCTCGTTGAGTCTCTCCCCGGAGTTCCAAAGGGAACCGCGAAAAAGCTCGTGAGGGAGGACCGTGATAGTCATTGACACATCGGCCCTCTGCAAGTTCCTCCTGAAGGAAGAGGGATGGAGGGAAGTGATCCCCTATCTCCAGCCGGAAAGCAACGCCCACGCGGTCGAGATGCTCCTCACCGAGACCACCAACGTAATCTGGAAGAACGCGAGCAATGGAAACCTCAGCAGGGAGGAGGGGGAGAAGCTCCTCTCGGCTCTGGAACTCCTCGTTGATAAGGGCATAATAACGATCGAGGAGAACCGGGAATACCTTAGACGGGCCTTTGAGCTGAGCGTTGAACATAATATCGCAATCTACGATGCCCTCTTCATAACTCAGGCCCAAAAGCTTAACGCCACTCTCCTCACCTGCGACGAAAAACAGGGAAAAGTGGCGGAGAAACTGGGCATAAGCGTCGTTCTCCTCTAATCAAACCCCGGCTTCCTGACCTTCACAACTTCTTTATTGACCAGCGTCGGCGGAACCTCCCCATTCTTGAAGGCTATCAAATTCCTCGCCACGAGCTCGGCCATGCCCTCCCTTGCTCCGAAGGTTGCACTGCCTATGTGCGGTGCCAAAACAACGTTCTTGAGCTTGAACAGCTCTTCGTTGTAGTAGGGCTCCTCCTCGTAGACGTCTAAGCCAGCGCCGGCAATCCAGCCCTCCTTGAGTGCCTTTACGAGTGCCTCCGTATCGACGACCTTTCCCCTGGCTATGTTCACCAATATCGCCGTTTTCTTCATGAGCTTAAGCTCTCGTTCGCCTATCATGTGGTAAGTTTCTTTCGTCAGCGGAACTGCTAAGACCACGAAATCGCTCTCCCTGAGAAGCTCGTCGAGGGGCCTGAACTCGGCGCCGAGCTCCTTTTCAACTTCTGGCTTCCTCGTGCGCGAGTTGTAGAGTATCCTCATCCCGAAGCCTCTGGCTCTTTTCGCCACCGCCTGGCCGATTCTGCCGAAGCCGACTATTCCTATGGTCTTGCCATAGACGTCGTACCCCAGAAACATGAGCGGGTGCCAGGCTATTCCTTTCCTCTTCCACTCGCCGGAGCGTGTGAACCTGTCCGCCTCGATGAGCCTTCTTGCGGTGGCAAGCAGAAGGGTCCAAGCGAAGTCCGCTGTTGCATCGGTGAGGACGTCGGGGGTGTTCGTGACGTAGATTCCCCTCCTTGTTGCCTCTTCGACGTCTATGTTGTCGTAACCAACGGCATAGTTGGCCACAATCCTGAGCTTTGGAGCGGCATCGAAGATTTCCGCGTCAATCCGCTCACTGAGCATAGAAACCAGAGCGTCCACCTCTCGAACCTTCTCAAGTAGGATCTCCCTCGGAATCTCGTGTTCACTATCCCAGACCTCGACCTGGAAGTGCTCCCTCAGGAGTTTGATGCCGTTTTCGGGAATGGCACGGGTTATGAAGACCTTCGGCATGAGCATCACCGAGAAAAGCTGACCTCCTCCCCGCCCTGAAGGGCGAGGGTTCTGCTTAACCCCTCGCTAGCGGGGAGGTTTGAGGGGTCTCATTTAAACCCAAAATAAAGCGGGTCTTCGACCCCTCGGGGAGGGCCTTCCCCCCATTACCCCTCCCTTGGGCAAACAAACCGCCCAAGTTCGGGGTTATGGTTCTCACAACCTTCTTCAAAATGTTGAAGGCACCAACTAAATCCGCGTTAAAGACAAGCCCCGTCCCGGGACACGAATAAAGACCACGAACAAACCTTGCCCCCTCGTGGGGCTTCCCGCAAACGGGACAAGTCTTAGAAGTGAAAGCCTCATTAACAACCAAAACCCGAATACCATACTCCTCGGCAACTTCTTTGAGCCTTTGAATCACAGTATTAAACCGCCAGACGTGGGAAAGGATAAAATTCTGCCTTTTACCATTATCAGAGTTCCTGGCGATACCCTTGGGATAACCGACGACAATCCTCGAAACACCCAAATCATAAAGCCTTCTGACGGTCTGTCTAACTGCCGTGTTAATGTAGTGCTTTGCCTGAAGTTTCGCCTTTTCGTGCATTCTCTTGAGCTTCCTACTCGTCTTTGCTCCCGACTTGTTGAGTTTTGACCGGTAATCGGCAATCTTCCTCCGCCAGTAAAAATCAATGCTCTTCAATGGCCTCCCGTTCACGAGGAAGCTTTCACCATTTTCAACGTAAACGGCCATTAAGTTGTTCACTCCAAGGTCAATCCCCGCGGAAAGGCTTCCCAGAGGCTGTTTTGGAACTTTAACCCATTCCTCACCTTCAAGTTTTTTCTCAACGGTAATGCTGATGTGGGCATACCACTTCCGCTTTGCCTTGTCATAAGTGATTTCTAAGCGTCCTTGCTTGCCCTTCAAGTGTATCTTTCCCTTGAACTGGACTTCAAGTTTTTTGAACTTGCCAAGGCCTTTAAGGATTAACATGTTCCCTTCAATCCTGTATTGGTCGTTTCTGAGGACGATTAAGGGTTTTCTCTTCCCGTCTTCCTTCAAGTAGTTTGGTGGTTTGGGCTTAAGCCAGTCGGGGAGTTCATCATTCCGCTTCTTCCGAAGGAGTGAGAAAAAGCTTCTCCAAGCTTCGGCGTTTTTCCTCGCTATTTGCTGGACTGTGGCTGAGCCGATTTCCCGTTTAAACTCCTCATAAACGGTTTTCTCTGTTGAATTGAAGTCTACGATTTGCTCTTGGAAGTATTGCCGTCGTCTGAGAAAGTTTACTCTGTTCCAGACTTTTGCTCCAATGTCGGCTAACCGATGGAGAATCTTCTCTTGTTCCCTTGAGGGCTGGAGTTTTACTGTTACTGAACGCTTCATTTCGAAGTAAGGTTTGGTTTTTGGGCTTTAAAAAAGATTGCTTTCCTGCTTAATGGCCGTTGGGTTGTTTACTGCATCCCCGCCGTGAACGGCGAGGCTTTCAGAAGAAAAAAAGTAACTTTCTTAAGTGCCCGCTCCAAGCGGGAGACATGGAGCTGACGGGAAGGATAGAAAGAATCAGCGCCGATGGCCTTGGTGTGCTGGAGAGGAGTAATAGGACCGTTTACGTGCCCTTTGCATATCCTGGCGACGTGGTGAGTGTGAAGAAAACCCGGAGGCGCTTTGGCAGGATTATTGGGAGGGATTTTGAGCTTCTGGAACCTTCACCGCTCAGGCAAGGGGCCAGATGTCAGCACTTTGGAACCTGCGGCGGCTGTCTCTGGCAGGGATTAAAATACAAGGAGCAGCTCCGCCTGAAGGCGGGGCTCTTCGAGAGGATAACGGGGATAGAGGCAGAGATCAAAGGTTCGCCCAAAATCTGGGGGTTTAGAAACGTCAGCAACTTCATCGTTACCACTGAAGGGATAGGACTCAAGGAGTATGGAAGCCCATCGAAGGTTGTAAACCTTTCGGAATGTCCCCTCTTCTCAAGGAGAACGCCTGAATATCTCCGCGCTCTGAAGGATTTCCTCTCAGAGACTGGTTTAAGGCCCTGGAATCTAAAGGGAAAAGCCGGCGACGTCCACTACCTTCAGGTCAGGGAGGGCAAGTTCACTGGCGAGGTCATGGTGAACCTCATAGCCCATACGAAGCCATCGGAAGAAGTTGCTGGGGCATTCAGGGACTATTTCTCCTTTGCTGATTCCCTTTACTGGAGCGTTAAAACTGATGAAAGGGACGATCCGAGGGGAGAGCCGGAGCTTCTAGACGGTGAACCTTTCATACGCGAGAGGATTGGAGACGTTACATACCTCATCCACCCCAACAGCTTCTTTCAGACCAACAGCTACGCCCTGGAACTACTCCTCAGGGCGGTTGAGGACTCCACCGATGGCGAGAAAGTCCTCGATCTCTACTCTGGAGTCGGAACCTTCGGCGTCTGGCTGGCTAAGAGGGGCTTCAACGTCGAGGGGATTGAGATAAATCCCTTCGCGGTGGAGATGGCAAGGAAAAACGCCGAGCTGAATGGTGTTGATGCCGTCTTTAAAGTTGGCCAGGCCGAGGAAACGTCGATCGGCGATTACGACACGGTGGTAGTTGATCCGCCGAGGAGGGGGCTGAAGGAAGCCGGAGAGCTGCTCGTCAGGAACGGAGTTGAGAGGCTCCTTTACGTCTCCTGCAATCCTAAGGCGTTTAACCTCGACTACGAGAACCACCTGAGGAAGGCCTACAGAGTTGAGGGCACTATTCTAATCGACATGTTCCCCCACACGCCGCACGTTGAGGCCGTTGTGGAGCTCGTGAGGAAAGGTTAACTACCCAGCGGACATTGCTCCCGCAACTTTTAAATAGTTGAAACGCGAGTATTATACTCATGAGTAGACAGAAGTTCATAGACAGGAAACGCGAACTGGAGTTCCTTGAGAGGGCATACTCCAGCAATAGAGCCGAGTTCCTCGTAATCTATGGCAGGAGGAGAATCGGCAAGACCGAATTGCTGCTGCACTTCGTCAGGGATAAGCCACACGTCTACTTTCTGGCAACGGAGAGGCCTTACCGTGACAACCTGAGGGAGCTCCAGAGACTCCTATCGGAATTTCTCGGGGACAGGCTCTTCGGGAAGGTGGCCTTTGAGGACATAGACGAGCTCCTCATGGCGTTCGCTGAAAGAATTGGGGACGAGAGGGCAATCTTGATAATCGACGAGTTTCCCTTGTTAATTGAGCACCACCACCCGGTTCTCTCGCCCCTCCAGAAGGCGTGGGATTTGAAGCTGTCCGAGACAAGGATAATGCTCATCCTCTGCGGTTCAAGCGTTTCGGCGATGGAAAGCGAGGTTTTGGCCTACAAAAGCCCCCTTTACGGAAGGAGAACTGGACAATGGCGTTTAACCGAGATTCCGTTCTTCCACATCGGGGAATTTCTGCCCGGCTACACAGTTGAGAACCTTGTGAAAGTGTACGGCATCACTGGAGGAATTCCGGCGTATCTGCTTCAGTTCAGCCCGGAGAAAAGCTTCGACGAGAACGTGGTTGAGAAGGTTCTCTCCAAGGGAGCGTTTCTCTACGAAGAGGCGGAGTTTCTCCTTAGGGAAGAGCTCCGCGAACCGGCTAACTACTTCGCGATACTCCAGGCCATAGCGAGCGGAAGGAGCAGGTTCGGGGAGATAGTGAACTCCACCGGACTCGACAAGAGCCTCGTATCGAAGTACCTAGCCGTTCTCCAGAGACTCGGAATAGTGGAGAGGGAAGTTCCCGTTACCGCAACGCTTAAAGAAGCAAGCAAGAGAGGGCTGTACTCGATAACCGACAACTACTTCGCCTTCTGGTTCCGATACGTGCTGCCAAACAAGGGCTATCTTGAGGCAGGACTGGCGGAGGAAGTCTGGGAGCGCTCGAAGAGCGACTTTAACGCCTACATGGGTTTCATCTTCGAGAAACTCATCAGGAATCCGGAAGTTTTCTTAAGGCTCACAAGCTTCCGCTTCACGAAACTCGGCCGCTGGTGGAGAAAAGGCGAGGAGATTGATATCGTCTCTCTGAACGAGATGGAGAAGAGGGCTTTGCTCATTGAAGTCAAGTGGAAGGAGCTGAGCGAGAGAGAAGCAAGGGGGATTTTGAAGGATTTGGAGAGAAAGGCAGGACTTGTTGGCTTGGAGGGCTGGGAGAAGAGCTATGGACTGGTGGCTAAGAGTTTAGAAGGAAAAGAAGAGTTAAGAGCTGAAGGCTGGCTCCTCTGGGACTTGGAGGACTTTGACGGGCTGAGATTCAAAGGGAAAGGATAGAGAAATCCGAGAACTCAAACCGCCTTCCAGAACGGGTCCTGCTGGGCCTTCACCTTCGCAGTCATCTTAAGTGCCCTTATGTCGGTCTCGTCCAGCTCGTTCTTGAGCTGCTTGGCGAGGATTATGACGTCGTTCTTGCTCAGGTCAACGTAGAGCGTCTCTCCCGGGTGGATGTGCCTGCCGACGATGGCCCCTTCGATGGCTATCGCCACAGCGTCACCTTTCTTTGCCTCCTGGACGAAGTCGTTCTTGTTCTTGATGGACTTGATGACGCCGACCTTCTGACCGTTCTGCTTGATTAGCGTTACTCCGGGCCTTATGCGGCCCTCCACGACCTCTATGCCAACTATGGCCGGATGACTGCGCCTGAATACGTAGCGCTCGTCCGGATAGAGCCTTATGACGCCCGGGAAGGTGACCTTGCTGAGGAGTTCACGCTTCTTCTTCTCCTCCTCGGCCTTTATCCAGGCCTCATAGTCCTCGATGAGCTTGTAGATGATGTTGCCGGTGAATATCGGCACACCCCTGGCTTTGGCGACCTCCTCCGCGTCCTCGTTCACCCTAACGTTGAAGCCAAGGACAACGCCGTACTTCTCTTCCTCCTCGCGGACGCTCAAAGCCTCCATGACATCGGTCTTGCTGATGTTCCCGACGTCAGCCTTCCTTATGGGGATGTTTTTCTCGCCGAGCTCCTTGCTGAGGGCTTCGAGCGAGCCAAGGGTATCTGCTTTGACTATGACACCGACTTTGCCGGTGCTTATGACGACGCTCTGTATCTGGCTCAGAATCTCCTGCCTGGCCTTCTCGACTTCTTCCTCCGAGCGGGCCGCTATAACCGGCGAGCCGGCTAGGGCTTCCTCAAGTCCCGGGGCGGCTATCTTTATACCCGCGGCAGCTGCCACCTCGTCAACCTGGTCGAAGCGGAATCTTGGATCGCGTATCTCATCGAGGGGCTTCGGCTTGAGGAGCGCGCGGATTTTCGTCACTATCGCCTTGTCCTTGCCACCAACCACTATCGTGTCGTCCTTGTGGAGCGTTCCGTCGTAGATTATGACATCTATCGTTGTTCCGAGGCCGAGCTCCTCCCTAACCTCAAGGATTGTGCCGCGCGCCGGCCCTTCAACTTCAATCTTGAGCTTCTCCTCAAGGTACTTCTGACTCAGGCCGGCTATGAGGACGAGCAGCTCGGGAACACCTATGCCGTACTTGGCGGAGATTGGAACTATCGCAAGCTCTCTCGTAAAGTTCTGCACCCTGTCAAAGCGGTTTGCCTGGAAGCCCATCTCGTAGAACTTGCCTATCAGCTCCCAGAGCTTGGTTTCAAGCTCTTGCTGGGCCCTCTGATCCTGCTTCTTGATGTTGACGAGGAACGGCTCGTCCTCTTCGACCTTCCAGCCCTTAATCCTGTCTATCTTGTTGGCGGCAACTATGAACGGCGTTCTGTTCCTCCTGAGTATCTCGATGCTCTCTATGGTCTGAGGCTGGAAGCCCTCGTTGATGTCCACGATGAGGACGGCCAGGTCGGCAAGGCTACCACCCCTCGCGCGCAGGCTCGTGAAGGCCTCGTGACCGGGAGTGTCGATGAAGAGCAGCCCGGGAAGCTTTATCTCGCCCTTCCAGAGCTTGATAAGCGGGCCGGCGAGACCCTTAACGGTCTCGATCGGAACCTCCGTCGCGCCTATGTGCTGGGTTATTCCACCGGCCTCCTTGCCGGCGACGTTCGTACGCCTGATGCGGTCAAGGAGCGTGGTATTGTGCACCAGTATACCGTTGGCTACAAAACTGTGGGTTTCAGTGGTGAGGTCATACACGTAGCCGTCGTAGTCGAACTCCTCTATCTCCTCAACGGGAACGAAAACGAAGTTCTCGACTATGTTGCGGACGTATTCTACGTCCCTTGAGTCGAACTCCCTGTTGCGCCAGACCTCAAGGAGTTCCCTCCCGAGTTCGGTCAGTCTTCCATCCTTTATGAGGCCGTCCTTTTCAAGGGCAATCAGGTAGTTACGGTCTCTGCTTTTGCCCTCAAGGACGGCAAGTTTCCTGGAGAGGCTTGGGGAGCCCTTTTCTATGGCGTCGAGAATCTTCATTAGGGTCTCGTAGCTCGGAGCCTCAATTGATTCATACTTTGAGTAGAACGGAACGAACGAGTTCAGCTCCGTCCTCGTGAAACCAAAGAGAAGTCTCAACCTTTTGAGTTCCTCAAATATGGGGTAAGTTTCGCTCTTCTTGCTCTTTTCGATGGCTCCCTCCAAGTCTTTCGCCTTCTTTTCCACGGTGAATCCTATGAAATGCCTGAAGGCCTTGAGGTTTCTTCTTCCCGAGATTACGAGGGTAGTGTACTTCGAGCGGTAGAGCTTTGAAACTATCCCGAACCTCAACAGAACAAGTGAAAGGTCCTCAAGGAACTCCTGCGAGGCGCTGGTTATCTCTATTCTGGCATCCTTCAGGTTAACGTAGCCGTCGGTGTCAAAGTACCCCCTCAGGAACTCGGCGACGTATTCCCTCGGTGCAATGAACAGCACTTTGGGAACCTTGATGCTCCGCGCTTTCTGTTTCTCGGGATAGTCAAATAGAACCCTAATGAGTCGTATCAACGCGTTCTTGCCCTTTCTAATCTCGATCTCCCACGAGGTTTTTCTCTTGGTCCTTACGAGTTCCACTCCAAGGGATTCTATCCCCTTGAGCCTCTCAAAGACTTCGACGTCATTGTTGGCTATCTTGTCCTGGCTCCCATCGCCAAACATGACACCGGCGAAGTAGAAGAGCGACTTCCACTCTTCATTGCCCCTTGGAAGTTTGATGTAGTGAAGTGGCTTTCCTGAGCGGTGGATCCTTGGGGTGAAAGCTACCCTCTCGACTTCATCCCAGAGGCGGAGTTTTTCAATGTCCTCTACTCTGAAGACGTTCTTTTTAACCTTGTAGTCCCTCTCGCCCCTGAAGTACTTTCCGAGCTCCTCAAGGGCTTCTTCCTTCAACCTTACTATGAGTTCTTCAACTGAAAGCTTTCTCCTCACGAAGCCCTCAAAATCCCCATCAGTATCAGGGATTTTCCTCGGAACTGCAACATAATCTCCAGGGCGTAGCTCTTCAGCCCGGATCCAGCCCCTGGTGGTTAAGAACGGGTGTTCCGGTGTCACGGAAACGCTGTGCCAGTTCCTGAGCTTTACTCTGAGCATCTTGCCCCTGTGCCTGAGACGCCATACGTGTGTTCCTTCCACAAGTCCTATTCTACCGCTGGAAACCGCTCCCGGGACGAACAGTTCCAGTTTTCTGATCTCCTTTTCAGAATCTCTGTAAGCAACCTCCTCCGAGTATGTAAAGAGTCTTTCAAGCTCAACTGGCCCGAGTCCAGGTAAAATAACCTTCTCTTCTGGCAGGAGGCACTTGCCGTGATCAACATGTCCGAGAACCGCGATAATTGGCTGCCTAATCTTCTTCATATCCCTCACCCCTGAGCTTAACTCTGGCGTGGCCTTTTAAAGGTTCGCCGGCGGAAGGATTAAAAGTTTCAGTGGTAATCCTGGGAGGGTGGATGAAATGCTGGCCGGGTTTGCAGTCACGCTGATTTCAGCGGTCATTGGATTTGGGGCGTCCCTGCTGATCTGGAAGAGAGACAGATACAGAGCCTCGGTTTACGGCATGTTCCTATCCCTTACGCTGACTGTTGTCTGGATGTTCTACTTCGCGACCCTCAATCCCCTCCGCGGGGAGAGGGTGGCAGGAGAGACCGCCCCTGGAAAAGAAATCGGTCTGGCCCTGATGCTTGCCGTCTACCTCAATTACTTCATCGCCTACCTGCTCGTTAGGAAGGCCGGTTTAACCTTGCACAGGGTTGCCTCATGGGAAAACAATGTGAGAAAGGTTCTTCTCTTCGTTTCGCTGGTTTCTGTGGGTCTGTATCCAAGGCTCCTTAGTGTCTATGCCATTCTTTATCTGATAATGGGTGTCTGGGTGCTCAAAAACCGCGAGGGGCATATAAAGAACATGACAAACGCCGAAAAGCTTGACTTCGGCTGGATGAGGGGCTTCTTGAAGAAGTATGATGTTGACGTGGATGGGGTATACGGAATAAAGGACTGCTTCACGACTCTGCTGGCTGGAAGACGGCTCTTCATCGGCAAGAAGCTCCTTGAGTTTGAACCCGATGAGATAAAGGTGATGGTGCTTGAGGCGGCCTATGTCGAGAGCAGGGGAATTGCAGTTAGGCAAATGATCCTCGGCCTCCTCGTGTTCCTCGTATCCGGGATGATAGTCGCGGGCATCGATGATTGGAACCTCAAGCTGGCTAGTGCGGCATTCCTGACGCTTCTCTCATGGGGCATTGATTTAGCGTACATAATTCAGGTACGAATGGCTACGGACAAGTTCGTGGCCAAGGAGCTCGGCAAGGAGACGCTGCAGAGAACTCTGAGGAAGGTCACAGACCTCGCGAAGAGACGTAAAGGGAAGGATGAGTTTACAATGCTAGCAAATGTGGAAAAGAGGATGGAGAAGATCTAGCGCTCAAGGCAGTCCGTGCTGTCAAGGTACTCCTTCTTTTCCTTTGCATGGGTGTGGTAGAACCAGTCCGCTGCTTTACAGTACTCAAATATCTCCTCGGGCTTAAAGTAGAGGTTTATCTCCCTCTCCGCACTCTCAGGGCTGTCGGAGGCGTGGATTATGTTGTATATCGAGTCGCCGATGTCGAGGCCGTAGTCGCCCCTTATACTTCCGGGCTCGGCGTCCTTCGGGTCGGTGGCGCCGGCCATCTTCCTGACGACGCTTATGGCGTACCTGCCCTCGACAACCATGACGACGCTCGGGGCCTTGGTGATGTAGTCGATGAGAGGCTCGAAGAAGGGCTTTCCCCTGTGCTCCTCGTAGTGCTTCTCCGCCAGCTCACGGGTGATCCATATCATCTTCATCCCGACGATTTTAAGTCCGCGCTTCTCGAAGCGGCTTATGATTTCGCCCATCAGCCCGCGAACAACGGCATCGGGCTTTAGTATGACGAGTGTTCTTTCTATCTTTCTCTCGGCCATTGGCAACACCGAAGTTAGTTGGCCGGGTGGTTAATAGGTTTTTTGGAGGTACTTGAGGCGTAAGAAACGCCAAGGCAGAAACGGGAAGAGAAAGAAAGAAATCACTTCCTCCTCTTGGCCCTCTGAAGCCTTGCCTCCTGGAAGGCCTTGGTCCACTTGAGCTTTCTTGGATTGCGCCCCATGAAGTAGTACTTCTCGCACTTGTTGGAGCAGAAGAACAGGACTCTGCCGTCGTTCCTGACGTACATCTTGCCCGTTCCCGGCTCGAACTCCTTTCCACAGTAGGAGCAGACGTTCCACCTGGCCATCGCGATTACCTCCTGGTCCTGATTTCCCTGGCTTCACGCTCGGTCTCCCTGAGGATGACTATGTCGCCGACGCGAACCGGCCCCTTGATGTTCCTTCTGATGACGCGGCCCTTGTCGCGTCCTTCCAAAACCCTAACCTTGACCTGAGTAACGCCACCGGTGACGCCGGTTCTGGCAACGATCTCAATAACCTCAGCCGGGTATCCTTCGTCGCTCATTTCTCACACCCCTTAACCTAAAAATCCCTCGCACGGATGAACTTAAACCTTTCCTTGTGGTGAAGGAAGGAAAAGGAGCTCACTTCATGAGCTCCCTGACCTTCATAGCGATGTCTTCAACGAGCTCGCGGCCCTTACCGGGCTCGACGATGGCGACGCTGGCAGAGGGAACCTCAATACCAGCGGCAGCACCGAGCTCCTTCTTGCTCGGAACGTAGATGTACGGTATCTCCTTCTCCTCGCACAGCGGCGGGAGGTGGGCAACTATCTCCTCCGGGTCAACATCCTCAGCGATGATAACGAGCTTGGCCTGACCCCTCTCAACGGCCTTGGTCGTCTCGTTGGTACCCTTCCTTATCCTTCCGGTGTCGCGAGCGAGCTCAACAGCCTCAAGGGCCTTCTCAGCAAGCTCTGCCGGAACCTCAAACTTGACGTAGCTTGGCTTCGCCATCTTTCATCCCTCCGAAACCTCATCGTTCATCGAGTTTTGCGTGCTGAGTTCCGGGGGAGGCTTTAAAAGGATTTCGATAGAAAAGGATTTTAAGAATAAGGGAGAGTAACTATCATGTCGGAGGTTATAAAGGAGCACGGATTCCTAAGAGCCCTTCCTCCAGAGCTCAGGGAGGCCTTCGAGCTTGAGGTTCTAAGAACGGAACTTGAAAAGGAGATAGATGAACTGGCGAAAAATCTAAAACCCGGATTCGGAGGAAGGGCTTCTTTCGAAGAACTCGAAAGATACTCCAATGAGGTGTACGAGTCGTGATATACCTCGATACCAACATAATTTTTAACTACATCTTTCAGACTGAACTGACATCCTACTCCGTTGAAGTTCTCTCCCTGCCAGACCCCAAGGTCACGTCCGACACAGTGATAAACGAAGCTATTTTTGTCACTTTAAGAAAACTGGCAAAGGACAAGGCGGGAATATCCTCAACACTTGCCCTGAAGAAGTCCCTGAAATCCGGCAAGCTTCCTCCTGTGGTCCTCACGAAGGCTTACAGCTACGTGAAAGCTACTTTAAAGGCCTATGATGTAATCACAATACCTGAAAACGTGGACTGGGAAACTGTAATAATACTGGCACAGAAGTACTCACTGCTCCCAAGCGATGCCAGGATTCTCGCCACTGTTCTAAAGAGTGGAATAAGCAAACTGGCGACGTTAGACATGGACTTTTCGTCCGTCTCCGACGTCGTTGAGCTTTGGCCAAAGAGTTTTTGGGGATGATTCTCAGTAGCGGCCAAGCTCTTCATTCCCCGAAGGGGTCAGAAAAGGAAAGAAAGCCTCATCATCTCCAGTGTTCTCACCGAGATTCCCTGCCGTAGCCCCTGTATATCTCCAGGCTCCTCCTTGCGCGGGCGCGGGGAATGCTGTGACCCATGAGGGCGACTATCTTATCGGCCTTCGCCTTTCCGTGGTGGAGCATCTTGGTTTCTGTCTTTATCTTCTCGACCCTGAAGGTGTAGCCACCCACTTCAAGAACCTCACCGACGACGAACTCCTCGTTCCTCGGCACCTTCACCTTGAAGGCCTGGGTTACACCCTTCGGCAGGTATATTGACACCTTGATGACCTTTGGATAGGTTAAGCTTTCGCCCCAGAGGGTCTTAATCTCACCTATCATGCCCTTGTTGACCCTTTTCTCCCCTTCGAGCTCTATTCCGGTTATCCTGACCTCATCTTCCTCGGTCTCAACTATGTCGCCGATCTTTATCTCCTCGCCCTCAGGCAGTTCAACAAAGGTTCTGAAGCTCCTCTCGTGCTTGCTGACTATCAGCGGGACCTTAATGAGCTTTGGAAGGGTTATAATCCACACGTTGCCGCACTCGTTGCAGCGGAGGGTGAGCTCCCTTCCCCTCTCCCGGATGACCTCAACGTCATCGCTACCGCATTCCGGACAGATGAAATACTCCTCCATGTCTCTCACCAGAGGGAGAATGGGAGGGCAGTTTATAAAGGTGCTCTTTTGAGGCAAGTCCGTTGGAGCATCGGAAATTGGCTAGCTAAACTTTATCACATCTAAGGATTTTGGCAAAGTGGACTTTCCCGCTTTTGCCTCACTCCTTCAGAAAAACCCGGTAGGTTCTCCCTTCCTTCACGCGGGTTATCAGCCCCTTCTCCTCCATCTCGCGGAGGATTATGCTGACCTTCGCCTTTGAAACACCGAGCTTATCGGTGAGTTCGCTCTGAAGAACCGGGCCCTCCCTCAGCAGGGCGAGTATCTTCTCCTCGTCGCTCCGCAGGTGCACCTTTTCCTCCTCGCGCTTCCTCTCACGGTAGAGGACGTAGCCGTAAACGCTCCCCCCTCCAATGAGGAGACCGATAATGAAAACACCGACGTAGAGCCACGGCGAGGGCGGCCTTGGAACGGTTATCTCCCCTGAAAAGCCGACTATGAAGTAGAACTCATCTCCTGACCGGACGTTGCTGCGCTTCCATTCGAGAAGGAGCCTGTCTGTTGAGCTCTCAACCCTATCCGGTGACGGGATTATCGGCGAGAGTATGGCGTAGCCCTTCGGGACGAGCAGCTGCATGTGAAAGACCCCGACCGGCTGGCTGAACCTTATGTAGTATGTGAACTGTTCCCTGCCATTGCTCTCGCTCACCATGCCCCTCGTGATGAGGCTCAGGCTTATCCTCGCGCTCTGACCCGGTTTAAGCGTTGGGAATGACATGTAAATCGCGTTCGTCCCGCCGAGGACCTCCCGAACGGTGACGTTAATCCTCTCCACGGCGCTTCCGAGGTCGAGAACTGCACTCGCGTTCTCCACGGGGTAGTCCGTGTAGATAACGTACTGGGTAAGGTTGGTGTACGATGTTAAGTCTATCTCGATAGTCTCCTTGACATCGTCCGGGCTAACCACCTCAAAATACACCGCGTAGGCGTTTATCTCGTAGTCGTACTCCCCCGCACCCACAGTTGGAAGAAAAAGGAGGGACAGAATCAGGAATAACCCGATTAGAGCTGACTTCCTTCCTCGGGGTTTTTGATTTTTAACAGCGGGCATACGTCCATACACTCCCTGCAGTGGGTGCAGAGCTCACCGTTCACAACGATTTTCCTGCTCTTCGGGTCGATGCTGAGGGCATTCTCGGGACACTTGCCAACGCAGACGCCGCAGCCGACACACTCGTAGGCCCTCTTGACGAGGTAATACGCTTGCACTCCCTCGTTGAAGTCGCTTGTGTAGGCGCCATCTGGTCTAAATGTAACTTTCCCCGCCCTTATGTAGTTTTCGCCTTCCTCGACCTCTCCCAGGATTGGAGCGACCTCTCCGATTCTTTTCAGGTTCACGATGGTGTTGAAGCGAACAGCAAAGCCGTCCTCGTTCTTCACAATCGAATACTTCACCGGCTCCCAGGAACGCTCCTCAGGAACTTCAATGCCTAACTCCCTCGCTATCGCCTTCTCGCCCCTGCTAAGCTTCTTCCACCGCCAGAAGCCGTAGGTTATCCACTCGTCGGGCATTCCAAAGCGCTTCCCCCAGACCTTGAGCTCGTTCTCCCACCTGGCCCACAGCTCAGGCTTCTCTTCTTTGAGGGTGTAGATTTCGGCAAGCGAAGCGCTCGGACAGAGGAAGCAGCCTATTCTGTCAAGCCTGTCCGCGTAGAGCGGGTTGTACTTAAGGTTCCTGCTGAAGATGTAGAGCCAGACCTCCAGCGCGCGCCAGTGGAATATCGGCGATGCCCCCCTCTCGTTCGGCACCCAGGGGTTCTTCCAAACGCGGGGTTGCTTAAACCTCTTTATGCTCTCGTACTTCCTCTGGCCGACGAACATGAGAACGCCTTTCGGGTAGTTCTCCTTTATCGCCATCGTTATGGGGCCAAGCTTCGTCACCTTACAGCACCAGCGGTAGTCTCTACCAGGTGGGGAAAAGACGTGAAGGGCGCGCCAGAACGCATCGCCGGCATCGGCAACTATGAACTTTATGCCCTTCGGCTCAAGCTCTCTCCTCAGCTCCTTGACATATTCGAGAGTTTCCGGGAACTCTATGCCGGTGTTGTTGAAGAAGACTGTGAAGTTTTCCCCAAACTCCTCAAGAGCGAGACCAAGGACGGCCAAGCTGTCCTTCCCGCCGGAGAAGGCCACCGCAACCGGAAGGTCGGAGTAGCGGGTGGCAACTTTCCTCATGAAGCGCCTCGCTTCCATCACCTTCTTCTCAAGCTCGATGGAGTTGGCCCTCAGCACATCTTCCATCGTGGCCTTCCTTCCCTCGCGGTAGTTTACGCTCTTCTGCCGCCTCACCTTGACACCGGTTCCGCGCTCCTTGCTGGCCAAGGCTTCGTAGTCCTTCTTCGCTATGCCGGTAGCGATAACCTCACCGCTCTCGGAGACGAGGATTACATCGTCGTTTCTCCTTATGCTTTGCTCGGCCTCGATTATACCAACCGGCAGGAGGTTGGAGCCGCTCAGAATCGGGTCTATGGCCCCTTCATCGACGATTATCCACTTCCTCATGGACTTTCCGAAGCGCTTCCAGAGGGCAATGGCACCCTCGACCTTTAAGCCGGGCTTCCAGCGAAGCTCCAGCGGGTCGAAGCGCACCCAGCCGAAGACGTAGCCGTCGAGGATTATCTCGTAGGAGTCGTCCTCTCCGGGCGTCTTGTTGAGGAGGACGATTTTTCCCTCGAAGAGTTCACCGAGGTCGACGCCGTAGTGCTCCCTGAAGACCGAGCGTATGAACTCGATGTCCTTCTCAAAGGCGAATCTCAAATCGCCGGGAGGCGTGATGTTGAGCTTAAACACGCTCTCCTCCCCGTGAACGGCACAGCTATCACCGATGAGCGGGACGTTGCACTTCTCGCACCAGTTTATGTAAGCCTTACCGAGGAAGACCGGCCTTCCCATTTTCTCTCACCGCGCTTAGAAGGGAGCGGGGGTTTATAAAGGCGATTGGTCGGTCTTGCGGAACGCCGTTCGGCAAGGGTTTATAAAG
Source organism: Thermococcus sp. MAR1 (assembly GCF_012027305.1). NCBI lineage: Archaea > Methanobacteriati > Methanobacteriota > Thermococci > Thermococcales > Thermococcaceae > Thermococcus > Thermococcus sp. MAR1. The sequence continues at coordinate 1,205,127 of NZ_SNUF01000001.1, forward strand.
TCTTGCCGAATACGACTCTTCTTTTGAAAGCCTTGCCGTTCACGGCAGGGGGAGGTTGGACTAGACATCATCGCTCGATTGTACGATCCGAGAGCTTTCTTACCCTGCCGGGTGAACCTGTCACAGATTATCTCTTTGTCCCGTTGACATAATAGAAACCCTTATAAGAACTTCAATCCACTTAAGTTTGAAAAATCACTGGAGGCGATGGTAATGACAGCCTTTGCCGGTGCCGCATTGATAATACTGGGTGTTTTTCTTTTGATAATGCTCCTGCTGAGCGTAAAGGTTATCCGCCCGTACCAGAAAGGACTCGTTGAAAGGCTCGGAAAGTTCAACAGGATTTTAGAGCCGGGGATACACTTCATAATCCCCTTCATGGAGCGCGTCAAGGTCGTGGACATGCGCGAGCACGTCGTCGATGTTCCGCCGCAGGAGGTCATCTGTAAGGACAACGTCGTCGTCACCGTCGATGCCGTCGTTTACTACCAGATCCTCGACCCCGTAAAGGTCATCTACAACGTCAGCAACTTCCTGATGGCCATAATCAAGCTCGCGCAAACTAATTTGCGTGCCATCATAGGTGAGATGGAGCTCGACGAGACGCTGAGCGGGAGAGACATAATCAACGCCAAGCTGAGGGAAGAGCTCGACAAGATAACCGACCGCTGGGGCGTCAAGATTACGCGCGTCGAGATACAGCGCATAGACCCGCCCAAGGACATTCAGGACGCGATGGCCAAGCAGATGACGGCTGAAAGGGAAAAGAGGGCGATGATACTCCTGGCTGAGGGTAAGAAGGAGGCGGCCATTAAGGAGGCAGAGGGCCAGAAGCAAGCCGCCATACTCAAGGCAGAGGGTGAGAAGCAGAGGCAGATACTCGTGGCAGAGGGTCAGGCGGAGGCGATAAGGAAGGTCCTTGAGGCGCTCAAGCTCGCCGACGAGAAGTACCTCACGCTCCAGTACATCGAGAAGATGCCCGAGCTTGCCAAGTACGGCAACCTCATCGTCCCCTACGACACCGAGGCCCTGATAGGCCTGCTGAGGATACTCCAGAAGGTGAAGGACGTTCCGATACCAGAGCCCCCGAAGCCCCCGAAGGGAGACAACCCGGAGAATGAGGGCGTATCGACCAATCCCTCCGAAGACGAGCTGAAAAAGCTTAAGAACCTAATGGAGTGATTTAGACCGGTGGTGGAGATGGATCCACTCCCCATTTCCCTTTTGATTCTTGGACTGCTCGTAATAGTCCTCGACATGATGGTATCCGCGTTCATAACCCCAATCGGAGTGGCAATGGTGGTCCTCGGTCTCCTGCTGGGCTTTGGCGTGAACTTCACCGAGAGCTTTGTCCTGGCCCTCGTAGCTGCAGTTGTGGCTTACATCCTCGTTGGCAGGTACATAAAGAGGGACGTCCGGGATGCCGGAAAGGGTAAGTACACCTTCGACCTGAAGGGCAAGCGCGGAAGGATCGTCGAGATAGGCAGGGAGCACTACATAGTCGAGCTTGAGGGGGACAGGTGGATAGCCCTGGCCGATGGGGATGAGAAGCTGAAAATAGGCGAGACCGTCGAGGTCGCTGACGTTGACGGCGTCAAGCTCATAGTCAGGAAAGCCTGAGCTCTTCCCACAGTTCCTCCAGCGTTTTTCCCAGCCTCAGCAGTATCCCGTTTTTATAGAGGATCTCTCCGTTCACCATCACCAGCTCGACGTCACTGCCCCTCGTCGAATAGACGATGTGGGAATACAGGTTCTCACCCGGCAGGAACTGGGGCTTTCTTGCGTTTATTACCACGAGGTCGGCCAGATAGCCGGGCTTTATGAGACCCGCCTTCAGCTTCAAAGCTCTGGCACCGCCGAGGGTCGCCCAGCGGAAAACATCCTTAGCACTAGCAACGTCCGTTCTTCTCCTCCAGACCTTGTTGAGAACCGCCGCAAAGCGCATCTCCTCAAATGGATCCATGAGTCCAACAGGGTTCGGGGAGTCGTTGCCGAGGGCTATGTTGGCACCCCTTTCAGCCAGCTCGATTATCGGTGCTATCCTCGCCTCAAGCTTCGCCATGCTCAGAGAGCAATGGACGAGCGTTGCACCGCTTTTCGCGTAGAGGGAAACCTCGGAATCGCTCAGGTAGATGCCGTGGACGCCGACAAGGTCGTCCCCAAGCACGCCGGCCCTTTCGAGGTATTCAACGGGAGAGAGACCGTAGCGCCGCTTGACCTCCAGCACTTCGCCCCCGCTCTGGGAGATGTGGACGTGGATGAGCGCATTTCTTTCCCTGGCGAATTCGCCGATTTCCTCCATCAGCTCAAGGGAAACGGTGTTGGTTGCATGTGGAGCAAGGACAGGAGTTACGAGCTCATCCTTTCCTGCCCATTCCTTGAAGAACCTGAAGCCCTCCTCCGGCTCGGCTATAGGGAAGTCAATCGTGTCCATAACGGTCTGGCCGATAAAGGCCCTGATTCCAAGCTCCTTAGCCACCTCCGCTATCTCGCCGGCGAAGAAGTAGTGGTCGTTTATCGCCGTCGACCCATTTGCCAGGGCCTCGGCCATTCCGAGGAGTGCCCAGCGGCGTATCTCTTCCCTCGTCCACTCCAGCTCCGCGGGCCAGATAGCATCGTTAAGCCACCGCTCGATAGGCACGTCCTCGCCGAGTCCCCTAAAGCGGGCCATTGCCACGTGGGTGTGGGCATTGACCAGTCCCGGGAGAATCAGGTATCCCTTACCACCGTAGACCTCATCGACCTCGTACTGGCGAAGACCATCGGCGGGAACGACGTCTCTAATCACGGTTCCTTCAATTATGATGGCGGCATCGGATCTAACTCCGCTCCAATCAATGACGGTTCCGACCAGAGCCTTCATTGACTCACCGGTTGGAGTTAGTTGGGCTTTCAGTTAAACCTTTGGGTCACCTCTCCTCCATTCTGGCGGCTATCCACGCGAGGAGCAGGATGAAAACGATGCCGCCCACGAAGGAGCCTCCTATGTAGATGAGCTTCTCCTTCAGCGACACGCCCCCCTCCAATGTCGTCGCCGTCACGTTGCTTTCGTTGCACGGAACTGGCACCTTGATGACCTCCGTCACTACCTTCGGCTCGCAAGTGGAGTTGGTACCCCCGTTGGAAATTTCGATTGACGAGTTTTCGAGGACGTTGTTGGTCTCACCTGAAACTTTGATCGTCGTGGAGTTGTAGAATACCTTGCCGTGGCTTTCAACACCCACGCTTATCTCGTATTCCCCGGCGGCCAGAGGTATAATTGTGAGAGAATAAGTCCTGCTCCTGTTTGGGGCGAGCGTATCAGTCCTCATCAGCCATTTCCCGTAGGCGGTGAAGTTCTCGGCTATGGAAGCGAAACCCTTCGGAAGGGCAACTGTGAGTGTGAAGGGAAGCGCCGCGTTCCCCGTGTTCACCACGGTCACGTTGAGGGGTATCTCCCTTCCAACGCTGCCGTTCGGGGCCGAGACCTCAACGTGGTAGCCAATCTCCGCTGGGGCAACGTTGATGGCCCTGTTCTCCGAGCTGAAGCTCACCTCCTCAATGCCATAGCAGGAGAGGGCGTAGGGTGCGTGACCAGTGACGACAGCGTTTCCTAGTGATAGATTACCTGCCTTCTCCGGGAGAACCCTCAGCGGAATCTCTACGCTCTTACCCCTTGGAATCTCCTCAAAATAGCCCGTATAGTCACCGAGAACCTCAAACCCATCGGAGAGGTTGATGTTCACCTCCACGTACTTGAGGTCGCTCGGTCCCTCGTTCTTTATGAGCACCCTCGCCTCAAAGGGAACAAACTGGGTGGCGTTTCCGGGAGCAAGGAAGGAGACGTTAAGGAGTGCAACATCACTCACCTTGGGAACCTTCTCCTCGTCTATGAACGCCACCATGTGAACCTCCATGGTCCCGTCGCGCTTCCTAGAGGCCGTCGCTCCAAGAAGAAGGCCGCCGTAGTAGATTCCAGAGGAGAAGTTGCCGATAGTTATGAACCCCGACCTGATGACCCTGCCACAGGGATTCATTATGGATACGTAGGCGCTGTCGTTGAAGATTTTGTCCACCCTGACCAGGTACGGACCGAGCTTCTCGGTCTTGCCCTCACGGAGCCATCCATCAAAGGAAGGATGAACCCTAACGCGGAGGTAGGCACCCTTAAGCCGAATGGTAGCCCTCAGGTAATCCGAGCCCACCAGCTCGCCGACGGAAATTAGCAGACCCCCTGCATCTATCGTCTCGTCGGGTTCCGCCAGATACTGCTTGCCGCTTACGCGAATGTCTACTATCTCAGTCAGCGCTCCGTTCTCCGAGGAGACAGTGTAATTGTAGAACACGATGCTCCACTCTCCCACCGACACGTTTTTGTCCCTCTTCAGATATCCGTCGAAGAGAACAGGCATCGGCGTCAGGGATATCCCCAGGTTTTCGTAGGAAACTTCCTTACCTGCCGCACAGTAGATTTCCTTCGAGGTGTTCCCTCTGGACACAACCAATGTTCCGCCCTTCTCGTCCACAGACTTCAGCAGAACCTCGTAATCCCCAACGAAGAGCTTCTCACCCTCTAAGATGTAGGGGAAGGTGTACGATAGGTTCAGATACGACATCTCTGGGGAGTACAGTGCGGTGTGGATGGAGAACGAATAGCCGTCCCAAAGGACACTCCCCCCAACCGAAACCACCCTCATGCCCACGCCGTTGGGATAAACGAGAACCGAGCCATCGCCAAGGGAGATGTCCTTGATGAGAACCTCGCTTCCCTCAATCCCAACCCTGGTCGGGAACGGGAGCCAGCCGGTTATCGATGAACTGGCCGCTACACCGGGCAGCAGCATGAACGCCAGCACCAAAACGAGTAACCTCTTCACGGTATCACCCCCGAGGAGCCTATAACTATCCCCGTCAGCGAGGAGAACGTCATCATCTTGCCCATCACAACCGTTCCCAGGTACTGACCGAGCGCCGCCAGCCATACGAGAACCACGAAGTAGTAGACCGTGATCCCGATGTGGCCCCCGTCTGCAAACTTTATCGAAAGGGCGGAAAGGAGGCAGTGGATGATCAGAATAACCATGAGGATGTAGTCAGTCATCTCTAGGCCACTCTTCGACGGAACGAAGATTATGTTCTGGAGGAAGTCCCCTTGGATGGTCAGGTTTGAGAAGAGCTTGTTCATGTAAACCGAAACCTGAAACGCGGCCGCAACGGAGAAGGCGAAGGCCCCGGTTATGCCGTAGATAACACCCCTAAAGCTCGCAACGGTCTGGGCGCGCTTCCTCCTGAGCCTCACCAGGCGCTCGAAGTTCCTCGATATGACCATTCCAACGTAGTCCGGCTCCGCACCGAGGTTTATGCTCTTGTTGAATATCTCGGAGAAGATACCTATGAGCCAGCTTCCGGTGTCTATCGTGAAGTAGCGCCAGGATTTGCTGTTGTCTATCCTCATGGAGACCCTGCGGTAGAGGTTCTTTATGTCCTGAGTGAGGACCCCAAAGTCGTGGGCGCTGAGATACTTGAGCACGAGGGGGAGGGCAGCACCGCTGGCCGCCAGCGATGAACTAAGGCTCCTCATGAAGGCAGGAAAGTTCTCGTCCTTGACAAGGATGGCCTTCTCCTCCTTCTCGAGCACCTTGCCCAGGTACATGAGCGGAGTGAGGACTATCGCGACCTGCACGAGGAGCGGAAGGTCGAACCTCGGCCTCACCACGAGAGCCACCAGAACAGCCGCCACGACGATGCCGGCGATTGATATGAGCGCGGCCTTGATGAACCTGGCCTTCCTCTCGGAGGTCATGGCATAGTCTGCCCATATCTTGTCCTCCGGCATCCTGTACTTTATGACGAGCATTATTCCAATCTCGGTGGCGAGTACAAGCACGAACATAAAGGCGCTCAGGCTGACGATGTCCTGGCCGGTCAGTATCGGGCCGATGATTATGAAAGTCACCATGAAGACGACGGAGATTATCAGGGAGGAATACACCTCCTTAAAGACGTCCAGATCGTAGAGAGTTCCCTCGTAGAAGGTCTCGTAGTCGTCCATAACGGTCTTCTGCTCCTGGAGGAGGTAGTCCCTTAATTCAACACCGCTGTCGAGGGAATAGGCAAGCCTGTCAAGAAAGTCCACGAAGACCTTGCTGGGCGTTCTCCTCGCCAGGAACCTCAGGGCCTCGGGCATTCCCCTGTGAAGCTTGGCTATTAGGTAGTAAACCTTCTTCATGTCGCTCGCTATCGGCTCCAGAATCTTCTCGGTGGCCAGGTTCCAGATGAGCTCACTCCTGCTCACGTCGCTCGTCGAGAGGACCGCGAAGTACGTGGCAAAGAATGGAATTTTGGAGTTTATCTGAACCCTCTTGCTGCTTATTCTGGCGTAGGGATAACCGACGGCGTAGATGAGAGGAAGAATCGGGATCGCATAGAGGGCGAAGGTTATCACGCTGGAGAGTGCAACGAACCTCTTGAGAACCGAGATCGCGGCGAAGAGCGCCATGGCACCCAGTAGGCTGGGCAAAAGAACCTTTCTGAAGTACTCGTGCATGGTAATGCCCGACTGTGCCAGCACTCCCGCCTTCTCCCCTGCCATACTACCACCTCACAGCCTGAAGCTCAGTCCCTCGATTCCCCTCTCGTAGAACGCCTTGATCTCACGGTGAACGGCGTAGTAGTCGGTTATGCCGAGCTCTGCCATCCTCTTGATTATCCTCGCCCTAAGGAAGAGCTCATTGTAGATTTCCTTGGGGTCTTCGTATCCAGCGACTTCCGCTATCTTCCTTTCAAGGATGTACGAGTTGTTCATTCCACGGAAGATGTGTCTGTCAGTCACAGAGTCCCACTCGAAGACGTTCCTCGTCGCGACGCCACCGAGCTCCTCGTAGTAGCCCTCAATCTCAACGACGCTCAGAACTCTCCTCAGGAACCTGCCGCGGACGTAAACCGCCTGCTGGAAGAGGGCTATGTTCAGGTTGTCTATGAAAGTGACCGGGATGTTTATTGGGGAACCTGTGAAACGCTGTATCATCTTCCTAACGTCGCCCGCGTGGAACGTCGCCATGACCGGGTGGCCGGTCTGCATGGCCTGGAAGGCTATGGCGCCCTCGGCTCCACGGATCTCACCGACTATAATGTAGTTCGGTCTCGAACGCAGCGCCGCTTTCAGGAGGTCGAAGAGCGTAACCCTGCTCTCCTCCGGGCCGCGCTCCCTTGTGGTGAGCCTCTGCCAGTTCTTGTGCGGAACAACGACCTCTGGGGTATCCTCAGCAGTGTAGATTTTAGCGTCTGGTTTGATGAACGGGATTATCGAGTTGAGCGTTGTGGTCTTTCCGCTCGCAGTCTCACCGCAGACGAAGATGCTCATGCCGTACTCAAGGGCCAGCCAGAGGTAGGCAGCCACCTCCGCCGAGAATGTGTTCCACTTGACGAGCTGGACGACGCTCAGCGGAGTCGCCGAGAACTTACGGATGGTGGCACTCGGACCCTGGATGCTGACGTCGGGGGAGTAGATGATGTTGATACGGGAGCCATCGGGAAGAGTTCCGTCAACTATGGGGTTCTTGTCGCTGACCGGCCTTCCCATCCTCTCGCTGAGGTTCTTAAAGTAGTCCGCCAGGCGGAGGTTGTCGCCGAAGGTTATGTTGGTCTCCATCGCGTCGAATATCTTGTGGATAAGGGAGACGTAGTTGGCGCCGATGATGTGGATATCCTCGATGTAGGGGTCACGCATGAGGGGCTCCAGAGGACCGATGCCAACGATGTCCCTCTTGAGGAGATAGCGAAATTTTGCCACCTCCTCGGCCGTGAACGAGACCCGTTTGCGGTTGAACAGCCCCCCTCCAATCTTGCTTAGCGCCTCATCCATCAAATCGTCCAAAAAGCGCTCGAACTCCTCGCTGTCCTCGGGGATTTTCTTCTCCGGTGCTAGCTCAAGTATCTTGTCCTTCAGGAGTTCGTACTTCTGCTCCTCCTCGGGCCGGGTTATTCTCGGTTCGATGACTATGTACCTCTTCTCCGTGTTCAAGTCGCCGTAGATGTGAATGAATATAGGATCGCCGACGGGGTAGAGTATGTTCGGGTACTTGATGTCCTTCATATCCCTGCTGAGCTGGGCGTAGAACTCCGGAAACTTGCCGGTCTTCTTGACGAACTCTTCAACGTACCTTCTGAGGTGGGGATTGCGAGCCATTGCAACCTCGATGTTGTCGCTGACGTCCCTCCTGACCGGCATATCACACCACCGCGGCTATCTCGACTATGAATCCAACCCTCGGCTCTACCCTGAACGGGATTATCTTCTGAAAGATGCCCATCGCGTTGTTGTACTTGACTATGGTGGCCGAGTTCTTCAGATCACCGCCGAACGCCTTCACGCTCAGCCGTATGAGCAGGCTGGATGCCTCCTCCAGTATCTTGAGGAACTCTGGGTCTATGTCGGATGGGTTAACCGTCATTATCGTGACCTTCCCAAGGGAACTCAGCCTCTTAAGGTGCAGTGAGAATGCCCTGATTTCCTCCCTGTCAAGTTCAGAGGGAAGAAGTGCTGAGAGTGAGTCAATTATCATAACATCGCTCTTCCACAGCCTCGGCTCACCAACAAACCTCGATAGGAACTTCCTCCTGTCGGAGACCCCGACGAGCAGGGGATAGAGCGAGACGAACATGAGACGCCTCTTTATCAGGTCCTGGATTATGCTGTACCCCAGCGAGTCCATTTGATTTATGAACTCAGGGGTGGTGTACTGGCTGGAAACGTAGGTGGCGGTGTAACCGTTCCTCAGAAGTCCGTAAAGGAGCCGCTGAGAAAATATGGACTTTCCAGTACCCCTGTCCCCCTCTATCAGGGCGATACTTCCGGCCGGGATGCCCCCGCCAAGGCGCCGGTGGAGCTCGTCGTTGGGTATCTGGATCTTAAGGAGGCTCCCCATGGTCATCACCCCACCTCAAACACGAGCGATTTTCTCTTCCCTGTCTCAATAACAACGGTGATCTTGTGATAACCCGATGATATGAAGGCTGTGGGAACGTAGATTTTACCAACCTCGTACGGGACGAGCACGCCCGAAGGGTCGAAGGTAAGGTTCGCAGGGGGTATCATCGAGCCGTCGATCATAACTACGACGGAGTTGGGGTCGAAGGTGAAGGAGTCTTTACCGATGTTGCGGATGTAGAAGACGTACGAGGAACCAGAAACGGGAATGTTCTCGGGATCGTTAATTATCTCAAAATTAGTACGCAGACTCTCGGCCACGTCTTGGCCTTTCGTGAGGATGCCTCCTGAAATATCCTGAGTAACCACGTACAGACCTCCGGCTACCATACCCGCTACCAGCAGTGACACGATGAACAGTACAAGCTCTGACACCACTGAACTCGCCATTATTACCCCTCCACAGGGCAGTACCAGGCACTGCTAATCACCTGCGGGGATCCGTTGGTCACGTTACCGACCCACTTCCATTTTATCTTCAGCCCACAGCCAACCTCGGTGCTTATCACGAGGGAGTTAACCACGGTTTGGTCCTTCTGGAGGTTTTGGACCGTTATGGTCGTCCACTCCCCAGGGAGTAGGTATTCCCTGCTGGAGGCCAGGACCTTCGATGCCACCAGGTCTCCGTTGTATATGTACGTCCACCTAGCAGGCGAGAGGGTGCTTCCCTCGTTTGTTATGTTGAAGGTGATATCGTAGACCGTGACGTTCGGCTGGGTTGAGTAGTTGTACCCCACGAGCTCAAGCTCCGATGTCTTTGTCCTGAGCACCATCTGGTTGTAGTCCTCGGTCGCCTCATGAACCATCGAGTATGCGTTCTCACTGGAGACATAGAGCATCCCGAAGGAAACCAGCGTTGCTATCAGTAGCACAGCGAAGGCCGCTGGTACACTGACCCCCATGTGAATCCCCTAAACGCCGTACACGTCTTCCAGCACCCTACCGATCACCCGCATTTCCCTCTCTATGGCGTCCAGCAGTTCCCTGGTTATCCTGACTCCCCTAAGGCGCTCTATGAAGAGCAACGAAACGAGGTGATCCTGTATCGTGAGCTTTTCGTCCGGCCTCCAGTCTGGCTCCCTGTGATGGGGCCTTATGCCCTCGGCGTACCTGAGCAGGGTATTCAGCACGTCCTCCGAAATCCAGCCGATCTGGTAGTAGAACTCAAGCACATCCTCGAGGTTCTGCATGCCGACTCTGTCTATCAGGAAGCCGAGCCATTTCAGTGCCATCATGGTCGAGACCATGTCGTTTGGTATGTGCTCGAGCCTTGCCTTGGTGCGTGGAGGACTGATCAGGACGTCCCTAATTTCAGAGGGGATTTCAAACCCCTTGGAAAGCTCAAACTCCTTCTCCATAGGCGCTACCTCCGTCGGGTTTTGGGCGGGAGGCTCCGGAGCCGGTGCTTCTTCCACCGGGGTTTCACTGGCGAGGGACCCCTCACCGAAGCCGCCGCTATTTCCGGCACCCATGAGTTCACCGTACTCCACGACCTGGGTCCCTCCCATTGGTTGATTCTGTGCCTCGCCCCACAGTGACTGATTAGCCTGAGCCACCTGCGAGAGGTTCATGAGGTGATTCCGTATCTCCTCCAGGTACCTGCCAATCTCATCCACACGACTGTCAAGCCGAGAGAGCTTCTCGATCTGACCGGCATAGGTGCGGAGCACCTTGTCAACTATTCTGTCAACCTGCTCCGGAGTCAGTATGTCGCGCTTCTTCATCAGGCGGTCTTTAAGGTCGTCGATAAGGAAGTTCGGAACCTTTCCCCTAAGGCGCTTGAGCCTCTCCTCAATCTCGGTTTCGGTAATCATACCCCTCCCTCCGACATGGCTTCGTATATCAGGTCATCGAGGTCCATACCGTCGATCACAAGGAGCCTCAGGTCGGACTTTATTTGAGCAATCTCAGCCTTCAACTTCTCAATCTCCTCACTCAGCTCCTGAATCTCGCTCAGCAATGGATTAGCGGAATCAACATCCTTAAACGGGTTTATCTGCTGCGAGACTATCTCGTAGAGGACCATAACGTCCTTTATCACCTTATCAAGGCGGTCTATCTCCTCGCGGAGCTCGTTTATCTGGGTCTTGAGGGTGTCTATACTCACCTTTATCCTCGGGATGTCGTTCTCAATCTCGTTTATCCTCGTCATGACCTGGGTTATGAGCTCCTCTTCCTCCTTTTTCTTCTGTGAGGTCTCTTCTACGGCTTCCTGTTCCAGCTCATCGAGCTTGATGATCTCCCTGTTGTCCTCTGCCCCCTCATCTCCCCCCTTTTCCTTCTTTTTCTTGAACTTGTTCTTGAGGTACGAAAACGACATTTTGATCACCCGCGAGGAGAGTGATGGAAAAAGGGAAAATTTTGGAAGGTACCTCACTTGAGTTCTATGATGGTATCAGTTCCGTAGCTTGGTGGAGTAATGACCTTAGCGTAGCCAGGAGCACCAAACTCTGGCCTGACCTCGATGGTAATCTCTGTTCTGGTGCCAATCCCCTTTCCTCCTCCGTTGGCACTGTTGCCAAATACTGCATCTGCCTTAACGGCAAGTATTACTATGTCGCCGGCGTTGAGAGTCGGAGAGCTTCCTGAGAGGGAGCCATCCTCATCCTGAACTACTATGATCCCAAAGTTACTGGCACCAATAGTACTCCATGGATCTTGTGTAGAGTCAAAGATTTTTCCATTTAGACCAGTGGTATCATCAATACTAACCAGAGTTCCACCATACTTCAGTACAGCCAGTTTGGTTCCGTTGTTTATAATGAGCTTGGCTTGGCTGAGGTCTATGGGTTCGCTGCCGGCATTCGGCGAGACCTGAATTGCAATCATGCTGATGTTTTTGGTAGTACCATCAACGTATCCTATTACTGAGTCGATTTTCAGTCCGCTGGCGACTTCTTTGGTGGTCTGCCTGCCCGTGGCCTCAGCCCTCTGCTGGAGGTAGCCGCTGGTGTTGATGAGCACTGCAGCAGCCACTGCAGCCACTAGCACCATGGCTATGAACACAATCAGGGTGCCAATACCAACAGCACCCCTCTTTTTGCCGAAGAGTGGCTTCATGTCAACCACCTCACTTGAGTTCTATGATCTTGTCGCTTCCGTAGCTTGGTGGAGTAATGACCTTAGCGTAGCCAGGAGCCCCGAACTCAGGCTTGAGCTCAATGGTAATTGTTTTCCTGTTCCCAATCTCGGCACCGAAGACTGCGTTTGCGCTAAGAGTGATAATAACTATATCGCCGGCATTGAGAGTTGGATTACTCTGGGTGAGAGAACCATCCGCATCTTGAAGCACTATGATCCCGAAGCTCTTGCCACTAGGAAATGTAGCTCCAAAAACATCTCCTGTAAAGGTATCCTTGCTAACAAAACTGTTGCTGTCATACTCCAGGATGTATGAACTGCTCCCATCGCTTACGTAGAGCTTGGCTTGGCTGAGATCTATGGGTTCGCTTCCAGCGTTGGGTGAGACATAAATTGCCATCTTGTCAATGCCACTGGTGCCAACCTCCCCTATTACTGAGTCGATTTTCAGTCCGCTGGCGACTTCTTTGGTGGTCTGCCTGCCCGTGGCCTCAGCCCTCTGCTGGAGGTAGCCGCTGGTGTTGATGAGCACTGCAGCAGCCACTGCAGCCACTAGCACCATGGCTATGAACACAATCAGGGTGCCAATACCAACAGCACCCCTCTTCTTCTTCAGCAACCTCATCTCCTGGCACCTCCCTTGGGGGTTTTGCAATATATGTTAAGGATCTTTGGATATAAATCGATTTTTTATTGGTAATTATGTAGAAACTGGTGTACCTACATATGTAGGTTGATACTACTTTAAAAGATAAATTCGAATTGGTAGAATCCACAACATACTAACGGGAAAGGTGAGAACGGGAAGTTACATTAAGCGGGTGACAAGCAGAACAGATTTTCCGATGGGTTCAACCGTTACATCGTAGGGACTTTCCTCAACGGCTGCAACTATCTCTTCTGAACTCGGGAAGCGGGTAAACTCCTTGGTCAGGCTTTCAAAGAATTCCAGCGCGGCGATCCTGGGGTAGTTGTCTCTGAATAGTTCAATTATAACGAGTTTTCCCTCGGGTTCAACGGCTTCGAGTGCCTTCCGCACAGCAGCCCCCGGGTTCTCCAAGTACTCCAGAACAAAACTCATCACCACGGCGTCGTAGGTGTTTCTGACAACGAATTTTCTTATATCCATCTCCCTCAAGACCACCCAGTCCATACGGGCGTTTCTAATCCGGGCCTTGGCTATGCTCAACAGGCCGGGGGAAAAGTCAATGCCCACGTATTTTCCGTTGGGGCCGACGGCTTCCCCGAGTTCCACGGGGGAAACGGAACCGCAGCCAAGGTCAAGAACCCTTGTTCCATCCCCAAGGCCCAAAAGATCGACGGCAAGTTGCCGGTAAGTCCTGTTGAGTTCCATAAGAAGGCGCATGTCCCAGAAATCAGCACCCTTATCAAAGTCCATTAGTATCTTCGGATGCTCCGCGGAGATGAATGCGTAATCGGCCATCTTGTAAAGCTCCTCGACTATTTGAACCCAGTCTGATTGGAGCTTTCCAGCGTCCTCGGAGCTCAGATTAAACTCATAGGAAAATCCTGGAGTGGTTAGTATACCGTTGGAGTCTTCAATGAATCCGAGGTGGAGGTAGGTCTCAAGAAGCCTCTCCAGATAAGCCTTGTTAGACACCGGGATCATGGTCAGCAGCTCTCCGCGGCGAACCCCACCGGCGAGCCTGCGGAAAATACCATACTTCAGCCCGAGCCTTAGAAGATGTCCAAGGGATAAGTCGACAATCGCCTCAAGGTTCCTGTCGATTATCTCCGCCAGTGGGTTCATGGTAGTCACCTCATGTATACCTCGAATAGTATGAGTGATAGGACTTCAGGAGCTTGACGACCTGCTTTCCGTACTCGGTGAGCCGGTAGTATTTGAAACCCTTCTCCGTGACGACCTCAACGAGACCGAGGCTCACGAGGGAGCTGTGGCCGTTGTACCTGTTTCCAAGCCCTATAAGAGCGCCCTTCACATTTGAGGGGTCTGATTTGACCACCCTTGCGATTTCAGAGAGGTAGGTGGGGGTGGGATATATTTCATCGAGGTAAAAGAGTATCCTCTTCCTTAACTCGCTGCGATTAATGGAGCGGATTACAAAGGGATCAATGAACATTTGAACATCCCCCCACCACTACCCCGCAATAATTAGAGACTCTCCAATTCTCACCAAAAATACGTTGGGCACAATACTATATAAGTGTTACTATTTGTGAAATAACATGCCCTTTCAACTTATCAAAATGTAATTATTATCCCAGTAGATATTCCATTGTTGAAGGTTTATCCAGTTTGGATAAAAATTAACCAACGATTGAATTACCCACAACTCCTTCGAGAGTGCCCAACACTGAGTATCGTCATATTTTGGTGGAGTTCCCGCACTCCATGATAAAATGACAATCAAGGAGACAAAGAATTTAAATTATGGTTTTCAAACCTACACCCATGCCGTTGATGATAGTTATCGAACAGGGAATCGGGGCCTTCCCCCTTTGGATAAATTGATGCTTTTCTTAGTCCAATCGCTACCGTTATAAAGTCCCCCTCAAAGCCTCTGGAGGTGGTAATGATGATTGATAAGGTTTATTGCGCCGACGTTCGGCCCGATATGGAAGGCAAGCGTGTTAAACTCGCCGGATGGGTTTACAGGAAGAGAGAAGTTGGAAAGAAGGTGTTCATAGTCCTCCGTGACTCAAGCGGAATCGTTCAGACGATATTCAAAAAGGAGCTGAGCGAAGAAGCCTACGCCGAAGCGAAAAAGGTCGGAATAGAGTCCAGCATCATCGTGGAGGGCACCGTTAAGGCCGACCCCCGCGCTCCCACCGGTGTCGAGATTCAGGCCGATAAGATAGAGGTCGTCCAGAACGTTGACTTCTTCCCGATAACGAAGGACGCGAGCGACGAGTTCCTGCTGGATGTGAGGCACCTTCACCTGCACTCTCCGAAGGTCGCCAGCGTAATGAAAGTCAAGGCGACGATGATGCAAGCAGCTAGAGAGTGGCTCCTCCAGGACGGCTGGTACGAAGTCTTTCCCCCGATACTCGTCACCGGTGCCGTCGAGGGCGGAGCGACGCTCTTCAAGCTCAAGTACTTCGACAGGACGGCCTACCTGAGCCAGTCGGCACAGCTTTATCTTGAGGCGGCTATTTTTGGTCTCGAAAAGGTCTGGTCGCTCACGCCGAGCTTTAGGGCGGAGAAGAGCAGGACGAGGAGACACCTCACCGAGTTCTGGCACCTTGAGCTTGAGGCGGCCTGGATGGACCTCTGGGACATCATGAAGGTAGAGGAGGAACTGGTGAGCTACATGGTGCAGAGGACGCTGGAGCTCAGGAAGAGCGACATCGAGACATTCAGGAAGGACTTCACCACCCTTAAGAACACGGTTCCACCCTTCCCGAGGATAAGCTACGACGAGGCTATAGACATCCTCCAGGGCAAGGGCGTGAACATAGAATGGGGCGAGGACATGGGGGCCGACGAGGAGCGCATTCTGACCCAGGAGTTCGAGAGTCCTTTCTTCGTCTACGGCTATCCGAAGCACATCAAGGCCTTTTACATGAAGGAGGATCCAGACGACCCGAGAAAGGTTCTCGCGGCGGACATGCTCGCGCCGGAGGGATACGGCGAGGTCATCGGTGGTTCACAGCGTGAGGACGACTACGACAAGCTCGTGCAGAGGATTCTCGACGAGGGCATGGACCCCAAGGACTACGAGTGGTACCTCGACCTCAGGAAGTACGGTTCAGTTCCACACAGTGGTTTTGGCCTCGGCTTGGAAAGGCTCGTCGCCTGGGTGCTGAAGCTCGACCATGTCCGCTGGGCCACCCTCTTCCCGAGGACGCCGAGCAGATTGTATCCATGAAGGTTTCCCCTCTCAACTTTTATTACTACACGGCTCGCATTTTGAGCTTGTTCACTTAAGAAAACAAGATTCAATTCAGCCGGTTAATGTTGTCGTAGTTTCTCAAACCTTTTAAGCACTTAATCGCATGGAAAATAGGGGTGAAGTTATGAGTGAGAGCGTCCAAGTCATCATTCACCGCATTGAAAAAATCGAGAAAGAACTCGAAGAGCTCAAGCTAGAGCTCCTGAAACTCCAGGTCGAGAAAGAAGAAGCCGAAATAATCCCCGAGGAGGAATACCAGGAGCTCATGAAAAAGGCCGAGCACCTAAAGAACAACCCCTCGGAAGGACTGAGCGCAGACGAGGCGATCCAAGAACTCTTGAGTTAAGGTGGGGGAAGTGTACAGAGTCATCGTGGACAAAAACATCGTCAAAAAAGCCAAAAAACACCTCAAGCCAGCCCAACGCAAGAAACTGGCCGAATTCATTGATACTCTCAAAACAAACCCCTACCCAAAGCCCCCCTACGACCTGAAACCCGTCAAAGGCGAGAAAACAGAGAAAACCAACACCTACCGTTTTAGAATTGGAGATTACAGAGTATTCTACACTGTTTATTGGGACGAGAAAGTTATCGTCGTAACGGACCTAAAGCCGAGAGAAACCGCATACAAGAGGTGAGTTAATGGGCGAAGCATCACAAAATTACATTGACTTTGCCCTTGCAAGGCTTGACCAAAAGTTTGTGATTGCTATTTGAATTAGCCGTTTAAACGGTGCACGTTCAAATTGGGAACTCAAAGAGTGATTTTACTTGGATTTATCACTAGGATTTGAGTCCGTTTTCTTTTTGACGCCGCGAGCTTTGATAGAACTTTGCGAAGGCAAAGTTTTCCGGGGGTGTGGGGGCGTTAGCCCTCCAGCAAGCTTTGCTTGTGCAAAGCTTGACCAAAAGATTCTCTTCCCCCAAAATGGACAGGAACCAGAGCGTGAGCTCTGAAATTCGGCAGTGAATGGAGGGATTGGTGTAAAACAGGTCTGTTGAACTAGTTTCACTTGTATTCTGGCGTCCTCCGGACGCCTTGTGAGGAGTGAAACCTGAAAGTTTTGGGAGTAAAGAATAATCCCCTTGAAAAACAAGCATGTCAAAATTGCACTCCATCTTTCCGCCAGCGCTTTGCGAAGCAAAGGGCTGAATGGCGGGCCCGGCGGGATTCGAACCCGCGACCTCCGGCTTAGAAGGCCGGCGCCCTATCCTGCTAGGCTACGGGCCCTCGCTCCTATCCTTTTGGAGCGCTCTTATAAAAGTTGCGGTGGAGAGAAAAGGGAGAAATCTCACCGCCTCCTCCTGAGAAAGAGCGGAAGGACGGCAAGGCCAACTATGAGTGCTGGCCCACAGATGCTTGAGTTGCTGGACTCTCCACCGGTTTCAGTGGTCGTCTTTCCGGTTATCTCCTCTGGGCTCTTGCCCTCCACCATTAGCTGGGTCCACTGCTTGAGCCAGAGGTCGTAGTTATTCTCGATCTCCTTGGGATCAACGGTAACGGGCTTGTCAACCTTTACCGCATATTTGAAGACCTCGGGGATCTGGACGTTCTTGTTAACCGGGTACATCCACTGGTTGAGCGGGAGCTTCTCCTGTGCCTCCTCGCTGATGAGAAACTCGATGAACTTCTTGGCCAGCTCAGGGTGCTTGGCGCCCTTTACTATTCCGGCCCCCTCTATCTGAAGGTAGTTGCCCTCCTTAAAGGCAACTGCACCGACGTTGGTGTTGTTGTCGTAGTAAACGGTCGCCGCCGGGGAAGTGGCGTAGCTGAGGACGAGCGGATATTCACCCTTGGTGAAGGCGTTCCAGGCCGCGCTCCAGCCCTCGACTATCTGGACGTCGTTCTCCTTCAGCCTCTCCCAGTAGTTCAGCCAGTCGTCGCCGTAGACCGCTATCGTCCAGAGGAGGAAGGCCATTCCCGGCGAACTGGTGCGCGGGTCTTCGATTATCAGCTTGCCCTTCCACTCGGGCTTGGTGAGGTCTTCTAGACTTGCCGGTGGGTTCTGGACCATGTCCCTGCGGTAGTTGATGGCTATGTAGCCGTAGTCGTAGGGGGTGAGGTGGAACGTCGGGTCAAAGCTGTCGATTATCCACTGGGGGATTACATCGGCGTTGGCCGGTTTGTACGGCTCCAGTATTCCGGCATCGATGGCCTTGGCCAGGTAGCTGTTGTCTATGCCGACCACAACGTCCGCCTGCGGGTTGTCCTTCTCAAGGATGAGCCTGTTGAGGACCTCCCCTGCGTCGCCGATGAGGACGAGGTTGACCTTGACGTCGTACTTCTCCTCAAAAATCGGGATTATCTCCTTCATCCACCACTCTATGCTGTCGTATGAGTAAACCGTTAGCTCCTCCTGGGCCTTAACGGGCTTTGAAGCCCCGATGGCACCGAGGAGCAGGAGGGTGAGCAGCAACGTGGCGAGCTTCCTCATTCTTTCACCTCCATGAACCGGTTTTGGGTTTTCATAAGGGGGTAATATACGGGATTAAAAAGCTTTGCGCCCCAGAATTGTGGACCGAAAATGGTGTAAAAAAAGAAAGTAGTCAGCCCTGCGGCAGGTGAACGCCGCCGGTGAGGTATACGTAGATAAAGTACGAATAGATCGCCAGCAGTATTCCGCCGGTGAGTCTGTCTATCCTGCCTGTGAAGCGAAGGACTGCCGTCAGTATGGCCATGACCAGAAGGGTCAGAGGCAGTGTGAAGGTGTAGATCGTCGCATCCACCTTTATTGGGTTTATGAGGGCCGCTATGCCGATGACCATGAGGATGTCGAGGATGTTTGCACCTATTATGTTACCGACGCTTATGTTCGGGAGCCGTTTGAGGGTCGCCATGAGGGAGTTCGTGAACTCCGGCAGGGACGTTCCAATGGAGACCATCGTAAGCCCTATGACGACCTCGGGGACTCCAAAGGCCCTGGCCATCGTGACGGCGCTGTCCACAACGAGCTTTGCACCGATCACGACGAGAATACCGCTCCCGAACATTATGAGGGCATCCCTCTTCGGGTTTCCGCGCCCGCCCTCAGGGAGCTCCTCAATGGTCATGTGCTTCCTGTAGAGGTAGTAGAGGAAGCCGAAGTAGATGAGTATCAGGCTCGCGCCGTCGAGGCGGCTTATAGTGCCGTCGTACATGAGCAGACCGGCGTAGGCAGTAACGCCTATCATGAAGAGGGCGTTCTTCCAGGCGGTTTTTTCAACTTTCAGCGGACGGAACAGGGCGGAAACGCCGAGAATTAGGGCAATGTTCGCGAGGGCACTTCCTATCGCGTTTCCCAGCGCAATATCTGGCTTTCCCTGGTAGGACGAGATGGCCGAGACCGTAACTTCCGGTAGGGTGGTGGCTATGCTCGCCAGGACGAGCGCTATGATGAACTCGCTGACGCCAAAGCCCTTTGCAACGCGCGATGCGGCTTCGACAAAGTAGTCGCTGCCCTTGATGAGCAGGATGAGACCAAATGCGAAGAGTATGATTTCAACTATCACTTTCTCCCACCAGAATAGGGGCTGGAAAGAAAGCTTAAAAGCTATTTGGCTTCATGAACGTCGATGCCTTTGCCCTCCATCTTGATGACATAGTCGGCCGCATTCTGGAGCGCCACAGAGAAGCCCGGCTCAACTCCTATGACTATCGTCTCCTTTCCCCTGCGCTTCGCCTCGTTGACTATCGGGAGAAAATCAGCATCTCTCGTTGCCAGGGCTATGACCTCGACGTCTGAGTTGTAGATGAGCTCCATGGCCTCTATGGCTATCCTCACGTCGGTGTCGCCGGCGACTATGATAGGCTCCAGCCCCTGGTTGACGACGGCCTCTATGAGCCCCTGGGGAGCGTACTGGTTAAGGACTACCTTGGCGACGCGGAGCTTTCCAATCCTCTCAAGGGCGTCTATTATGTCCTCCAGCTTTATCCCGAACTCCTTTCGGAGAATGTTTGGGCCGTCGATGATGAGGCCTATGCTCCTCTTCTTCTTCGGCTTGGGAGCCTCCTCGCGGACCTCCCTGACCTCCTTCTCCCCCCGCCTGAGAACCCTGAAGAAGCGCTCCTTCATTTCTCCTCACCGCCCTCGAGGATTATGGTGTAGTCGGCAGCATGCTTTAGTGCCGCCGAGAAGCCTGGCTCTATTCCAATGACGATGGTTTCCTTTCCGCGCTCCTTGGCCTTAAGGATCACCGGCAGGAACTCCGCGTTTCTAGTGGCGAGGGCTATCACGTCGATGTTGGGGTTGTATATCTCCCTCATCGCCTCGACGGCGAGCTTGACACCCGTCTCCCCCGAGACAACGATTGCCTCAAAGCCTTGGTTCGACACGGCCTCTATGAGTCCCTGGGGTGCGTACTGGTTCAGTATCACCTTGGATACCCTGAGGTCGCCCAGTCCCTCCAGGGCCTCGACTATGTCCTCCAGCTTGACGCCAAATTCCTTCCTGAGGATGTTGGGGCCGTCGATGAGAAGTGCTATCCTCTTACCCCTGCTTATCTTTCGTCTCATCGTTCCTATGCTGCGCATTCCATCCTTCGTCATCGAGATTATCTTCTCCCAGTTGCCGCCCGGCATAGGAGTCACCGTTGGAATGGGTACACCAATGACATACCGAAGGAACTACGCGCCAATCCTTAAAAAGTTAGTTTAAGGTCAGGAAATGACCCGCTTGTAGTAGTACCAGAGCCCCCTTACGATGTCCCTGACTTCAATCATGGTAAATGTTTCGGTTCTGTCTATGAGCTTCGCGGTCTCCTCCCAGCTGTGGGCCTGCAAAACACGGTAGATAAGCAACTTTATCTGCCTCTCGTCGAGGTATGGCTTCATCCAGCCGTCGAGAAAGTAGAGCTTGACTATTGGCTTCACCGCGTCAACCACGGTGTCGTATGTGAGAACTTTGCCCGTGAAGGCATCGAGGCGCTTTCTCTGAACCTCCGTGAGGTGAATCGGATAATCCACAGCTTCGCCGAAGGGTGTCTCAAAGAGCCACCTGACTATCTCGGGCTCGATCTCGCGGTGGGTATCGCCCAGCCACTCAGTCAGCCTTATGCGGAACTCGTCGTTGGCCTTCTTGATGATCTTCTTCGCCCTCTCGCTTATAGGCTTGAGGACTATGGCGGTAAACTCACCGCTTACAGGATTCCTGGCTGGACTGAGGTGGACGACCGCAAAGCCGTTCCGGACCCAGAAGCGGACGAGCTCTTCACTCGCTCCGAAGCCAGAGCCGATCCAGTCGAGGCCTTTCTCACGGGCTTCCTTCTCGAGGAGCTCCAGCGCCTTGCTTCCAAGTCCCATGTCCATCGCGTCTGGGTGGGTGGCAATTCTAACTATCCTGTACCCCCTCAGCTTCGCGAACTCCTTCGCCATGTGGTGCTTGACCATCATGTCCGGGATTATGTTGCCGCGCGGCTTGTAGCCCTTCGCCATCTTCTCGATGACCTTCTTGGGTATGTTGCCCTCCTCGGCTATCTGAATCGCCGTAACTATCTTGCCGTTCTTGAGGCGGAGAACCCTCGCCCTGTGGTGCGGCGCATCGGCGAGCAGGGCAACGTCGCTGGGCCTGTTGCGGTAGTGAGCTAAAATGTAGATGCCGACGAAGTTTCTGAGGTCTTCCCTGTCGTTCTCGAACCAGTCGTCGAGGTCAGGCTCCTCGAAGTAGACCTCCTTGTTCTTTATGAGCTCGTAGTCCTCATTGGTAAGCTCAACTGGCTCAGCATCGAGGAGCAAAACGTCAAAGAGCCACTTCTCTATGGGATCGCCCTCGGCATAGCGTATCGACTCCTCCATGTGGAGCTCCCTAAACTGCCTCCTCTCCCTGGCCCTCTTCAAGAACTTGACCGAGAAGCCCCTTCCGGCGCCCTCGTAGCCGTGTATGGTGGAGGAGTAAACCACGCGGGGCTTGTTGAGGTACTTGTGGAGTATCGGCACGTGGATTCCAGCTGCCTCGTCGAGGATGTACAGGTCGGCCGTCTTCTTGTAGCCTTCGGCAGGTGGATAATATCTAAGACCGATCTTCCTCGCGTAGAGCTCCTTTATGAGGCCCTTCTCCTCTACGACGTGCGGTTTGAACCCGAGCCTCTCTAAGGCCCTCTTGGCGAAGCGGAAGAGGGCCTGGACGTTCTCCGGTTCAGGGGCGGTAACAACTACCCGTGTGCGCTTCCCGAGTGCTAGGGCAAGGCCTACCGCGGCTATTCCAACGGAAACGCTCTTGCCCCTTCCCCTGTCGGCGGTAAGGACGACCATTCCCTCGTTTTCAACCAGCTCTTCGAAGGCCCTGAGGACCTCAACCTGCCCCTCCGTTAGGGCCATCTCGTAGAGCTCGCGCGGGAAAAGGGTATATTCTGGAATCTCAACGCCCTTCCTCGCTCTGATCTTTGCCTGGGTTTTGTTCCTCTTCGGTTTCTTCCTGAGCTTTCCGTTCTCGGTGATGATGTAGATGCCCTCATGCTCGGTGAACTTCCTAATGAGGCGCCTGTTGAAGCGCTTCTTGACGTCGTCTATCGTGTAGGGCGGCGTGACGAGGCTCTTGTGGAAGCCCGTCCACATGTTCTTCCACTTCTCGAATGGGTGGGCGAGTATGAAGATGAGCCCGCCGCCGCGGACGGTCTCTATAATCCTCCCGAGGTCGTTGGGGGAATAGTCGTAGCTCATGTCCAGGACGAGCAAGTCATAGGTTCTGCCAAGAATGTCGCGGGTGTGCTTGAAGGTAACCGCCTTTACCTCGGCACCCCCTGCCAAAAGGTCGAAATGCTTCCTGAAAGCCTCGTAGCGCTTCCTTCCAAAGGTATCCTCGCCGAGCGCGTCCGTCGCGTAGAGGACCTCAATTTTATCCTCGCTCTCGTCGCGGAGGCGCTTTTCCTTGAGCTCATCGAGGACATCCCCGAGAACCCGGGCCGATGCGCCGGCCAGGATTCCCGCTAATTCCGCCTTCCTCAGTGTGTCCCCCTCTATGATTATCATTCTCCTGTGGAACTTCTCAAGCGCCTGGGCTAAAGCCGTCTCGGTGAGCCTGAGAACCTGATCCTTAACCTTCTCGCCTTTGGCGTAGTCTCTCACTTCCTTGTCAAAGCGGACCTTGACGGTCACGGCCGCCACCTCCCGGATAAAAGGGAGAAGGGGGATTTAAAAAGGTAGCTCATAGTCTTTTAAACTAATTACCATAAAACCAAATAAATTACAGACAATCTATATAAAACCGTTTTCTTTTGAGCGAAAGTGTTATATATAATAAGCGAAAATATTCTAATGCAAGAACCCGTTGGGGGGTCGATGCGGAGGCGTGCACTGCTGGCTTCCGTGCCTTGAGGAATAATGGGGAATCCCGTCCTCACTGTAGCATGCATCACGTGTTTATCAACCGCATGCCCACTATGGTGTATTGACCAAAATTCTGAATATGGAAGCAGATGCGTTCCTTTCCATAGATGAGGTGATTGAAATGGCCAAAAGGAGGAGGTTTCTGTATTCAATGTTTTTTTCGTTTTTCTTTTTAAGTGGGGCCATCTTAGACATCCGAGAAACAAATCCTCAAAACTGGGTTACAGATAGCCTGATTCTTGTGATGATCACAATAGCAGTCATACTTGAATACTGGTATTTGAGTGGCCTCATCTCAAAAAACAAAAATAAGAGCTATGGAGTCACCATTATAGTAACTGCAACTACAGCCTTATTATTGATCAAAATACTCCTCGGCGAATATTCTCAACTAGTTCGTTATATAACCTTTGGGGCCATTATTACAATCTTTTATGGGCTCTCCTCCCTGGTTATCTTTAAACACGAAAATGCATCAAAACACTGATACCCTCCTTTTCCATTTAAACTTCAATCGAAACGCTAAGCTTTTATACGAAAAGGCCGATGTTAGTTCGGTGGTTTCTATGGATAAGGGATTGGACATTAAAGACCTCGGAAAGTTCAAGCTCGTGGGAAACATCGACGCCTTCGGAAGAAGGCTCGTCTTTCAGGTCACGGAGATAAATCTCCAAGAAAACGACTACTTCTCAAGGCTCTACATCTACGACGGCAGGAAGGTTAGGCCATTCACCTCAGGAAAAAAGGACGGAAACCCGCGCTTCTCACCGGACGGGAAGCTCATAGCATTCACATCAAAGCGAGATAAGGAGAGCAAGGAGGCCGAGCTGTACGTAATCCCGACCGACGGCGGCGAGGCGAGGCTTTTAGCGAAGTTCAAGTACGGGATTAAGAACCTCCGCTTCACCGAGGACGGGAAGGGCATAGCGGTCGTCACGCCGATAGACGTTGAGAAGAAGCCGAAGGACGACGTCCACGTCATCAAGGAGATTCCCTTCTGGTTCAACGGCGTCGGCTGGGTCTACGGAAAGAGGAGCGTCGTCTATCTGGTGGACATCGAGACGGGCAGAAAAAGGCGTTTAACTCCCAAAAACCTCGACGTCTCGCAGGTTCGCTTCCACAAGGGCAGGCTCTACTTCATTGCCCAGGAAGACCGCGAGAGGAAGCCCATGGTGAGCGACCTCTACGCCCTTGAGGGCAGGAAGGCGAAAAGGCTCACTCCCGGAGAGTGGAGCGTTCAGGACTTCATTCCCCTCGACGACGGCACGTTCATCCTCAAGGCAAACACGAGGGAGCGCGGTATCCCCACAAACACCCACATCTACCACTACAACCCGGAGACGGCTCAGCTGAGGAAGCTCACCTCGGAACTCGACCGCTCGGCCTACAACTCCCTCAACTGCGACGTCAGGGGGAGCCAGAGGGCGGAGCTGGTTTTCAGGGACGGCTGGGTTTATTACGTGGCAACGGATGGCCCGAGGGCGAACCTCTTCTGCGTGAACCTCGAAGGGAAGATAGAGCGCGTCATCTCAGGGGACAGAAGCGTCGAGAGCTTTGCCATCGGCGACTACATAGCCTTCACCGCCCAGGACGCGGTCACTCCAACGGAGCTCTACGTTCTCCGTGACGGGAAGGAAAAGAAGGTCACGGACTTCAACGGCTGGATTAAAGACTACTCCCTCTCAAAGCCGGAGCACTTCAGGGTCAAAGCGAGCGACGGTGCTGAGATAGACGCGTGGATTATGAAGCCCGTTGACTTTGAGCCGGGCAAAAAGTATCCGGCCGTTCTGGAGATTCACGGCGGACCGAAGACGGCCTACGGCTACTCCTTCATGCACGAGTTCCACGTTTTAACAGCAAAAGGCTTCGTTGTAATCTTCTCCAACCCGCGCGGGAGCGACGGCTACGGCGAGGATTTCGCGGACATAAGGGAGCACTACGGGGAGAGGGATTATCAGGATCTTATGGAGGTCGTTGATGAGGCCCTTAAACGCTTCGACTTCATCGATGAGGAAAGGCTCGGCGTCACCGGCGGCTCCTACGGCGGCTTCATGACCAACTGGATAGTCGGGCACACAAAGCGCTTCAAAGCGGCCGTTACGCAGCGCTCAATCTCCAACTGGGTGAGCTTCTTCGGAACGACGGACATCGGCTACTTCTTCGCGCCCGATCAGATAGGCGGCGACCCGTGGAGTGGCGATGCTTACTGGGAGAAGAGCCCGCTGAAGTACGCGCCGAACGTTGAAACTCCCCTCCTCATAATCCACTCGATGGAGGACTACCGTTGCTGGCTTCCCGAGGCTCTGCAGTTCTACACGGCTCTCAAATACCTCGGCAAGACCGTTGAGCTTGCCATCTTCCCGGGCGAGAACCACGACCTCAGCAGGGGTGGAAAGCCGAAGCACAGGGTTAAGCGCTTGGAGCTGATAGCGGAATGGATGGAGAGGTGGCTGAAGGGATAATTTTTTCTCTCTTTTCCTTAGTGGAGTAACCCTTAAATACGTGAATCCACATATTTCTGTGTGGTGATAACATGCCAAACATAACCCTCTCCGTCCCGCCAGACCTCTACAGGAGAATGAAGAGGCACCCGGAAATAAAGTGGAGTGAGGTGGCGAGAAAGGCCATAGCAGAGTACCTCGCGAAAATCGAGGCAGAAGAGCTGGGTTCAGATGAGATACTGTCCCTTCTCGGCGAGGACTTCAGGAGAGAGCTTGAGAGCACTCCTCTCGAGAAATACGAGAAAGCACTCAAAGAGACGAGGGATGCCGAATGGAAAAGGCTCTCTACGACACCAACGTCCTGATTGAGGCCGTTAAATCGCGGAAGAATCTCAACGGTTACACCACAATTCTAAACATCGTGGAGTTTCCGAGAGCACTTGAGCTCGGCCTGACTGTGATAACGCCGAGCCTCGAAGACTATTTGCTGGCTATCAAGATATCGCAGGCAATGGTCAGAAACGGAACGCCAGTTCCAGCAGTTGATGCCATCGTTGCCGCCGTTGCAATGAACAGGGAGCTGACGCTCGTCACGAAGGAGGGCACCTCGAATGGATAAAATAAGAGTTCGGGGAGCTGAAGCTCCAGAGCATATAGCGCGGCCCTATCCCAAAAACCCCCTTATCCCCGCCGCCTCTACGATAAGGGACTCCTCAACCTCTCCTTGAAGAATTCTCGTTGTTATCTCCCCGTGCCTTTCGTCTCTCTCGTATTCCCTGGCCATCCTCACTAAAGGCTTCAGGAACTTAAACTTCTCCGCCGCCCCCGGGTTGAAATAGCGGAAGGCGAACTCGATGTCCCGGTAAAGGCCAAGGTAGTACTCGCTCAGGAATTCAAGCTCCTTTTCGCTCAATGCGCTCAGGCCGAGGAGCTCGGGCGGGACTCCAAGGGAGTAAAGCGAAGCAGTGAACTTTATTGCCCTTGGAAGCGCCGAACCGTTCACCTCGCGGGAGTAGCCGAAGAGACCGATGTGGAGCTTCCTCCTTCTCCGCGATGGGACGAACTTCGCTACCTCCCGGATGAGGGGAGCAAGAGCCCTGAGTTCCTTCGAATATCGGGCCTCGTACTTCCTGAGGATTTCAAACGCCTCTCTCGGAACGGGCTGGGCTTCCCCCCTTTTCGATTCCCCGATCCACTCAATGGCCCTTATGACGTCCTTCGGCGTTCTATCATATTTGAACGAGCTCTGAATCGTGAAGGTCTGGACGCTCGGGTATTCTGCCAGAACCCCATCGACGTTCTCCGGTGTAAAGTGCCCCCTGAAGGGCGCACCGCCAACGCCGATTATCGGGTAGATTGAGATGCCCGTTTCCTCCTCAAGCTCCTGAAGTTCAAAGAGCGCCAGCTTGTCATAGAGCACCGCGCTTATGAGGCCGTAGTTCATGGCTGGATCGCTCCTCGCGAGGAAAACGCGCTGATATTCGACCTCCTTCCCGTGGAGGTACTCCCTCACGATGTCCGCCGCACCCAGTATCGCCTCCCTGCTCTCGAAGAGCGGGATGACGGCTATCTCTGAGGGATAAAACTCACCTATCCACTCGTAGAGCTTGATGTCGTGGACTCGCTTGTACTGTTTTCCGGCTATGTAGTGTCGGTATAGCTCGTAGACCCTGTTCAGTTCCTGAGAGGAGGTTGTCATCGGAAGGATGACCTCGAATATCGGCGGAAGCTCTTCCCCGTAGAACAGCCTCGCGTAGTCCGCCGACCGGGGTATGGCCTCTAAAGTCTCGAGGAGGAGCTTTGCCTCCGCCTTCTCGACACTGGGGTTGGGGACGCGCGGCGTCAGTCTGAGTTCTTTTCCGAGCTTTTTACGCTTGAAGAAATAGCCGTAGCGCTCGAATAGCTTCTTGACGACGAACTCGTCAACCTCCTTACCCTCGAAGTCCCACATCTGCTCGTCTATCCCCAGGACGCTGAAGGCGTAGAAAGCTTCTATGACCTCGTCCTCACCGCCCATAGTCGGACTGCCCGCGAAAAAGGGAATGAATACGTTGTCAGGGTGCTGAGTACTCATCGTTCTTGGCATCATTTATTCCACCAAAATGGCAAAGAACTGGCATAATTTAAGATTTTCGGGAAAAAATTTGTATAAATGACAGGAAGTTGGAAAAAGGTTTTTAAACGACGCGCCCTAGTTCCGCCCATGAGGGCGTACATCTTGGCGTTTCCGGAGAAGCGGTG
This sequence comes from Thermococcus sp. MAR1, assembly GCF_012027305.1. NCBI lineage: Archaea > Methanobacteriati > Methanobacteriota > Thermococci > Thermococcales > Thermococcaceae > Thermococcus > Thermococcus sp. MAR1. The sequence continues at coordinate 1,233,033 of NZ_SNUF01000001.1, forward strand.
GGAGAACTACACGGTCCCCGTTGCGGGAGAGCCGGTTGTTACGCTCACCGAGAGAAGGCTTCTAATGAGCAAGAGGATAGAAGAGGTCATCACGGTAGTCAGAAAGGACAGGCTCAGGACTTATTCCCTCCATGTCTCAAATCCCCTTCCCGTTGTCGCGAGGAACAAGATGGAGGCCCTTCTGAAAGTCCTCCCCGGGGAGCCGTTCTTTCTGGCCGAGGGCAACACGCCCCTGATAATGCCCTTCCTCGTGAACTACATGACCGGGCTCTTCTACGAAAACGAGCCCGAGGCTTTGATACCTGTCTGGAGGGACGGAACGGCAGAGACCACGCATGCAGTTTACGAACCCAACGCCCTGGAAGACGCGATAAACGCGGCCCTGGCCGAGGGCTACCGGGGTCTGAGCAGGATAACGGAGTTCATTGAATACGAACCGCTGTCCATTGAAGAGCTGGCGAAGAGAAACCCAAAGGTGACGCTGAGCTTCTTCAGGGTAAGGAACTCCTTCGACGTTAGATTTGCGGCCGAGACCCTCAGAAAGCTGTAGGATAAATTTGATTGGAAATTCTTCAAATTTGTGCAAGAAGACTTAAATAGTGTAAAGGCTACAATAGATTAAGGGTAGGAGTCCTAAAAGTTCTTCTGCTCGGTTCGGACCAAAAGGAGAGATTTGTATGAAAAAGGTTTTAAGCGCAGCATTATCGCTGCTCATGCTGTTCAGTTTGGTGGCGGTGTTAGGGTCGCCGTCGGTTTCCGCAAAGCCCCTAACGAATTACAATGTGCTGATTCTAAAGAACTCTAATGCCTGGAGCTCGCCCAGCGTCGAAAACATACTCACAGACATGAGTATACCCTACGATGTCATGACGAGCACTGAGCTTCAGAACAAAACGGCCCAGGAGCTCATAGGCACCTACGACATGATTATCATCGTCAGCGACCAGGGACAGCAGTTTTACAACGAGATAGGGCCCCAGATGGGCAAGCTGGGGGAGTACGTGAAGGCGGGGAATGTTCTTGAGATTCACGCCGCCAACTGGGGATGGAACGGCGGATTGTGGACCACACCCCTCCCGGGAAACGTCACGATAACCCAGAGCTATTCACCCTACGATTATGTGATAGCCAACAACACCACACTAATAAGCAACTACGCCAGCCACGGCTATCTCATTGGCCTCCCGGCGAACGCCGAGATAATCACCGTCCAGGCTCCAGGGGGAAGCCCGGACTACGGAAAGCCAAGCACCGCGGTATATGCCTTTGGAAACGGTAAGGTCTTTGTTACAGGACTGACCATTGAGTACAGCGTCGCAAGAAAGGGGCCCGAATGGAAAGCCTTCTACAAGGAAGTCATCATAAACAACCTCGGCTACTCATCGATGGCACCCACCCCCGAGGTGTCGGGTCAAAAGGGAATAAACGTGATGCTATTCAACTTCTACTACTACATCCAGTACCACAGGAACCTCGATAAATACAACACACTCTACGGAGAGGCCGTCGACGGTGGAATGGACAACGAAACCCTCAGGCTGGCGACCGTACAGAACGACACCGCGGCTGAATACTACGCCAACGCGAGCCAGTACGGGCCGGTTGTTGCTAACTTCCCGAGGATATACATCTTCATAGACCTGAGGAAAGCAGCCCTTCACCAGAAGCAGGCAGTGGGAATACTCGAAGAGGGAATGGCCGACTGGTGAGGGCCATCATCTCCAATCTATTGCTTTTTTCACTCTGGCGGCTATCAAAACCGCCAGGACAGCCTTTGCTACGTCAATGGGAACAAAGGGTAACACCCCGAGGAGAAAAGCCCTGTGAAAGTCTCCTCCGAGGAAGAAAGCGAGCCGCAACCAGCCAAGGAGATATATTACCGAAACTCCCAGGAAAGAACCTATGACCATTCCCTTTCTTCCCTCGAAGTTTTCAGCCAGATAGCCCGCGAAGAACGCTGCAAGTGGAAAAGCGAGCAGATAACCACCGGTCGGACCGTAGAGGTAAGAGAACCCGCCGGAAAAACCCGCAAAGACAGGTAACCCGACCGCACCCGCAAGGACATAGATTATCTGGCTCAGGAAACCAACTCTGGGGCCAAGGACGAGGCCACTGAGGAGCACCATCAACACTTGAAGAGTTACTGGAACTGGCCCTAGGGGAATACTTATCTGGGCTCCCACCGCAGTTAGGGCTGTAAAGAGACCCGTAAAGGCCACCTCCCTAGGGTTCATTCAGCACACCCCTCAGATTTTTAAACTCATAACTTGAAAACTCCACGATGATCCAGGTTAAAAATCTTTGGCACGTCTACGGGAACGGGAAGGAAGCACTGAAGGGCGTGGACTTTGAAATGGGCGAGGGGATAGTGGCTCTCGTGGGACAGAACGGAAGTGGAAAAACAACCCTCGCGAAGCACCTCAATGGTCTCCTGAAGCCCACCAGGGGTAGGGTAATCGTCGATGGTATGGACACTATGGAGCACACCGTCGCCGAACTGAGCAAAGTAGTTGGTTATGTATTCCAGAACCCCGAGCACATGTTCTTCGAGGAGAACGTTTTTCGTGAGGTGGCCTTTGGACCAAGGAACCTCGGACTGAGCGAGGAGGAGATTGAGGAGCGTGTCCAATGGGCACTGAATGCGGTCCACCTCACGGGGTATGAGGAGAGAACCCCTTACTCACTGAGTGGCGGGGAAAAGCAGAGATTAGCTATAGCCTGTGTTCTGGCGATGAAACCGAAGTACCTAATTCTCGACGAACCTACGACCGGACTGGACGCCAGGAGCGCCATGGGAGTCGTCGAGACGATACGTGAGCTCAGGAAGGACGGTCACGGGATACTGCTCATAACCCACGACATGGAGCTGGTTTTAGAGCTCGCTGAGAGGGTCGTACTCCTCCACGGTGGAAGGAAAGTCTTTGACGGTTCCGTGAAGGAGTTCTTCTCGCTCGAACTCCATAGCTATGGACTTGAAAAGCCTGAGCTCCTCAGAATAAGCGAGAGGCTCGGAATAGGGTTTGTGAGGAGTGTTTCAGAGGTCATAAATGCTCTGGCGGGTGGTTTGCAATGATATACCCGTTCTACTTCGAGAAGGACTCCATACTCCACCGCCTCGACCCGAGGGTCAAGATAATCGGAACTATAACCGGAATAGCGGCGATAATGCTCTACAACGACCCGGTGTTCCTGATTCCGTTGTTCTTTATGACACTCATCGCCATGAGGGTACTCGGAAAGATTGAAATCCGGGAAGGGCTCCGCCTCCTGAAGCCCCTAGTTCCAATAGTTGTTATAACTCTCATAATATGGCCCCTGATATACAAGCCGAGGCTTCAGGGACTTCTCTTTGGTGTCTCCTTCTCAATGCGCCTGCTGACCTTTGCCCTGCTGACGTTCATGCTGCTGATGACGACACCCCAGCGCGACCTCATCCTCGGCTTCGTTAGGCTCGGCATGCCATACGAGTTCGGCCTGACGATCTCCATAGCGCTCCGCTACATCCCAACGCTCTACATACTCACGAGCAATATTATGGACGCCCAGAAGAGCCGCGGCTGGGAAGTCGAGAAGGGGAATTTCCTTCTCAGGATGAAAAGGATGAGTGCAGTCCTAATTCCCCTACTCGTTGCCTCCCTAAAGACCGCCCACGAGCTGAGCATAGCACTTGAGAGCCGCGCTCTCGGCGCCACCAAGAAGAGGACGTTTCTCTACGATATCGAGATGAAGGGCAGGGATTACGCGGCCACTGTGGTCATTCTGATTCTCTTCGGAGTGGCGCTCTACGTTCGCTACGGCCTGGGGCTCGGGCACGTTAGTATATACGGCTAGAGGAGTGGTTTTATCAGGGAGTCTATGGGTATCGAGTGGTCTCCAACAGCTGAAACGTAGTCTGGCGGTGCCTTGAGAACGGTCATGTTGAGCCTGTAGTGACCGCGGTAGGAGCTGGTTCTCAGAACTGCTAAAGCCTCGAATATCTCCGGCAGGTCGTAGAGACGCCTAAATTCTCCCGGAAGATCGAGTTCGTTGAGCTCTATGGTGGTGTGACCCAGAACCAGGATGAGGCCCTTTCTGTCAACCAGCTTCCGAACCTCGACTACCCCCTCGGCGGAGCGGTTGAGAAGCGCCGGGAAGAGCGAGACCACCACGAGGGAGCCATCCTCAACGACGTTAAGTGCTTGTAGGAGTTCCTCAACGGAGTAGACGTTGCCGGCGTACAGGTTGGAAACGTCCTCAGCGAGGCGCTTCAGAACCTTGACTGAAAACGATGCTCCAGGACCTATATGGTAGACGGGGCCCTCCTCAAGGGCGTTTGCAACTAGGTGATACAGAAAAGCCGTCTCGGCCAGCTCGTCGGTTGAGATTACCCCCGCTAGGCTCCCCTCGCTGAGACCGAAGGGGAACCCCTCGAAGGGCTTCACCTCCCTGGATTGGAGCTCGGCCGGTTTGAAGAACATAGGCATCACATAGCTTAGTGCGCTGGGGATATTTATACCTTACTCCAAAAAGAGAAACTCAGAGCGCTGCGAGTGCGCCGATTGTGAAGAGCCCCAGGAGCGCAAGGATTCCCATTACGATGCCGGCTATCACGGCCGAGAGTACCCATACGAGGAATGCCCTGAGCCAGTCGGTGTCAAAAACTGCCTTGATGACCCACAGGTTAGTGAGGAACGCTGCTATGGGGCCAAGGGGTCCCAGAACCGCCCCGACCAGAGAGCCAACGATGGCGGCCAGTATTCCTCCACCAAGTATCGCGACCATCGCCTTTCCCAAGGAAGCATTTTTAATTCCTATTAGCTTCGCGGCCATCCACAGGAACAGGGCCGCTATGAAGAGCGCCAGCAGGAAGCCCAGTATAGCTACGGCGCCCATACCAAAGATTATCCCGGGTCCGTGTGCCATCCTCCCACCTCCAACCATCATTTGGGCACGATTTATTAAAGTTCCCGTTTTAGCTCCAAAAGACCTTTAAACCAGGAGGGCGACTCAGGCAGGGGGAAAGAAATGCTGGAATCACTGTGGAGCGAGGCCTGGGGTTTCATCTACAAGTACTTCTGGGAGCCGATGTTCACGAGGAGCGGCTACAACCCGATTAACACGCTCGTTTATGCACTCATGCTTGGGTTTGGAGCCATATATACATATAGGTATATACTGAAACCCCTCAAGATTAAAATCGACGGGACGCTCTTCATCGCGGTCACCCTGATGGTAGTCTTCGGCTCCACAGTGAGGGCCCTCGTCGATGGGGGAATCCTTCCCCAGAACCCTCTCATACTGACACCTGGAATATTCTTTACGACGTTCTTCATAATGCTCCCCGCAATAGTTTTGGACGCGAAGCTGAAGACTTATCCAAAGCTGACCTTTGGATGGGGAGCCGTGCTCGCCCTCTGGGCCAACTACCTTCTGGTAACCAACGCTAAGAGCTGGGAACCCTACGGGCTGACGCTTCTTCACACATTTATCTCCTGGATACCCGCACTGCTGATATACAGGTACAGGCCCTTTGACAGACTATACCTCTACGCGGTTTTGGCCCATCTCTACGACATGGGCTCAACTGTCGTTGCCATACACTTCTACGGCTACCGCGAGGTTCACTGGCTGGAGAACATTCTAGTTCAGCACTTCGGGGCATACTTCTACTACCCGTGGATAGCGTTCATCCTCGTAATCGTTTACTATGCAATTCAAAAGCTTGTCCCGGACGAAGAAGAGAGACAACTGTGGTATCTCATGGTCTACGTCCTTGGCCTGGGCCCGGCAATAAGGGATCCTGCCCAACTGGTGCTTCAGATAGGAGGGTGAGCCTTCAGCCACTCCTTCTTTCTCTTCTATCCCGTCCTTTTTGGGTCTGGTTCCGCCTCCTCGGTTTTCCTTAGTCTCTCCGGTCTCTCTTGTCCCCATAGTCCCGGCGTATCATCCTGCCCTCTTCAATCTCCCGCCTCAGAACCTTTGCCTCCTCTTCGGCACTCCTTACGCGGAAGACCCTCGCGATTCTCTCTATCGCCTCAAGCTTTCTCACTATTCCGTCGAGCCACGTGAAGACATCTCCGGGATAGACTATCAGCCCATAGACCTTCCTGAAGTGCTCCGCTATCTGCGTCGGGTGTTTGCCGTTCCTCCTCAGCTCGATTATCATATCGCTCACGCGCTCCATCGCGTGCTCGGTGCAGTCCTCCTCGGGGCACATGAAGAACTCCTGGTAGAGCGTGAAGAGCCTCTCGGCGGCGTTGGGGCTCAGCTCGGGAATCACTTTATCCAGTTCATCGAGTATTGAGGCAAAGCTCGGCGAGAAGACGTTTGCACTCAGCCTTCCCCTAACTGCGCCCTCAAGCTCCCTCTGGAGCGTCCCGCTCAGGTAGAGGTTCTCGAAGGGCAGGAGCTTGACTGCTATCCAGCGAGCCGGCTTCTTTCCGAGGTTGTCCCTTATGAAGGAAGCCTCCTTGGGCAGGAGGAAGCTCATGCTCACAGCTCGCCCGTAGGGCGTGACCTCCACAGACGGCCCTTTAAGCCGGACGAAGCCGAACTCCCCAAGCTTTTCGAGAACCTTTTCCGCACTCTGGCTGGCGCCGAGGCATCTGGACTGGACATCCTCGATGACGTCGAGGCGGTTGAAGACGCAGGAGTGGGCCAGAACGTTGTCCTGCTCGAACTCGTCGCTCCACTCCACCATCACGGGTTCAATTGGAGCGGTCAAAAGCCTGAAGGCAACCTCGTCCTCAGAGCTTTCCATCTGGGCAGAATACTTCCTCCCTGGCTCGACTATGAGATAGACCTTTCCCTTTTCGTGGTATAGGGGCCTTCCCGCTCTTCCGAGCATCTGGTGGAACTCCCTGACGGTGAGCCACTTGTTGCCCATCGCGAGGCTCTCGAAGATTACCTGGGAGGCTGGGAAATCAACGCCAGCTCCCAAAGCCGCTGTGGTAACGACAACGTCCAACCTCTGCGCTAAGAACTCCATCTCGGTGAGCTTCCTCTGCTTGTAGGGCAGGCCGGAGTGGTAGGGCTTGGCTTTAAGGCCTTTGCTCGTGAGGTAAGCCGCTAATTCGTGCGTCCTCTTGCGCGAGAAGGTGAAGACTATCGTCTGCCCCCGGTAGCCCTGCGGGGATTTCCTCATCGCCTCGGCCCGGCAGAGGTTGGCTATGTGCCTCCACTTTTCCGATTCGTTCCGCGCTATAATTATGTGCCTCTCTAAATCAACCGGTCTCTCGTCGTACAGGACAAGCTTCAACCCGAGTTCCCTGGCCAGCTCGTCAGGGTTTCCAACGGTCGCAGAGAGGCCTATGAACTGGGCATTTGGGTAGAGCCTCCTTAAGCGAGCTATTAAACCGTCCAGCCTCGGCCCGCGCTCTTCGTCGTCAAGGGTGTGTATCTCGTCTATCACGATTGTTCCAACGTTACCGATTTTTCTTCCTGCCCTCAACAGGTAGTCTATTCCCTCGTAGGTTCCGACGATTATGTCCGCGTCTATCCCAGTATCAACCACAACCAGCTCGTCCCGGGTCTTTATGCGGCTCATGCCAACCCTTATCGCCACGCGGAGGCCGAGCTTGGAATAGCGCCGCTTGAAGTCCTCGTACTTCTGGTTGGCCAGAGCGACCAGCGGGACGAGGAAGAGGAGCTTTTTGCCTTTCATGGCCTTGGGGACACCTGCCAGCTCGCCGATGAGGGTTTTACCGCTCGCGGTGGCGGAAACCACGAGTAAGCTTTCGCCCTCAAGGAGGCCGTTCTTTACAGCCAAACTCTGGACCGGGAGAAGTTCGTTAACGCCTTCAGCTTTGAGAACGGATTTAAACTTCTCGGGAAGCGGGAGCTCGTCAACCTTTACCTTCTCCACCCTGAGATGCTTGGCCTTCAGCTCGTCCCACTTTGTTACCTCCGGGTGCCTCGTCGGGTCGAAGCGCGGGTCAAAGGCGTAGAGAACCTTATCGAGGTCCCTGAACCTGTCAAGGAGCTTCTTCGCCTGGTCGAACATGGCAACGCTCTTGAACCTGAAGCGGAGCTCTCTCTTCAGTTCGTCCTCGGCACAGCGCTCGCAGATGTACTCGTTGTGGTATTTTATCCTGTTCCCCTCGGTGAGGACGGTTATCCTGCCATCGAGGAGGCAGAGGCGGCATAGCTCGGCTTTTTCAACCCTCTTGTTTTGAAGCCTCCGCTTGAAGTAGTCCTCCCACTCGCCCGCATTAACGAGGACGATTCTTGCTTGACGAAGAAGCTTCTCAATCTCCTTGGGATTGCGATACTGACTCCCCTCAAGAACTTTGAAGAGCCTCCCCTCGCGCATTATGAAGCGGTATATAGCATCTGCCTTGAGGTTTCTCATCTGTGAGAGCTTTTCGGGCTCGTTCTCGATGAAAAATGCCTCAAGCTCGTTCTTCTTCCTCCCTGGTCTCACGACGAAGAGCATTCCCACCGCCTCGCCAAGCGATCAGCGCCTCTTGCCCTCACTGGACACCCAGTTCTCCTTGAAGGTGTCTATTATGAGCGTAACCTCCACCCGCTCAAGGTTTTTGCCAAAGAACCGTTTGAGCCTTCCGGCGAAGGCCTTGACTTCATCTGTATCGTGGAAGCTCGCCCTCACGAGTATCTGCCTCTCGCCGCTGCGCCGGTAGAGGCTCTGAACTTCCTCCAGCCGAGCAATCCGCCTCAGAATTGGGTCAACGGTGTGGTCGTCTATGGCAAGCTTCAGCTCAAAGAACGCCTGAACGTATTCGTCGAGGAAAGCAGGGTCAACGATGGCTGAGTAGCCCCTAATTGCCCCGAGCTTCTCCAGCTTTTCTACCCTGTTCTTCACGCTCGCTGGGGATAGGCCAACCCTCTTCCCGAGCTCTGTGAGGGTTATCCTGCCCTCCTTCCGGAGGATTCTGAGTATCTCCCTGTCCTTCTCGTCTATTCCCGGCATCGGCTCCACCAGCTAAAAGGGAAGGAAAAATCAGCGGGTAATCTTTATCTCCCGCATCAGCTCAAGGGGCTCCGGGTTCCTCTCGAAGTAGTCCCTGACCGGCTTGAGGAGCTCGATGAGGTACTCAGCGACCGCGTTCTTCAAATCGAGCGGGTGGAGCTTGCCCTCGGCGAAGTCCCTCTTGAGCTCCTCAATGGTCGTGTAGGTGACGTCGCCGCCGAACTTGGCCGGTCTGTGGATTGTGAACTCGACTGGTTCTTCACGGAAGATTATGTACTCGGCCCAATCTAAAACCGGGTTGTACTTGACCTCCTTAGCGGGGCAGAAGGCCTTCCTGAGTTTTTGCTTTATCTCCTCCGGCGTGTCGTGGATAAATACAGCGGAGTAGGGCTTGCTCTTGCTCATCTTCATCTGGGTCTTCAGCTCTTTGAACTGCTCCTCGCTCTCTATCGGCCAGACCGGCGGTTCCTGAAGGCCGAGCAGGAGGTGGTGGTGCAGAGCGACCGGCTTAAGCTTCTCCCCCTTCCACTCAAGGGGATGATATTTCAGCTTTTGAGCGACTTCAATCGCTATAACGTGGGCCTTCCTCTGGTCCATTCCGGCGTGGGCTATCGTAACTCCCTGGTAGAAAATGTCAGCCACCTGCATCGCCGGGTAAATCAGCTTGGCGAAGTCTATGGCCTCACCCATCTGCCTGCCCATTATCGTTATGGAGCGCATCATTCTCGCGAGGGTAACGTTCTTGGAGATGTCTATGACGGTCTGCCAGTAGTCACCTTTCTCCAGTATCTCGCTGGCCAGAACGAACTCGACCTTTTCCGGGTCGCCGCCCATTACCTTAATGCTCTGCTTCATGCCCTCCTTGAAGTAGCTCAGCGCGACCTTCTGGATGACCTCAAGGTCTCCACCGAGCTTGTCGTTTATCCAGCTGTGCCAGTCAGCTAAGAAAATTCTCGTCTTGATTCCAGCCTTCTGAAGGTCGGCTATCTTCGCCCCGGCCATCAAACCGGTTCCCAGATGAATGTAACCGCTTATCTCAAATCCGATGTAGTGCTGCATCGGAACGCCGACTTCGAGCAGGTGCCTGAGGTTTTCCTCGGTCAGGAGCTCCTCCGTGGGCTTTCTCTTGATAAGCTCTATCCTTCTCTCAATGTCCATACTCACCACCAAGCCCAGAACGGTATAAGCCTTTAAGGACTTTACGGAACTTTTTCGAGACTGTTAAAGTTCAGATTCATAAGATTTATAACTCCCTGAGCCTTAAATACCCCGGTGATACCATGAGGAAGGCTGCAATAATACTTGCGGTGTTTGTTTTCTTTGGAGTGTTTGGATTTGCCATGGCCAGTGCCACCACCATCGGTGTTGACCTCTCCCATGGTGAAAGCGACAAGGGCCTGGCAGTGCTGACGGACAAGAACGGCAACGTCCTCGCCGAGGGAATGATCAAGACCATAACGGATGTCAACTGGGTTTACATCGGTGACCCCGCTCTCGCGGACCAGCTTGGAATACAGAGCGTCGGCGAGAAGATAACAGCCGATGCCCTCAAGGACGTTGACTTCCTTATCATAGGCCAGCCCAGCCAGCCCTTCAGCAACGACGAGATAAAGGCCCTGGAAGACTGGTGGAACCAGGGCGGAAAGATCCTTTGGGTTGCGGCTGACAGCGACTACGGCGACGGTAAGGACAGGATTGACTACGCCGACTCAATTCTCGACGCCCTTGGAGTTCACCTGAGGGTTGATCAGGCTTCAGTTGAAGACGCCACCAGCAACGCTGGCGCTGGCTACCGTGTCGTCGGTCTCGTTAATCCCGAAGCCAACACCCCGAACAAAGATATGCTCACCAAGGACCTCAAGAACGGTGGAAAGGTTCTCTTCCACGGCCCGGGTGTCGTCGCTTACGTTGACGACGACGGCAACTGGAAACCGATACCGGGTGGAGGAGGCATCGAGAACGTCTACGTCATCGTCACCAGCAGCGGTGATGGACAGATAGTTGAGAACACCGACCCAGCGGCCCAGGCCTACACCGCCGGTTCAACCGGCCAGTTCCCGCTCATGGCGGTTGAGGTTTTCCCAGACAAGAAGAACGTCCTCATCGTCAGCGGTGAGACCCCCTACGGCGGCTACGAGCCCATGTGGAGCCCGACCTACCACGGCGTTGACCTCGACGGCCCGCAGTTCGTCACCAACTTCATCCACTGGGCCATCAACCTCCAGCAGAGCCTTGGCAAGGAGGAGGGTGGCGGAAGCACCTGCGGTCCGGCCGCTCTCGTCGGACTCGCCCTCATACCAATCGCCCTCTACAGGAGGAAGAGGTGAATCTTTCCTCTTTTTCTTTAGCCCCTTGAACCATTAATTTTTTATTGAGTTTGAGGAACTTCCACTGATTAAACATAACTGGGTGATAAACCATGAAGAAATGGGCCTCATTCGGTCTTATCCTGCTTCTTGCCCTCAGTGTTGTAGCCAGCGGCTGCATCAGTGGCGGCGGTGGCGAAAGCAGCGGCATAACCCTCGTTATCGTCACCAGACACGACGCCACCATACAGTACATGGCCAAGCAGGCCTTCCTTCAGAGCGACATAGCCAAACAGTACAACATCAAGGACCTCAAGTTCATCAAAGTTCCCAAGAGCCTCTGGCCGAGCTATATCGAGAAAGGAGCTGACGTTGGGTGGGGCGGAGGTCCGACCCTATTCGACGACCTCTACAAGGCCGGCTATCTCGCGCCGATAACGGACGAGAAGGTTCTCGGCCTCGTAGGCAACCAGATTCCGACCCAGCTCGCTGGAATGCCGATGATTAGAAAGGAAGGCGATAAGGTTTACTGGATAGCCGCAGCGCTTTCATCGTTCGGATTCACAGTCAACAAGGCCCAGCTCAAGAAATGGAACCTTCCGGTTCCGGAGAAGTGGGAGGATGTGGCCAGCGAGCAGTGGGCCCTCAATCCACCCCAGTACGGCATAGCCGACCCAACTAGGAGCACGTCCAACACGAGGATTTACCAGATCATAGTCCAGGCATTCGGCTGGGACCAGGGCTGGCGCATAATGACCCTCATAGCGGCCAACTCTAAGATATACATGCAGAGTGACGCCGTCAGGGATGCTGTTATAAACGGCGAGATAGCGGCTGGAAACACCATTGACTTCTACGGCTACACCGCCATGCAGCAGAACCCTGACTGCCAGTACATAGTCCCGAAGGGAGAGAGCATCATCAACGGCGACCCGATAGCTCTCCTCAAGAACGCCCAGCACCCGGAGGCGGCGCAGGCCTTCATTTACTGGGTTCTCACCGAGGGTCAGGCGGTCTGGATGAGCCCCGACGTCAACAGACTCCCGATCAACCCGAACATCTTCGACATGAAGATAACCAAGACCTACGCTGACGTCATATTCAAGGGCCAGCACGAGGGACAGACCTACGGTCAGGTCAGGCCAGCCCTCAAGAAGGCGTACCAGGACGCCATAAACGCCCAGGGAATACCCTTCGACGACAAGCGTGCCCTTGAGACCGTCAGCGCACTTCAGTACTACTTCAAGGCCACCCTCGTTGATCCGAACCAGAAGCTCCACGATGCCTGGGTTGCCATAGTGCAGGCATACAAGGACGGCAAGATAACCAAGGAGCAGTTCGAGCAACTCAAGGACGAGCTCACTGCCCCGATACAGTTTAAGGACCCCGAGACCGGCCAGATGGTCACCTTCACCGAGGAGTACGCCAAGAAGATAAACGACAAGATAACCAAAGATAGGAACTTCCAGGACCAGCTCGTCCAGGAGTGGCGCCAGGCTGCCGGCAACAAGTATGACAAGGTCCTTCAGAACCTTCAGAGCATGACCGGTTAAATTTGATATCTCCCTGAATATTCCTTCCCCTTTTTTCCTCCGTTTAGATACCGGCGAATCAACAAATTTTTGGAAATATTTAAATAGAGTCCACCTCGACCCAATCAGAGTGACCGGGAGTTCAAAACAACGGAGGTTGATGCTCGATGAAGGTTAGCAAATGGAGCGAGAATCTCTTTGGAACGCCCATCTTTGACCCTGTCGTGACGACATCGTTCCTGTTCCCCCTCCTGTACCTAGTGGCTTTCCTCATAATACCCGTGCTCACTATGCTGGCCATCGCCTTCGAGTACAACGGACACCTCTCATTCCACTGGTTCACCAGCATCCTGACGTCGGACTATTACATCAGTTTCAGACCGACGGGCGAATTCTACAGACTTATCACGATGCCCAACGGGGAGCAGATATACTACGTTCAGGGCGTTGACTTTGGAGTTATCTTAAACTCCCTGCTTGTCTCGATAAGTGTCATGATACTGACGACGATTCTCGGAACGATATTCGCCTTCGTCATGGCCCGTTACGATTTTCCGGGCAAAAACATCGTTAGGATTCTCCTCTTCGTGCCCCTCCTTGTCACGCCGTTCGTCAACGTCTTCATCGTCAAGAAGATGTTCCTCCCCAACGGCCTCATTAACTGGCTGTTCTACGACATGCTTCACCTGTTTCCACACAGGATCGTCATCGATGGCCTAGTCGGCGTCATAGTGGCCCAGACCATGACCTACTACCCGATAGTCTACCTCAACGCCTACGCGAGCTTCATAAACATCGACCCCACCCTCGAGGAGCAGGCGGAGAACCTCGGAAGCAGCAGCTTCCACCTCTTCAGAACGGTCACCTTCCCGCTCGCCCTTCCGGGAATCGCGGCCGGTGCAACCCTCGTCGGCATATTCAGCCTTGAGGATCTCGCTGCACCCATAGTCTTCCAGGGCAACGCCCTAGCGAGAAAGCTCATGTCCTTCCAGATCTACAGCGCGTTCACCAGCGGTTTCAACGTTGGCAGCCCTCAGCTTGCAGCACTCGCCCTGATAATGCTCACTATAGCCATCCTGATGTTCCTCGGCATCAGGAAGTACGTTAGCCTGCGCCAGTACGCGATGCTCAGCAAGGGCGGAAGGTGGAAGCCGCGCGTGGCCAAGCCAAAGGGCTGGCAGGCCGCTTTGATTTACCTCGTCGTCCTCCCGATGCTCCTCATTTCGATATTCCCCCAGGTGGGTGTGGTTCTCCTCGCCTTCAGCGAGAGCTGGTCCGGAACCTGGCCCCAGGGCTTCACCACCTCCCATATCCAGAGCATCATCACGCAGCCCGACATCGAGAGGGTTATAATGAACAGCGTGATGTATTCCACAGCGGCCATAATCGTCATCCTCCTGCTCTCGCTCACTGCATCCTACGCGTCCAGCAGGTTCAAGAAGAGCAAACTCGGCCCGGTTCTCGACAGCCTCTCGACCATCCCGATAGCGGTTCCGGGTATCGTCATAGCTATGAGCTATTTCTTCTTCTTCGCCAAGGTGTTCCCGAACACGCCGCTTGACCCCACCAACCTGCTCGGCTTCAACCCGGCAATGGTCCTAGTGCTGGCGTACTCCATAAGGCGTCTGCCCTTCGCAGCGCGCTCCATATCGGCGGGAATCCAGCAGGTGCACGTGTCCCTAGAGGAGGCGGCACTCAACCTTGGCGCCGGAAGGTGGAAGGCACTCACGGGAATCCTCATGCCGCTGATACTCCTGAACCTTCTCGGTGGTGCAATGCTGAGCTTCGTCTACTGTATGAGCGAGACCAGCGTTGGAATAACGCTCGGTTCAATAAACCCCGAGTACTACCCGATAACCGCCAGAATGGTCGAGCTCATGACGAGCGCCGTTGGAAGCGCAAACCTCGCGGCCGCGCTCGGTGTCTTCCTCATGACCGTGCAAATCATAGCCATTGTCTTGGCGAACGTGATAACCAAGCAGAGGTACTCATTCATAGGTCTCACATGAGGTGGTTGGGATGGTTGACGTCAAGCTTGAAAACATCGTTAAAACTTTCGGAGAAACCGTTGCCCTTAAGGGGATAGACCTTCACATAAAAGCCGGCGAGCTCTTCACACTGCTCGGACCGAGCGGCTGTGGAAAGTCAACAACGCTGAGAATAATAGCCGGCCTAGACTTCCCGGACAGCGGAACAATATACTTCGGAGACGAAGAGGTCACCTATCTCCCCTCCAGCAAGCGTGGAGCGGTGCTCGTCTTCCAGAACTACGCCCTCTGGCCGCACATGACCGTATTCGACAACGTTGCCTACGGCCTAAAGCTCAAGAAGCTCTCCAAGGAGGAGATACGGAAGAAGGTGGAGTGGGCGCTTGAGCTGGTCAAGCTCAAAGGCTTCGAGGACCGCTATCCTACACAGCTTTCCGGTGGTCAGCAGCAGCGTGTTGCCATTGCCAGGGCCCTTGTGGTGGAGCCGAAGGTTCTCCTCCTGGACGAGCCGCTGAGCAACCTCGACGCGAAGCTACGCCTTGAGATGCGTTCGGAGATAAGGAGAATCCAGCGCGAGCTCGGAATTACAGTTATCTACGTCACCCACGACCAGGAAGAGGCCATGGCCATAAGCGACAGGATTGCCGTCATGAACGTCGGAACTGTCGAGCAGGTCGGAACGCCGAAGGAGATATACGAGAGCCCCAGGACCGAGTTCGTGGCAAGTTTCATGGGCAAGACCAACGTTATCCCGGCCAAGGTCGTGGAGAGGGAAGGCGACAAAGTCACTGTTGAATTCGAGGGTATAAGGCTCGACGGCCTTCACTACACAGACAAGAGCGACGACGTTGTCATAGTCATCAGGCCCGAGAGGATACAGCTCAAACCGACTGAGAATGCAGTTTCCTTCACGGGAACCGTCGACCTCATCGAGTACTACGGCTTCTTCACCGAGGTCGTTGGCCTCTTCGGGGACACCAGGATAATTGCCAGGACGATAAGCGACAGGGAAGTCGCCAATCTGAGACCAACTCAGCCAGTGACCTTCTACGTCGAGAGGGATGACATAATCGTCCTTCCAAAGCAGCAGCTTTAAATCCCCCTTTTCTATTCCCCTTTGGTGGTCGGATGCTGGAGCTGTTTAAAGAGGGGCAGGTTTACGAGGTTCTTCTGGTCACCAAGTCAAACGTCACCCCAGTAGGAGTTGTGAGGAGAGGAAACAGACTGTTCTTCAGGCTCTTCGGCGGAAAGAGCGCAGAGGAGCTTAAGGAGTGCCCCTACGCATCGATACAGATAACCAACGACGCCGAACTCTTGGTGAAGTTAGGACTGAACTTTCCGGTGAACCTTGAGTTTGAGGGAATCGAAAATTTCAGGTGGATAAAAGGACTACCCGGGTTCTACGGAAGGGTTGATGCCCACGAAGAGCCATACGAGGACGAGCTTGGAGAGACTATGATTCTTGTGTGCTCCATGACCCCCGAGGGGGAGATAAGCGGAAATCTCCCGAGCAGGCCCCTCAGCAGGGCGGACTGCATGCTGATAGAGATGGCCGTTGATCTGACGCGACTCATCGTTGCCGTCGGTTCTGGAAAGAGAGAGCTATCGCTGAAGCTGGCTGAGAAAATAGATGAAAACTACGGCCTCTATCTTCGTTTCGGCGGAGGTTCAGAGACTGCGGAGAGAATCGTGGCATGGAAAAGGGAACTGCTGAGGGAAGTCCAGTAAAGACCTTCCAGATATGGGAAGGAAAGCTTATAATTGAGTTGTGCCACCTCTTCTTGGTGATACCATGAACGTTAAGAGGGCCCTTGCAATAATAGTTGCCCTTCTCGCCCTCGCGGCGGTTTTATCGGCTCCAGTTAGGGCAGAGACCTCAGTGATACCGGGAGAGATAATACTGAGACCCCTCCCGGGTGTTCCGGCAATAGGTCTCCCCGGGGACACAATAGAGGTGCAGCCGGCAGAAGGAGTCACAATCCAGGAGTTGCAGATAGTATCGATACTCCACGGCCCGTACGACCTTAAGATACTGGGAACCGAAGATGGTGTCGTCAAGGCAAAGATACCCGAGGAGGTGGCTCCAGACGTTTATTTCCTAATCGTGAAGAGCGACAAAGGAGAAGTGACAATTCCAAACGGCGTCTGGGTCATGAAAGAAGCACCAAAGGTTCTCAAGATCGCCCAGGGAAGCGATTTCCACGTGACGAGCGGCTCGAAGATGGGCTTCGTCTGTGGGGAGTACTTCCAGAAGAGCATCCCCGAGATACTCAAGTACTGCGACGACCCGATACCCATGCACAGCTACACCGCCACCGACAGCTTCATGACGTACTACGCGATGGTCGACAGCGGTGAGGTAAACCTGATGGTAAGCACCGGCGACGACGTTGACACCAACGGTGACAAGAGGGGTTACCAGCTCTTCGATCTGGCAATCCTCCATGGAACCGCCGCTGGAATGCCCTTCATAGGTATCAAGGGCAACCACGACCACCCGCCGACCTACTACTCGAAGTACGTTGGCCCCAGGTACTTCTACGAGGTCATCGGGAACTTCCTCATCATCGGTCTTGACAGTCGTGGCGAGGAGAGGCATCCCGAGATGGAGCAGCTCCATTGGATGGAGGATGTCCTTAAATCTCACCCGAACAAGACGGTCATAGTCCTGGTCCACCACCCCTTCTGGTACAAAACCGACGAGGGGAAGTACGGCACCATAAAGGGCTACACTGCCTTTGACGACAACGACTGGAGCGCCCTCATGAAGTATGTAAGCTGGGACTGGGCCGGCAGAGATGGCCAGTACCAGGACATAGCCAGGTACTTCCTCCAGCTCGTCGAGAAGTACAACGTCAGGCTCATCCTGGCGGGCCACATACACCACGACAAGCCGATACTGTACATCGACAAGGACGGGAACGAGCACTGGTTCTACACTCTAACCACCACGGGAGCGCCGGACAAGACCAGCAACCCTCCGAGTAAGGCGGATATCCAAAAGGGCTACAAGACCCCAAGCTGGTACGGTTCCCAAGTCATATACGTCTACCCAAACGGGACCGTAAGCTTCCCTGAGATGGACGATGTCCTCCACCCGGGAATAAGCTCCCTGCCGGTTCCACAGAAGTTCGTCGTCCTCAGGCAGAACGGTGAGGATGGAACCGCCGTTCACTTCTTCAACAACCTCGGCAAGGCCGTCAGCGGCCCTCTCGTGGTTCGGATACCCGAAGGCGCCAAGGTTGACCCCGACGCGACCACCATAACCTACAAGGTCATCGCGGAAAGAGAGATAGGCGGCAATTACTACATGCTACTGAACGTCACTGTGCCCGAAGGTGAGAGTCAGTTGGCGGTTGTCAAGGAGAAGGACACCCAGAAGCCGACCGTCGAGTTCGGCTACATCTCGCCAAGGAAGCCGAAGCCGGGAACGCTTATCAAGGTCTTCTTTGACGCCAACGACAACGTCGGAATAAAGAGCGCCAAGATTGAGGTCATCGAGGACGGAAAGGTCGTGGCAACGTACCCGGCGTTCTCGACCGATCCATGGGACGTCAAGGGCAACTACTTCAGCCAGTTCACAGTGAACTCCTCGAAATTCACCCTGAAGGTAATCGTGGAGGACTTCTACGGCAACACCGCCGAGACCACGTACGAGCACACTGCCACGACAACGACAACAACAAGCACCCCGTCTGAGGGTAAAGGTGTCTGTGGACCGGCCGCCCTGGTAGCGATAGCCATTCTTCCGCTTTTCTTCCGGAAAAAGAAGTGAGGGCTTTCCCCTTTTATTTTTGTACCTTCATACATCGCCCGGAGGGAAGAGTTTTTAAACCGTCCCCACAAGCCCACCATGGTGATGAAGGTGAAGTTCAAGGGCAAGGCCTTCGGTAACATCGTGAGGATGGAGTTCGACATCCTCACACTAAGCGAGCTTAAAATAGACGACCTGCGAGACTTTGATATAGACTCAATCAAAGTAGAACTCAAACCAACCTCATCGGGTATCAAGGTCATCGGCATCTGGGAAGGCACTACAGAAGATGCCGGGGAGGGCATAAAGAAGGCCCTCCAAGAGAGCTACAAACTCCGCGAGAGGATTCTGAACAGGATAAAGAGCAAGACCGAGGCCATAAGGAGCACCATGCACCAGCTCGGCTTCAAAGAGGAGGTCGAGGGCTACGGGAGCGTTCTCCGCTTCACCAAAAAGGTCGGTGCGTACGAGATAATAGTCATAGCCTCGACGACGGAGGACGTTGTGCGCGTCGAGGTCTACGGAAACGACAAGAAGATAATCAGCCCGGAGATAGAGAGCATCTTCGAGGACGTTGAGGTCGAGGAGCTTGAGGTCTATGACTTCGACGAGGGCAAGGAGGAGAGGCTCGTCATAAACCTGGAGATACCCAAGAACGAAGAGAAACCAGAGCGAAAGATAGTGGAAGCCATAAAAATGATAGAGAACATGCTGATGGCTTAGTCACTTGTATTTGCTCTCCAGCTGAATCTGCTTCAGTTTTGCCGTTATTCCCTTCATGGGCACCATGTCCTCGCTTATTATTTTCCCCGTCCTGGTGTCTATCCGTGCGTAGTAGAACCTCTCAGTGCCGGAGACCTTGATGGTTATGTACCCCTTGTCCTTGTAGTGGGTCAGCCTCTCTGTCTTGACCTCCCTCTCTCCAAAGGCCATCCTCAGGTGCTCGTGGTACATGGCCTCTATCGCCATCTCCGTGAAGCGCACGTTCTCCTTGAGAACTTCCCCTGTGGCTCTGTGGAGAACCAGGGTCCCAATCTTCGTCTTGCCGGTGAACTCAACCTCCCAGTTGTCGTTCAGGGATATTGAGGCTATACCCGCCTCTTCGTCGATCTCCCTCGCGCGCTCCAGGGCCATCTTCTCTGCCAGCTTCTTCCTCAGGACCCGGTCAACCTCCTCGACGAGCTTGCCGTCCTTGCTGAGCCGTATTGTCACCACGTGTTTTTCGTTCTCGGCCTTGAGTACGTACTCCGCCTCCTTCTCTTCAAGGGAGGTCATTTCAAAGTCGGGATACTTCCCGGCTACCAGCTCCTTGGCGCGTTCGGGGCTTATCTCGACGAGGTAGTCCAGAACGTCGCCCGTGGCGCCGTCCACCTTAACCACAGCCCTACCATCTGGACTCTCAAGGGTCAGTTCTAGGTACTTGTGCTCCAGAACGCGGTACGATTTCATCTCAAGGTCCCTGAGAGGGAAGTTGCCCTCTATGACCTCCTTGGCGTTTCTGAAGGCCTCCTGGGGTGACGGAAGCTTCCTAACCTCTGAGTGCTTCCCAGTGGTCAGGTCAACCTCGAGGACAGCTATGCCGTCGTCGAGGAGAATGTCAGTAACGGCAACCTTCTTGCCCTTCTCAAGGTTCATAACCTTCCCGCTCGGGTAGGCTTTCCGCAGAAGTTCATCCAGCGCCTCGTCGCTCAGCAGGGCCTCGAGGCTGAGGAGCTTTCCGGTGTACTCGTTAAAGGTCATCTCGAAGAAGAAGCTCTTGGTCCTGCCGGATATCTTCACCTTGCCCTTGTCCCTCTTCAGCTCCCTTTCGAGCACTTCCTCCCCGGTCTGTTTGAGGACTATCTCCTCGGTCTTTCCGACGAAGTACTCGTCCGGGAGGGGGCTTATCTCGAACTCGACCTTGCCATTCTCCAGGTTGACTGTGGCCTTTGCGGTGTTCTCACCAACCCTGAGGTCGAGCTTGGCGAGCTTCGGAACGTAGACCTTCTTCCGCTCGTGAATTGAGACCTTTCCCTCGGCGACGCTCAGTTCCCTGGCGGCCCGTTCCTTGAGTATCAGAACCGCCTCGCTTGGGCTTATCGGAACCTCTATGTACCTCTCGGTCGCCTGAATGGAGGAGAAATCGTTGAGGAGGGCCTTGGTCACCGGGACGCTGAGCCTCTTGTCCTCGGTTGCGCGCAGGACTATGTCCTCCCCCGAGAACACCACTGCCTTGTCCTTCTCCTCCCCTCCTTCAACGGACCAAGAGAATATGTAGGCGCTTGAGAGCGTCACGGAGAGGGTCTGGAGGCTCATCTCGGAGGGCTTGATCGGGTACTTGGATGAAGCAAAGGAGGCGGCCTTCTTAAATACATCCTGGGCGGAGAACTCGTAGAGGAGGGGGGCATCGAGCTCGAACTCGTTTAGGGGGCTCTTTTTCTCGGATTTCTTCTTGACGCTCTCGGCCATCTTGAGGAGCTCCTCCGGTGGCTCAAGCGAATAGTTGTGGAAGAGCGAAATGAGCTTCTCACCATCCCATGGGATTATCCTTCCCCGGTATTCGCGAGAGATGAGAACCTTGGCATCCTTGGTGAAGCCAGCGGTCGAGATGAGTATCCCCTTGTCCGCCTTGTACTTGTCCACGAGTCCAGCGAAGACGTTGACGTCGCGAGACGAAGCGAGCCCCTTACGGTGAACGGCTATGACGAGCTTCTCCATGCCTGCTATTGGATCGTCCCTTATGGCCACGATGTCTATTCCCCAGTCCTTCTTGCTGGAGACCTTTTCGTACTCCCTGAAACCCATTCTCTTGAGCAGTTCGATTACGTTTTCAATGAGAACGTCCTCGGGTGCCAGCATTATTATATCCTGAGTCCACGGCATCATTCTCACCTATGAAAGTGAAATCGAACACTGGAATATTTTTGAACCTCATTTTATAAATCTCTTTCCCCCGAAAATTCATTATCACCAGAAGTGTTCAAAATAAGTTTTTAACGGTAGGAATTTAACACCGGTGTGGTGATGGAATGTTCAGGCTCACGGACTTCAGCTATCACAACCGGACAGTGTTTCTGAGGGCCGATCTCAACTCCCCCGTCAAGGACGGAAGGATAATCAGCGACGCCAGGTTTAGAGCGGTTCTTCCGACGATAATATATCTCCTCGAGCACGGGGCCAAACTAGTCATAGGGACGCACCAGAGCAAGCCCTACAAGGGCGACTACATAACCACGGAGCAGCACGCCGAGATACTGAGCGGGCTTCTGGGCCAAGAGGTCGAGTACGTTGAGGACATCTTCGGAAAATACGCCCGCGAGAAGATAAAAGCCCTAGAGCCCGGCGAGGCCGTCATGTTAGAGAACCTCCGCTTTGCCGCGGAGGAGGTTAAATACAAGCCGATTGAAGATTGCGAGAAGACGTTTTTTGTGAGAAAACTCGCGCCCCTGGTAGATTACGTCGTGAACGATGCCTTCGCGGCTTCGCATAGGAGTCAGCCCTCCCTGGTAGGATTCGCAAGACTGAAGCCCATGATTATGGGCTTCCTCATGGAAAGGGAGATTAATGCCCTTACCCGAGCATACAATACCGGAGAGAGGCCGAGGGTCTACGTGCTCGGCGGTGCAAAGGTTGACGACTCGCTCCGCGTTGCCGAGAACGTTCTAAGGAACGGCAGGGCCGAGGTCATACTCACCGGCGGGCTGGTAGGTCACGTGTTCACCCTCGCCAAGGGCTTCCACCTCGGCGATGCCAACCTGGAGTTTATGGAGAAAAAGGGCCTTCTCGAACTGGTGGACTGGGCAGAGGAGATACTCAACGAGTTCTACCCCTACGTGAGAACCCCCGTTGATTTCGCCGTTGATTACAGGGGGGAGCGCGTCGAGGTTGACCTGCTGAGCGAGGAGAAATGGCTGTTCGACGAGTATCCCATACTCGACATAGGTTCAAGGACCGTTGAGAAGTACCGAGAGGTGCTCATGGGGGCAAAGATAATAGTCGCCAACGGGCCTATGGGGGTCTTCGAGCGCGAGGAGTTCGCGGTAGGAACCGTCGGCGTCTTCAGGGCGATAGGGGAGAGCCCGGCCTTCAGCATAGTGGGGGGAGGCCACTCGATAGCGAGCATATACCAGCACAACATAACGGGCATAAGCCACGTCTCCACCGGCGGCGGCGCGATGCTCAGCTTCTTCGCCGGTGAAAAGCTCCCCGTCCTGGAGGCGTTCAAGATCAGCTACGAACGCTTCAAGGACCTGCTTGAAGGGTGAACAGCCAGACGAGGAGCACGGCGATTAAAACTCCGCCGAGGAGCAGCATCAGGAGCCACTCGACCCGCTCCATTAGTTTTCTGTTAGAGTAGAGAACGTGCCCTACGATTCCAAGGGCGAGGGATGAGACTATGAGCACCCTTTCCTCCGCCGATTCGACCCTGCTGAGAACCGCCTCAACACCCCAGAGAGCCAGGAACAGCAAAACGGCTCCGGTGACTGCGTAGCCGTGCCTCATCGTTCTCGCGTTGGTTATGTAGAAGGTCGCGGCGAAGGCAATAAGGAAGATCACCATTGCCTGTATCTCGAGGGGAATCGGAACCGCCTTCGAATGCACCGTCCTCTCATAAATCCATATGACTCCGGTGAGTATGGTGGAAACTATCAGCGCCATCACGAAGACCTTATGTACGTGGTCGGCTATGCCAAGGGCCTCTTCAAGCTCCTCCAGTTCCTCCCGTCTGGAGACTTCTCCCTCCACTTTGGCCCCTTCCACCATCGAACTCACTGCCCTTCCTACGCGCTTCGAGATTTAAGGGTATCGCGTTCAGTCAATTCCCGTTTTCTCGTAGAGCCTCCTGTACACACTCCTGAACTGAAAAACCATTATAACTGCGTAGACTACCACGAAGGATTTCAGGGAGAAGTGGCCGCCGAGAAAGTGATTCAGCAGGGCTATGGTACCTAGAACGGTTAGATAGGTTGTGATGACGTTGATAGCTGCCGCCAACGTTGCCCCGCGGCGGTACGCGAGCCACACCCAGAACGACGAGTTGAGCGCTACCAGCCAGCGGAGCCTGAGGGGTTCGTCCGGGGAGACCTCCACCGAGTAGGCGTCCCTCAGCATCTCCTTTCGGAACGCAATCGCGAGGCCGGCGGTGAGCAGCATTAATGCAAAGGAGCCGATTACAAGGGAGCCGCTGTCGAGGATTGCCCCAAAGGCCAGCATGACGACCCATGCTGTGAAGGCCAGGTAGACCATCAGGGATTTCGGTGAGAGCCGTCCCTTCCTGAAGAGGTAGGTGGGATATATCCCGAAGAAAGGGACGCCGACCATCAGAAGGATCGCGGCGAGGACTTCACTACCCATTTCGCATCGAGGTTTTTAGAACCTGGAAAATTAAAAGGATTTCGATTGAAAAGAGGAATAAAGGGGCGTGCCTCTCAGTCTATCGTCGCCTTCCTGAAGCCGAGAGCGGCAACTCCAGCGAACAGCGCCGCCAGACCAATGAGCACGACCCAGTCCGTTGCGATTCCAAAGGCCGGCTCAACCCCGGCTAGATAATAGCGCGAGCCGTCCACGGCGTAGGTCAGCGGGTTCACCTTGGCCAACCACTGCATCCACTCGGGCATCGTCTTTATCGGATAGAAGGCTCCGCTGAGGAAGGTCATGGGGAGCATTATCATCATGACGATCATCTGGAAGCCTTCCATGCTGCTCATCTTGAGGGCTATTGCAACCCCCATTCCGGCTATGGCGAGGCCCACCAGGAAGCTAAGGCCGAGAGCAGGGAGGATTCCGCTCACTTTGAGGTCGGCAAGGGCGAAGCTGAGGACCAGGATTATGACGCCCTGTATCATGGCCATGAGCGCTCCCCCGGTGATCCTGCCGAGTATCGCCTCGGTCCTGCTCGCGGGAGCTACCAAAATCTCCTTCAGGAAGCCGAACTGCTTGTCCCAGATGAGCGTTATGCCCTGCATGAAGCTCATGTTGAAGACCGTCATCGCTATTATTCCCGGCACAAGGTAAGTCATGTAGTCAACGCCGCCGAATATCTGAGACGCAAACGGGTTGTCGAAGACACCGCTCCAGCCCTTTCCGAAGAATATGAGCCAGATGAGAGGATTGATTATGCTCCCAATGACCCTCGCCCGTGAGCGGGAAAAGCGCTTCAGCTCGCGGTATATCATGGTGAAAAAGACCTGCATGCCATCACCTCCTCATACGGGCTTTCATTATCATCCTTGCCACGTTCTGCTCCCCGCCTTCGTCCCTGATCTCTCTGCCCGTCAGATGCAGGAAGACGTCGTTGAGCGTCGGCCGGTGATAGGTGACCTCAAGGATTTTGACACCCGATTCCTTTGCCAGCTCGAAGAGCCTGGGAAGGGCTTCAGCGGCGTTGTCCACGTCAAGGCGAACCCTCCCGTCGGGTAAAAGCCTGCAGCCCTTGATGAAATCCGCTTTGAGGCACTTGAGGTCCTCCCTTGCCTGGAGCTTCAGGTAGATTATGTCGTTGCCGACAAGTTTCTTCAGCTCTTCAGCCGTTCCTTCGGCGATTATCTTTCCGTGGTCCATTATCGCTATCCTGTCAGCTAACTGCTCCGCCTCGTCCATGTAGTGCGTCGTGAGGAAAATCGTCATGTTGTGCTCTTCCTTCATGGCCCTTATGTAGTCCCAGATGTGGGCCCTGGTCTGCGGGTCGAGGCCTATCGTGGGCTCATCGAGGAACAGTATTTCGGGCTCGTGAAGGAGGGAGCGCGCTATCTCAAGCCTTCTCTGCATTCCGCCGGAGAACGTCTTGACAGGTCTGTCTCGGAACTCCCACAGCTCGACGAACTTGAGGAGGCGCTCTATCTTCTCCCTCAGCTCCTTGACCCCGTATATCCTGCCGTGGATAAGCATGTTCTCATAGGCGGTAAGCTCTCTATCAACGCTCGGGTCCTGGAAGACTATGCCTATCTTCTTCCTAACCGCTATCGGCTCCTTAAGGACGTCGTGGCCGGCAACTATGGCCTTTCCGGAGGTCGGCTTGAGCAGGGTCGTGAGGACGTGGACGGTTGTGGTCTTCCCGGCCCCGTTGGGACCCAGAAAGGCAAATATCTCGCCCCGTCTCACGTTGAAGGATATTCCCTTAACGGCCTCAAAATCCCCGTACTTCTTCACCAGGTTCTCAACCTCAATCGCGTTCATACCGTCCACCTCCAAGTAGAATCAGCCTGAGTTTCTTCGCGCAACCGGTGAACAGCTCCTTGATCTCCTCCCTCTGCTCGTCCGTCAGGTCATCCATCGACTCAAAGAGCTCCCTGAACGCCATCCTCAGCTCGTCGCCCCCCAGCTCAAGGAACGCCTTGTAGGCGCTCATTCTTCGTTTTGCCTCAATTAGCTCTTCCGCGTGCTCCGAGAGGTACTCCAGTCCCTTCTCTGTGATCACGTAGGTTTTTTTCTCCCTCTCCCCCCTGCCGGCCACCTCAATGAGCCCACTCTTCTTCAGGGACGCGAGGATTGGATAGACCGTGCCAGCGCTGAGCTTCATACCGTACCTTTCTTCCAGCTCCGCCATTATGCCGTAGCCGTGCATCGGCTCCCGGAGGAGGTCGAGGATAAGTACCTTCATATGACCGCGAAAACTTGGGCGCTCCATTTTCTCCACCGATATATCGTTCGATATGTCATCCTTATAAACCTTCCCTCAGAGTACTCACGGGTGATGAGATGAGGCTGGTTCTCAAGCCCCTCTTTGAGGCCGAGCTGCCGGCCGATTTCAGCGAGGTCATAAAGAGCAAGCTCATGGGGGAAGAACTCAGGACAGGTGAGGAAATCGAAGTTGAGCTCCTCGGAAAGCCCCTCCGATTCGAGGTCGTCCTTGCGGAGCCCTCGCCGCTGAAAGTCAGAAGGAACACGAGGATAGAGTTCTCGCATGGGGAGGTTGAAGTCATTGATTTTGAGTTCGATGAACCGGTTAAGGAGGTTATCCCCTTCGATGGTGGCTTCGTTGTTGTGCTCGAGAGGAAGGTTCTGATTCTGAACCAGGACGGGCAAAAGATTTATAGCGATGAGTTCGAGAACCTTAACAAAGTTAGGGTTTCCAAAGGAAGGGTGGTGATAATCCATGGAGAAAGAAAAATCAGGCTCGTTAAGCCTTGAAAAGTTCACCTTCGATGAAAGCTGGGAGGAGAAGAGAAAGCGTGCGGAGAGAATCGTCGAGATTCTGATGGAAACTTATCCGAGGGAGAAGCTCCTCATCGGCGACCCCTACAGGACCTTAATCCACTGCATAATCTCACAGCGCATGAGGGACGAGGTAACCTACAAGGTCTGGGAGAGGCTGTTTGAGAAATACGGAGACATCCGGGAGATAGCCAACACACCGGTCGAGGAGATGCAGGAGTTTCTGAGGAAGAACGGGGTCGGCCTCTGGAAGACCAAGGGCGAGTGGATTGTAAAGGCCTCGCAGATAATCCTCGAAAAGTATGACGGAAAGGTTCCAGACGACATTAGAAAGCTGATGGAGCTCCCTGGAATCGGAAGAAAGTGCGCCAACATAGTCTTAGCTTATGGCTTCGGAAGGCAGGCCATTCCAGTGGATACACAC
The DNA here is from genome assembly GCF_012027305.1 of Thermococcus sp. MAR1. Classification (NCBI taxonomy): domain Archaea; kingdom Methanobacteriati; phylum Methanobacteriota; class Thermococci; order Thermococcales; family Thermococcaceae; genus Thermococcus; species Thermococcus sp. MAR1. The sequence continues at coordinate 1,260,078 of NZ_SNUF01000001.1, forward strand.
GTGAACAGGATAAGCAAGCGACTTGGTTTGGCTCCGCCGCGCGTTCAGCCGGAGAAGGTTGAGGAGTATCTTGCAAAGCTGATTCCCTACGAGAAGTGGATTTACGTGAACCACGCAATGGTGGACCACGGGAGGTCAATATGCAAACCAATAAGGCCGAAGTGCGATGAGTGTCCCCTCAGAGAGCTCTGCCCCTACGCGAAGGGCCTGGTGACTGATGCGGACATAAAGGGAAATTCAAAGAAATGATTCACTCTTCCTCCTCCACTTCCTCGCCGGCCAGCTTCCTCAGCTTGTCGAGGTCGGAGCCAACCGCTATGAGAACGTCGCCCTCCTGTATTGTGTCGTTTCTGCCTGGATTGTAGATGTACCTGCTCCCGCGCTTTATTGCCAGTATCCTAGTTCCTATTTTACTGGGGAGCTTGAGCTGTTCAAGTGTCCTGCCGTGCAGAACCGAGCCCTTGTGAACAGTTACCCTGCCGAGCTCCTCCTCAGTGTCCTCCATAATCCTCCTGATTATCGGATGGGGCTCAACGTCCCTCAGCACGAGGTCAGAAATCTTGTAGGCGGCATCGCTTATCTGCTCGTTTATCTCGGCCATGTCCATGACGCTGAGAAGTCTGAGGGGGTCGTCCTCCTTCTTGGCCAGCAGGAGGGCCAGCTTCTTGACCTTGAGGGTCAGCTCGTCCATGCGCTCTTCGAGGAGATAGACCTCCTCAGCTATGTCCTCGCTGTTGTACATGACGGAGGAGAAGGCTAAATCCACCATTAGAGATGACAGGTCTTTCATCTCTATGAGGCAGTTCTTAATTTCCTCAAGCTCACTCATTGCCAATCACCTTGATGTTGCCCCTCGCTATCTCCTTAAGGTAGTCTATGGATGTGTTCGTACCCCTACCGATGAGTATGTCACCTGGGAAGATTTTGAAATCCCCGTCGGGGTCAAAAATCCAGCGTTTGCCTCTCCTCACCGCCACTATCCAGACGCCGGTGTTGGTTGCTAGGTCGAGCTCCTCAAGGGTTCTACCCACGAGTATTGAATCGGCGGAGACGTAGATTTTGCCTATTATCTCCTCGCTCCCCAGTATCGCCTCGGTGATCACGGGGTGGAGCTCGACGCCGTCGATGACCATTTTTGCGAGGTCAGCGGCGGCGTTCGACATGTCGTCTATGGCGTGCGCCATGTGGAGGATGGACGTTATCTGCTCCGCCTCCCTGGGGCTTCTCGCGGCCAGAACCGCGTGTACCATCAGGTGGTAGTTGAGCAGGTCGAGGTACTCCTCAAGCTCGAGTACCTCCTCGGCCATCTCCTCCTCGTTGAAGAGTATGGAGGAGTAGGCCAGGTCAACCATCAGCTCTGCGGTGTTCTTCATTTCAACGAAGATGTCCTTAACGTTCCTTGGAACCTCGATTTCGTCCCACTCTTCCACCCGGCTCTCACCGATGTGGGGAAGGAGGGGAAATCTTATTTAGTTTTCGCCTTCGAAAAGTTTAATACCCGCAAAGGTCAACGTCTACGGGGTGAGGGCTATGGAGAGTGATGGCAGTGATCGGCGAGATTACGGGGGAGCTGAAGGAAAAGGTCAAGGAAGCCTACAGGGTTACGCTACCGTCCCTGTTCACATCACAGATATTCGGCCTGTTCGGCGGTACGTTTCTGGGTAAGTACTTCGAGATCATGAGAACCCAGTTTCCAGGTCTTCTGGTGGTCCTGCCGGGTATAATGGGCCTTCGCGGCAACGTTTTCGGCTCGATGGCATCGCGCTTCTCGACCATGCTCTACCTCGGTGACCTCGAACCCTCCCTTCGGGACAGGAAGGTTCTCAAGGAGATAGTCCTGCGGATGCTCATCTCGCTCATCCCTATAGTTCTGCTGTGGGCCATAGGTGTTGCCACTGGGGTAAAGAAGAACGCCCTTGACGTCCTCCTCATAGTGGTCACCTCCACGATACTCGTGTCCTTCATCCTCGGCTACTTCACCTCCTTCGTCACGATATTCGCGTTCAAGCGCGGTACCGACCCGGACAGCGTTGCAGCACCGCTGGTCGCTTCAATGGGCGATTTCCTGACTGTTCCTTCACTGGTGCTGTTCATCCTCCTCATAGAACGCTCACCGGAGGGATTCAGGCTCTTCAACTACGCAGTGCTGGCTCTCTTTGCCGCCGTGGCTGCTATAAGCCGGGTCAGGAAGGCGGAGTTCGTTGAGCTCAAGCAGGTCTTCATAACGATAACCGGGCTGGCGCTCCTCTCGACGGTATCGGGTTCGATACTCGCGAGGTTCAGCGGGGTAATTCAGGCGTCGGTTATACTGAGCTTCATATACCCCTCTCTCCTCAGCAGCTTTGGAAACTATGGCTCTATAATAGCTGCAAAAACCTCTACCAAGCTCCACCTCGGTGAGATAGAGAGCTTCGTCTGCTGGAAGCCCCTCACAGACATCCTGGCGCTCTTCACGACGGCGCCCATCATTGGAGCGACGAAGCTCCTCATAGGTATCGCCCTGGTGAAGCTGACTACCGGGATGACGGTTCCGGGCTCCGCGTGGTTGATAGTTCTCACTTATCCGTTCATGGTACTGTTCATCATGCTCTACTCGTACACGGTCTCCTACTTCCTCTTCAGGAAGAACATAGACCCCGACCACGTGGCGATACCGCTCATCTCGAACAACAGCGATATATTCGGCACGATATACGTCGTGCTGATGGCCAAGCTCATGGTGGGTGGTTGAATGATAGGTCTCTCCATGACGGCCTATCCCGGAAGAAACCTCCTCGGATTTGAGGAATGGGTAGGCAGGGCGAAAAAGCTTGGCTTTGATTTCGTTGAGATCCTGAGTGAATGGCCCCACTACCTGACGGGGAACAGCTACCGCCTCTTCGCCGAGGTTCTTGATGGATGGGGTATGAAAAGAACGGTCCATGCACCCTTCAGCGACGTCAACATAGGCTCCTTCAACGACAGGCTGAGGAGAACCTCGCTGGAGATAATCCATGAAACAATCGAACTGGCGGCCGAGCTCGACGCACTCTCCGTCACGATACATCCCGGGCACTGTTCGCCGGTCAGCGTGAAGAACAGGAGAAAGTACCTGGAGATACACAGGAAATCCCTGAGGAAAATCTCCGAGTGGGGGCTTGAATACGGAATAAAGATTGGCGTCGAGAACATGCCCCGCTTCCCAATCCTCGATGCGCAGACCTGCGAGAGGCTGTGGGAAATACTCGATGACGTCGATATAGGGGTGACTTTCGACGTTGGGCACCTAAACACCACAACGAGGAACTTTGAACGTTTCCTCGATCTCTTTGGGGATAAAATCGTTCACGTCCACCTCCACGACAACTCCGGGGATAAAGACGAGCACCTGGCCCTGGGCGATGGAACTGTCCCCTGGGTCAGGCTGATTCCAAAGCTCCCAAGGGTGACGTGGGCGCTTGAAGTCAACGACATCGAATCTGCCAGGAGAAGCCTCGAATTTTTGAAAAGCCTGCATTGATGGACGTTTCAGTTCATTGGCGTCCAATTTTTACAAAACGCAACTCTTTTATACATTTAAAATGAAGTTCTTGCGAGAAGCAGTTTCTGACGGAGGGATACCAATGGCGGAAAAGATAGTTGAGGAAATGAGGCCCTTCTTCGACCCGAAGGCGGTCGCTATCATCGGCGCAACCAACAAGAAGGGTAAAGTTGGAAACGTCATCTTTGAGAACTTCAAGATGAACAAGGAGCGCGGAATCTTCAAGGGCAACATATACCCTGTTAACCCCAAGCTCGACGAGATAGAGGGTTACAAGGTCTACAAGAGTGTTGAAGAGCTCCCAGAGGACACGGACCTGGCGGTCATTTCGATTCCGGCCCCGTTCGTTCCAGATACAATGAGGCAGATAGCGAAGAAGGGAATAAAGTCAGTTATCATCATCACCGGCGGCTTCGGTGAGCTCGGCGAGGAAGGAAAGAAGCTGGAGCGCGAGATTCTTGAGATAGCCAGGGAGAACGGGATAAGGGTCATCGGTCCGAACTGTGTCGGTGTTTACGTCCCAGACACTGGCGTTGATACCGTCTTCCTGCCCGAGAGCAAGATGGACAGGCCGAAGAGCGGACCGATAGCCTTCGTCAGCCAGAGCGGTGCCTTTGCGGCAGCCATGCTCGACTGGGCGGCCATGGCGGGCATAGGAATAGGCAAGATGGTCAGCTACGGCAACAAGCTCGACGTTGATGATGCCGATTTGATGGACTACTTCATCCACGACCATGGCATAAACGTCGTCACCTTCTACATCGAGGGCGTCAAGGACGGAAGGAAGTTCATTGAAGCAGCAAAGAGGATAACCAAGGTCAAGCCGGTCATAGCCCTCAAGAGCGGAAGGACCGAGTACGGTGCCAAGGCAGCCTCTTCTCACACGGGTTCATTGGCTGGAGCCGACACTATTTACGATGCCGTCTTCAAGCAGACCGGAATAATCCGCGCCGAGGACTTCGAGCACATGTTCGACCTCGCAAAGGCCTTTGCCGCACTCAAGGACAAGCTCCCGAAGGGCGACAGGATAGGCATCATTACCGACGGCGGTGGAGCGGGCGTCATGGCCAGCGATGCGGTAGCGAAGTTCGGCCTCAAGATGGCCGACCTCAGCGAAGAGACGCTCAAGTTCCTCAGGGAGAACTTCCCGCCGCACGCCGTAGCTGGCAACCCGACCGACGTCGTCGGCGACACCGACGCCGAGAGGTATAGGATCGCCATCGAGGGCTTCGTCAATGACCCGAACGTCGATGCTATCCTCGTCATAGTCCTCTTCCAGGTTCCGCTCCTTGAGGAGGAAAAGATAATCGACATCCTAGCCGAGTACCAGAAGAAGAGCGACAAGCCAATCGTTGCCGTTGCCATGGGCGGTAAAAAGACCGACCACTACGCAAGGCTCCTGGAGGACAAGGGGGTTCCAGTTTACCCGACCCCCGAAAGGGGAGTTAGAGCCCTGGCGGGCCTTGTTAAGTACGCTGAATACCTCAGGAGGGGGGCCTAATCCCCCAATCTTCCGGTGGTGGTATCATGAAGGAGGAAGCCCTTAAAGTTATTGAAGAGGTTTTGAAGTCCGGAAGGACTTCGCTCGTTGAGTACGAGGCAAAGCAGGTTCTCAAAGCCTACGGACTCCCGGTTCCGGAGGAAAAGCTCGCCAAGACCCTTGATGAGGCACTCCGTTATGCGGAAGAAATCGGCTATCCCGTCGCTATGAAACTGATGTCCCCGCAGATTCTCCACAAGAGCGACGCCAAAGTCGTCCTTCTCAACATCAAGACCCCCGATGAGCTGAAGGAGAAGTGGGAGCTCATCCACGAGAACGCGCGCAAATACCGCCCGGACGCCGAGATACTCGGTGTCCTCATCGCACCGATGCTCAAGGTTGGAAGGGAGATAATCATAGGCGTCACCGAGGACCCCCAGTTCGGGCATGCAATAATGTTCGGCCTAGGTGGAATCTTCGTGGAGGTTCTCAAGGACGTCACCTTCCGTATAGTGCCGATAACCGAGCGCGACGCCAGGAAGATGATCCAGGAGATAAAGAGCTATCCGATTCTCGCCGGGGCGAGGGGCGAGGAGCCGGCCGACATAGACGCCATAGTCAACCTCCTCCTCAAGGTCAGCGACCTGGTCAACGACCTCAGGGACTACATCAAGGAGATGGATCTTAACCCGGTCTTCGTCTACGAGAAGGGCAAGGGTGCCGTTGTCGTTGACGCCAGGATAATCGTCAAGGAGCCGACCGAGAAGAAGGACGAGATAAACACTGAGTACAGGGAGAGGTGCGCCTGATCCCTCTTTTTTTCAGGTTTTCTTTCTTGAGCGGGAGAGAAGAAACAGTCCCAGTGAGAGGATTCCGAATATCCCTATGAACGTAAAACCTCCACTAAGGCCAAGGAACCCTATCAAAATCGGCCCCAGCGCCTGGCCGATGTCCTTTATGCTCTCCAAAAAGCCCAATGCAGTTCCACGAAGCTTCGAGACTTCCGTGGCCAGGGGCTTCGTTGAGGCCTCGCTTATCGAGGCGCCCACCGAAAAGACCACCGCACCCAGAACCACCAGCGGAAGGGAATCCGAGAGGGCAAGCATGAACATCGCCAGGCCAACCATCGTCATGCCCACCGCTATCGGCTTCGTCCTGCCAATCCTATCGCTGAGATACCCCGCGTAGGGTTTAACAACCGCCATTATGGCGATCTCCACCGTCAGTATCAGCCCGGAGAGCCATGCCTTGTTCTGGAGGTAGTAGAAGAGGGGCAGGAACGTTTCTATGCCCTGGTAGGCCATGTATACTGCCGCATCTAGGAGGCCAATCAAGAGAAGCTCCCCGCTGAACGTGAACTCAAACCTCTCGGGCTCGCCCCTAGTCTCAGGGAATCTGAAGGTGAGGACAAAAACGGCCAGTCCAGTCAGCGAACAGAGGATGAAGACGACGGAAAACCCAAGGAAGTAGATAATGCTCCCCGCGATGACGGGGGCAAGGGCGCGGCCGACGAGGGTTGACGAGCTCAGGAACCCCATAAAGGTGCCCTTACTATGGGGATAAAGGTCGCTGACCAGGGCAAAGGATACCGGGACGAAGATTGCGGTTGCGACGCCGTAGTAAACCCTGACAAGGGCGAGGGTTAAAGCATCGCCCGCAAGAAAGTACAGCAACGGTGCACTGAGAAAAACGAAACCGCTCATCTTGAGGAGCCTCTTTCTTCCGTAGAGATCGCTGAGAAGGCCCGATGTGAAGTTTATGAAGATCCCCGTCATGGTTGATGCGGCTGCAACGAGGCCAATTTCTCCCTTTCCGAGCCCTATGCTCTGAGCGTAGAGAGGAAGTGTTGGGGACTTGCTCATTGTGGAACCAAGTATCGCGAAGAATCCCGCAAGGAAGATCAGGTGAAGGGTTCTATTCCCCATCCACTTCATTTTCCGAGCTCCTTTCTGGCTCCTCTTCGGCTTCCTCTTCCTGTATCACCACCTTGATGTAGCTCAGGATGTCGTGGATTATGAAGAAGCTTATCGCCACCTCGACTAGGGCCATTGGGTTGCCGGCTATTAGGAACAGCAGGGAGAAGAAGAACGTTACACCGGCGTATATGAGGGCGACCTTGATTGCGGTCCTGTTTTCAACCCCCACACCGTATCCGAGTCCCATGTTGAATATCGCGAAGGTAAGATAAATCGGCGAGGCTAGGTAGTAGGTGTAGTAGAGGAGCAAAAAACCGCTGAGAAAAAGGAGAGAGGAAGCAACCCTAAGCCGTCTCATACCATCCCCAGGTAGCTTTCAAAGACCTCCACGTATTTAAACCCATCGTCCGGGAAGATGAGGACGTAGGTCTTCTCGCCGAGTTCTCCGGCGATCTTCCCATAGGCCCTGAAAACGGCACCGGAGCTTAGGCCTATGAGAAGGCCGTCGCCTCTGGCGACGCGGATAGCTCCTTCGATGGCCTCTTTTCTCGTTATCTCCACGACCCTGTCTATCTCAACCTGGAAGTACCACTTGGGCCTCGTCTCAAGGCGCTTGATCCCGGGTATCTTCTCACCCTTCGCTGGAACGACGCCGATAACCTGCGTGTCGTAGCGCTCCTTGAAGTAGCTCGCTATGCCTGCTATGTGGCCCGAAGTGCCTATGCCTGCTATTATGACGTCGGGGGTTTTCCCTATGCTCCTCAGCTGTTCCTCTATCTCCCTGGCGGTTAAGCGGTGAGCCAGAAAGTTGTCGTCGTTTTCGAACTGATTGAGGTTAGCTGCTCCGGCCTTCTTCGCCTCTTCGACGACGTACTGAACCATGGCAGGGTCTATGGTCTCGAAGTCACTCATGACGACCTCCGCACCGAGAACCTTCAGGAGAACCTGCGTGGCCTTGGGCGTTGGCTTCGGCAGATATGCCCTGAACTCGATGCCAAAAACGTTGCTCAAAGCCGCCAGAGAAATCCCGACGTTGCCGGAGGTTGCCTCAAAAAGTCTTTTCGTGCCGTTGATGTCCCCGCGCTCCAGGGCCTTCATAAGCATGTTAAAAACGGCCCTGTCCTTTATGCTCCTGCTGAAGGGGTTAAAGAACTCCAGCTTGGCAAAAGACATCCCCCCTCTCGGCTGAGAGTCTGACCAGGGGGGTCGGCTTGTACTTCTCGTAAAGCTCCAGTGTGCTGTTAAACACGTTCATTTGCCATCACCGGAAACGGGTTGGAAGGGGGCTTTAAAAACTTTCCTAAAACGAACAGTTATGGACAGAATTGGGTAATCAAAGCACCCCTTTCCTCACGAGCTTCTCCTTTATCCTCTCGAACTCTCCGAGCGAGCCCCTAACAACAGGATACCTTGGAACGAAGGGGCACGGCTCTTCAGGCTCGATACTTATCTCGAACGTCCCTATCTCCCTGGCGATTCCCACTATCTCCTCCTTGTCCAGCCCTATGAGCGGCCGCAGAATGGGCAAATCGCTCGCGATGCTTATTATCATGAGGTTGTCAAGTGTCTGGGAAGCCACTTGGCCAAGGCTGTCGCCGGTTACTATGGCCATGGCACCGATCTCATGTCCCACCCTGCACGCCTTCCTGAGCATCATGTATTTACAGAAGAGGCACGTCCACTTGGCCTTTCCCATCTCGGCGAGCTTTGAGAACACCGGAGCCTGCTCCTCGTAGGTATCAACTATAACTGGCTCGTTCAGTCTTCCGTACCTTCCAAGAATCTCGCAGAGCTCAAAAACCTTGGACTCCTTCTTGGAACTCTGCCTGAAGTGAACGGGGGTCACTTCAAAGCCCTTTCTAAGCATGAGATAAACTGCAACAGGCGAGTCAATGCCCGAACTTAAGAGCGCCACTGCCTTCATGATTGACGAAAGCGGGGGAATTATATATGAAGCTTTCCTCAACTTAAGGTTAAGGTCTCACGATACCCTCTTCAATCCTCCAGTCCTTTGACTCGTAGAGGGTTCCAAACATCAGGTAGAGCTCGTAAGGTACCTTCCACATTTTCAGAAACTCCTTGAAGCTGTAGGTGACCTCCACGGGGAGGAGAACCACCCACGGGGCGAGATAGCGTCCCCCCAGGTCTCTCAATATCCCAGTTTTTCCATCTCTACCCCTGAGTGCGAAGCTGAACTTGTTCTTTTCGTTTTTTGTCATTCCGCGGACATCGAGGATGAACAACGCATACCCCTCACCGTTCATCAACTCATGAAGGGGACGCCTCCTGATAAGCGAATAGCCGGTGATAATCAGCCCTGGAACGGCGAGGTAGTTCGGATCCCACATCTGCTCAAGGCTCATCGCCTTAACGTCCAGCCTTTCATGTGGGAATCCCCTGTCAATCAGCATCTCCTTGAACTCGAAGGCAAGTTCAAACCTCTCCACATCATTTGCTCCGGTGAGGAGCACCATGAAGTCGAGATCGTTTGGGGCTTCTTTCCCCTGAGTCACGGAGCCATAGAGGATCACGTCAAAGACCCTCTCATGCTTCCTCCTAAAGTCCTCCGCAACCTTTTCCAGTTCACTTAATCTTGTCGGCAAGTTTGAGAACCTCATTCCTCAACGCCCCCACCTCGTCCCTCGTGAGCCTCCTCTCATATGCATCCCTGTAGAAATCAAAGAACTTACTGACGATACGGTATAGGTCACGGTAATGGAGCCTCAAAATTGCAAATCGCTCACCGTGATTCTTGGGTTCTAGGTTCAAATCCCGCTTGATAATGTAGTCACATATTCCCACGAGAGCCTTGAAATACAGAATTGACGCGGAGTTGTACCTGCCCTTCTTGAAAGCGTCTTCTCCAGTTTCTATATACTCCCAGATGTTCTCCTTCAGGTCATCTAGGTTCACGGGCACGTCCTTCACCGTGTAGCCATTCCTACGGAATCACAGTATTTAAATGTTTCTGTAGGAATTCCTACGAACCTCGAGCTGGAGCAGGCCGATGTAGACGAACCACGAGAGTATTGTAAAAGCTCCAACCAGCTCTGGAATGGCTAAACCCCTGAAGACCCTCGCCTTAACGAGGTAGAGCATCAGGGCGAACGTAAAGACGGCCAGGGCAGACCAGATGTAGCCCGCCGAAATACCGCTCCGGCCGAGTTTTATTCCGACGAGGGCTATGTCCGCCAGTGCGAGGACGTAGAATAAGACCGCCGCCGGGGCGTGGGGTGCGTACTCCTCCGGAAAGACCCCCACAAGGAACAGGAAGACCATAGCGAGGGGCATCAGGTAGCTCAGGCCGTTTCTCAGGGCTCCGATGGCGGCTATGAAACCGAGAACCGCGAAGAGCATCAGGAAGCCGTTGAAGTAGTAGTTCACCGGGTTCCTTATTGAACCCATGTCGCTCAGGGCGTTGTCTGTGAAGGAGAACCATGGGTTCTGGCTGAGAACGATGAGCAGTCCCACGATGAAGATGAGAGGAAGGGAGAAGCTGATATATGCAGAGAGCTTGATTTGATCCATAACGTCATCACCCTATTTTACAAACTCCACATTTTCCATTCCTTCAAATTCCCTGTCGCCTGTCAGAAATCTAAGACCAAGGTCATTTGCTATGACATAGCCCAAGCAATCTATCAAAGACAATTTTTTGCCGTTACGTTTTTCTTTAAGTTTCATATCTGAGGCCTTTATATAGTGCTCCGTTGTCGGCGAGAGTATAATCAGCGTTGCCCTTACGAGAGTCAGAACACCCTTTGCCCGCTCCGACCCAAAGTCTCGTGTGAGAGCGTAAGAGAGTTCAAGGAGGTTGAATTCTGTGGAGTACAGTTCAAGGCCGGCGTATTTTGAATAGTTTGGGTTTCCCTTGAGAATTTCGATGAGCGCGTACGTATCGGCAAAGAACTTATCCATGAACCTCCCTCAGTTCATCTTTTACCCTTTGTGTGTCTACCTCCCATCCCCTCAGCAGGCCAAAGATTTCCACCCTGATGGTTACCTTCGTCTTGTCTGGAAGGTTGAGTTTTTTAAGGGGCTTGAACACTCCATCTTCATAGATTGCCTCAACGACGATTCCCATGCTCCCACCCGCCTCATTATCCGTAGAGGAATTATTTAACACTTAGCACTCTCTCTTCCCCGGCTCCTCTCCAAAGACGGCTTTGTAAATCTTCCTGAACTCCTCCCAGGAGCCCCGTATCACGGGGTGCTTCGGTATGAACGGAATCTCGTCCTCCGGCAGGGTTGAGAGCTCGAAGGTTCCTATCTCCTTCGCTATCCTCACGATTTCCTCCTTGTCGAGCCCAACGAGCGGGCGGTATATCGGCAGGTCCGTTGCCTGGCTGACTATGTACATGTTCTCAAGGGTTTGGCTGGCCACTTGCCCGAGGGAATCCCCCATGACTATTCCCTTCGCCCCGAACTCCCTCGCCACTCTATCCGCGTGCCTCACCATCATGTACTTGCAGAAGACGCAGGTGTACTTCTCCTTCTTCATCTCGCGCAGCTTCTCAATGATTCTCTCGCGCTCCTTAGGTTTAACCACTATCAGCTCGCCCTTTCCGCCGTAGCCGTACTTCTTCAGCTGGGCCCAGATCTTCCTGACCTTTTCGAGGGTCTTCTCGCCCATGTAGATGTGGACGGGAATAACCTCAACGCCGCGCTTCATCATGAGGAAGGCGGCAACCGGCGAGTCTATGCCGCCGCTTAGCAAAGCCACCACCTTGCCCTGGGTCCCTATTGGAAGGCCCCCCCAGGCGTAGATTTTGTCAACGAAGACGTAGGCTCTGCCCTCCATCAGTTCTATTCCTATCTCTATGTCGTACTCGTGCAGATTAACCTCGCTCCCCTCGTTCTCAAGGATGTATTCCCCAACCTTCGCCTGAACCTCAGGGCTCTTGAGGGGGAACTCCTTGGTGATTCTCCTCGCGGTGACTCTAAAGCGAGGCCTTTCAAGGCCGAGCTCGCGCTTCTTCCTCCTGAAGAGCTTGAGGGCCGTCCGGTTAATCTTATCCAGCTCGGCATCGACTTCCATCGCCGGGGAGAGCGACACTATGCCAAAAACCCTCCCAAGAACATCAACGGCATCTCTCGCTTTATTCGTCTTCACGAGAATCCTTCCGTGCTTCGCTTCGACCTTTTTGAACCCAATCCCCTCGCTCACCAAGGCCTCGCGGATGTTGTTCATGAGTATGCTCTCGAACCATCTCCTTGTCTGTCGGGATTTCGTTCCTATCTCCCCGTATCTGACTATGACGACGTTCATGCTCTCACCCCAGTGCGTGCGGGAACTTGATGACTATCTCCACGTACTTCTGTATGACGACGTAGAGAACCACCGATATCAGGTAGGACGAGAGAAGGATGAGCTCGTTCATCTCAAATATGTGCGCGGCTATGGCCTTGGCCCTCGGTGTGGCATCGACTATGGCGTGCATGTACTTCTCCTTGAGCCAGTGGTTTATCTGAATCGCCGCGACCAAGAGGAGCACACCCGCTAACCCCCAGGTCTTGCCCAGGGCCAGCATGAGGAAGAGGGTTGAGGCCACTATTATCCAGCCACCGATGACGCCCAGCAGTATCACGAACTCTATCATCCTTCCACCAGGAGGAGTTGAGGGGGAGGGAATAAAAACGTTTAGATGAAGACCAGCACCTCATCGAGGGTCTTTCTCCTCTTCCGGGGTTTGACTTTGCCCTTGGGATAGCCGACCGGGATGACTCCAACGAGGTAGTGGTTCTCATCGAGGCCCGAAAGCTCTCTGACCTCATCCTCTATTCCCGGGAAATTAGTAACCCCTATGTAAACCGTTCCGAGGCCGAGCTCAACGGCTTTGAGCATGAGGTTCTGAATCGCCATCGCAGCACTCTCAACGCTCCAGATGAACTCGGGCTCGTCGAATTCTTCCCCGGGGAGGAAGCGGACGTTCTTGTCGATAAAGACGGCGATGTATATGGGTGCACGATACATACCCTGTTCATACATACGCCTTCTGAGCTTCCCTATCTTCTCCTCCGGGAGGTTCACGGCGCGGTAGTATCGAGTCATACCCTCGGCTATGAGATTGTAGAGTTTTTCCCTCGCGTCCCTACTCTTGAAAACAACGAACTTCCAGTTCTCCAGGCCGCTCGCGGTGGGCGCCCTTATCGCCGCCTCGATCAGCGCCCTAATGTCCTCCTCCGGAACGTCTCTCTCTTCGAAATACCGCACGGAGGTTCTCTTCAGTATCGCATCCTCAAGCTCCACGGTATCACCCATGAAGCTTTCCCGCAGACCTTAATCAGCCTTTCCAAAACCAAAGGTTTAAGAGAATTCTAGAGTAATCCCAAGAGGTGAAAGCATGTACGGATGGAGAGGTAGGCTTGGACTCATAGTTCCCTCATCGAACACCACCATGGAGATGGAGCTTCATTCTGCAATTCCCAATGGGGTCTCGCTCCACACCGCGAGGGTTCCGCTGAGGAACGTAAGGGAGGAGGAGCTCATCAATATGAACGCCCTCTCCGTCGAGGCGGCGAAGCTTCTGCGCGATGCAGGTGTTGAGATGATCCTCTACGGTTGCACCAGTGGGTCGTTCATCGGTGGGAAGGATTACGAGAAGGAGCTTGAGTCCAAGATAGAGGAAGAAGTAAACGTCCCCGTTGTCAGCACCAGCACAGCCGTGGTGGAGGCCCTCAAGATGCTCGATGCAAGGGATGTGCTGGTCATAACCCCCTACATGGACGATATAAACGTCCGCGAGAGGGAGTTCCTGGAGGCAAACGAGTTCAACGTGCTCGACATAAGGGGACTTGGAATAGAGGACAACACCCAAATCGGAAAGCTCGAACCCTACGAGGCCTATCGCCTCGCCAAGGCCAGCTTCATGGACGAGGCAGACGCGGTCTTCATCAGCTGCACGAACTGGAGAACGTTTGAGATAATCGAGCCTCTCGAGGAAGACCTCGGCATTCCAGTCGTTACGAGCAATCAGGCATCTCTGTGGCTTGCTCTGAGAGAGATGGACGTCATGGAGCGGATCCCCTGGCTTGGAAGACTTTTCACAGAGTTCTGAGCCTTCAACATTTTCCCTCAACCGCTTCCGAAACCCTTTTAAGAATTCACCCGAATTTCTTAGACGTTAGTCACTGAGGGTGATACAAATGGAGCTCCTCGACGAGGCAAGGAAGCTTTCGATATATACCGCCTACAACACGAACGTTGATGCGATAACCTTTCTGACCGGCGAAACTGTGCAGAGGCTCATAGACGAGCTGGGGGCTGAAACCGTCAGGAAAAGGATGGAAGATTATCCTAGGGAGATAAACGAGCCCCTCGACTTCGTCGCAAGGCTGGTTCACGCCCTCAAGACCGGAAAGCCCATGGCGGTGCCCCTGGTTAATGAGGAGCTCCACACCTGGTTCGATTCTCACTTTAAATATGACATCGAGAGGATGGGCGGTCAGGCGGGGATCATAGCGAACCTCCTGGCCAACCTCGACTTCAACAGGGTAATCGTCTACACCCCCCACCTGGCCAGAAAGCAGGCCGAGATGTTCGTGGATAAGCCCAACCTCCTCTATCCAGTCATCGAGGACGGCAGGTTGGCCTTCAAACATCCCCGCGAGGCCTACAGGGAGGGCGACCCGCTAAAGGTGAACCGCATCTTTGAATTCCGTGCCGGAACGACTTTCAGGCTAGGGGACGAGACCATACAGGTTCCCTTCTCTGGCAGGTTCATCGTCTCGGCGAGATTCGAGAGCATAAGGATATACACCGAGCCCGAGCTTAAACCGTTCCTGCCAGAGATCGGCCTTCAGGTTGATGGGGCCATTCTCTCAGGCTACCAGGGGATAAAGCTCCGCTATTCCGATGGAAAAGATGCCAACCACTACCTAAAGGAGGCCAAAAAGGACATACTCCTGCTCAAGCGTGAGAAGGACGTGAAGGTTCACCTCGAGTTCGCCTCAATACAGAACCGCGAGCTCAGGAAGAAGGTGATCTACAACCTCTTTCCCCTGGTGGAGAGCGTGGGGATGGACGAGGCGGAGATAGCCCACGTCCTCAACGCCCTCGGCTACTCCAAGCTCGCGGAGAGGATATTCACTTACAACCGCATAGAGGACACAGTTCTGGGCGGAAAAATCCTCGTTGACGAGATGAACCTGGAGGTGCTCCAGATACACACGATTTACTACATCATGTACATCACCCACTCGGACAACCCGCTGAGCGAGGACGAGCTGAGGAGCAGCCTTGAGCTCGCAACAACCCTGGCCGCGGCGAGGGCTTCCCTCGGGGACATAAGGAGTCCTGAAGACGTAAAGGTCGGTATGAAGGTTCCGTACAACGAGTATGGAGAGTTCGTGAAGCTCCGCTTCGAGGAGGCGAAGAGGCGCTTGAGAACCAGGGAGTATAAGGTCGTGATTATTCCCACAAGGCTCGTCAAAAAACCTGTTTCGACGGTCGGCCTGGGCGATACAATCTCGGCCGGGGCCTTCACAAGCTATCTGGCAATGCTGGGGGAGAAGGGGGAGCTCTAACCCATATTACACTGTGGACAGTGACCTTTAAATACCATAACAGAGTATACTGTTAACAGTGGTACTATGAAAAAGAAAGTGCTTGCTATTCTGGTAGTCGGTTTAGTTTTTGGATTTTTCGTAAGAGCAAGCATTAATGAGCCTCCAGCAATAATGGCCATTGAGATCCAAAACTCAACAGAAGCAAAGATTTTTGCCAAGGCGCTGTATCCAGAGGGATTCAGGGAGATTAAACCCACTGCCGTAAGGGGAGAGACTTTGTACTTTGACCTTTCCGGACTGAGGAAAGCATGGGATGACAACATCAAAAAACACGGCTACGGTGCCGAGCCCTTTATCGTACTTACGATTGTGAAGGATGGCAAAGTCGCTGTTCAGGGAATTTCACTTAAGGGAGAGGGCCGATACCAAAAAATAACGGTCTATCCAGAGTACAAACCCCTGAAAACTACCAAAGAGGTCTCCTCGGAAACCATTTCCGATGGGAACGTCCAGCCAATGGACAACTACTGGCAGATACTGGAGGAATATCACGAAGAAACAATACCAGTGGTCGTTGCGGAGATAATCAACGCAGACTACAGCTGGGGCCAGATAACGTACAGCTACACGGCCAACGCACACGTTGGGTTTGGAGTTTACGCATTTCTAACCAGCGAATGGTCACATATTGGAACTCATTACACCTACAATGTGAATGGCGGGGGTTTATCCCATGCAGCTTTTGACCGCGGCCAAGACGTTTACATCTGGATGGACTTTATTTATAGGTACGAAAGGTGGAAAATCCACATTGACGGGCAAGACTTTTACGAGGAGTACGTCTTCGTGAAGAGCTTTGACCCAAACTCACTTTCATGGGCTTATTACAGGCCCTCAAACGTAAGACCGGCACCCATAAACTCGTGGGTCTTTGAGGTAAGAAATCTTTCAGAGACATACACACGTCCTTACTACCAGTTCTCCCTCGAAAATCTTAGTTCTGATGCATTTTCGATAGACGCTTTGGGTTTTATCTCAATCCTGTCCTCCGCTGGAATAATCTCCCCGCTGGCCGCAACGGCCGCAAACAGTGCAAACATGTTTATCGACGTAAATTATGAATACAGCAACATACAAGCATTTGTTTGCACTCTGGACTTATATGGAGAAACCGGAACATATCACAGGGTTTGGAGAGGACAATCGGAAACAACGGTGAACAACATAAACACAGTACCCGTTGTTGGGTTCTACATTTCCCAGGGATGATTCCTACATTTCAGCATTTCTTTCGACATTTTTACACCCATTGCAAATCTCGCTGGTTTGATGCATGTGATATGCAAAACTGTATACTTACCCCTGATCCCTGAGATAGTATGGCATGCCAAATGCTTTTAAAGTTTGGTCCAGCACAACGTACCATTTTCTACTCCATCAGCCCCTCTATCAGCCTCGCCTTCTCCTGAGCCTTTCTGAGGTGCTCAACGGTAACCTTGGTGTAAATCTGCGTCGTCGAGAGGTTCGAGTGGCCGAGGAGCTCCTGAATGGCCCTTATGTCAACGCCGTTTTCGAGCATGTGAGTCGCGAAGCTGTGGCGGAGCATGTGTGGCGTGACCCTGATGCCGGCCTTCTGCCCGTATTTCCTGAGGAGATACCAGACGGTCTTGGGTGATATCCTGTCCTTTTCCCTGCGCCCCTCCTCGACGATAAGGTACTCACTGTCGTCATCGCGGCTCTCAATGTAGGACTTGATCTCCTCCAGAAGGAATCCTGGAATAGGCACGACACGGTCCTTGGCACCCTTGCCGCCTCGCACAACTATCAGCGAGCGCTCGAAGTCAACATCCGATTTTTTGAGGTTACACAGCTCGCTTACCCTAAGGCCCGCCCCGTAGAGCAGGAGAAATATCAGCCTGTCGCGCCTTCTCGTCGGGGGTATTACCGAGAGCAGCTTTCTGACTTCCTCGCGGGTTAGGGCCTTCGGCAGACTCCTGGGGACCTTTGGGGGCTTAAGCTTCTCTGCTTCCTCTTCAGCACCCTCAAAACGGAAGTAGGAGCGCAAAGCTTGGACGACCAAGTTTAAGCTTTTGTTGGAGTAGCCTTCCTTTCTAAGCCTCGCGAGAAAACGGAGGGCGGAGCGGGAGTTAAGCTTTCCGCCCCACTTAAGGTAGCGCCTCACGTAGTATGAGTACATCCTAATCGTGTTGGGGCTCTTCCCCTCAAGGTCAAGGTACGTCTCATATTCTTCCAGGGTCTCATTGAGGTCCATATCACAGCCCCTTCAGGAGTCCCTCGATGTCGTCGGGCTTTACCTCGGCGTTCTCAACGACCTCCGGCTCGCTTCGCTCGGACTCCTGGGGCTTCGGCGGTTCTTCCACCGGAGGCCTGGGAGGCTTGGGAGACTCCTCCTTTATGCTTAGGCTAAGGTAAACCGTCCTGAGAAGTTCATCCACGAGAGCCTTGTCCTCGGCAAAGATGTAGCCCTGCCCGACTATCACCTTACCCGCAAGCCCGAGTTTCTCGACGGCCTTTCCGATGTACGCCTCGTCCGGGACCGGCTCGGCGGGGAAGAGGGACCTCCATGCCTCGTCAACGCGGTAAATGTTCTTGGCACTCTCTAAGAGGGCCTTAAGTCCTTCGTTCTCCTCCTTGAGCCTCGCGTTCTCCTCCTTCAGCTCTTCAAAGGCCTTTGTGACCGCCTCGTACTCATCCCTGAGCTTTCTGTACTCCTCACCAAGGCCGTCGTAGCGGCCCTTGAGGTCGAGAAGCTGGTTCCTGAGCGCCATATACTCCGGGAGTATCTGGAGGCTCTTGAGGCCCGCTCTGACGAGGGTGTTCTTGAGCTCCTTTCTGACGAGCTCAACGTCAACGTGCTCCAGATCGTGGCCGAGGGGGAGCTTCATCCTTTCAACATGCCCTACCATCTCCCCCAGCTCGCTGAAGAGCCTCTCGGCCAAGTCCCGTCCGACCCGGTCGGCGTCGGTCGCTATGATGAGGAGGTCCGCCCCGGCAGCTGCGCTCTTCGCTATCTCAACATTCGTCGTTGGGATTATCGAGGATATCGTTATGTTGTACTCGCTTCCCAAAGCGAGACCCTGAAGGGCTTTGCTTACGACCTCCACGTCGCTCGCACCTTCAACTAGGATTCTAACATCGACTATGGCCATTTTTATCACCTCAACCTCTCTGTAGTTTTTGTAATCACATGCTTAAAAATCCTCCCCAAGTTCAATCTCTAAGTTCGGCCTCTCAAGAACGACCCTTCCATCCCGCAGGAGGGAGATGCTGAGCGCATGGATTTCAACGCCCGCCCCCTCTGCCTCTTTAAGGAGCCTCGCTATCTTCGGGTCGCCCCTCTCGAAGGGCCTGAACTTCCTAACGCCGGGCATCGCACCTATGAAGAAAATCATGGCCCTCTTTCCGGCTTTTGAAAGCTCTATAAGCTCCCTGATGTGTTTCTGTCCCCTGACGCTCGGACAGTCCGGATACATCGCGTACTCCCCTTTTTCACCCCCGCGCAGGACAGCGCTCTTCATCTCGGCGTAGACCTCGCCATGGGGGCATTCGAAGAGGTAATCGAGGCGCGATTTACCAAGAGGTATTTCCTTCCGTTTTATCCGACAGTTCCTCAGCCACGGAACCAGACCGAGCTCCAAAGCCCGCTCGAAGGCTTTGGCCTGGGTTCTGGTGTCTATTATAGCACCTTTTCCCTCCAAGTCCTCGAAGGCAACCAGAACGAAGTCCGTCTTTCCACCGGACTTGGGCCTGCAGAAGGCCTTCCTGCCAGGAACCATGAACTCCTCCAAGCGACCGGTGTTGGTCACCAGGGCTCTCCTCTCCTGGCCCTCAACCTCGACCAGTGCCACGAAGCGGTTGAGCCTTTTGAGGAAGGTGCAGGGGACGACTTTGAGTTTGAGCAGAGTCGTCATTTTCACTCCCAGAGATTCTCCATGGGAGGACTTTTAACGATAGCGCCGTATCGGACACGGTGGGAACATGCTCCCAGAGGAGTTCATCAGATACGCTTTTGAGGAAAGGGTGGAGGGGATAAAGCGCCTCCTGAACGGAAAGTTTGGCCCGGAAGTCCTGATAAGCTTCACACGGCACAACGCGGCGATAATCACCTGCGGGCCGGCAGGGACGAACGGTTCCATTAAAGGCGTGGGCTTCATACACAGGGAGGAACTTCTCGCTGAGACAATCGAAAAGATGAAGGAGGAACTCAGAAGGCCTTACAACCCACTAAACGCAGGCAGGTTTCTCCTGGAGGAAATCTACGTGAAAGAAAGAATAGACTTCACAAAACTGGTGTCCCTCGAGCTCGCCAGAAAGCACACCTGGAAAAACCTAACCGAGGGAAGGAAAGAGGCAACGGTGCTCTTCTTTACCCCACCGAGCACATCCTACGAGGTCAGATGCGACGTGGAGATACACGAAGATGGCCCCGTGTGGGAGTACGCCAACGCCCTCCATGACATCTTCCACCGGCCAAAAAAGCCAAGGGACTGGAGCAGGACCCCGGCGTACCTCTTCAAGATCCGGGAGATATACGATAACGGCGAGGACAAAATGGGGGTTAGGATTTACCCCTGAGGCAACAGTGTGAATCCCACCTAAAACCTTAAATATCTCAGACATAAGCATTTAGATGGAAATCTAAACGGAAGGTGATGAAGATGGTTGACTACGAGCTTCTCAAGAGGATTATAGAGGCGCCGGGCGTTTCCGGCTACGAGTTCCTCGGAGTCAGGGACGTTGTTATCGAGGCCTTCAAGCCCTACGTCGACGAGATTAAGGTTGACAAGCTCGGCAACGTTATCGCCCACAAGGAAGGCAAGGGCCCAAAGGTCATGTTGGCTGGCCACATGGACCAGATCGGCCTTATGGTGACCCACATCGAGAAGAACGGCTTTTTGAGGGTTGCACCGGTTGGCGGTGTTGACCCAAGGACGCTTATAGCCCAGAGGTTTAAAGTCTGGGTCGGCCCGAACGAGTTCGTCTACGGCGTCGGTGGCTCAGTTCCGCCGCACATCCAGAAGCCCGAGCAGAGGAACAAGGCCCCGACCTGGGATGGGGTCTTCATAGACATCGGTGCCGAGAGCAAAGAAGAGGCCGAGGAGATGGGGGTTAAGATAGGCACGGTCATAACATGGGACGGAAGGCTTGAGAGGCTCGGCAAGCACCGCTTAGTCAGCATTGCCCACGACGACAGGATAGCGGTTTACACTCTTGTGGAAGCCGCGAGACAGCTGAGCGAGACCGACGCAGATGTCTACTTCGTCGCCACAGTCCAGGAGGAGGTCGGCCTCCGCGGTGCGAAGGTTTCGTCCTTTGGCATAGACCCCGACTACGGCTTTGCTTTGGATGTCACAATAGCAGCAGACGTGCCGGGAACGCCGGAGCACAAGCAGATAAGCCAGCTCGGAAAGGGCGTCGCGATTAAGATAATGGACCGCTCCGTCATCTGCCACCCAACAATCGTCCGCTGGATGGAAGAGATAGCCAAGAAGCACGAGATTCCCTACCAGTGGGACATCCTCACCGGCGGTGGAACCGACGCGGGAGCGATACACCTCAACAAGGCAGGCGTCCCGAGCGGCGGAATAAGCATTCCAGCGAGGTACATCCACTCCAACACTGAAGTCGTTGACGAGCGCGACGTCGATGCAGCCGTTAAGCTGACCGTCAAGGTTCTTGAGGAGATTCCGGGGCTGAAGCTCTAACCTCTTCCCGTTCTTCTTTCTGCACCTCTTCGCCCGTAGTCTCACCGCCGTTCTCGGTTTTGTTTGAGTCCGAGTCGATGTGATCCTCCTTGAGAGCCACGGGCAGAACCGATTTTAGGGGTACCTCCTTCCTTCCCTCAAGCTCGCGCTCGAATTTTGCCCACTCGTACCAGAAGAACAGCGCTGCAACAACGATTCCAGCCACCAGGAAAGGCAGTTTAGAGGGGAGCGGCAATCCCCGGTGCCAGCTGTGGAGCAGGTAATTCTGATAGAAGAACAGGTACGCGAGCCACGCTATTATAACAGCCTCGATGGAGTACTCAACCAGTCTCTGCTCCTTCTCGTCCACACCGCTCACCTGGGGAAAAGTTAAAAGCGAGCCGTTAAAACTCTTTCCCATGAGCGAAAGCGGAACACCGGAGTACTTTCCCTACGAAGAACTCAGGCCCCATCAGCGAGAGTTCATAGAGCTCGTCTCAGAGGCCGTTAAAAACGGAGAAAACGCTATAATCGAAGCCCCTACCGGCTTTGGAAAGACCGTGAGCGTTTTAGCCGGAATCCTGCCTTACGCCAAGGAGATGGGTTACAAGGTTCTCTATCTGGCCAGAACCCACAGGCAGATGGACAGAGTCATTGAGGAGCTGAAGGCAATAAACAAGAAGGACCCCGTCTCTGGAGTCGAGCTGAGGAGCAGGAAGGACCTCTGCCTTCACACATACCTCACCCAGTTCACGAGCGACGCCTACACCGCCATGGTCGTCTGCAAGAACCTCAAGAAGCTCGGCAAATGTGAGTTCTACGAGAACGAAAAGAAGAAAAAGACGGAGTTCGACGAGCTAGTGAAGTTCTTCCTGAGCGAGCCGAGTCATCCGGCCG
Source organism: Thermococcus sp. MAR1 (assembly GCF_012027305.1). Classification (NCBI taxonomy): domain Archaea; kingdom Methanobacteriati; phylum Methanobacteriota; class Thermococci; order Thermococcales; family Thermococcaceae; genus Thermococcus; species Thermococcus sp. MAR1. The sequence goes on from NZ_SNUF01000001.1 coordinate 1,282,104, forward strand.
AGATTCTGAGCTACGCGGAAACCTTAGAGCTGTGCCCCTACGATCTGACCAAGAGGATAGCGGAGAGGGCAGACGTCATAGTGGCCAGCTACCTCTACCTCCTCAGCCCAACCATTCGGGAGAACTTCATAAGCTCCCTCGACGTTGACTACTCAGACCTGATAGTGGTTTTTGATGAGGCCCACAACCTGCCTGACCAAGCCATCTCAGCCTTGAGCGACCGGATAAGCATACATACGGTAAACAGGGCGATAAAAGAGGCCGACGAGTACAACGAGCACGAGATAGCCAACTTCCTCAGCATTTTCGGCCGCGGATTGGAGATGCTCTACGACGAGAAGCTCAAGGACAGGGACGTGCATGAAACCCCCATCCAGCCGGAGCTGGTCTTCGCGCACGTCGTTGATATCCTGAGCCTCGACACCCGTGGCCTCGTCAGGATTCTCAACGACATGGTCGCCGTTGGCGACGCCATAAGGGAGGACAGGATAGAGAAGGGCAAGCCGCCGCGCTCTTACATCGGCAGGATAGGCGAGTTCCTCCTCTTCTGGATCTCGCTCATTGGACGGGAGGACTACCTATTCCTCATGAGTAGGGACAAAGGGCTGAGCCTTGAGCTGGTTGCTTTAGATCCATCGAAAGCTCTGGGCTTCATCAGAAACGTCCAGAGTGCGGTTTTCATGTCCGGAACCCTCACCCCGATGGAGGCGTTCCGCGACGTCATGGGAATCGAAAACGCCCGAATGAAGAAGTTCCCGAGGATGGTAAAGAGAGAGAACGCACAGGTTTTAGTGGCTAAAGACGTATCGACGAGGGGTGATGAGCGCTCGCTCCAGGTTTACAGGCGCATGGTGGACTACATCGTCGAGGCGGCCAGACTCATACCGAAGAACGTCGGAGTCTTCACTGCTTCCTACGAGGTTCTCCAGGGCCTTCTCTCGGCGAACCTTCAAGTCAGGCTTGAGGAAACGGGAAAGGCGATATTCATTGAGAAGCAGGGCGCCAGCTCAGCAGAGAACGATGCGATGATAGCGAGCTTCAAGGCCCACGCCAGGGGGAAGGGAGCGGTGCTCCTCGGAGTCATGGGTGGAAGAAACAGCGAGGGGCAGGACTACAGCGGCGATGAGATGAACGGTGTGATCCTCGTTGGAATACCCTATGCGAGGCCGACGCCGAGGGTTCAGGCCCAGATAAGGTACTTCGAGGGGAAATTCCCCGGAAAGGGCCGATACTACGGCTATTACCTGCCGGCCCACAGGAAGCTGGTTCAAGCTGCCGGAAGGGTTCACCGCTCAGCCGAGGAAAAGGGGTCAATCATAGTCCTCGACTACCGCCTCCTCTGGAGCTCGATAAAGAAGGACCTGCCGGACTGGATGAAGGAATCTTTAAGGCCGGTTGATTTACCAAGGATGAGGCTGTATTTGAGGAGGTTCTGGGGTTAGACATGCCGATAAACTACACACTGGAGGAGATAATGAAGGAGATAACGTTAATTCTGGATTCTTCTTAGCTACGCCCTAATTCTCAAGGCCGCTTCCTGATAAAAGCCATATTTGAACCGGTAGATGCTCACCACCTTACTCTTGGATTCCTTTTCAACTATCCCCATTTCCAGAAGGGTCTCGAGCGTGTTAACGACGCTGACTTCCGTCAATCCAGACAGCCTTGCAAGTGACGATGGCCTGGAAACACCCTCACCCATGGCGTTTAAGAGCGCTATCACTTTTCTTTGATACTCCCTTTGTGGGCGCAACCCGACAAAACTCTTGAGTTCACTCATGGCTCTCTTAACGGCTTCTTCATGGGCGTTTTTAAGGGCCCTTCCGTGAGTCAGCCCATCAATCCTCCCCCTGCCGTAAGATGAGAGGTAACCCGGAAAACCACCCAGTTTAATAGACGCCTCCCGAAGCTCGTCAATGGAAAAATCCACGTTTCCCGCCGCGAGGAGGCCTCTTTTTAAGAACTCAATCCCAGTTTGAACGTCCCAAGGCTCAACGTCCACCCTTACCGGAGCACGTCCATAGAGATAATCGTCGTATTCGGGATTCAGAAGCTTCTTGAAGAGCCCCATGGCGGAGCCCGTGAAGATTATTATGGGTCTTTTCTCCGCCAGAACGTTATGAAGCCTCCACAGTGCAGCGAGGAGCTTGTTTCTTTCCGTCCGCATGTCCTGAACCTCATCCCATACCAGCAGGCTTCCCTCGGGAAGAGCCCTCATGACTTCATCAAAGAGGGCCGCGGGATTCTTGGGGGCTATGGAGATGTTTTCCTCCCTTTCGAGAACCGCTTCGAAGAACTTAATACCCAAAGAGACCCTCCTGAGCTTGAGTTTATCCTCGTGCACTAAATTCATTACGTCCAGCCCGAACCTCTCCACGAATTCGGTAAAGTTGTGAATGCCAGCAAAGTTTGAATAAACCGCGGGGTTACCCGTTGTGGAAGAATAGTGGGTTGCGAACGCCCTCGCGAGGCTGGTCTTCCCAACGGCCCTTGGCCCTATGATCGCCACCCACCGTTTCTTTTCGAGGACAAGCTGATGCAACTGGGAAACTTCCCTCTCCCTGCCATACAACTCCTCAACTTTAATTATCGGGGTTTCTGGAAAGGGTTTCATACCATCCACCACATTTTTTAAGATTAAAAAATCTGTTATTTAAGTGTTTTGAAGCTTTGAAATGGCCTAAGAGAGGATTGGAAAGCCCATTACAGAGGACTTTTAACGTGCTCAAAAAATTGGGTAATAATGAACATTAAGATTCATACAAAATCCAAAGGAGCGAGCGAAACCCCTAAATACCCCCACGCATACAATCTCCTGAGACAGTACGGCGCCGAGGCGCTCTGAGCTTCTTATTTTCCTTCCAGACAAGGCCTTAACCAAGTTTTTCTTTCAAACTGGCAGGAGCCAAAGCGTGCAATCTAAAATTTGCCCGTGAAGAGGGTTTGGCTTTAAAATAGGCCATTAATCAGGTTTCAACTTTGTTCTGGCGTCCAAAGGACGCCTTGTGGGGGTGAAACTCTTCAGAGCTGTAATTGTGGAATAAACCCGTAGCAAAATCGCCCGTTTTAACGTGCACGAACTATAAAATCTGCCCCACAAACAGTCAGAACCTTTTGATGAAACTTTGCGTCAGCAAAGTTTCAATGGTGCCGGGGCGGGGCTTTGAACCCCGGACCTCTCGGTTTCTCAGGCTCCCCCGAAGGGAAGCGGCCCTATGAGCCGAGCGCTCTGACCAGGCTAAGCTACCCCGGCACTGCCCGAGCGCCCGGGTTATACCTTCAGGAGGGCATTTTTAAATCTTTCGATGGACACGAACCCGATGCTCTTTCGCTGGGGAACTGTTTTATAATCCCTCCCTCCAAGTTGGTTCATGATGGGAAGGTTCCTCGCGGCGTTTGCCATCGCGTTCATTGTCATCATCGCGGGCTGCCTCTCGGCCACTCCGGAGACCGGAACGCCCGAAAGTACCGCATACCAATCTACAACTTCAACCACTCCGTTCTCCACTCCAACGCCTGGTTCATCCCCCGCAACCTGGACTAATCCCCTTGTGAGCTGGGAGAACGTGACCGTGTCTCTCCCGGGCCAGGACGCCGAGCTCAGCTGTCCGGGAATCCTCTGGCGCTACATCCTCAGGGATGCACTTTCCTGTATGCTGGGCAGGGAAGAGCTTGAGGTCATATCACCCCTCGCGGAGGAGCTCAAGGGTGAAGACCTCGCCCAGAGTGCCTGGAACGTCCTAGCCTGGGAAGGAGAGTGGCTGAGCTACGACTGGGAGAAGGCCAAACAGCCCTTCGCCAAGGTCATAATATACCCCGACGGAAGAGAGGAGGTTGTTGAGGGGCAGAACAACACCATTCAGACCCCCTACGAGACGATAATGCGGAGAACCGGTATATGCACCGACTACACAGTTCTCACGGATGCCCTGCTCCTGGCCATGAACTACTCGCCGGTCTACGCGATGGCCATAAACCTCACCGATTTGGGGCACGCCACGGCGTTGGTAAAGATAAACGGATGGTACTTCACCCTCGACCAGCACCTCCCGCCCATGGATTTAGGTGCCTACTACCACTACTGGGAGCGGCAGGGGAGCAGGATAGTTAACGCCACCCTCTACGAGATAACACCGGGCGAAGAGAAGGCCAACATAAAGGTTCTGGGCGTCGTTGCCGGCGAGGAGTTCCTCAACCAGGACTACACCATGGGTGATGCCGACGCGAGGAATTTAGCCGTTTCCATGATGAATCTGCTCTATGAGGGATTCGGCCTGAAGGCCGACGAATCCCTGAAAAGACTCTCCGACGGAAAGCTCCCGAGGGGGTACAGGGCCGGCTGGACGTGGGGGGTTACCTACTACAACCTGGCCGACTACTACCACCCCTTCTTCCATGAAGAGTACGCCGAGTGGCTGGTCTCCCAGATGCTTTCTGACCAAGAGTTCGCGGGCTACGTCCAGAAGAGCGACGCGGTCTGGATAGAGGTCCGGATAGAGGGCGAGGATTTAATCCTCACCATCTACCTCGGGAGCTCTTAGAATAGCCCCGGGAGTTCCTTGGATAGCGGGAGTTTCTTCTTCCGCTTCTCCCGTAGTAACCGGAGCGATCACTTTCATACCTCTCGCGGTACTCCCTCGGGATCTCCTCGCTGAGCTCGGACTTCCTTATCTCCACGCCGGCTACCTGTGCAATGTAGCGCAGCCTCTTGAACTCACCGGGCATTATGAAGGTTATCGCCCTTCCCCGCTTGCCCATCCTGCCGGTTCTCCCTATCCGGTGGACGTAGTCCTCGGCAGTCATGGGCAGGGAGTAGTTGACGATGTGGCTTATGTCCTGAACGTCGAGGCCCCTCGCCGCAACGTCGGTCGCAACTAAAATCCTTGTTCTCTTCGTCTTGAAGCGCCAGAATGTCCTTTCCCTCGAGTTTTGGCTCATGTCGCCGTTTAGAGCCTCGGCGCTGTAGCCGGCTCTCCTGAGCCTCTCACTCAGCTCCCTGGTTTCCCTCTTGGTGGCGCAGAAGACTATGCCGTAGAAGTCGTTGCCGAGTATCTTCTTCAGCACCGTGAACTTCCGCGCTGGGACGACCTCCACGTACTCCTGATCCACCATTTCCGGAACCAACTCGTCGCTGCTGACGCTTATCACCTCATGGTTCTTCATGTAACGCCTCGCGAGCCTTCTAATCTCTGGGGGCATGGTGGCAGAGAACATCAGCACCCTCTTCCTCCGTGGCGTCTCCCTGAAAATCGCCTCTATGTCGTCTATGAAGCCCATGTCGAGCATCCTGTCGGCCTCGTCAAGGATGAAGAACTTCACCGAGCTTAAATCGAGGGTTCCGCGCCTTATGTGGTCGAGAACCCTGCCGGGAGTTCCAACGACGACGTGGGTTCCCCTCTCAAGGGCCCTTATCTGCGGCCCTATCGGCTGGCCGCCGTAGACGGCATATACGTAAACCCTCTTCCTCCCGCGGAGGCTCTTGATTTCATCCGCCACCTGGAGGGCAAGCTCCCTCGTGGGGGTCAATATTATCGCCTGAACGGCCTTTATATTCGGATCAATCGCCTCGATTATTGGAAGCGCAAAGGCGGCAGTCTTTCCCGTCCCGGTCTGGGACTGGCCGATTATATCGACGTCGCCCGATAGAAGGCGGGGGATTACCTCCCTCTGAATGTCCGTTGGGGTCTCAAAACCCTTCTCTCTAACCGCCACTAACGTGGCCTCTGATAAGCCCAATCTTTCAAAACTCATTTTCCTAACTCCTTACGTTGCTCAAACGCATCCCTTCTCAAGCGGAACGCGTCGAGAAGAAACGCGGTCTGGCGGGCCGGGGGGGATTCGAACCCCCGACCACGGGATTAAGAGTCCCGCGCTCTAACCATGCTGAGCTACCGGCCCTCAACCCGAAGTCATAGACGGGAGGTTGCTTTATAAATTTTTTGGTCAGAGGCCGGAAATTGGACAGGGAAAACTTTATAAAGCCTCTCCGAGCGTTATACTTTGGCAACGCGGGGGTTGCCGAGCCTGGTCAAAGGCGCGGGATTGAGGGTCCCGTCCCGTAGGGGTTCCGGGGTTCAAATCCCCGCCCCCGCACCAGAAACGTTTCTGTCTCGAATTATCATTTGAATCACAAAATTCTCACAGCCTTTCTCGGTCGATAACGAAAAAAACAGTTAGATTCCCAGAACACACGTCCTGGTTAGCCCGCTATCCAGTTGAGGCCCTATACAGTTCCATTCTACTCAAAACGACTTTTGGCGCATAAAAACGGAAATGTAAAAAACGGGTTGCTCATGAGGGAATTACCATCCGTAGCCGTACATCCTCGCCATCAGGTGCCTCTTGATTTGCCTGCCGTAGTAGTAGCCTATGGCCATTCCAACGAGGAGCCCGCCCAGGTGGGCGTAGACGTTGACGCCCGGCAGGATGCTGTTTATCAGGAAGAGCACGAAGGCGTTTATCAGCGCGGCCTGCATGTTGCCTCCGACGACGCCCGTTATGAGTATCAGCGCCCCGACTATGCCGAAGAGGGCTCCACTCGCACCGGCGCTGGCCGAGTTGGCTGGCAGCAGGAGGAGCGTCAGCAGGTTTCCGGCTAAACCAGAGACGAGGTAGACCATGACGAGCCTCTTCGGCCCGAGGATTCCCTCAAGCTGTCTGCCCATCATCAGGAGGAAGTACATGTTGAAGCCTATGTGGAGTATGCCGACGTGCACGAACATCGCGGTTATTAGTTGCCACCAGGCACCATTGATGACGGCGTAGTTCCACTGGCCGAGCCTTGCAAGGACTCCGATGCTTATACTGAGCGGGTTCCCGCTGAGGATTGCCTCGACTATGTAAACGGCCACGTTTATCAGGAACAGCGTAAACGTCGCCTTCCCGTAGCGGGCAAAATACTTCTCAAGACTCATTTTCCAGCTCCTCCAGAATCATGTCGAGCAGGTAGCGGTCGTTGACGGCTATTACGTTTGTCTTGCTCGTTGCGTCGAGCCTCAGCTCCAGCTCCTTCCCCCTCTCGTCCGTGACTATCGCCCCCGCCTCCCTCGCTATCAGCACTCCTGCCGCTATATCCGTCGTCCTCACGTAGTTCCTTATGTCCAGGACACCGTCGAGGGCCCCCTTTGCCAGGTAGGTAAGCTCAACGGCTATCGCACCGAGGACGCGGACGCGTTTGACTCTCCTTATTAGGCCCAAACACCTGCCGCGCGTGTAGAAGCTGAGTGCCTCCTTTCCGCGCTCGGGTTTCCTGACTCTTATGGGCTTTCCGTCCATGTAGGCGCCTTCCCCAGGCAGGGCCTCGTAAAACGTCTTTGTGGCGAACTCGTATATCGCACCATAGATGGGCTTCCTTCCTTTAAAGACGGCGAAGCTGAAGGCGAATATTGGTATGCCTGCGGCGAAGTTGTACGAGCCGTCTATGGGGTCAACGATGACCGTGTAGTCGCTCCCGTTGTCTATGAAGCCTATCTCCTCGCTGACGACATTAACGCCCAGGGGCTGAAGTCTGCTAAGAACAACGTCTTCAGCCACTTTGTCAACGTATTTGGTAACGTCTCCGCTGACGTTCTCTCCTATCGCCTCCCCTGCCTTGGGAGTGCCGAAGAGGGGCATTACTTCCTTTTCAACCTCCCTCGCGGTTTCGAGGGCGACCTCGTTCCACGGGATTTCCGTATTAGTTTTCATACTAACCACCCATCAGCATTATCAACAGGTTCCTCGTTCCCGGCCCGAAGCCGAGGATGAACATCGTGAGCTTCACGAAGTTGATCAGATCTGGATCCTCGTCCTTCATCCACCTGTCGAGTATCCACACCACAGGCAACAGTATTAGGAACTTCTCGGCGTATATAACCGCCGGCGTCCCGAAGGCATCCATAAGCCACCTTGCGAGGACGTGCTGCTCCCAGAAGCCAAGGAACTGGATTCCTACAAATGTGGTTGTAGCGTCGTAGAAGTGGGTGTAAAAGAGGAGCGAGTTGTCCCTGACGAGGGTGAGCTTCTTTGAGACGAGCCATATAAATGCCTCGGCTATTATCAGCGCCGGAATGAAGTACTTGAAGACCTCCGGGTTGAAGTTAACCCTTCCCAGGTTTATTATCAGGACGAAGACTAACCCACCGAGCAGAACCCAGCCGAAGTCCCTATAGAGAGGATAAAACTTCTCTCCGGAGCAATGCCTCCACACGGCGTAGAGAGACGCTATCGCAAAGGCCGCTATGACGAAGTAGCCGCCGGGGCTGACGGTCAGGTAAGTCCTTGGGAGGATTCCAACGTCGGTCATGCTCCGCATCAGCGGGCCAAGGATTATGTACGGAATGAGCGCTTTGAAGAAGCGGTCGTCAACCTTTATTCCCATCCGTTTGAGCATCTTGTAGAGGAGCATCACAGCTATGCCCAGGATTATGGCGTAGACAACCGTGTTCACGGGATTGTAACCCTGGTTTTCCTGTATCGGTTTTATGAAGTACTCGTAAAAGAACTCGTAGAGCCCCATTCGACCACCATAGACCGTTGTTCCGATAGCCTTAAAGCTTTTCCCACCCATTATCTATCTGGACGGTGGTTGAGATGCATCTGATGCAGCTGCCCAGAGAGGTGCTGCTGGGCGAAAATCTGAAGGGAGAGGCCGTTAACGTCGCGAAGAGGCTTGGTCTGGGTGAGAGAGCTTTAGTGCTCTATGGGCCGAAGACGAAAGAGATAGCCGGAAAGGACATCGAAAAGAGTCTCAGGGAGTCGTTTGAGGTGAGCGCGCTGGTAATCCGGGAGGCCAACATGGAGGAGGTCGAGAAGACCCTGACTAAAATTAGGGACGATAACTCTGACTGGCTCATAGCCGTTGGAGGGGGTAGCATAATCGACGTCGCCAAGCTTGCCTCGTTTAAAGCCGGAGTTCCCTTCATCAGCTTTCCCACTACAGCTTCCCACGACGGCATAGCGAGTGCAAACGCATCCATCAAGGACCTCGGGACCAAAACGTCGGTCAAGGCCGTGCCTCCGGTGGCGGTGATAGCCGACGTGAGGGTCATCAAGACCGCCCCCTACCGCTACCTCGCGGCTGGCGTTGGCGACATGATAAGCAACCTAACCGCTGTAAAGGACTGGCAGCTGGCCCACAGGATAAAGGGCGAGTACTACAGCGAGTACGCGGCTTCACTGAGCCTGATGAGCGCCAAGATGGTGATAAAGAACGCGGACATAATACGCCTCGGCAACGAGGAGAGCGTGAGGAAGGTTGTGAAGGGTCTTATTTCGTGTGGCGTGGCCATGAGCATAGCCGGCTCTTCAAGGCCAGCCAGCGGTGCGGAGCACCTCTTCAGCCATGCGCTCGATGCCATAGCGCCAAAACCGGCCCTGCACGGTGAGCAGGTCGGAGTTGGGACGATAATAATGGCGTATCTCCACGGGCTCAAGTGGGAGCGGATTAGGGAAACCTTAAAGAAGGTCGGGGCGCCAACTAACGCATACGAGCTTGGGATCGACCCGGAGTATATAATTGAGGCCCTCACGATTGCCCACACGATACGGCCCGAGAGATACACGATCCTCGGAAAGGACGGCCTCACGCGAGAAGCCGCCGAAAAGGCCGCTAAAATCACAGGGGTCATCTGAAGATCACCGCTTCAAAAACGGAGGTGTTTGGAATGGCAATAATCACGTTAGTTGGGGAAAAGCTGGCAAGACCTGGGGTTGAGTTCATATATTACGGCCCGGCAGAACCGTGCAAGACGTGCAAATTAGCTGGAGTCTGCGTCGGAAACCTGGAACCCGGCAGGAGGTATAAAATTCTCAGGGTAAGGAGCATGCCCTCTCACTCCTGCCCGCTTCACGAGGGCAAGGTTCGCGTCGTCGAGGTCGTCGAGCCGAGCATCGAGGTCGCGATAGAGCCGAGGCTGGCCATAGCCGGTTCCGTGATAAAGCTTCACTTCGCGGACTGCAGCGACAGGGAAAAAGCGGATCTGTTCAGGCCGGAGGGCCTCTTCGAGGGCGACCACGTGAAGATAATAGAGATCCTCGACGATGTCGAGTGCGGTGGCAGGACATACAAGGTCGTCAAGGTCATGCGCAAGAAGGACTGACCTCATTCTTTTTCCACTTTTGTGAACGCAATCAGCTCTTCTTCCCCCGTTCTTATTCTGTAAATGCGCATCTTCCCATCGAGGAAGTTCCTAATGGCCATCAGAGTTTTCTCGCGCCTAATCAGCAGCTCCCAGGCTTCGTCAACACTCACCGCCTCAAACCTCAGCCTCTCCCCCGGCCTGCTCTGTGCAACTATGGGAAGATCGGCCGTTGAAACGACGGCTATCTTGGCGTAGCCGCCGGTTGTCTGGGCGTCGTGAAGCATCACTATCGGCTTTCCGCTGGACGGCACCTGAACCGTTCCAGGCAGCAGGGGCTCCGTAACGATGTCCGCGCCCCTCTCGGAGTGTTCTATGGTCTTTCCATCGAGGCGGTAGCCCATCCTGTCGGACTCGGGAGTTACGGTATAGGACTCGCTCAGGAAGGTCTCTATCCCCTCTTCGGTGAAGTGGTCGAGGCCGGGGCCGAGGACGACGCGGACGGTCTTTTCCTTAGAAGAATAGTCCGGCCTCAGCTCGGAGGGAAGGTATCTCCCTTCCTTCCCGGCTAGTATCGCGTAGCCGAGGCTTAGCCTATCGCCGGCCTCCAGTGGCCTTCCGAGACCGGCCTTGGGATAGGCCGAGCAACTGCCAAGGAGCCTTTCGCACTTTATCCCGCCGGCGAAGGCTATGTATCCGTAGAGGCCGCTCTTCAAGGCGCCAACCTCAAGGATGTCGCCCCTCTTGGCCCAGTAACTCCTCCAGGGTTCAATTGGGACGCCGTTTAGCTTCACCTCAACATCCCCAGCGATAGCAAAGACTGCCGAGGAATTGAATCTAAGCGTTGGGCCGGCCAGAAGGAACTCAAGGAGCGGAGCATCGCCGGGGTTTCCGACGAGGTAGTTCGCTATCCTCGCGGAGTAGTCGTCCATGAAGCCTGAAACCGGAACGCCGAGCTTTCGGTAGCCTCTCCTGCCTGAGTCCTGGACGGTTAGAAGCGAGGGCACTTTTAGGAGCTCAATCATTCCTTTCACCCCATTCACGCTCGTAGAGCTCCCTGAATTCATCTTCGTCTACTGGGACGAACCTCACCCTGTCACCCGGCTGGAGAAGAGTTGGCGGCTCTTTCGATGGATCGAAGAGTCTCAGGGGAGTCCTGCCTATAAGCCTCCAACCCCCGGGGCTTTCGAGGGGGTAAATACCGGTCTGCTTTCCCGCTATTCCCACAGAGCCTGCTGGCACTTTCAGGCGAGGCTTTTCAAGTCTTGGTGTCGCTATCCTATCGTCCATTCCGCCGAGGTATGCAAACCCTGGGAGGAAGCCGAGGAAGTAGACGCGGTAGACCGGCCTCGAGTGAATTTCTATGACCTCATCAACGCTCAGGCCATTGTATTCCGCCACGAACTCCAAATCGGGACCGTATTCACCGCCATAAACGACTGGAACCTCCACGAGTTTCCCCTCGAAGCGCTCTGAAGTGAACTCGACCCCCTCAACGGCCCGCTTGACGCTTTCGAAGTCTATCAACACAGGATTGTAAATTACAGCGAGGGATGAATAAGCCGGAACGACTTCGACGAGCCACTCAAAGTTGGCCTTCTCTATTGCCCTCGCGAGGGAGTGTATTTTCTCGTTTAGCTCCTCGTCTATAACCTCGCCGAAGGAAATCAGCAGGGCGGAATCGCCGAGGGGTTTGAATTTCATGGTCTCACCTTTTGCGGTCAAATTCCTTCCGAATCTCCTTCGGATTAAAATCCTTCTCAAAGATTCCGAACGCAGATTCTAGGTCTCGCTGGAACGCTTCAATCTTTTTCTTATCCCAAGTCCTCTTGGGTTTCATCGTATAAACTCCCCCATTGGCACTATCTTAACGCCCTCCTCCTCAAGAACCTCCCTGATGTGCTTTGCTATCTCAACAGCTTTTGGATTGTCGCCGTGCACGCAGATGGTATCAGCTTTCAGCTCAATCCACTCGCCGTTTATCGCTTTCACCCCCCCATCCTTGACCATCGAGATAACGCGCTCGGCTATCTCTTCTCTGTCGTGAATTACTGCCCCGGGTTTCGAGCGCGGGACGAGTGTTCCGTCCGGGTTGTATGCCCTGTCGGCAAAAACCTCGTGGGCCACCTTAACTCCCATCTCCTCCGCTATTTCAGCCGGCCTTGAGCCCGAGAGGGTAACGAATATCAGGTTCTTATCGAAGTCCGCTATACCTTCTATCACAGCTCTCGCGAGTTCCTCTTCTCTGACTAGGGCGTTGTACAAAGCACCGTGTGGCTTGACGTGCTGTAACTCAAGGTCCTCAGCCCTCGTGAAGGCATAAAGCGCCCCAATTTGATAGAGGATGTAGTTCCTCGCTTCCTCCGGTGAAAGCTTCATGTACCTCCTTCCGAATCCGAGCAAATCCGGGTAGCCCGGGTGAGCACCGAGGGCCACGCCCTTCTCCTTCGCGAGCCTCACGGTTTTTCTCATGACCAGCGGGTCGCCGGCGTGCCAGCCGGTAGCTACGTTGGCGCTCGTGATGTGGTTCATGACCTCCTCATCGAGACCAAGCTTGTAACGGCCGAAGCTCTCCCCGAGGTCAGAGTTCAGGTCAACCTTCATGCTCTCACCACTTTCATTTCGACGGAAATCTAAAAAAGGGTTTCTCCGAGTTAGGGGTATGAAGGCCCAGGTCATAGACACCGCGATATTCATCCAGGGGGTTGATGTTGAGGGCGTTACGACGCCGAAGGTCGTCGATGAGGTGAAAGACCCGGAGTCGAGGCTTTTCTTGGAGGGACTGATTAGTGCGGGCAAGGTCAGGGTTCTCCAGCCGTCGAGGGAAAGCATTAGAGCCGTAATGGAAGCTGCCAAAAAGACGGGAGAACTTGGAGAACTCAGCGAGGCAGACCTTGAGGTTCTTGCCCTGGCGTACGAGCTTAAAGGGGTTCTCCTCACAGATGACTACAACCTCCAGAACATAGCGAAAACCCTCGGTATGGAGTTTAAAACCCTCAAAAGAGGGATAAAGCGCGTAATCAGGTGGAACTACGTCTGCATTGGCTGTGGGAAGCGCTTCAAGGAGATGCCCCCCGAAGGAGTCTGTCCCGACTGTGGGAGTCCGGTAAGGCTAATCCCTAAGAGAAAACGAAAAAAGAGGAGGTTTCATCCGTAGATATCGACGACTATTCTATCCGGGCCGCTCAGCGTGAAGTCCCTGTATGGAAGGTATGGAGTGTTCAGCTCAACGACGATGAATACGTAACCGCTGCTCTCGGTGGCGTATATCACAGGGGCGATGTAGGAACCCGTGTAGGTGTACTGCCAGTTGCCGTAGGTCTGCCAGCCGAGGTCTGAGAGTCTGGCGTTATCAAGTTGGATAACGAGATGGTAGCCGTTCGAGTAGGAGGTGTAGTAGGTGTGGTAGCTAACCGCCTTGCTGAGATCAACCACCAGCCTGAAGTAGCCGTCGTGCTGGGCGAACCTTATGCCCATAACCGTCGGAACCGGGTCGTGAACCGGAACACCAAAGTACCGCTGAACCCCGTGGAGTATCGCGTAAGCGTAGCGCCACTGGTAGTTCTCGTCGGTTATTACCCTCACGTCGTAGGTGTTCGTCACAAAGCCGGTCTCGATGAGTATTGCCGGCATGGAGGTATACTTGAGGACGTAGAAGCCGGCCTCCTTAACGCCCCTGTTGTTGAGCGGGATCACCTTGGCTATTTCCCCATCAACGTAGGTCGCGAGGAGGTTGCCCCTGTACGAGCCGTAGTAATGGTAGACCTCAAAACCGCTCGCAGAACTCGGCCCGGAGTTGGCGTGTATGCTGATGAAGATATCGCAACCGGCGGAGTTTGCTATCTGCACCCTTCCGGAGAGGGTGACGAAGTAGTCACCGTCCCTGGTGAGGACAACCCGCGCGCCGTCATCTTGGAGAACCTTAGCGACTTTGAGCGCTATTGCAAGGTTGATGTCCTTCTCCTGAACGCCGTTGGCGACCGCTCCGGGGTCCGTTCCTCCGTGTCCGGCATCGACGCAGATGGTGTAGCCACTCAAATCCGTCCCCGAGGCGGAAGTGGGAACCGGGACTATGGCGAGTGCCAGCAGAACTACACCCAAAACCACGGCAGCTTTCCTCATATTTTATCCCCCCAGATAGCGAAACTAACTTCTAAATCCCTTTCCAAGCTTTATAAAACTTGTCAGAATTGTTCTGTTCATGGCATTGATGGATAAAAATGAGCATGAATAAAGACATGGAACTAATTAGAAATGGCAGATTGGCGTCCCGGACGGGCTCGGCGCTCATAGGGTACGTCACCGCTATTGCTCAGCCCGTCTTGGAATCGTCACGGCCCGTCCGGGACGGCGTCAGGGCCAGTCCTCGTCATCACAACGCTCGGTGCAATTCGCTGTCATCATCCGCGGTTCAACCTTGGAGGTAGTAGGATATAAGCTTTCTCAGCTCGACGTTGCGCTCGGGCTTCATTCTCAAAAACCTCTTAAGCTGGCTGTTCTCGGCAAGTAATCCGGAAAGCTCGATGGCGAGTATCTTGTTGTCCTCGCTCAGGCCGTAGGCCTTGAAGCGGAGCGGGGCGTACTCCTTCTCAAGCTCCCACGTCCTTTCCTCAAGCTCCCGTGCTTTTCTTTCAAGCTCCTCAAGGTTTCCCTTCGGCTCACGGAACTCGCCGGTCAGGGCTATCTCAATGACCCGCTCAACGGGAACTCCATACCTCTCACTGAGGCGCTTGAGTTCTCCCCACAGCTCTTCGTTTATCTCGGCCTCAATTTTTCCAAAGCCCTTGTTCGGCTTGATGATGAGCCTCATCTCGTTCACACTCCGTGAACGATTTGTTCACGATCCGTGAACCTCCTCAAGCTCTCTCCTTTTCTCCTCGACCCTCTTCCTCAGTTCAGCGTTTTCCACCCTGAGCCTGTCGCGCTCGGCCATCATGAACTCCTTATCCCTCAAAGCCTTCTCGTAGAACTCCTTAAGATCTTCAATCTCACCCTCCATCTCGCGGAGCTTCTCCTCCAGCTTGGAGACCTTCTCCCTCAGGAGATCCTCACGCTCTGCCTGGAGGGTCTCTTCAACTCTGGGGAGGCTCTCGCGGAGGAAGGAGGTGATATCTTTGCCCTTGAGGGCTTTGAACCTTTCCTTGGGCAGGATAATCCTGATTTCGCTCATTTCTTCTTCCTCTCCATCTCGGTCTTCCTGTCGTAGCAGAGGATGTAAAATGCCAGAAGCCCCTTCCACTTCCCGTAGGGTTCAATGACCTCGCGGACGTCTTTCTCCTTAACCTCTTTAAGGCTCCTCCCAAAAATCTTTGCTATCCCGCGCCTCAGCCCGAGGTCTCCGGCAGGGTAGACGTTCTTTCTGAGGCCATACGCGAGGAAGAGCTCGGCGCTCCACTTCCCTATGCCCCGGAACTCTGTGAGGTACCTGATAGCCTCATTAACGCCCCAGTCCCAGAGTTCGAGGTCGAGCTTTCCGGCAAGGTAAAGCTCCGTCAGGGACTTTATGTAAGCGGCGCGATAGCCGAGCTTGGCCCTTTTCAGCTCCTCCTCGCTCAGGGACGCTATCCTCTCCGGAGAGGGGAACGCGTGTAAATCCCCCACCTGCCTGCCCGCGAGCCTCACGAGGTTCTCTATGGTCCTCTGGGCGAACTCAAAGCTCACCTGCTGCTGGGCTACCGTCTCAACCAGCGCCTGGTAAGGGCTCGGCGCGGCAGGGACGGTCAGACCGTAGAACTCGTCAATCAGGAAGGAAAATGGGGAGTCGATTATTTCGGCGTAGAAGGAGTCCAGATTTGTGTTAAGGCCGAGGATGAAGGTCAGCTTTTCCTTCGCGGATTTTCGTTCCCTTCTGCCCCACGAGTCGGGAAAAATGAAGTTCCCTCCATCGTAGCCGGCGATACCGCTCTCAAAAGCTTGATAGAAAACACCGTCTTCGAACTTCCACGTGCCGTTGCGTATCATCTCGCCTGTGGTCTTCTTCAGGTCAATCTCAGCCATCGGTCGAGCCTAACGGGGTTCTCCCTTATATCCTTTAGGGTCGAGACGTAAAGTCTCTTACCGTCAATGGAGCGTTTGATCTGGAGCTCCCCCTTTTCTTCGAGGAAGCGGAGGGCGTCTTTAACGTCCTCGGCACGGACATCAAAGTTCTGCTTGAGGAACTCCCAGTACGGCTCGCGGTTGGAATATCTAGCCGCCTCCCTCACGAGCTTCCAGGCTCGTTCAACCTTCTCATCACCCCTGGCGACGCGATAGAGCTTGGCGAGGGTCTTCAAATTCATATTAGAAGATTGGCGTCCAACATATAAATCACTTTTGGCGAGCAGGCAAAAGATTTAAACCATTGAGTGGTATTATTATCAGGCGATAGGAATGAGACTGAAAATTGCCCTGGTTGCTCTGATGATGCTCGTCATGCTCCTGCCGAGTGTCCATGGCCAAGGCAACGTGGTTTACGTGGCCAAAGTTGACGGTATGATTACTGGCTACACCGTTGACCAGTTTGACAGATACATCAGCGAAGCCGAGAGGAACAACGCAGAGGCAATAATAATCGAGCTCAACACCCCAGGTGGCCGCGCCGATGCAATGCAGGCCATCGTTACGAGAATCCAAAACTCAAAGGTTCCTGTCATAATCTACGTTCATCCCTCCGGAGGGATGGCGGCCTCTGCAGGCACTTACATAGCACTGAGCTCCCATCTGATAGCGATGACACCTGGCACTGTCATAGGGGCCTGTAGGCCTATACTCGGCTACGGCCAAAACGGGAGCATTGTCGAGGCCCCGCCAAAGATAACGAACTTCTACGTGGCCTACCTCAGGGAGCTCGCGAGGATGAGCGGGAGAAACGAGACACTCGCCGAAGAGTTTATAACGAAAGATAGGAGCGTCACTCCGGAGGAGGCACTGAGATACGGTGTCATCGAGGTTATTGCAACTAACGTTGACGAACTTCTCCAGAAGGCCGATGGAATGGAGACAAAGATACCCGTGGCTGGAAGGGGGAAGGTAACCCTGCACCTCAGGAACGCGAGACTCGTCTACATCGAGCCGTCCTTCAGGGACACGGTAGTCAAGTACATAACTGACCCGACGATAGCGTACCTCCTCCTCAACCTTGGATTCATCGGCCTAATATTCGGCTTCCTCACACCCGGCTGGCACGTTCCTGAAACAGCAGGTGCCATAATGCTCGTTCTCGGCCTCATAGGCCTGGGATATTTCGGTTACAGCAGCGCGGCATTAATACTCATCGTGCTCGCCATGATATTCTTCATAGCCGAAGCACTGACGCCGACCTTTGGCTTGTTCACCGTAGCGGGCGTCATAACCTTTATTCTGGGTGGAATCATGCTCTTCAGCGGAAACGGGGGTGAATACCTGGTGACCGGTGAAACGTACTCGATACTCAGAATAGCCATCATCGTCATGGCAATACTCCTTGGACTGTTCTTCCTCTTCGGTGCGGCGACAGTGATCAAAGCACACAGGAAGAAGCCAGAGGCCGGAAGGGAGGAGCTCGTGGGAGAGGTCGGTAAGGTAGTCGAGGACCTCGACCCTGAAGGAGTCGTCAAGCTCCACGGTGAACTCTGGAAGGCGGAGAGCAAGGATGGAAATAGGATACCCGTTGGAGAAAAAATTAGGGTTGCTGAAGTCAAGGGGCTCACCCTTATCGTTGAAAGAATTGAGGACAGGAGGGAGGAATGAGTATGGCCCTTGTAAGCGCCGGAAATGTTGTGTTGGCCATCGTTTTGTTGTTTGTGTTAATTATACTGGCAAGCGCCATAAAGATAGTCAAGGAGTACGAGAGGGCAGTGATATTCCGTCTCGGAAGAATAGTTGGGGCCAGAGGGCCTGGACTGTTCTTCATAATCCCGATATTCGAAAAGGCAGTAATAGTTGACCTTCGTACCAGGGTCCTGGACGTGCCCGTCCAGGAGACCATAACCAAGGACAACGTCCCCGTCAGGGTCAACGCGGTCGTTTACTTCCGCGTTATAGAGCCAGTCAAAGCGGTTACCCAAGTCAGCAACTACATCATGGCCACCAGCCAGATCGCCCAGACGACGCTGAGAAGTGTCATCGGTCAGGCGCACCTCGACGAACTGCTCAGCGAGAGGGAGAAGCTTAACCTCCAGCTCCAGAAGATAATTGACGAGGCCACCGACCCATGGGGAATAAAGGTCAGTACGGTCGAGATAAAGGACGTTGAGTTGCCAAGCGGAATGCAGAGGGCAATGGCGAGGCAGGCAGAGGCTGAGCGTGAGAGACGTGCTAGGATACTCCTTGCTGAGGCCGAGCGCCAGGCCGCCGAGAAGCTCCGTGAGGCCGCTGAGATAATCTCGGAGCACCCCATGGCACTCCAGCTCAGGACGCTCCAGACCATAAGCGATGTTGCCAGCGACAAGAGCAACGTCATCGTACTCACCCTGCCGATGGAGATGCTGAAGCTCTTCAGGAGTCTCGCCGACACTGCAGAGGTCGCCAAGGTAAAGCTTGAGAAAGAGGTCCGTGAGGAAGCTGAAAAGGAAGCCGAGACGAAGGCTGAGCAAGAGTAAGGTGTGAATGGCTTTTCTTCCATCTTTTCTTTTCCGTCCTGGATGAACCGCAAAAAATAAAAGCATTGCCTGCATACTTCATACACACAGAGACACCACTCCGTATAAAATTGAAGAACTTCAGGAACGCTTTATGGGAAAGAGCGCCAATGCTCATACCGGGGGTGTTAACTTTGGAAGGTCGTTCGATTGTTTTTGCATCGGGAAAGGGTGGAACGGGTAAAACAACGACTGTTGCCAATCTGGGTGTTGCCCTTGCCCAGTTTGGAAAGGAGGTTATCCTGCTGGATGCTGATATAACCATGGCAAACCTCAGCCTTGTTCTCGGTATGGAGGATATTCCAATAACACTCCACGATGTTCTGGCAGGAGAGGCCGATCTCAGGGATGCGATCTACGAAGGCCCGGCCGGGGTTAAGGTCATCCCCGGTGGGCTGAGCCTTGAGAAGATAAAGAAGGCCAAGCCAGAAAGGCTCAGGCAGCTTATCAGAGAAATCGGCCAGATGGCGGATTTTGTCCTCATCGATGCCCCAGCGGGCCTTGAGATGACGTCAGTTACAGCACTCCTCATTGGAAAGGAGCTTATAATCGTTACAAACCCCGAGATATCGGCCATCACGGACTCTCTCAAGACAAAACTAATCGCCGAGAAACTTGGAACCCTTCCGCTCGGTGCGATACTCAACAGAGTCACCAACGAGAAGACCGAACTGACTCAGGAGGAGATAGAGGCCATACTTGAAGTTCCAGTCTTAGCCATGATACCCGAGGATCCGGAGGTCAAGCGTGCTTCCGCCTACGGTGTGCCCCTCGTCATCAAGAACCCGACCAGCCCTGCTGCCATAGCGATCAAGCAGCTCGCGGCCAAACTCGCGGGAATCAAGTGGCAGGCACCCGAGCCAGAGAGCCCGATAAAGAGGGTGTTCAAAGCACTGTTTGGAGGGAGGAAGTAATGGCCAGCGTGTTGCTCTATGGAATAGTGGTCATTCTCATAGTGCTCAACATCGTCCTCCTCATGCTCTACTACTCAGCCAAGAGCAACCCGTACTACGTCGTTTACGACGAGGAAACCAAGAGCGCCCTCAAAAGGCGTGTCACCAGCCTCAAGGAAGACCTTGAGAGTGAGCTCGTTGACTTCGATGTCGAGGAGTGGGAGAGAACCCTCGAGGAGTCGATAGACGAAGAGGTCAGGAACCTCTGAACTTTTCCGTTCCTTTTGTTATTAAACATTTCTGGGGCGTTAAATTTTAAAAACCCATCAGTATTAATTCCATTCTGGGGGTGGGGCGCTATGAAGGTTAGACTCGGCTATCCAGATAGGATAGTCGAGGTAGAAGACAAGATGGTCCGTGTTTTTAAGGGCCGACTCGTAAGCGCCCCGCTGAGCGAGGTCATCGGCTACTACCTCAGGGGAGAAGGACTTCTGCCGCCGGCGGTAAGGGAGATAGTCCCCGATGTCGTGAGGGTTCTCCTCAGCACCGGCGAACTCCAGAACAAAGTAGCTCCGGTGGTCGAGTACAGCCAAGGCCTCAGCGGCTGACCTTTTTACATTTCCCTGCCAAGCTTTATGAATGACTGTGCTCATTTTGACGACCAATCAGTTGAAAACATTTAAGTACTCTTCTGACCAATACTGTGAACTCGTGTGTGAAAGGGAGGGATGATAATGAAGGCCAAGGTTAGGATACTCGACATGTACAGCGGGAGGTATTCAGTCTTTATCAACGAGAAGGAAGCCAAGAAGGCCAAACTCCACCCGGATGACCTCGTGAAGATAGAGGCCGGAAAGAAAACCGTCTACGGAAGCGTTGTCGTGAGCAACCTCGTGAAGGAGGGGGAGATTGGGATAAGCAGGGACATACTCGGGCTCCACAGCTTCTCCGAGGGAGAGGTCGTCACCGTCATACCCAGCGGTACCCCCGAGAGCGTCCGCTACATAAAGAAGAAGATGCACGGAGGAAAACTCAGGAAAGTCGAGATAGAGGCGATAATCAAGGACATCGTGGACAGAAAGCTCCGTGACATCGAGATAAGCTCTTTCGTTACCTCGCTTGAGATAAACGGCCTCGACATGGATGAGATTGCCGCACTGACGATAGCGATGGCCGAGACCGGAGACATGCTCGACATAGACAGAAAGCCGATCATGGACGTCCACAGCATCGGAGGCGTCCCCGGAAACAAGACCAACATACTCGTCGTGCCGATAGTTGCAGCCGCGGGATTGACGATACCCAAGACCAGCTCGAGGGCAATCACTAGCGCCGCAGGCACCGCCGACGTGGTTGAGGTTTTCGCAGAGGTTAGCTTTTCCCTCGACGAAATAAAGCGCATCGTGGAAAAGATAGGCGCCTGTATGGTCTGGGGCGGTGCTCTGAACCTCGCCCCTGCCGACGACATTACGATAAAGTCCGAACGCGCGCTGAGCATCGACCCAACTGGCCTCATGCTGGCAAGCATAATGTCAAAGAAGTATGCGATGGGAAGCCAGTACGTCCTCATCGACATCCCAACGGGCAAGGGCGTCAAGGTGGAAACGGTCGATCAGGCGAGAGCCTTGGCCAGGGACTTCATAGAGCTAGGCAGAAGGCTCGGCCAGTACGTAGAGGTGGCTATAACCTACGGCGGTCAGCCGATAGGCCACACCGTCGGTCCCGCCCTAGAGGCCAGAGAGGCCCTTTCAGCACTCATGACCGGGAAGGGCCCAGGAAGCCTGATAGAGAAGGCCACCGGGCTGGCAGGCATTCTCCTTGAGATGGGCGGAGTTGCTCCGACAGGGATGGGCAAGAAGATGGCGAGAGAAATCTTGGAGAGCGGAAAAGCCTACGAGAAGATGAGGGAGATCATAGAGGAACAGGGTGGAAACCCCGACATCAAGCCGGAGGAGATACCGATAGGCGATAAGACCTACACCTTCACGGCCCCTATCAGTGGCTACATAACCGGAATAGACAACAAGGCAATAACTGCGATAGCCAGGGCCGCCGGTGCCCCCGAGGACAAGGGGGCTGGAATAGAACTATACGTCAAAGTCGGAGAGAAGGTCAAGGAAGGCGACCCCCTATTCACGATACGCGCCGAGAGCGAGGCCAGACTCGACCAGGCAATAGTCCTTGCCAGGAGAACAGAGCCGATAAGGATAGAGGGAATGGTGCTACAGAGGATAGGGAACATCTGAGTTATTCCCTCTTTCCGTGTCTCTCGTACCATCCCCATTCTTTTTTGGAGCCAAAGGCACGAACACCTTTCTGGACTAGGGTTATACGGAGCTCTTTGGCCATCTCGTGGGTTATCTCCCCGTGCTCCTCCATCCAGTTGATTATCTCAAGCGCCTCGTCGTCGGTCTCGCATCTCCTGAGAAAGTCTATGACGGTTGGATTGTAGCCGGAGAAGTCCCTCGCTTCCTCGTCGATGACCTTCTTCTCATCGGTTCTGTAAGCGTCTATTGGAACCCCTTCCTCCTCGAGTTCTTTCGCCAGGGCAGGAAAACGCTCCTCAAACTCCTCTTTGTCGTACTCCTGCCAAGCAAACTCGTCTATAGCTCTCTTTTTCTTTTCGTCCATTCTCCACACCTATGGAGAATTAGGCTTGAGAGTTTATAAACTCTGAGTGAGAGTCACTTCCATGAAGGGTGCGTACTTCCTGGTTATCCATCTGCCCAAGGAGAGCGAAATAACCACGAAGGGACGCAGATTCCCACTAAAGGGTGGATACTACGTCTACGTCGGCTCCGCCATGAACTCCCTCGAGAAAAGAGTCGCCAGGCACTTCAGGAAAAACAAGAAACTTCACTGGCACATAGACTTCCTCCTGAAGGATGCGGAGCTCTTGAGGGCATACCTCATTCCCAGTGGGGAGCGGTTGGAGGAAAAGCTCTCCGCTGAGGTCTCCAGGCACGGAGAGGCCGTGAAAGGCTTCGGTGCGAGCGACGTTGGGGTGGAGACGAACCTCTACAGATTCGAGGAAGAGCCGGACGCAGTTCTGGTTGGGATACTCGAAAATCTCCGTCTGAAATGGAAAAGAATTAAAAGCGAGAGGGAAGCTATAGAATTCGGTGGAAAAAATGAAGCTTGAACTGGGGAGAGTTGAGTCGTACATCCATGAAAAGCTCAAAAATGAGAAGCTTCACTTTGTTCTCCTCGATCCCGATGACGTGACGCCCGAGGAAGCCGCCAGGATAGCGGAGATGAGCGAGGAGATAGGGGTAGATGCCATAATGATAGGCGGCTCGACGGGGGCCGAGGGGGATGTCCTCGACGGCGTTGTAAAGGTCATAAAAGAGAGCTCAAACCTTCCAACGATACTCTTTCCCGGTTCCCATGGCGGGATAAGCAGGCACGCCGATGCCATATTCTTCATGAGCCTGCTGAACTCTACCAACCCCTTTTTCATAACCGGCTCCCAGGCCCTAGGAGCCTTCACCGTCAAGCGCTACGGCATAGAGCCCATACCAATGGCGTATCTGATTGTTGAACCCGGGGAGACGGTGGGCTGGGTAGGCGATGCAAAGCCAATCCCAAGGCACAAGCCGAAGATAGCTGCCGCTTACGCATTAGCCGGCCAGTACCTCGGCATGAGGCTCGTTTACCTCGAAGCGGGAAGCGGGGCACCGCAGCCTGTTCCCCCCGAGATGATAGCGCTCGTGAAGCGCGTCATAGACGTTCCCCTCATAGTCGGGGGAGGGATAAGAACCGGGGAGCAGGCAAAGAAAGCTGTTGAAGCCGGGGCAGATATAATTGTTACTGGAACTGCCATAGAAAAAGCAGGTTCACTTGAGAAGGCCAGAGAGAAGCTGGAGGAGCTCAATAAGGGGATAAAGGGTTAGGCCTCTGAGAGAACCCTGAAGGTTACCTTTCCGTTCTTGATTATCCTTTTGAGTTCGGAGAGGAGCTTTGGAGCGTCATCTTCGACTATCTCCATCCTGATTTCACTAATTCCCTCTGCATCGGGCGGGAAGAAGTGTATGTCCCGAATCTTGCCCCTAACCTTCTCATAAAGACGGCCCAGAATCTTCCCCCTTCCTTCGTAGGGCAATTTAATGTTGAGTTCAACGATTTGCATGCATATCACCACTCTATTCTATGAAAGCAGGCCTATATAACCCTTTTCATGAACGGGAATTATCGAATTTTGTCCTGTGTATTCCCACCAGTTATGTCATCGACCACAAGACTTATCTTTTATCGCTTCGATTTTTATCGTGGTGATGCCGATGCGTGCATTCATATCCCTCGACCTTGAGGGCCTGCCATATATAGTCAGCAGGGAGCATCTCTTCGTGAAGGGAGCACTCTACTCAGAGGCCAGGAAGATAGCGACCGAGATAGTAAAGGTCACCGCGGAAACACTACACCACGAGCTGGGTTTCGAGGAAATCATCATAGCCGACAGTCACGGTCCTATGGTAAACATACTGCCCGAGGACACACCGGACTACATCGAGCTGGTGAGGGGCTTTCCAAGGCCGCTCAGCATGGTGGCCTTTGCAAGGGGGAGTGACGCAGCCCTCTTCCTTGGCTACCACGCCAAGGCGGGTACCGATAGAGCGACCTTCGACCACACATACAGTGGAGCATCAATAGACAGTCTGGAAATCAACGGCGTTGAAGTGAGCGAGTTCCTCCTCAACGCCTACCTCCTCGGCAGCTGGGGAATTCCCGTGATACTGGTGGGTGGAGACAGGAGGCTCATAGAGACCGACGTTAAAACCTTCACCCCCTGGGCAGTTGGTGTCCCCTTCAAGGAGTCCCCCTCGCGCTACGCCGCCAAGAGCCCCGGAATGCGCAGGATAAAGGCCATGCTGAGGGAGGGAGTTATAGAAGCCGTTGAAAGACTGAAGAAGGAGGAGGCAAAGCCGCTCGTGACTGAGGAGCCCGTCCACGTCAGGGTTCGCTTCCTCAGAAGCGACATGGCTGACACGGCCGAACTGCTGCCCTTTGTGAAGCGCCTTGATGGAAAAACGGTCGAGTTCGAGGCCAAGACCGTAGAAGAGGCATACAAGGTGTTCGAGCTGCTAACCTTGGCCGCGGCTGGTGTGAACGCGATAGTGACGAGGTAACCGAGAAGTGTGCCCCCGGGGAGCGAAGGGGAATCACAGCTCGCCGAGGCGCTCATCCCCCGCGGTTTCCCGGGGGCAGTGTAATCTCCCCGAATCCAGACTTAAGCTTTGTCCTCGTCCTCCACGTAAGGTGCTGTTATCACCTTCCTTATCTCCCTCGCCTTCTTTTTGCCTATTCCCTCGACTTCTTGGAGCTCCTCCTCCGTGGCGGTGAAAACCCGTTCAACGTTTCCAAAGTGCCGGAGGAGCCTCTTCGCAAGTGTGGACGAGACATAGGGAAGGCCCTCAACGATGAGCCTCTGCCTCTCGGCGAGGGTTAGCGCCTTCTTCTCGCTCCTCAGCCTTACCTCCTTCTTTCTCTCCTCCTGCTCGCGCTTGGCCATGAGATATATGAACTGGGCGGTCTCCTCGGTTCCGGATGAAAACAGTATCGGCACACCCCAGTCGAGGGTCACGGCGGCTATGGCACCGCGGATGGCGTTGGGATGGACGTTCCTTATACCGTAAAGCTCGCCCTCTATGATTATCACCGGCTTCTCGTAGGCCTTCTTTAAGCGCTCAACCTGGTCGAAGAGCCTGCCGTCTATGATGGACTGTATGAAGTCGTTGGCGCTCTTCCTTTCTATCCCGACCTCCTCGCTCACGACGTAGTCGGCAACGTCGAGGGTTCTGACCTCTATCTCCGCCCCGAGCTCCTTCAGGTGCTTTGGAACGCCGCTCCTCAGCTCGCGGCTGTCAACGTAGACGACTATCCCCTTCGGTTTTTTCACAAAGACTGGCTTTATCGGGAGCTTCTCATAGACCCCCTCCTTGGAAGGCGTGGGTTTCTCGGCCTTTTCCACTTTCTTCTCAGCTTTTTCGGGCTTTTCCTTCGGCTTCAGGAACTCATCGAGCGGGGTTATCTTCCCCTTCGAAGGCATCTCAACACGCTCCGGAACATTTTCCCTTATTTCAGCCCGGTTTGGATGAGCTTTTTCAAGTTCACGCGCTATCTTTTTTATAGCCTCGAACATGCCCTTTTCTTTTCTCCTTGAGCTCCAGTAGTAGGCTTCATCGCGCGTCCCCCTGGCCATCAGTATAACTACCCTTCCCGGCCTGTGCCTCCCGGTCCTTCCGCGCCTCTGGATGCTCCTTATGGCAGAAGGCACCGGCTCGTAGAAGACGACGAGATCGACCTCTGGAACATCGAGGCCTTCCTCGCCAACGCTCGTGGCCACCAAAACGTTGAACTCGCCGCGCGAGAACCTGTCGAGGACTTCTTTCTGCTCCCTCTGGCTCATCCCCCGGTCGTTGCTCCTGCTCGCCTGGCCGATGAAGCGCTCGGCAGTTACTCCCTCACCGTGGAGAACCTCGACGATCTTCCTCCCGGTGTCGCGGTAGTTGGTGAAAACTATGATTTTTGAGTTCGGCTTTTTCTTCAGTTGCTCCTTAACCATCTCCAGCATGCTCTCCATCTTCGGGTGGTCGAGGCCGAGCTCCTTCGCCTGGACAAGGAGGTATATCACCTTCCTCATGCGCGGGTCTTCCATGAGCTGCCTGCTGGATTTCGTCCTCTTATCTTCGCGGAGCTTCTTGAGATAAGCCCTCAGCGCAGTCAGCCCCTGCGTCTCAAGCAGTTCTATCGCGTGCTGCAGCTTCACCGCCTTGGCCTGGTACATTCTAAGCCGGCCGAGCTCGTAGTTGCCCCGCGCGACCTCCTGGTTTATCTTCGAGCCCGCCTGGAGGACTTCCCTCTTTGAGATGTCCGGCGAGTAAGTCGAGACAAGCCCGAACTGGGCGAGGGGCTTGAGGCTCTCCTTGAGCATCTCTCGGAGGAGCTTCCGCACCTCTTTGTAGATGCCGGGAAGCTCGACCTTCACCCATTCAAAGCTCATTCTTTGCACGTAGGGTTTGACGTCGGGCGAGCTCTCCGTCCTGATCTCGATGCGCTCTATCCCGAGGTTCCTGATTATCTCGCGTATCCTCTCCTCGTCGCTCCCGGGGGATGCCGTGAGGCCGAGCACGAGCGGGTGTTTAGCGGTTTTAAGGTACTCCCTGGCTATGAAGACGTAGGAATAGTTCCCCACCGCCCTATGGGCCTCGTCAAAAACGAGCAGAACAACGTCCTCCAAGGAGATTTTTCCGGTGAGGATGTCGTTTTCAACGGTCTGGGGCGTAGCCGTCACGATGACACTCCTCTCCCACAGCTCGGCCCTCTGCTTGGGCGAGAGCTCGCCTGTAAGGACGTTTATCTTCTCCGGGGAGATGTCAAAGAGCCGCCTGAAGCTCTCGGCGTGCTGGACTGCCAAAGGCTTCGTCGGGGCGAGCATGAGGACTTTTCCCCCGTACTTCGAGAGCCTATAATCGGCTATGAGCATGGCTATAAGCGTCTTTCCTAACCCCGTCGGAAGAACCACGAGGCAGTTGGTGTCCTTACAGCGGGCGTAGATTACCTCCTGATAAACGCGGGGCTCGATTATATCGCGGCGGAGATACATGTGCCTATATCCTCGGCGAAGTTTATAAATTCTCGGACGAAGTTAGGTCATGCTCCTCACGAGACACGCCCGGGAGAGGCTCGTCAAAAGGCTGGCGAAGAGGAGAAGACCTGAAAGGATGTATTCTGCACTGTGGGACTTCCTCGACCGCTCGCAGAGAATTGACGTGAACGAGAGGGTGGTAATCTTCACGGACGGGAGGAGGAGCCTGGTCTGTGCCAGGTTAGAATGCGAGATGCTGTCCCTTGAGGAAATCAGGCAGAGGGTTTCCGGGATTTCCGAGGCCTACGAGTGCGTCTTCTTCGATGGGAGGATTGCCAGGCATACAGTCCCCAGGAAATTTGTGGAAGGCCTTCCGGACGGAAGGTACTGCCTCTACATGAACCGGGAAAAGAAGAGCCTTTACATAGGAAGCGAAGAACCAATGCTGGTGATAACGATAAGACCGGCAAAGAGGGAGGAAAGAAATCAGGCCTCCCCCACAGGCACGACGAATATCTCCCCAAAGGGCTCCTCCTGAATGAGGTCAACCTTGCCCATGTTGGAGAGGAACAGCAGGTAGAGGAAAGTTCTGGCCACTATCTTCGGCGTCGGATCAAAGACCAGGTCCCAGAAGTTTATCGGCTCCCTGGTTTCCCTGTACATGTTCACGACTATCTCGTGGAGCCTGTAAACGTGCTTCTCGATGTCAACGCGGAAGTCGTCGACGACGAATACCTCCTCCTCTATCTCGACCTTCTTCCTCTTCCGCGGCTTCCTCTTCTCGGCCTCCTCAAGGGCGTCCATGAGTGCATCAAGCAGGTCGTCGAAGGTGTAGTAGCGCTCGACCCTTCTGAGCGGAGGTGCCAGGGGTTCAACCTCCACCCTTATGCGCTCCTCGTGGTGCTCCTCCTCTTCCTCCTCGTCGGCGTGGAGCAGGGCTTCACTCTTCATCCTGACGAGGATTGACGCCGCTAAGATGGCCCTCGCCGAAACGCGGAGGTCGAGCTCCTTCATTTCCCTGAGTCTCTCGATGTACTTCTCGGTCAGGTCCACTATGTCTATGTTCCAGGGGTCGACCTTGCCCATCTGAACGAGCTGAAGGAGAATGTCGACGGGCGTTATCTCCTCCTCACGGCGAGATTCCATCTTTATCACCCGCTCAAATGCCCGAACATCTCAGCATGCTCGGCCTCACTCCTCTTCCTTGCCTCTTCCAGGATCTTCATGGCCTTCTCAAGGCTGAGCGCCACAACTCTTGACACGCCGTTCCTCATGCTGACGCCGATTATCTTGTCCGCGTTGGCCATCATGACGTCCCTGAGGGTTATCACGATGAACTGGCTGTTCTGCGAGGCTTCTTTGATGAGGTCTGCGACGCGCTTGACGTTGGCATCGTCGAGGTGGGCATCAATCTCGTCGAAGAGGTAGAACGGCGCCGGCTTGTAGCGCTGTATCGCGAAGACGAAGGCGAGTGCCGTTAGTGCCTTCTCACCGCCGCTCATGGCCTCTATGCGCTTGACGTCTTTTCCAGCGGGCTTGGCCTCTATCTCAAGACCGCCCGCGAAGGGGTCGTCCGGGTTCTCAAGGATGAGCCTGGCACTTCCTCCAGGCGAGAGCTTCGCGAAGAGCTCCGAGAAGTTTCTGGCTATCTCGCTGAGGGTCTGCATGAAGACGTTCCTCTTCTGGCCCTCTATCTCCTCGATGAACTCCTCTATGCTCTCCTTCTCAGCCAGAACCTGCTCGCGCTTGCTCTTCAGCTCAAGGTATCTCCTCTCAACGACCTCGAAGTCCTCTATGGCCTTCATGTTGACGGGCTCAAGGGAGCGTATCTCCTCCTCCATCTTCTCTATCTGCTCCCTCAAAGCCTCAAGCTCCAGCGGGACTTCCTTGATGCTCCTTATGAGCTTGGTGTCGTGGTGCTTCAGCTCGTCCTGCTTCTCCTTCAGCGTTGCCTCGTACTGGGCGAGCTTTATCTTGAGTGTGTTGGCCTCGATGCGCAGCTCCTGGAGCTTGGAGTTGAGCTCGTCCTTCTCTGAGCGAAGGTCTATTATCTCGTTCTTGACCTTCTCGCGTCTCTCGCGGAGCTCCTTGAGCTCGTCCTTGACGCTCTCCTCAGCCTTCCTGAGCTCCTCTAGTTCCTTCTCGAACTCCTTTATCGCGTTCTCGTTCTCGGCGATGTTGGCCTTGAGGGCGTTTATCCTGTTCACGAGCCCCTCTATCTCCTCCTCAAGGTCAGCCTTCCTCGGGAGGAGCTCCTCGTTTATCCTTATCTCAAGGTTCTCAAGCTTACTCTCAACCTTGCTCAGCTCTTCCCTCAGCTTGCTTATCTCGTGCTCCACTTCCCTGATCTTCTGGTTCAGCTCCCTCGCCTCGGGGTTCTCAAGGGCCCTTTTGAGCTTCTCCCTCTTCTTCTCAAGCCGCTCTATCCTTCCGCGGAGCTTTGCCATGTCGCCC
This sequence comes from Thermococcus sp. MAR1, assembly GCF_012027305.1. Lineage (NCBI taxonomy): Archaea > Methanobacteriati > Methanobacteriota > Thermococci > Thermococcales > Thermococcaceae > Thermococcus > Thermococcus sp. MAR1. Next base: position 1,311,691 of record NZ_SNUF01000001.1, read on the forward strand.
TTAGTTCCGTGAATCCTCTTCTCAAGAACCTCGATGAGCCTCTCGCTCTCCTCGATACCCTCCTTGAGGGCCTTATCTTCAGCGAGAAGACGCTCCATCTCCCTCTGGACTACCTGTAGGTCCTTGCTCAGGTCGCTCTTTCTCATGCGGAGCTCAAAGAGCTCGTTCTGGAGGCCTTTAATCTCAATCTTGAGCGCATTAATTGAGGATTCCAAAGCTTCTTTCTCGCGTTCGAGCCTCTCGACCCTCTTCCTTATCTCGTCGACGTTTACCCCGAGCTTGCCCCTCGGCCTGTAGTGGCCGCCGGTTATCGCCCCGCTCCTCTCAAGGAGCTCGCCGCCCAGGGTCACCATGCGGACCTTCCCAATTCCCACGGTTCTGGCTTCGTCCATGTCGCTCACGATGAGCGTGTCCCCAAGGGCGTAAGCTACCGCGTTTTTGAAGCGCGGGTCGTACTGAACGACGTCCATCGCAGGGATGCCGAGCGAAGGCCTCTCGCGCATAGAACGGGGCTTTATCTTGTTGAGCGGGAGGAAGGTCAGTCTTCCGAGCTTTTTCTCCTTGAGGAGCTTGATGGCCTTCTCGGCGACCTTATCGTCCTCGACCACAACGTTGTCGTAGTTTCCGCCGAGGGCGACCTCCACGGCTAAAGCATAGTCCTTGTCCTCGACAGTTATCAGTTCCCCGAGGGGCCCGTAGAGGCCGGGGATGTTCTGGTTTTTGAGGAACTCCACGGCACGGTTGCCCCTCACCTCACGCTGGGCCTCGGCCTTGATGAGTTCTTCCCTGGCTTTGGAAAGCTCCCCTTCGACCTTTCTGAGGGCTTTGGTCTTTTCCTCAAGCTCCTTCTCGGCCTTTCTAAGCCTCGCCTCCGCCTTCGACATCTTCCCGTCTATCTCCCCGAGCTCGGAGCGCTTGGCCTCAAGGGATTTCTTTGCCTCCTCGATTTTGGACTTGAGTGCATTCCTCTTGGCGTTATCCTGGGCAATCTTGGTCTTAAGGCGCTCTATTTCCTCCTCGAACTTGCTGATATCGCTCTCCTTCATGTAGAGCTCCTTCTTGGCCTCTTCAAGTTCGTCAACGACCTTGTCGAAGTCCTGTTTGGCTATCGCAAAGTCCCTGTCTATCTCGCCGAGCTTGATGACCAGTTCGTTTTTGACGACCTCCTTCTCCTTTATCTCAGCCTTGAGCTTCTCGCGCCTCTTCGTCCAGCGCTGAATGGCATTTCTGCTCTTCTCTATCTCCTCTGAGACCTTTTTCAACTCCTCCTTGGTCTTGGCAAGTCGGTGCTGGCTGTCCTTTATCTCCTTCTGGGCCAGCTCGATGTTCTTCCTCGCCATCTCGATCTTCGACTGAACCTCGCTGATCTTCCGGGTAACCTCAAGGATGCCGTCCTCGCTCTTATCTTCAAGCTCCTTCTCGATGGCGTTCAGCTCCTTCTCTTTGGCGACTATCTCCTTGGCTATGTCCTTGAGGCGCTCCTCTATGGCAGCTATCTCTGCCTCTATCTCCTTGTCGCGGAGATTGTTCTCTTCAATCAGGGACTTCAGCTTCCGTATCTCACCAAGGAGGAGCGTCACTTTGGCCCTTTCAACGCGCTCCTTCAGATCGAGGTAGCGGAGGGCATCGTTGCGCTCCTTTTCGAGCTTGTCGAGCTGGGTCTTGACCTCGCGAATGAGCAGATCAACGCGCGCCAGATTCTCCTCCGCCTGCTTTAATTCCTTCAACGCTTTCTCCTTCTTCGCGTCGTACTCGGCTATTCCAGAGATTTCGTCTATGAGCATCCTCCTCTCAGTCGGGCTCATCTTGATGAACTTGGTTATATCCCCCTGGAGAACGAGGTTGTATCCTTCGGGCGAAATCATCGCGGCGCTGAGGACGTCGAGTATGTCGCTCCTGCTTGTTCTCTTGCCGTTGAGCCAGTAGGTGCTCCTGCCATCGGGGTAAACGCGGCGCTTTATCACGACCTCGTCCTCGTCGAGGGGAAAGCCCCTGTCCTCGTTGTTGAAGTACATCGCAACCTCTGCATACTTTGCCGGGGCCTCGGTTTTTGTGCCCGCGAATATAAGGTCGCTTATCCTGGTTGCACGCATGGCTTTGGCGGAGAGGCCACCGAGAACGAAGAGAACGGCGTCACCGATGTTGCTCTTTCCAGAACCGTTGGCACCAACGATCGCTGTAAACCCCTTAGAAAGAGGGACGACTACCTTCCGGTTACCGTAGGATTTGAAACCTTTCATTTCAATCTTCTCGATGTACGGCATGCCCTACACCTAAATTGGAGAATGATGAAGTAGGTTATATAACTTTACCTGCAGTGGTTCACTCGACTATTCTGCGGAGAACGTTGAGTAGTCGGTTATCCAGGCCATCACTAACCGTGACGTAGAAGTCCGAGTTCTTCATGACGGCCATGTCCCGTATCTTGCCCACAAAGCGAAGCGTGGGTTCGACCCCGTTCTCTATCATCAGATACTCGACGGCGTCCAGAACAACGTCGGATTTCTCACCCTGGAGCCTGTCCCACACGATCTGCTCGATGACGTGGAGCTTGGAGGGATGGACTGCGTTGGGATGGGAAACCTTGGTGATCCAGATCTGGTAAACGTTCGGAGCGTTAACCTCGAAGGGAGACCTTCTGGTTATGAGAATCTTCTTCCGGTTTGGGTTCCTCACCAGAATATCGTTAAGACGACGATAGTCCAGTATTCGTGATTCCTTTCTCAGGGGCCGCCCCCTAAACATCATAGGCCATCACTTCGCACACATTACTCAATTTATACGGTCATGGCATTACAGCCACAGTAAGTTTGTCAATGTTCTTATAAACGTTACTGTGTGCAATTAAATGCATCAATACTCGGACCATTGAGTTAAAGAGAAAAAGAAACTATGCACCCAAAATAGAGAGATTTCATGGATTACTCTTCCCTTTCGCAGAGTTCGAGAAGCACACCCGTTACTGCCTTCGGATGGACGAACGCTATCTTCGCACCACCCGCACCTATGCGCGGCTTTTCATCTATGAGTCTGTAACCCTCTTCCTTGAGCTTCTCGAGGTGCCCCTCGATGTCCTCAACGCCGAGGGCTATGTGGTGTATGCCCTCACCGCGTTTGGCTATGAACTTGGCTATCGGGGAGTCTTCGGAAGTGGCTTCAAGCAGTTCAATCCTGCTCTCCCCAACGTGGATTATGGCAGTTCTTACTTTCTGGTCTGGCACCTCTTCAATCTCCTCGACCTTTAGGCCGAGACCCTCCCAGACCTTGATGGCCTCGTCAAGGTTCTTAACGGCTATACCAACGTGGTCTATCTTCTTTATCATACCTTCACCCCCAGGGCTTTTTCAAGTACAAGATCCGCGGCAGAGTAAGGGTCAACCTCCCTCCTTACGACCTTTTCTATCAGGGCCGCCACCTCTTCTTCATCGAGCCTCTCGCTTATGGCCTTGGCTATTCTGCCCGAAACTATTGTCTTGACCTCTTCCTCGGCACGGAACTTCCTCTTCCGCTCTATCTCCCCGCTCTGAACAAGGAACCCATGGTGTTCTTTTATAGCTGACCAGAGCTCCCTGATTCCCTTCATCGTTGTCGCCACGGTCTCGACTATAGGCGGCCTCCAGCCGCGCTTCTCCCAGCGCTCCTTCTCAAGGTCGAGCATGAGGTTGAGCTCGAAGTAGGTCGCATCCGCTCCTTCCTTGTCGGCCTTGTTGATTACGAAGACATCCGCTATCTCCATAAGGCCTGCCTTTATTGCCTGCACATCATCTCCCAAACCGGGCACGGTTACGAGAACCACGGTATCGGCCGTCTTGACGATGTCAATCTCGATCTGGCCGACGCCGACGGTCTCAACGAAGATGACGTCACAGCCGTAGGCATCGAGAACCTTTATGGCATCGTTGGTGGCCTTGGCGAGTCCACCGAGGGAACCCCTGGTTGCCATGCTCCTGATGAAAACTCCGGGGTCGGTGGAGTGCCTCTGCATCCTTATCCTGTCGCCGAGCAAAGCGCCGCCGGTGAAGGGGGATGTGGGGTCTATGGCTATGACGCCTACGACCTTCCCCTCCTCCCTCGCAACGCGGATGAGTTTGTCGAGAAGGGTAGATTTTCCCGCACCGGGAGGCCCGGTTATGCCGACGATGTATGCGTTCCCCGTGTGGGGATGTATTTTCCGTATTATCTCCCTTGCCTTGTCCTCATCGTTCTCGACGAGGGTTATGAGCCTCGCCGTCGCGCGCCTGTCCCCCTGGAGCATGCGTTCTATAAGGTCGTCTATCATCGCCACCACTCGGACAAATTATCCAGAAAGAAATTATAAATGTTGGCTCATGCCGACCTGAACTTCTTGAGCTTCGTGACGTTCTCGTCTATGAAACTTATTATGTCACCGATCGGACTACCCGGGCCGAAGACCTTGGCAACCCCGGTCTTCTCAAGCTGCTCGGCATCGTCGGGTGGGATTATCCCGCCGGCTATAACGAGAACGTCCTCGTTGGGCTTTATACCGCGCTCCTCAAGGAGCCTGAGTATCTTGGGAATCAGAACCATGTGTGCGCCGGAGAGGATGCTTATTCCAAGGACGTCAACGTCCTCCTGAATGACGCTCTCCACTATCTGCTCCGGCGTCTGTCTTATGCCCGTGTAGATGACCTCAAAACCTGCATCGCGCAAGGCCCTCGCAACGACCTTGGCTCCCCTGTCGTGACCGTCAAGTCCGGGTTTTGCAACGAGAACCCTAACCTTGGAGCGCTCGACCATTTCCACCACCGGCTGAGTTTCTCTTTTGACGTATTTAAAGGTTGTCAAAACTCAAGGATGGGCTTTACGTTGGATATTTTGTCCAGAAGGCTTTTTAATCCCCCTACGGAGTTCCTAACATGCTAGACTTTCCCCACGATATGCACACTCACTCAGCGTACTCCGACGGCGTTGGCGGGATAGGAGACAACGTTGCGGCCGCAGAGGTCAGGGGCTTGAAACTTATCGGGATAAGCGACCACAGCCACTACCTAACCGGGAAAGCCTTCAACCGATATATCCGAGAGATCCGCCACTGGGGAGAGGAGAGCGAGATAACTGTTCTGGCAGGGATCGAAGCCAATATAACCTCCGGCGGCGTCGACGTGGCCGCGGGGATTGCTGAAAAGCTCGATTACGTCATTGCCAGCGTCCACCTCTGGCTAAATGACCCGGAGGAATACATTGAGCTCGTGAAAGCTGCAATACTAGACGAGAGCGTTGACGTAATCGGGCACTTCGGGGCGAGTTTTCCGTACATCGGCTATCCCGATGAGGAAAGCTTGAGGGAGCTCATAGAGCTAGCGGAGGCAGAAGGAAAGGCCTTCGAGATAAGCTCCCGCTACCGCGTTCCAGATATGGGCTTCATAAGGGAATGCATAAGGCGCGGTGTAAAGCTGGTCTTCGCGAGCGACGCCCACAGGCCAAGGGACGTTGGGAGCGTCTCCTGGAGCGAGAGGGTTTTCAAGAAGGCGGGAGGAAAAAAGGAAGACCTCTTGTTCGGAGAGTTATTGTAAGTTTGCTTTCAATTCTCCTAGAGTCTTATTGAGGGGGGACGTTCCGTCCCCCACACCCCCTCGAACTTAAACTCATAAAAACCTCGGAGTTCTCCTAGAGTCTTTTATTGCAACATGAAATATGCCTCAGCGATGAGGATCTCAAAAAACCTTTCAATTCTCCTAGAGTCTTATTGCAACACCCCTACATCGCCCTCGCGCTCCTGATGTTCCTCATCTTTCAATTCTCCTAGAGTCTTATTGCAACGAGCCGCTCCCGTTCTCGGTTCAGATGCCTTCGGAGCTTTCAATTCTCCTAGAGTCTTATTGCAACGTAAGGTAATTTTTCTTGTGACTGCAACTGTTCTCTACTTTCAATTCTCCTAGAGTCTTATTGCAACTAATACAAAATCAGCGTCTGTTAGTGTTGTCCCGTTCCTTTCAATTCTCCTAGAGTCTTATTGCAACGCCGGCCTCCATTCCTGCGGCGTACATCACAATCCCCTCTTTCAATTCTCCTAGAGTCTTATTGCAACGCGATGAAGTGATGATAGTATGCTAGTACAAAGCCAACTTTCAATTCTCCTAGAGTCTTATTGCAACTCCATTTTCTCACCCCGTCGCGAAGTAGTCCACAACCCTTTCAATTCTCCTAGAGTCTTATTGCAACTACCCGAGCTTAAGAGAATAATACAGGAGAAACCCCACCTTTCAATTCTCCTAGAGTCTTATTGCAACTTTCCACGCGGTGGTGGATTCGGCGTGTATTGAGAGCTTTCAATTCTCCTAGAGTCTTATTGCAACCAGGTTGGTCAGGAGAGGTTCGTGATGTTCAACGCTTTCAATTCTCCTAGAGTCTTATTGCAACCGAGGACATGGCCTACACAATCTTCGACGCAATAGTGACCTTTCAATTCTCCTAGAGTCTTATTGCAACTTATGGTGGGCCGCGTGGCTGAGCTTACCGAGTTCGACCTTTCAATTCTCCTAGAGTCTTATTGCAACTTTGTCACGAAACTCAAGAAACCCCACCGCTTGTCCGTGTATCTTTCAATTCTCCTAGAGTCTTATTGCAACGTACAAAAAGTTGTTCCGCCAGACCCCAGAGTTCTCAAAGCACCTTTCAATTCTCCTAGAGTCTTATTGCAACAGGCTGGAATTTCCTCCCATTTGCCTAATAAGCCTCTAAAACACTCCCAATATTTAAGCCTTTCTGGAAACCGATAGAAAAGGGACTCTCATAATGCCTGAAACGGTGAGGCCAGAGAGCTCGGAAGAGTTAAAGGGGAGTCCAAGAGACTGCAAACGTTCAGTGAACAGAAAAGTTCATGTAATTTCCCGAGCACCGTGGTACGTCCAAACGCCGAAAACAGCGATATTAATATTTTAAAATCCAAAATATCCAATTTTAACAAGTTGCCGGCGTTTTCGAACCCTGCTCCTTCCCTGTTATGATTCTCGAAGAAATTTCGTTACAATCAATGCTCAAAATAGTGACAATAAGTTATACTCTCGGAACCATAAAAAGTGATTTCCCGAGAGGCTCACCGGCGGAGTTTTAGAAACCACCCCCTCTGAAGAGAGGTATCTGAAAAATAAATGCCCTCAGCGTGATATGACGTCAAATCCAAGCTCCCTCAGCTTCCAGACTATCTCCAGCGGGAAGCCGACGACATTGTAGTAGTCCCCTTTAATCCACTCAACGAAGAGGCCGGCTTTTCCTTGGATTCCATAGGCACCGGCCTTGTCCATGGGCTCGCCGGTCTCGATGTAGGCCCATATTAACTCATCGTCCAGCTCGCGAAACTTGACCTCCGTGATAACTGATCCGGATATTTCTTTACCTCCATGGATTATGCAGTAGCCCGTCGTGACCCTGTGAACCCTTCCGCTGAGAAGCTTGAGCATTCTAAAGGCGTCTCCCTCATCTTTGGGCTTTCCAAGGATTTTCCCATCTATGCTGACCACCGTATCGGCGCCGATGACGGTTCCGCCCACGCGTTCGTAAACTTCCCATGCCTTCCTCCTGGCGAGTTCCAGGGCGTACTCGGCGGGGTTTTCCAGGTCGCACTCCTCACTCGCCCTGCTCGGAATAACCTCGAACTTATCTAGGAACCGGGCGAGTATCTCCCGCCTCCTCGGTGAGGCAGAGGCCAGAACCAGCATGTTCTCTCCTCCGGAAAAGGGTTAAAAAATCTTGCGAGAACTTAGCCCGGCGATGAAGACAATTTCGCTAGCTGAGGCGTGATGAGTACCCTCGCAGCTGAGCCGTTACGTGGATCTTTTGAATCCCGTCCACTTTTCGATGCTTGAAACGAGTAGGTAAACAAAGGCCAGTACCCAGAGGAAACTTCCCACCAGTAGGGCGTCTGAACCAACAAAGAACACCGACAGATATGCAAGTAGGCCTCCAATTGCCAGAGTCCAGAAAACCCTATCCTTCCATACCCTCACCATCGTCCTCTCCCCCACTGGACTCACCTAGGATGAACTCCAGTTCGAGAATCCTGTCTTCCAGGCGCTCCAGCTCCCTCCAGATGGCGAGAAGCAGAAAGGCCAGAACAACGAAGGAAACGCCAAGGTAGAAATCCACAGCCTTCCTGTGTTCTGGCTGGGCGTACATAAGCATGGAGATGGATATGAGAAGTGCAAAGAGCGCCGAGAGATCCCTAACGAGCTTCATCTCCCCTCACCTCCTCAAGCTCCTTCTTGAGCCTCTTTATTTCGCGGTTCAAAGTCGATATCTCTGATCTCAAAGTGCCTATCTCGTTCGCCACCCCGATGAATGTCCAGCCGACGAGGGCAAAGAGCAGAACAACCATGATGACAAAGAACCATCTCACAGGATACATCAGTAAGAGGATTGAAAGGACGATTACCCCAAAGCCCCTGGTGGAGACGTCAACCATCAATGGTGCCTCCCGGGCCTTTAAGAGACTCTATCTCCCCCCTTAGGGATTCGAGCTTCTCGTTGAACTCCCTCCTCATTTCGCCCATCTTCCATACAATGAGCCCCATTGCAAGCAGGAGAGGACCAAAGAGCAGCCCGGCTTCTCTGGCAATAAGGAGAACTACCAACCCAACCCCTGCCACGACTGCCCCAACGGCCTCAAGGACGTCATACTCATTCCCCATCTTCCCGGGCTTCCAAGTTCTTCAGCTCTTCAAGGGCCTTTTTCAGCTCTGCGAGTCTATCCTCGATCTCATAGACCTTAACCAGTAGGAGTACCATGATTACCAGGGGAAAGGCCAGAAGGAGTGTCCCCAGGAAGCTCATGCCCGTTGGAAGGAAGGGGGTGAGGATTAGGATAATGAAAAAGACCGCTCCAAGGGTGGCCAGCACATCGGCGGCTCCCACTTCTTACCACCATGAAAAAGAAGAAGGCAAACTATAAAAAGTTTTCTCAGGCGGTCGCCCAGATGGATATCCCCGCCTCGATGAGCCTTTTCAGCTCTTTTCCTATCGGCGTGCTCTTGCTGACCTTGACGAGGCCCTTCTTGCTGGGCGTTGCGGTGAAGACGTACTGCTCGCCACCGTAGAACTTGAGGGGTTTCTTCGCGTAGTCGGGTGAAACCCTCAGGACAATCGTTTTCTTCTTTTCCTCTATCTCTACGGGTATCTTTTCCTTCGGCCTCTCGGCTTCCCTCTCGGTGAAGCTCTTGACGTCGATGCTTATACCTATCCTCTTCTCCAGCTCTGTAATCCTCTTCCCCTTCTTGCCGATTATCGCAGGAATATCGAACTCGTCGGCGTAAACTATCGCCTTGTGCGGGCTTACTATCTCGACCTCGGTATAGACATCGGGCAGGAACTTCTTTATCTCCTGCTTGAGCCTCTTCTCTGCCAGCCTCAGCGCCGGGGCCTTCTCCTCCTTCTTGACGGGCACGACGCTTATCTCCTCGCCGTAAGTGTATATCTCGTACTCAAGCTCGCCAGTTTCAAAATCGCGAACCTCTATCACCGGCCTCGCTAAATCCTCCTCCCTCATGCCGCTCGGCACCTTGACGAGGTACTCCAGCGTCAGGACCTTGGCGACCCTTCCGGCCTTGATGAAGATGACGGTATCGACTATCTGTGGTATCATTCCGAGCTCCACCCTTCCGATGAAGCGCTGGACTGCATCTATCGGCTTCGTTGCGTGCACAACTCCTACCATACCCACTCCCGCCAGGCGAAGGTCAGCGTATATCTTGAAGTCGCTCGTCTTCCTCATCTCGTCGAATATCGTGTAGTCCGGCCTCACCAGGAGGAGTATGTCACCGGTCTTCTCCATCCTGCCGCTCAGGGCAGTGTACTGGGTTATCTCTTCACCGACCTGAAGGTCGCGGGGCTTCTCCATCGTCTTGACTATCTTGCCCATGCCCGCGTACCACTCAGCCAAGGCCTGGGCAAAGGTCGTCTTTCCTTCACCGGGTGCTCCGGCGATGAGTATCCCCTCCGCCTTCTCCCTGAGGCGCTCCATGAGCTTCTCGCTCAGCTCGTAGTCCTCTATGCTGAGCTTCTTGACCGGCCTGACGGCGGTTATCTCTATCCTGTCCGCGAAGGGCGGTTTGGCTATGACTATACGGTAGTTCCTGAGCTGAACGACAGTCGCTCCGGGCTCGTCGAGCTCTATGAAGCTCTCGGGGTCGCGCTTTGCCCTCTCGACTATGTCGTCGGCTATCTCCTCAAGCTCCTCGTCGGTCAAAACCTCCTCGCCCGTCGGAACGAGCCTCCACTCGCCCGGCCTTCCCTTCTTTGCGAGGGGCCTCAGCCCGGCCTTCAGGTGAACGCTCATCGTCGTCTCGTCAAAGAAATCCTCCAGGCGGTGCTTGACCTCTTTTCTGGCGGTCAGGTATATCACCTCTATGCCCTTGGCTATCGCTATATCCCGTTGCACCTGGTCGCCGGTTATCAGGGTGGCGCCCAGCTCCCTGGCTATCTCCCTGACTATGTTGTCTATCTCCCCGGACTTGGCCCTCTTTATCTGCCAGAGCTCGGGTCTCTCTCCATGGAACTCCAGTATGATCCTGCCCTCGTTTGCCATTTCGCGGAGCTTCTTGAGCTCCTCGAGCCCAACGTGGCCTATCGCCTTCCCCTCGTTGGCCTGGTGCTCTATCTCCGCTATGACCGCCTCGGGTATGATGACCTTGACCTTCCCTTCAACGCCCGCAAGGAACTGGGTCAGCCTGCCGTCAACGATCACGCTCGTATCAGCAACAAACATCCTCATCTCTCTCACCTCAGAAGATTTCAAACTCTCCTTCTTTTGCGTTACTTCCAAAGGGGGCTATAACTAAAGGTTCATAAAGGTTTAGCCGAAAAATAAATGGGTGGGACAATGGGTAGGCTGATATCCATAGCCTCCGGCAAGGGAGGCACGGGAAAGACCACAACGACGGCTAACCTCGCCATCGCCCTTGGGAAGATGAACTATCACGTCTGTGCCGTTGATGCAGACCTCACAATGGCCAACCTGAGCCTTGTCATGGGAATAGACGACGCTTACACTACCCTTCACGATGTTCTGGCCGGTAGGGCAACCATAAGCGACGCCATATACGCCACAGCTTATGAGAACGTTCACCTCGTTCCCGCGTCGATAGACTGGGAGCACGTTATACGGGCCGACCCAAGGAAGCTCCCCGAGACGATAAAGCGGCTGAAGGATAGGTTCGATTTTGTTGTCATAGACTCCCCGGCTGGCCTTCAAATGGACGCTATGAACGCCATGCTGAGCGGAGAGGAAGTTCTTCTCGTCACAAACCCCGAAATCTCGTGCGTTACCGACACCATGAAGGTGGGGATGGTTCTGAGGAAGGCGGGTCTGGCGATTCTGGGCTTCGTTCTGAACCGTTACGGGCGCAGCGAGACCGAAATTCCGCCCGAGGTGGCAGAGGAAGTAATGGAACTGCCCCTTCTTGCCGTCATCCCCGAGGATCCTGCCGTAAGGGAGGCGACCCTTGAGGGCGTTCCTGTGGTTGAGTACAAACCCGAATCTGAGGGCGCAAAGGCATACATGGAGTTGGCCGAGAGAATAGCAAGGATATCCGGCTTCAAGGCCAGGGTGATGAGATGATACTGACCTTTGTGGGGACTGCCGGAAGCGGAAAGACCACCCTAACCCGGGCGTTTGGAAAATACCTAGAGGAAAACGGCTACACCGTCTCGTACGTGAACCTGGACACGGGCGTAAAGAGGTTGCCCTACAGACCGAACCTCGATGTGAGAGACGATATAACGGCGTGGGAACTGATGGAGGAAGGCTATGGCCCCAACGGGGCAATAGTTGAGAGCTACGATAGGCTCCTCCCACGGGTTTCTGAGTACGTTTCTTCGATCATAGAGCTGGACGGAAAAAACGACTACGTGCTCCTAGACACCCCCGGCCAGATGGAGACGTTTCTCTTCCACGACTTCGGCGTCAGGCTGATGGAGAACCTCCCAGAGCCGCTCACGGTTTACCTCTTTAGTCCGGAGGTGTTGAAGAAACCGACGGATTTCTGTTTCGCCAGGTTCTTTGGTCTGATGATAGAGCTGTGCCTCGGAACCACCACCGTTCCAGCGATGAGCAAGGTTGACACCGTGCGGGATCTAGAGGAGTACAGGCGGTACCTCGACGACATTGAGTACCTCACCGCCAGGCTCAGATTGGAACCCTCCACACAGGGGCTCCTCGCCTACAGGATGTGCTCGACCCTTCCGGAGCTGGCTCCCCCGACGAGGGTTCTCTACATCTCCGCCAGGACTGGAGTGGGATTCGATGACCTTGAGACCCTGGCCTACGAGCATCGCTGCACCTGTGGCGACCTGACTTAGTTCATTCGAATATGAAGTTTTTGAGCGGACTTTCAGTCAGGGGAACGGATTGTGAAAACTTTTTCAATGGATAAGGAAGAAGTCTTTTGGCATCGTATGTTCAAATCCATACGGTGAGAGCATGTGCCTGATAGCCGGAGGAATCGGTGAGGGTTTAAGGGGTAGGTTCGTGAGGATGATACTCGCGGGAAAGCACAGGGGAAGGGACTCCTTCGGTGTGTGGACCGATAAGGGAGTGCTCAAATCAGAAGACTTCTCGCGCGTTGCCGAGATTCCGGACGGGATGATTGGCCTCATTCAGTGTCGGCTGGCGATGACAGGCTCCCCAGAATACACTCAGCCATTCTACAACGACCTCGCCCTCGTCCACAACGGGGAAATCTACAACCACCGCCATCTGAGGGGGTACCTGGAGGAAAAAGGTGCATCCTTCGAGACGGACGTCGACAGCGAGGTGATCCTGAGACTCATCGAGCATCTCCTTGAAAGCGGACTGGACGTGTGGAATGCAGTTAGGAAAACTATGACCATGCTTGAGGGCGACTACGCAGTGGCCTTCAGCGACGGGGAGAGGATATACCTCTTCCGCGATCCCGTGGGTATAAGGCCGCTCTACTACTCCCCAAGGGGTTTCTTCGCATCGGAGAAGAAAGTTCTTTGGGCCATAGGCGAGGAAGCGATTCCCGTGGAACCTGGTGAGCTCGTTGTAATCTCCCGACGGGGCGTGGAGAGAAGGAAGGTCCTCACGCTCACGGAGCTGAGGAGGGTAACCCTAACTCCGGAGGGAGCAAAGCGCGCCCTTATTAATGCCCTGACTCACGCAGTTAAAGTAAGAATAGGAAAAAGAACCGGCGTTCTATTCTCCGGCGGACTAGACAGCTCCCTCATAGCTCTGCTGGCCGCTCAGCACTCCGATGTCGTCTTATACACCGCCGGCGCCGAGGGCAGCCCCGACCTGGAGTGGGCCAGAAGGGCCAGTGAGCTTCTAGGACTTCCCCTCAGGGAATACGTTTTTGACCTGGACGACGTCCGTGAGGCCGTTCCAAGGATTATCTTCGCCATCGAGGAAGCGAATCCGATGAACCTCGCGATAGGGGTCCCACTGTATTTTTCCACGAGGCTCGCAGGTAGAGAGGGCTGTAGGCTCCTCCTGAGCGGGCAGGGGGCGGATGAACTGTTCGGCGGCTATGCCAAGTACCTCAAGGACCCAGCGCTGATGGAGAGGGATCTCCTCGAAATGGGGGAGAGAAACCTGGCCAGGGACGATAAAATATCCATGCTCAACTCCGTTGAGGGGCGCGTGCCGTTCCTTGACCTAGCGGTCGTGTCCGTCGCTCTGGGAACACCGGCTGGTGCAAAGATCGAGGACGGCGTCAGAAAGGCCATTCTTAGGAAGACGGCCGGCGAGCTCGGTCTACCGAAGGAGATAGTCGAGCGCGAGAAGAAGGCCGCCCAGTACGGAAGCCACTCTCAAAAACTCCTCGAAAAGCTGGCGAAAAGAGAAAACTTGACCCTGAGAGAATACACCCAAAAAGTCTTCAGAGATGTTTTTAAACGTGAGTAAACGTTTCTGAACGTCCGTTAATATTTCGACCGCCGGGAGAGGATTTCTATCCCCCTATTTTCCTCACCCTCGAACGGAGGCAAACGATTGCGTGAAAAAGGCTTAAATAAGCCTTTTCCCAAGGTAGAAGCAGGTGAGAAGACGTGATGGGTAAAAAAGGCCTTGTAATGTTCATCAGCTTTATCTTCATCCTGAGCTTAACACCCCTCCCCCGTGCATCCGCCGGGGAAACTCGGCTGGTCATCCTAGTCAGCGACAACGAGGCCGACTGGGCGATAGCCGGGAACGTGGCAGACCTTCTGGGGGCATACCTCGTGGTCAGCCCGTGGGGCACCTACGATCCGGCAGTGAGCGCCGAGATACTCAGCGCTGAGCCTGAGAGGGTGATAATCGTAGGCGGCCCCGTGGCGATACCGGAGGAGTACACAAGGGATTTTGATGAGTTTGGAATCCCGTACGAGCGCTGGTACGGCGAAACCAGGTACGAGACGAACCTCATAGTAATCCAGGCACTCAAGGAGGAGTTCCCGGAGGCTTTCAACGAGATAGGAACCGTCGTCATAGCCAACGGCCGTGATGCCCTTGCTATTGAGGGTTACCTGCGGGCCATGAAGCTTATGCCGTACGAGTTCAGAGGAAAGCCGATTCTCGTACTGACCGAGGAGGGTAGGGAAAACGTGACGATAGCCGCTCTGGAGCGCTTTATGCACGTATCCGAGGTCAAGTACGCGGCAACCTATTCTGAGGAAAAGCCGATGTTCCCGCTGAGCCGTGAGAAGATAGACGCCTGGATGAAGAGCCACTTCGTCTCCTACAACGAGGATAACCTCATCCAGTCCCCCACGAGGGAGGAGGTTTACTCCCTGCTCATCAACGTCCAGAACAAGACGGGCCGCGCCGAGGGGCTCCTTGATGGACTCCAGATACCTCAAGCTAGAAAGAAACTCGAAGAGGCAAAGACCGCATTAAAGGCCGCATGGGACGCTTACAACTCCGGCGAATATTCCAGAGCGTACCGGCTAGCCATGATGGCAAGCTTCAACGCGGACTTCGTCATATCGCGGGCATATCGCGAGATGAGAACCGTTTACCAGGGATCGGTGAAAATGCGGCTGGGAATGGAGATACATCAGTTCGAGGTGATGGCCAAGGTTCTCAAGAGGAAGGGCTACGACGTGAGCGAACTGGAGTCCCTTATCAGCCAGGCAAAGGAGGCCCTCAAGCAGGGCAAATACTCCCTCCTCCTCAACGAGCTAATCCCCGAGATAAAGGGCACCCTAGCCAAACTGACGACCAAGAGACCCTCACCCGGAACGCCCGGCGGAAGGAACCACGGAAGACCATAAGCCTTTTTAACGTCTCTTCTCCATTTTCTCCGGTCAAAATGCGGATTCTGATGGTAGGACACTACCCACCCCACGGCGGAGGCGTTGCGAACCACCTGGACAACCTCGTGAGGGAGCTGAGAAGAAGGCACGAGGTTCACGTTCTCACCTACGGGCCGGTTAAGCCGAGATCATTTGAGGCTGAGTTTGTGCATCAAGTCAGCGTCCCACCGGTGTACGGGATCAGGGGGACGACCTTTGCCCTGCTGGGGGCAAAGAAAATATGCAGGCTCCACCGGGAATTTGACTTCGATTTGATTCACGCCCACTTCGTGGGGACGACCAGCTACGCCGCCGTCCTCGCGAAAGAGAGAACCGAACTGCCCCTGGTAGTCACTGCCCACGGCAGCGATCTGGAGCACACGGCAAGGCTAACCCTGGGACGGTTCTACGTCAAGAGAACACTAACCAGTGCCGATGCAATCATAGCCGTTAGCCACTGGCTCGCGGGAAAAGCCGCATCCCTTGGTGCGGGAAGGGTCAGAGTCGTGCCCAACGGAGTGAAACCTCTCCAACCGGCGGAGGGAAGGAGAGAGTACATCACGTTCATCGGTGCGCTCAGAGACTACAAGAGCCCGGAGACGTTCATAGAGCTGGCACGCGCCCTTCCGAACGAAAAGTTTCTGGTCGTCGGCGACGGTCCCCTCAGGAGAAGGCTCCAGGCGACTGCACCTCCGAACGTCGAGTTTGCCGGCTATCGCCGCGACGTTGGCGCGGTACTGTCAAGGAGCAGGCTTCTGGTTCTGCCGTCCAAGAGAGAGGGCTTTGGGCTGGTCATACTGGAGGCCAACGCTCTCGGAGTCCCTGCCGTCGGGAGGCGTGTTAGTGCAATACCCGAGCTGATCCGGGAGGGCAAAAACGGCCTAACGTTTCGAAGCTTCGATGAG
This sequence comes from Thermococcus sp. MAR1, assembly GCF_012027305.1. NCBI lineage: Archaea > Methanobacteriati > Methanobacteriota > Thermococci > Thermococcales > Thermococcaceae > Thermococcus > Thermococcus sp. MAR1. Next base: position 1,327,839 of record NZ_SNUF01000001.1, read on the forward strand.
CTGGTTAATGCGGTGAAATTGTTCCTCGAACCGAAGTCTAATGCTAAAGCTGGCCACATCGGGAGGAGGATCGCAGGGTTGTACTCCTGGAGCAGAACAGCTCTGGAAGTCGAGAGGGTCTACGAGGAAGTCGCTGGGTAACGTTTTTAACTGCCTTATCCCGCTGAATCCTTGGTGAGAGAATGACGGTAGTAATTAACATGCGAGATGGACTTGACGAGAGGGGGATAAGAATAGCCGCGAGGTTCATACTGGGAGGAAGGCTCGTCGCGTTTCCTACAGAGACCGTTTACGGTCTTGGCGCAGATGCACTCAACGAGAACGCTGTGAGGAGAATCTTCGAGGCCAAGGGAAGACCAGCCGACAATCCGCTCATAGTTCACATCGCAGAATTTGACGACCTGAAAAAGCTCGCTGAAGAAGTTCCCAGGGAGGCAAAGCTTTTGGCTGAAAGATTCTGGCCGGGCCCCCTGACGATGGTCCTGCCCAAGAGGGGAGAGGTTCCGTACGTTACCACCGGCGGCCTCGACACAGTCGCGGTAAGGATGCCAGCGCATCCAATAGCACTCGCCCTCATAAAGGCCAGCACTCCGATTGCGGCGCCTTCAGCAAACATAAGTGGAAAGCCGAGCCCAACGCTGGCGGAGCACGTGATAGACGACTTCTACGGGAGAATCGAGTGCATAATCGATGGCGGCGAAACGAAGATCGGTGTCGAGTCAACGGTTATAGACCTGAGCTCAGAGAGGCCGACCCTGCTGAGGCCCGGTGGCCTGCCACTCGAGGAGATAGAGAAGGTAATAGGGGAAGTCGAGATACACCCCGCTGTTAGGGGTAAACTCGTCGATGTGGCCCGTTCCCCGGGCATGAAGTACAGGCACTACTCGCCCAGTGCTCAGGTGATAGTTGTCGAGGGGAAGAGGGAAAACGTGAAGGGAAAGATAGCCGAGCTGGTGGAGGTGTACCGTTCCAAGGGCCTGCGAGTTGGAGTCATGGCAACGGAGGAGTACGAGGCGGACGAGTTCTTCCACCTGGGGAAAACGGAGGAAGAGGTGGCGAGAAACCTCTTCAGGGCACTCAGAGAGCTCGATAAGAGAGGCGTTGACGTGATAATCGCCGAGGGCATCGAGGAGAGGGGCCTTGGATTCGCGGTTATGAACCGCCTGAGAAAGGCAGCAGGGTACAGAATAGTATGGGCATAGACAACGCTTAAATATCCCGAGCCCTTAAATTTAGCCAGCAAGCCCTGGACTTGAATCATGTGGGGTGAGAAATTTGCCAGCGAACGTTGGGCTAGAGGGGCCAGAAGAGCTAGAACAGCTCGCTTTCAAGAGGCTCAATGAGGGAAGAATCAAGGATGGACTCAAATTGGTCCTTCGCGCCGCCAAAGGTTATGAGGAAGAAGGTAAAACCGAAGATGCCGCAAGGCTTTACAAGTACCTAGGATACGTTCTTCTCAAAAAGACGAAGGCCATTGAGAAGGCCCGCCCCTCCCTCCTGAAGAGCGCTTACCTGTATATCGACCTCATAGAGGAGGAAATCTCCCGGGCCGAGGTTAATCTCGATATTCTCGATGAGTACTGCTCAAACGTCCTTGAGATTTTCATGACGCTTAACGATGAGAGGAACCTTATGAAGTACGCAGAGGAGTTTGCGGCCATCTACGAGGACCTGGGCAACTCCTACCAGGACAACGATGACATACCCATGGCCATAAGGGCGTACGAGGCGGCTTACCGTTACTACAGGACCATAAACGACGTTGAGTCTTACAAGAGGCTCGCCGAGACCCTGATAACCCTCTATGGTCAGATTGCCGAGGGTAGGCTGGAGAAAGGCGATGCCAAGGGTGCGGCGGAGGCGTTCTACCGGCTTGCGGGATTCATTCGTGCCATATTCGGCTACGACATACATTTCATTGAGATGATGGACACCGCAGCCAAGAACTTCGAGAAGGCAAGCAAGGTAGCTTACTCCCAGGGTGACCTCGACGGGACGACAAGCTGCCTCGTGAAGGCTCAGTACGCGTATCTGCTTGCGAAGAACTTCAGCCGGGCCAAACTCATCGGACTCAACACCGCGAGGATGCTCTACCAGATAGTGAGCTCCTACAGAGCCAAGGGGAACGATGAGATGGCCGCTGAGAAGCTCACCGAGCTAACTGAAGCCCTCATTGGAATGGGCAAGCTCAACGAGGCTATGGGGACGTACAAGAGCGTTCTGGAGACCAAGAGCGACCTTAGGTTCCGGGTCAGGGTCCGCATAGCTGCGCTCAAGCAGTTCGCGGCATCCACTGGATCGGAGGAAGTTCTGGCGGATATAGAGACCGTTGAGTACTACTTCAACAAGAAGGCCTACCTTCGGGCGCTGGAGCTGGCAGAGAACGCCATGATGAGGGAGGGTCTCAAGGAAGCCGCGAACAAAATCCACGAGGCCGAGGGAATATATCATTAGAAAGAAGGGAAAGGTGTCACTGGGGCTGAGGCTTGACCTCAACCCTCGGAAGGGGTATATGGTAGGGCAGACGCATCTCCTTGGCCATCAGCATGAGGATCGGGGAAATCTCCTTGGTTATGAAGTTGACGACCTCCGCGAAGGTCAGGGAGTCTATCTTTTTCTCATCTTCCCAGAGGTTAAGTATATCATCCATTCTATCCTTCTGGGGCGGAACGTAGAGTATCACGCCCTCGATCGCACCCTGGGCGATTTTGGGGTTGTAATCGATCTCGTATCTGAAGAGTACTTCTATCCCGTTCAGCTTCCCCGTGGGAGTGCGTATCTCTCCGAGGCGCATCTCTTTAACCTTGGGGGAGAGCCTGACCTCTATTTGGCCCTGAGGCACCGCGAGGGTAATCCTCTCGAGCTCTATTTTGGTTACGTTGAATCCCAGCACTGGCATCTCTTTCACCACCCAAAACTGGTTCCAGCTATATAAAACGCTATCGGTAGGGCTTTAAACGTTCCGGTCGAGCTTAGCTCGATGCCGCGTGAAAAAGTTGTCCGTGTCTGGGACGAGAGGGAGGTCAGCTACTCCCCCAAGAGATGGCGCTACCTCCAGGAGAAGCGGGAGAAAGCACTTGAGATTATGGAACGCCTCAGTCAGTTTGACCCACAGCTCTACGGCAGCGTCGCCAGGGGAGATGTAAGAAGGGACAGCGACATAGATATCTTCATCCCCTACCGGGTGCCGAGCTACCTAATCGAGCTCGCTCTTGAGGGGCTTGTGAGCAGGAGAAAAATAGTCATGGCAACCCCCTGGCACCTCATCAAGGGCGTCATCGAGATAGATGGGGAAACGACGGTCACCTTTCCATTGATCGACCCCACCGACAGGGAGCTTGAGTTCTACAGGTGGGGCGGGATGATAGACATGTGGGGAGTGAAGACCAGGCAACGCGTCCCTGGCGTTAATAAGAAGCTAATCCTGATAATCCCCACCGAGAGGGGGCACATCGAGAGGGAAGTCATGGGAAGGGAGAGCGAGGTGGCGAGAGTTTTAGGAGTGAGCATAGACATCGTCACCGAGCGCGTTCACGTTCTGACGAGAAGGGACAGCATCGGGAGAACAGGAATCTACATCAACGAGGAAGTTCCCGACTGGATGAGCTTCGAGGAGGCTCTGAAGCTCATAGCCGACCGCGACCCAAACGTTAGGAGGAAGGTAAGGGAGCGGGGAGGGGTTTAAGGTTGTACCATGCACAGTACAACCCTTTATAAACTCCTGTACTGCACATAGTACAAGAGTGCAGAAAAGGAAATAAGAAGCTCAGCCCTGACAGCACTTCTCCTTCATGTGGGCCGGCAGAATCTCCTTGAAGCCCGTGTACTTCCAGATGGCTCTTGGGAGCTTTACGACCCCCTCCTCGGTCTGGAAGTTCTCAAGTATCGCCACTATCGCCCTTGAGGTTGCTATGGCCGTCGAGTTAAGGGTGTGGAGGAACCTGGGCTTCTCGTGGGTCTTGTCGCGGTAGCGGATGTTTAACCTTCTCGCCTGCCACTCGGTGCAGTTGCTCGCGCTTACAACCTCCCTGAACTTGCCCTGGCCGGCCATCCAGGCCTCGATGTCGTACTTCTTTGCCGCAACGTATCCCAGATCGCCGGTGCAGATGTTCACAACGCGGTAGGGAATCTCAAGCTCCTGGAATATCTCCTCGGCGTTGGCTATGAGCTTCTCGTGCCACTCCCAGCTCTCCTCGGGCTTCGCATAGACGAACTGTTCAACTTTATGGAACTGGTGGACGCGAAAGATTCCCTTTGTGTCCTTTCCTGCCGTCCCTGCCTCCTTCCTGAAGCACGGGCTTATTCCAACGTAGAGCAGCGGTAAGTCCTTCCCTTCGATTATCTCGTTGGCGTGCATTCCAGCGAGCGGGTGCTCGGCGGTTGGGATCAGGTAGAGGTCCTCGCCCTCGACCTTGTATATGACATCCTCGAAGTCACCGAAGCTCGTGACGCCCTCCTCCACAAAGCGCCTGACCATGTACGGCGGTATGACTGGAGTAAACCCTTTCTCGATGAGCTTGTCGAGAGCAAAGCGGAGGAGAGCAAGATCGAGGATGACAAGCTCGTTCATGAGGTAGTAAAAGCGCGCACCGCTGACCTTCGCGGCCCTCTCAAGGTCGGCACCGCGGAGGAGTTCAAGCATGTCAACGTGGAGCCTCGGTCTCCAGTCGAGGATTTCGTACTCCATCTTTCCGAGGCTCTGCTCCTTAAAGCTCTCAAGGAAGCCCTCCCAGACTCTCGCCCTGCCCCAGAACCTTATGGGAACGTTCTCGCTGTCGTCCTTACCGATGGGAACGGTTTCATGGGTGATGTTCGGGAGACGCCAGAGGTAGTAGTCTATCTTTGCCCTCAGTTCCTCGACTTCCTTCTCAAGGGCCTCAATCTGCTTCACTATCTCATTGCTCCTCGCAAGGAGGTCGTCTATCGGCTCGCCGGCCTTCTTGCGCTTGCCTATCTGAACCGCCAGCTGGTTGCGCTCCTTTCTGAGGGCGTTTATTCTCCTCAGGTTCTCGCGCCACTTCCTGTCGAGCTCCAGAATCTCGTCTATCCACTTGAGCTTCTCAAGCTCGCCGCGCTTTATGAGGTCACCCTTAACGAGGTCGGGATTTTCACGGATGAGCTTTATGTCCAGCATAGTCCTTCACCTGGGAGAAAAAGGTGAAGGAGTTTAAAAAAGGTTTTGATGGGGTATTTGGAGGGACGACAAACTCAGCCGAAGAGAGTAACCTCGACCTCCTCTCCTGCCTCCAGTATCTCGACGTTCTCCGGTACCTCAATGAAGCCGTCGGCCTCTATGAAGCTCGTGACCGCGCCGCTTCCCTTGAGTATGGGTATCGCTTTTTCGCCCTCTACCCTGACAGGCAGGAACTGACGCCTGCCCTTGACGGAGAAGACCTTGTGGGCGAGTCTCTTCCTGACCTTTCTGACCTCGATCTCCCTTCCGAGAAGCTTTCTCAGGAGGGGTGCAACGAGCAGGGTGAAGTTGGTCAGGCAGCTGGTCGGATATCCAGGCAGGCCAAAGACGGGCTTTCCGTTGATCAGGCCGATTATCGTCGGCTTACCCGGCTGAATCGCTATGCCGTGAATCTTCACTTCGCCGAGCTCTTCGACTATCGAACTGGTCAGGTCCCTTATTCCCCCGCTCGCGCCGCCGCTGAGGATTACCATGTCGCAGCACTCGATTCCCTTCTCTATGAGGGCCTTGAGGCTCTCGCGGTCGTCCCTGGCTATGCCTAGGAAGAGAGCCTCGCCACCGAGCTCCCTGACGGCATCTGCTATGGCGCGGCCGTTTATGTCGTATATCTGCCCGTACCTCAGCTCAGTCCCCGGGAAAACCACTTCGTTTCCTGTGCTTATCACGGCAACCCTGGGCTTCCCGAAGACTTTGACTTCCGAGAAGCCGACAGCAGAGAGAAGTGCGGTGTCCTTGAAGGTCAGCCTCCTTCCGCGTTTGAGAAGGACCTTCTCCTTCGGGATGTCGGCTCCGGCCTTCATGACGCCGAGGCCTGGATATGCCGGCTTGTAGATGATTACCTCGTCGCCTTCTCGGTCAACGTCCTCGAACTGTATCACAGCATCGGCATTCCTGGGCAGGGGTGCACCCGTGGAGATGTAAACGCTCACACCGGGTTTAAGTTCCACAGTAGGAGTGTCCCCAGCGTTTATCTCCCCCACGACCTTCAGCTTAACCGGTTCGCTCTCGCTCGCCATGAAGGTATCCTCTGCGCGAACTGCATAACCGTCAACGGTGGCGCGGTCGAAGGGCGGGACGTTTATCGGTGATGTCACATCCTCTGCTAAAACCCTGCCCAGGGCTTCGTTCAGGGGAACGGTTTCGATTTTTGGCTCTAGCGGGAATGAGTTTATGACCTCGAGAGCCTTTTCCAGGGAAACGACCTTCAGGAACGCCATTCCATCACCGGGAGAAAAGAGAACTCCGTTCTATAAATGGGTTGCGTAAAAGAAAACGTTTAACTCACCACTCCTCCTCTTCCTCCCAGTCTTCATCCACCCATTCCTCTTCCCAATCCTCATCCTCCCAGTCCTCTTCGAGTTCCCATCCCTCCTCTTCCTCGAAGAGTTCTTCCTCCTCAAACTCCTCGACCTTCTTCTTTTTCTTAGGAGGCTGCATACGTATCCCCCTTTCTACTTGCCAATAATGGCTTATAAACTTTTTTCTAAAGAATCAAAGCCTTTCGTGGCCAAAATTTTTGATTAGAACGGTTAGAAAGGTTTTTAATTGTGGAGACGTATCAGAGACCATGAGAGTAGCGATCGTAACAAGCGACGCCAGGGTTTACTACCTGGCAACGAAGGTGCTGAAGGAGTACCGCATACCATTCCACAGCCTTAGGGTAGGGGATAAAATACCCTTCGACGTCGAGGTAGTCCTGACGGGTGAGGAGGACTACTCCAGGGTAGATTTCCCAGTCAAGGTGATCGTGAGGAACGAGAACTTCATAGACGAACTCCTCGCCAAACTCGAAGGAAGGGAGAGGTTTAAAAAGATATACATAGCCATTGACCCCGGTGAGAGACCCGGCCTGAGCGTCGTCGCCGATAACCGCGTGCTCGAGGTTCACCACCTCAAGAGCCCACGCGACGTTGAAATAATCCTCGACCTGCTGGAGAAGTATCCAGGCGCTAAAATCAAGATAGGACACGGGGCCAAGAGGCAGAGGGTTCTCATGCTGAAAGCCCTCGCCGACCTGCTAGGATACGATTATCCAATCACCATCGTCAACGAGTCGAGGACGACCCCCAAGGTTGGGGGGATAGACGTCTCCCAGGTTCAGGACATCGTGGCGGCCATAAACATAGGCCTGCGCGAGGGAAGAGAAACGTCCATTGGAGAGCTTATAGATGCTAAGGAGCCCACCAAGCGTGAGATTGATGACATAAAGAGACGAAGCAGGGAACTGAGCGGGAACATCACGATATCCTCAAAGCTCGCCCGTGAGGTGGCCCTGGGCAATCTGACGCTTGAGGAAGCTATAGAAAAGCAGAGGAGGCGGTCAAGATGATTTTTGGTAAAGACGAGGAGAGGTACGAGAAGATAAAGCTCCGAGTTGCTGAGGCTTTGAAGAGAGACGTTGGAAGGGGAATAGTCCGCTTCGACCGAAAGTACCAGAAGCAGCTCGGCGTTGAACCCGGAGACATCGTCGAGTTGATTGGGGAGAGAACCACCGCCGCGATAGTCGCGAATCCCCATCCCGACGACCGCGGACTGGACATCATTAGGATGGACGGATACATCAGAAGGAACGCAGGGGTGAGCATAGGGGATTATATCACCGTCTCCAAGGCAGAGGTTCAAGAGGCGAAAAAGGTAGTTCTCGCTCCCGCCCAGAAGGGAGTTTTCATCCAGATACCCGGCGATATGGTCAAGGGGAACCTCCTGGGGAGGCCCGTTCTGAAGGGAGACTTAATAGTGGCGAGTAGCAGGAGCGAAACCTACTACGGTGGCTCACCCTTCGACGAACTGCTCAGGGGTCTCTTCGAGACCATGCCCATCGGCTTTGGAGAGCTCAAGTTCGTCGTCGTGAACACAGTTCCAAGGGGCATAGTCCAGATAACCTATAACACCGAGGTTGAAGTCCTCCCGCAAGCCGTTGAGGTGCGTGAGGAGGCCATTCCTGAAGTAACTTACGAGGACATCGGCGGCTTAAGCGATGCGATTCAGAAGATACGCGAGATGGTCGAGCTTCCGCTCAAGCACCCGGAGCTCTTCGAGCGCCTTGGCATTGAGCCGCCGAAGGGTGTTCTCCTCTACGGTCCACCCGGAACGGGTAAAACGCTCCTGGCTAAGGCAGTGGCCAACGAGGCCAACGCTCACTTCATAGCCATCAACGGGCCCGAGATAATGAGCAAGTTCTACGGTGAGAGCGAGGAGCGTTTGAGGGAGATATTCAAGGACGCCGAGGAGAACGCACCGAGCATCATCTTCATAGACGAGATCGACGCGATAGCTCCAAAGAGGGAGGAGGTCGTCGGAGAGGTTGAGAAGAGAGTCGTCAGCCAGCTGCTCACGCTCATGGACGGCCTGAAGGGCAGGGGCAAGGTCATAGTCATCGCCGCCACCAACAGACCCGATGCCCTTGACCCTGCATTAAGAAGACCGGGCAGGTTCGACAGGGAGATCGAGGTCGGTGTTCCGGACAAGAAGGGCAGGAAGGAGATACTCCAGATACACACCAGGGGAATGCCCCTTGAACCGGACTACGACAAGGCCACCGTCCTCAGGGTTCTCAAAGAGCTAATGAAGAGGGAAACCTTTGAGAGGGCGAAACTGGAAAGGCTCATCGAGAGGGTTGAGGCCGCGAAGAGCGATGAGGAGGTCAAGGAGGCCCTTAAGAGCGAGAGCGAGGTCTATCCGGAGGTCAGAAGCAGATTGGTGGACAGGATGCTTGAGGAGATAGCCGAGAAAACGCACGGCTTTGTTGGCGCTGACCTTGCGGCCCTGGCAAGAGAAGCGGCAATGGTCGTCCTCAGGAGGCTCATCAACGAGGGCAAGATAAGTCCCGAGCAGGAGAGGATCCCTCCGGAGGTTCTTCAGCAGCTACGCGTTAGAAAGGCCGACTTCTACGAGGCCCTCAAGATGGTCGAGCCTTCCGCTCTGAGAGAGGTGCTCCTTGAGGTTCCGAACGTCCGCTGGAACGACATAGGCGGACTGGAGGAGGTCAAGGAGGAGCTGAAAGAGGCAGTGGAGTGGCCGCTAAAGTATCCGAAGGCCTTCCAGAGGCTCGGAATAGAGCCGCCGAGGGGAGTTCTCCTCTACGGCCCGCCAGGAACCGGCAAGACTCTACTGGCAAAGGCGGTCGCAACAGAGAGCGAGGCCAACTTCATCGGCATCCGCGGGCCTGAGGTGCTGAGCAAGTGGGTCGGTGAGAGCGAGAAACGCGTGAGGGAGATATTCCGCAAAGCCCGCCAGGCGGCGCCAACGGTCATATTCATCGACGAGATAGACGCCATCGCTCCGGCCAGGGGAAGCGACATGAGCAGGGTCACCGACAGGCTCATCAACCAGCTCTTGACAGAGATGGACGGCATAGAGCGCAACAGCGGCGTGGTCGTCATTGCCGCAACCAACAGGCCCGACATACTCGACCCAGCTTTGCTGAGACCTGGGCGCTTTGACAGGCTGATACTCGTCCCAGCTCCGGACGAGAAGGCCAGACTGGAGATACTCAAGGTCCACACGAAGCGCGTCCCCCTGGCTAGCGATGTTAACCTCCGCGAGCTGGCGAAGAAGACGGAAGGCTACTCCGGGGCCGACATAGAAGCCCTCGTGAGGGAGGCAGCACTGCTGGCGATGCGCAGGATAATGGCCGAACTTCCATCGGAGATCGTCGAGGAGGAGAGCGAGGAGTTCCTTGAGAAACTCAGGGTTTCAAAGAGGGACTTTGAGGAGGCCCTCAAGAAGGTCAAGCCGAGCATAACCCCATACATGCTCGACTACTACAGGAACTTTGAGGAGAGCAGAAAGTCGAGGGTCGAGAAGAGGGGAGGGCCGGACTACTACACCTTCTGATTTCTTTTCCCTTTGGAAAAAGTTTTATACGTTGGTGCCCAAGAACTTACACGATTAAACCGAGGGGTGGCGAAAATGGTCAAGATAATAGCCTCCAAGCTTAGGGACGTGGAGCTGATAACAGACACGGGTATAAGGCTCGGCTGGGTCTATGACCTCAGCTTCGATGAGGAAACGGGTGATATTCTCGTGATAGTTGCCGAGCCGGATGAAGACCTCGATACGAGCGAGTTTGTCACCGATCACGAGGGTCTTCTCCTCATCCCGATCAGCGCGGTTAAGAGCATAGGCGAGGTAATCATAATAGACTCCAACAAGCTCGCCGTTAAGTCCAAGCTCAGAAGGGTCGGGGCGATAAAGAGGAAGCTCACGGAGGAGGAGTCAGGAACCCTTGGGGAGTGATCCCTTCTTTTAATACCCTTCGTAGAGCCTCATGGCCAAGAACCTCGGAAGTCCGGCTTCTACTATCTTCTCCGCGGCAGAATCAACATCGTATTCCACCCGGTGGAACTCAACGTTGTCAGGGGGCTCTTTTTCGGTATCGATCAGCGCATATGCAGCCCTCCAGTCCCCGTCCCTGGGCTGGCCGACACCGCCGGGGTTTATTATTCTCCTGCCATCTATCACCCTCAGCATGGGCACATGGGTGTGGCCGACCAGGAGGTCATCCTGTCTGACGTAGCTCAAAACGGCACGAAACTCACCCTCCGGGAGCCAGGGGAAGAGGTACTCGTCCAGCGGCGCCCTCGGCGAGCCGTGGATGAGGAGATGGCTCCTACCGGTATCGTCCGTAAAGAGCTGCCTTACCGGCAGCCTCCTGAGGAACTCAAGGTTCTCCACGCTCATAACTCGCTGGTGCCACCTCACTGCCTGCCTCGCGTAGGGATTGAACCCCCACTCGGCGCCGAATGCAATAGCGTTGTCGTGGTTGCCACGGACGCAGAGGAAGGTTCTTTTCTCCATTTGCCGCCTTAAGAACTCTACGACCTCGTTTGGACTGGCTCCATATCCGACCAGGTCCCCCATGCATAGAATTGCGTCGGCGCGCCTCACCTCTCTCCAGGCGGCCTTCAAAGCTTCAAGGTTCGAGTGGATGTCGGAGATGAGGGCGATGAGCATATGACCCCCCATAGTTATCTGAGAAGTGAACGTTAAAAACACTTGCCGGGGAACCATACGGCAAACCGGAGAATTGGAAAAAAGGGGAGGAAATCACTCCCTCCTCTGTCTGGCCTTCCACCTGCTCCAGCGGTAGAGCGCGGCTAAGGCCTTTATGGCCCTCTCCGGCTCCGGATAGGCCGGAATTCCTTCCTCGTTGAGCATGTCTATTGCCTCTTTGGCCTCTATGCCACCGACGATGGCAACGACGAGGGGCTTCTTCCTGCCGCTCTCATTGTACTCGTGTATGACTATCTTGGCCAGGTCGCGCGGGTCTAGCACAGCGGTCTGGCAGTAGAGCACTGCTATGGCGTGCATGTTCGGGTTGGCGAGGGCGTCTCTGACGGCACCCTCGTAGCTCTCGGCACCGGCCATACCGGTGAGGTCAACCGGGTTCTTGTAGGAGCCGAAGGGCGGCATGTGGTTGGCGAAGACCTTCAGCTCATCGAGGTCATCGTAGAGGTGTAGCCCCTCCTCCTCAGCTGCATCGGTGGCCATAACTCCGATTCCGCCGCCGTTGGTGAGTATGACGAGGTTTTCTCCAGCGGGCTCCGGAAGATTGCTGAGCGTTCTCGCCCAGTCGAAGGCCTCGCCGATGGTAAGGGCCCTGAGAACGCCGCTCTGCTTGAAGGCGGCCTCGTATATCTTGTCGGCACCGGCGAGTGAGCCAGTGTGAGAAGCTGCGGCCTTGGCCCCGCGCTCGCTCCTTCCAGCCTTGATGATGATTATCGGCTTCTCCTTGCTGACCTCCTTGGCGACCTCCATGAAGCGCCTTCCGTCCTTCACGCCTTCCATGTAGATGAGAATTGCCTTGGTGTTGTCGTCCTCCTTAAAGAACTCAAGCAGATCAGCATCGTCGATGTCGCTCTTGTTTCCGACGCTGACCACTGCCGAAAGGCCGACCTTCTCAAGTATCGTCCAGCCCATGAGGGCTATTCCGAGCGCTCCGCTCTGGCTGATGAGGGCAAGGCTGCCAGGCATGACGTCCGTCGGGCCGAAGGTGGCGTTCATCTTGGCAGGCGTGTAGACGACACCGAAGATGTTCGGACCGAGGATTCTCATACCGTACTTGTGCGCTATCTCAACTATCTGCCTCTCGACCTTCTTGCCCTCCTCGCCGAGCTCGCCGAAGCCCGAGCTGATTATCGGGAGGACCTTAACGCCCCTCTTTCCGGCCTCCTCGACGACCTGCGGGACGAATTTGGCCGGAACGACGATGACGGCCATGTCAACCTCGTCCGGAACGTCGAGGATGCTCTTGTAGGACTTGAACTTCTTCCCGTTTATCTCTATCTCGACGCCTTTGATGTTAACGGGGTATATCTTCCCCTCGTAGCCATACTCCACGAGATTCTTCATGACTGCGTACCCTATCTTGCCAGGCTTCTCAGAAGCGCCGATGACGGCGATGCTCCTGGGTCTGAAGAGAGCCTCCAAGTTTCCGTCCATCTCAATCACCTCTCGATGAAAGTTACAGTTTCACGTCCGTAAAATGGGTTATAACCTTTCCCTTCTCGTTTTGACGATAGGAAAATCGACGGACGTTAAAAAACCGAAGGTTGGGCACCGTTTATTCAGAACGGACGTTGAAACGTCGAAACCCTTTTAGACAATGAGGGTAAACCTAAAGGGCAGGTGAGTTCATGAGGGAAAACCCCACCCAGATAGAGAGGAAGATGCTTAGATGGCTGGGAATGCTCTTTGACCTGGTTGTCATGGCCCTCGGAACAATAACGATGCTCTACGTCGTCTGGATGATATACAAGCTCGCAGTAATGTCCCTCCAGCATTTCAGCCCGGAGGAGGCGCTCCACGGCATAGTGCTCATCCTGATATTCCTCGAGATGTTTGAGATAATAACCCTCTACGTCATCTACCATCACGTCCCCATGAAAAACGTCGTCGAGATCGGGGTTCTCGTCATTGTAAAGGAACTTATAGTGGCCATAGACCTGACGACCCTTGGATGGCAGATGCTCCTGGGAATGGCGGTTCTGATAGCGGTGATGGGCTGGGTCTACACCAGGGAAAGGATGCGTGAGGACGCCCACAAGCAGTTCCTCCTCGAGCATGGAATTAAAGATACTGAGGGGAGACTCCGGGGGAAAGACTGAGGCAAAGGCTAAATATTCTCCCTCCTACCTTTCTTTCAGGTGATGGATATGGGCGTACAGATAGGCGAGCTCATTCCGAGGAAGGAGATAGAGCTGGAGAACCTGTACGGCAGGAAAGTTGCTATAGACGCTTTCAACGCCATCTATCAGTTCCTCTCGACCATAAGACAGCGCGATGGGACGCCGCTCATGGACTCCCGCGGAAGGATAACCTCCCATCTGAGCGGCCTCTTCTACAGGAATATCAACCTCATGGAGGCTGGGATAAAGCCCGCCTACGTTTTCGACGGAAAGCCGCCGGAGTTCAAAAAGAGAGAGATAGAAAAGCGCCGGGAGGCGAGGGAAGAGGCGGAGGAGAAGTGGTATGAGGCCCTGGAGCGCGGCGACCTTGAGGAGGCCAAGAAGTACGCGATGCGTGCAACCAGGGTCAACGAGCAACTGATAAACGACGCCAAGAGGCTCCTTGAGCTGATGGGAATTCCCGTAGTTCAGGCGCCGAGCGAGGGTGAGGCCCAGGCCGCCTACATGGCCGCCAGAAAGAAGGTCTATGCATCGGCCAGCCAGGACTACGACTCACTTCTCTTTGGGACCCCAAGGCTGGTGAGGAACGTCACGATAACCGGCCGGAGAAAGCTCCCAGGGAAGAACGTCTACGTTGAGGTCAGACCCGAGCTCATAGTCCTGGAGGAAGCTCTTAAAGAACTGGGCATAGACAGGGAAAAGCTCATCGAAATGGCCATACTGGTCGGCACGGACTACAACCCCGGCGGGATAAAGGGAATCGGCCCGAAAAAGGCTCTGACCATAGTCAAGCGCAGCAAAGACCCGCTGAAGAAGTACAACAAGGACAGTGAAGTTGACCTCTACGCGATAAAGGAGTTCTTCTTGAACCCGCCGGTCACGGACGAGTACGAGCTCAAGTGGCGCGAACCGGACGAGGAGGGAATCCTCAAATTCCTCTGCGACGAGCACGACTTCAGCGAGGAACGCGTTAAGAACGGACTTGAGAGGCTGAAAAAAGCGGTAAAGGCGGGAAAGCAGGCGACACTGGAAAGCTGGTTCGGGAAGCGCTGACCCTTTTTCTTTTCCTCAGACAGGGATCTTCAGGTTGAGCTTGTCCACGAGCTCTTTGTACCTGTTCCTGACGGTGACCTCGGTGACGCGCGCTACCTCCGCCACCTCGCGCTGGGTTCTCTTCTCGTCCTCCAGCAGGCCAGCGATGTAGAGAGCGGCCGCGACCAGACCTGCAGGGCTCTTTCCACTAGTCAGTCCTTTCTCGTACGCCTCGTCAAGAATCTTAACTGCCCTTCTCCTCACCTTCTCGCTCAGGCCGAGCTCGTCGGCGAACTTGTTGACGTAGTCGGTCGGTTTAACGAAGAGTTTCTTCGGTGTGAGGTTAAGGTTCCTTGCTATGAAGCGGAAGCTCCTTCCTATCTCCTTCTTGTCAACGCGCGATATGTCGGCTATCTCGTCGAGGGTCCTCGGAACCTTGAGAAGCCTGCAGGCTGCGTAAACACAGGCGGCAATAACGCTCTCAATGGAACGGCCCCTTATGAGGCCCTTTCTAACTGCCTCACGGTAGAGCCTTGCGGCTTCTTCCTCGACGTGCCTCGGGAGCTTCAGCTGGGAGGCGATTCTATCCAGCTCGCTCAAGGCGAAGGCAAGGTTACGCTCGGCGGCATCGCTGACCCTCAAGCGGGACTGCCACTTTCTAAGTCTGTACATCTTCTCACGCATCAAACCGGAAAGGTTCCTGTCGATGCCGATGTCGGTTGAGAGGCCCTTATCGTGAAGGAGAATGCTCTCAGGAGCACCAACGCGCGCCCTCTTCTCCCTCTGGCTCGCGTCAAAGGCGCGCCACTCGGGGCCCATATCTATGACGTTCTCCTCAATAACGTAACCGCAAACCTTACAGACAACCTCTCCCCTACCCGGGTCGTAGATGAACTCCGTTGAGCCACAAACCGGGCAGACCCTACGCTTGCTCACTCAAACACCCCCAACCGGCCGGCTATTTTATAAAGCCCTTATAAACCTTCTCCTTTTTTTACAACGTAGCGGAGTAACCAGGCAAGGTCCTCGCGCTTGAAGGTTATCCTCTCCAGAACCCGGACGTCCCAGTCGTCCTCAACTACGTTGGCATAGATCCAGAGGAAGACCGGATCCTCATCCGTCCCAACGTGGAGGTTCTTGTAAAGAACATCAACGGTTCCGTCTTTGTTCTTTTTCACCGAGACGGCCTTCCAGGTTTCGAGACTGACCTCTCCCTTTTCGTCGAGTATTTTTATTATCTCCCTGGCGTCCATGGGAGCACCTTCTGACTACCACTTGATCTTGAAGTCCCGCCTCGTTCTGGCGTCTATCTGCGCGAGTATCTTCTTCAGCTTGGCGTCGTCTATCGGCTCCCTTATCTGTCCGGCCTGGTAAAGCTGAACGAGAACCAGTTCAACCTGCCTCGCCAGTTCGGGGCGAACCAGCTTCACCCTACCGAGCCTCTCCCGGGCATCCTGCGTGAGAATTCTCCTCATTATGGCATCAAGCTGGGCCTCAAGCTCCATCTCCTGCCTCAAAGCTTCTTCCTGAGCCTTCTGCTGCTCAAGGTACTTCTTCTGCAGTTCCATGAGCTTCCGCTTCCTGATCTCCTCTATGTCCTCGGCCATCCTCTCACCCCCATGCTAAGGTTAGACCTCCGGTTAAAAAGGTATTGGGTTTTGGGAACTGGAAAAGACCGGCAGAAATCAACAAGGGAAAGGGCCAGGGCCCTCAGTACTTCTTGAGCTCGGGGATCTGCCCCTCAAGCTCCTTCTTGAGCTCGGTGGCAATCTTGTCAAGGAAGCTCTGTCCCTGCGGGGTGACGATCCTGCCCTCACCCGGAACCTTCTGAACGAAGCCGGCAGCCTCAAGCTGCTGGAGGGCCTTCCTTATGATGCTCCCTCCTGCCTTGTAGAAGTGCTCCGGGGCGTGCCCGCGGTTCTTCCTGCCGCCGTACCAGGTCCTAAGGCGCTCGATTCCGACCGGACCGTCGATGTAGATCTTCCTGAAGATGCTGGCAACCCTGTAGTACCACCAGTCCTCCTGCTCAGGGATCCTCTCCTTGTGTCTTCCGGTCTTGACAAAGGGCGCCCACTCGGGCGGCTTTACAGCCTCGATCTCCTTGAGAGCCTTTGCAACCCTCTCAACGAGCAAATCACCGGGAACGTCGTAAACAGTCGCCATCCTTCAATCCCTCCCCTTCTTGAATTTCCTCCTGAATTGAGCGATATCGAGCCTGACTTTCTTAACGGGCTTCTCCTCCCGCTTTTCCTTCGAAAGCTCCTTTCTCTGGAGCTTCCTTAAATACTTTTCCCAACCTTCCCTCGGTTTGAACAATATAAACCTTTTGCCGCGAACCTCGATGAGTTCGCTGTCGGTAAGCTCAGCTACCTTCTCGGCAAGCTGACGCCTGTCAAGCTCAGTGCTTATGAGCGCCCCCTTCCTTATCTCAACCTTCAGGATTCCGTCCTTCTCAAGCTGGGTGTTTATCTCTTCGATGACACCCTCATCCAGCCCTCTCTTACCTATCCAGGCTCTCGGAGGGATGTCGTAGTATCTCGCCCTTATCGCTCTTCTCACCTTTCCGGGTAAGCGTTTCTCCATCTCTCTCACCTCTTAGCTCTCGCGGTCAAGGGCTTTAAAAAGGTTGGCCTTTTAAAGCTATTTACTGAAGAGCTCCATAGCTTCTTCTGGTGTGAAGATCTCAGGAAGCCATCCGAAGTGCTTCTTGTTGTAAGTGATCAGCGGGGCGTTGAGTTTCAGCGCCAGGGCACCTATCAGGTAATCCCTGGCGTTTTTGGAGAAGTCCCAGTGACCGATAGCGGAATTCACGGCAAGTTCAGCGCAGGTTTCATCAAATCCCATAACTTTAATTCCCAGAGAATCGAAGATTGCCATTAACTTGCTCTTCGCTTCGGGCAGGCCTTTTCGTCGGGCGTATCTGTAGAGCAGTTCCATGTAAACGATGGAGCTCGTAAATGGTTCGAGGCTGGATTCCATTAGCCATTCCAAAAAAGTACTGTTGTTGAAGGCGTTTGTGTCCAGGACTATCTTCATTTCTCTCCCTCCAGCTCGCGAAGAGACCGCTCTATACCCCTCGCAAGTCCCTGCCTGACCTCTTCAACGGTCTCGTCTATGTCCTTTGTTATTTCGCTCAGCTCCTTAAGGAGGTCCGTTAGTTTCATCAGAACATACCTGTCCCCTTCACGAACGAAAACAACCTCGTCCCCGGCTCTTATCCCCAGTGCCTCCCGCACCTCCTTGGGGATCGTGACCTGGTATTTCTTAGTGACGACTGGCATTACCTTCACCAACATGGTATTACATTCTTGGCCTAATAACCATTTCGGGGTGAGGTTAATAAGGAGCTCCGGACACTCAAAATGGGGATTGCCATGATCGTTCACCACCTCTACTCCGGGGGCAAGGACTCAAGCTTGGCCGCGTGGATTCTAACCAAGCTCGGCTACGAGGTGAGATTGGTTACCGTCAGCTTCGGCCTCCTCGACAACTGGCGATTCGCGAGGGAGACTGCCGAACGGCTCGGCTTCGAGCACCGGGTTCTCTACCTGCCGCGCGAGGTTCTGGAGAAAGCCGCGGACATGGCAGTAAGCGACGGCCACCCGAACAACGCAATACAGTTCATCCATGAGCAGGCTTTAGAGGCGCTGGCATCGCTTCCGGAGGTCGAGAGGGTCAGCGACGGGACGAGGAGGGACGACAGGGTTCCTTTCCTGGATCTGCCGAGGGCCCGCTCGCTGGAGGACCGCTTTGGAGTTGCGTACATAAGGCCCCTCCTCGGCCTCGGCTACAAGACGATACGGGAGCTGACAGAAAGGCTTTTCCTCGTTGAAATCCGCGAAAGCGAGGAGTTAGAAAAGGCCGACTACGAGGTCGAGCTGAGGCATCTCCTCCGCGAGAGGGGAATCGACCCGCTGAAGATATTCCCGAAGAGGCACTACCAGTCGAGGGTTCTCGGCTGGAGGGAGAGACCTGATTCCCTACCTTTTCCAAAATCCCCGCGAAGAAATCCCTGATTGGGCCCGGGCTGGGAGAAGAGAAAAGGAAATCAGAGCCCGCTGAGCTTTCTGACTATCGGGTTCTCGGCCTCTTCGGGAGCTATTTCTTCCACGCTCTCGATCCATATCTTGTTTCTCGGAACGCGGTGTTTACTTCCAACCTCGGAGTAGAGTATCTCAACGACATCCTCGGCCTTGAGGCCGCGGTACTCCCTGGTGAACCTCTCCCTCTTTCCGTTCCTCTCAAAGATTCCCTTAACGCGGAAGACCTTAACCTCCATAGCTCACACCTCCATCATCAGTCAAGGAAGCCCAGGGCTTCTTCAATCTTAACTATTTCAGGTCCGGTCGTTAGATGTCCAACGACGACACCGTGAGAGTTCGCCAGCATGCAGGAGCCAACGAAGGGAACGCCCATGTTGGCGGTTCCAATGTAAACATCGACCTTGAACAGGTCGCGGAGCCACTCGAGCTCCTCATCGGTTGCCTCGGGGTGGACTAAACCGCCCCTGTTGGTGACCACTCCAACGCTTCCAACCGCGTGGAAGTCACCTATCATGCCCCTCTCGACCTCGACGCCGAGTACATCCTCGAGCTTCCTGGCCTCCTCGCGGCTGAACTTTGCACTTATCAGGGCCGCCCTGTCGTTGGCGAGGATGAGGTTGCCGAAGGCCGTGAGGGTGCTCTGGAACGGGACTATCTCGGTGTCAATCCCATACTCCCTGAGCTGGCCGTTTATCTTCTCCAGCTCGGCGTCCCAGACGTACCAGGGAACGACGATAGCGTTGGAGTTGCCGGCCGCGAATATGCCCACTATGCGCGACTTCATTATGCTTGTCTCAATGATAGGAACCTTGAGAACCTCCCTGAGAACCTCGAGCTTCTTCTCGCCAAGGCCCTCCCTGATGAGGACTACCCTGTCGGTGGCGGTGCCGTAAACGCCCAGATACGGGGAGTTCTCAAAATCGAGCCTTTCTATGTGCATCTCGTCACCTCGTTAAATTAAAAGGAATCAGGCGAGGGAGACCTTGGCAATCCTCTTGCCCTCTTCCTCTTCAACAACAACCTTGACGCGGAGCTTGTTGGGTGGCTTCTCCGCCCCGCGCTCCCAGAGCTTCTCGTTGACGTCGGTGCCAATTATCACTTCATCGGCCTTGGCGTGCCTGGCTATCCACTCGCGGACGAAGCGAGCAGCCCTCGGGGCCCTCTTCCAGCGCGGAACGCGCTTCTTTATCTTCTTGATGGGAACGACGAATATGACTTCCTCTCCGGGCTTGATCATCTAAATCACCTCACTCCTTAAGCTTGGTTCTTCTCCACATCCTTCTCTTCGGGTGGGTCATGACCTCTCTGTTGGTCTTGACGATGACCCAAACCGGAATGCGCCTGTTCTGCTTGGCGGCCTTGGCAAGTCTGAGCTTCTTCGCAAGCGGCTTGTTTCTCGCCATAACTACACCTCCCGGGATTATCATGATGCCTGTTGATGCTTTGGGATAGCATTTTTAAGCTTTTTCGTGGGGTTTCAAGGTTTTCCACGATAGAAATAGAGGGAGAGAAAAGTCCACCCTCAGAACACCAGCGGAGCGCGATACTCGCCCCAGACCTCACGGAGGACGTCGGTGACCTCTCCGAGTGTTGCCAAATGGCGGTGGGCCTCGATGATGTAGGGCATGAGGTTCTCGTCCTCGGTTTCGGCAGCCTTCCTAAGCCTGTCCAAGGCCTCCTCGACCTTCTTGTTATCGCGCTCAGAGCGGAGCTTCTTGAGCCTCTCTATCTGCTTCTCCCTGATGCTCGGGTCCACCTTGAGTATCTCGACGTCGAGCGGTTCATCAACTATGAACTCGTTCACGCCGACGATGATGCGCTTCTTCTCCTCTATCTCCTTCTGGACCTTGTAGGCGCTCTCGGCAATCTCCTTCTGGATGTAGCCCCTCTCGATGGCCCTCATCATGCCGCCCATCTTCTGGATCTTCTCGATGTACTTCAGAGCTTCATCATAGATGTGGTCCGTGAGCCACTCGATATAATAACTACCTCCGAGCGGGTCTATGGTGTCAACGACGCCGCTCTCGTAGGCGATGATCTGCTGGGTTCTGAGGGCTATCCTGACGCTCTTTTCGGTCGGCAGTGAAAGGGCCTCATCGTAGGAGTTGGTATGCAGGCTCTGGGTTCCGCCGAGGACGGCAGCCAAAGCCTGAATAGCAACCCTCACGATGTTGTTCTCCGGCTGCTGGGCGGTGAGGGTTGAGCCTGCCGTCTGGGTGTGGAAGCGCAGGAGCATTGAGCGCGGGTTCTTGGCGTTGAACCACTCCTTCATTATGTATGCCCAGAGCCTTCTGGCAGCTCTGAACTTGGCTATTTCCTCAAGGAAGTTGTTGTGGGCGTTGAAGAAGAAGCTCAGCCTTCCGGCGAACTTGTCAACGTCCATGCCCCTGTCTATCACCGCTTTGACGTACTCTATACCGTCCGCCAAAGTGAAAGCGACCTCCTGGACGGCGTTGGCGCCGGCCTCACGGATGTGGTAACCGCTTATCGAAATCGGGTTCCACTTGGGGACGTTCTCGGCGCAGTACATGATGATGTCGGTCGTAAGGCGCATGCTCGGCTGGGGCGGGAAGATGTAGGTGCCCCTGGCTATGTACTCCTTGAGGATGTCGTTCTGGACCGTTCCGCGGAGCTGGTTCTGGGCAACGCCCTGCTCTTCGGCAACGAGGATGTACATCGCGAGGAGGTTTGCCGCGGTCGAGTTGATGGTCATGCTCGTCGAAACCTTGTCGAGAGGGATTCCGTCGAAGAGGACGCGCATGTCCCAGAGTGAGTCGATGGCGACGCCGACCTTTCCGACCTCGCCCTCGCTCATCGGGTGGTCGGAGTCGTAGCCTATCTGGGTGGGCAGGTCGAAGGCGACGCTGAGACCGGTCTGCCCCTGTTCGAGGAGGTACTTGTAGCGCCTGTTGGACTCCTCAGCGGTTCCGAAACCGGCGTACTGCCTCATCGTCCAGAACCTGCCGCGGTACATGGTGGCGTAGACGCCGCGGGTGAACGGGTACTCACCGGGGAAGCCGAGCTTTTCGAGGTAATCCCAGTCCTCACCGAGGTCAGCCGGAGTATAAACCCGCTTTATCTCAAAGCCATCATCGGTCATGAACTTCTCCTTTCTCTCGGGCCTTTTCTCGATGAACTTTTTGACCGTCGTTTCCTCCCAGCGCTTTTCCTCCTCCCTAATCTTCGCGAGCTTCTCCTTATCGAAGGTCATGCCTACCACCTGCCCCTATTTGGGCGCCGGCCTATAAAAAGCTTTTACATAACTAAAGGTAGGGCTTGACGTTGGATAAATTATCCATCAGTCGGGGAAGTCGAGGTTTATGAGAACCGCCCAGGCAACGGCCAGGAAGATGGCCCCAACGGCGCCGAAGAAGACGGCGGTGTAGGCGGAGTCCCCAACGAAGGCACTCAGGTCAACCTTGTCGAACCCGGCCTTCAGCAGAACCACAGCCTGATAGCCGAGGGTGTAGCGCTCCGGGTTTTTGATGTAGGGGATCTGGGGCAGGAGGAACTGGAGAAGGAACACAACTCCGAAGGTGGCCAGCGAGGCGTAGAGCGGGCGCGTTATGATGACCGAAACCAGCATGGCCAGAGCACCAAGGAGAGCTAAAACGAGGAGTGTTGCCCCCAGGGCAAGGAGAAAGTCGGACAGACCTTCCCAGAGGCCCTTCGCGCCTGCACTGTAAACGACCGAATTGTAGAGCCAGATAACGGTATAGGGAACCCCGAAGAGAACCGCGAGGGCGCTGAGTCCGGCGAGGAATTTGGCCGTGACAACCTCGCTTAGTCTCACCGGCCTGGCAAGGAGAAGCCTTATCGTTCCCCGGTCTATCTCGCCCGCGAGGAGGTCGCTCATGAGGATTATCGCGATGAGCTGGCAGATTATGCCGAGCCAGTAGTTGGGGATCAGGTCGAGCATCAGCGATTGGAATGCTTTGAGCATGACGTCGACACCACTGCCTGTAGCGTTCGGGCTGAGGAGGTAGATGAACGCGGGAAAGAACGTGGCCAAGAAGAGAACCTTGAGCTTCCTTGAGCGAACCAACCTCCTGAACTCGCTCTCAAAGACCACCCAGAGGGCGCTCTGGAAGGGCTTTAGATTACCCCTCATTCCTTCCACCCCACGTTGAAGCGCTTCATCAGGATTCTCTCCAGCGGGCTTGTATGGGACTTGAAGAGCTTGAGTGCAAGCTTGTTCTCGGCCAGAAACATCGGAAGCTCTAAAAAGAACTGCTCCGCGAACCTCTCGTCGAGCCGCACCCTCAGTATTCCCTCTTCTTCCCAGGCTTCCCTGACGTAGACCTTATCCTTCAGAAACTCCAGGAGCTTCCCGTTGTCCGAGACGAGGACGTCGTAGTCAGTCCCCTCGACGTTCACCAGGTCCCTAACGCGCCCCTGTTCGATGAGCTGGCCGTCCTTGATCAGGCCAACGTAGTTGCAGGTCCTCTCTATCTCACTGACTATGTGGGAGCTTATGAAGATGGTCTTCCTGGCCTTGGCCAGCTCCAGAACCTTGCCGATGAACTCCATTCTCCCGAGGGGGTCGAGGTTGCTCGTGGGCTCGTCGAGTATTAGAAGCTCAGGGTTTCCGAGGAGGGCCATGGCAAAGCTGACCCTCTGCCTCTGACCGCTTGAGAGCTCCCTTATCCTGTTAAAGGCCAGCTTTCCAACTCCCGCGTAGGCCATCAGCTCCCTCGCCTGCTTTATTGCCTCCCCCTTAGGGAGCCCAATGAGACGACCCATGTACGTCAGGAACTCGAAGATCGTCATGTCTTCATACGCGAGGGGCTTTTCGGGCATGTAACCGACCTTCCGCATTATTTCAACCCTCTCGCGCGGCATATCGAGGTCAAAAATCCTTATCTCACCGTAGGTCGGCTTCAGAGCCCCGGTCAGCATCTTTATCGTGGTGGTCTTCCCGGCACCGTTGGGGCCGAGGAAGCCGTAGACTGCACCTCTGGGAACCTTCAGGTTGAGATGGTACACAACGTTCATCCTGCCGAAGAACTTGGTGAGCTTTTCGGTCTCGATGATGTAGGTGGACATCTCAACACCCAGAGGGATATCGAAACGAAGCTAAATAAGGGTTTCGGGGGTTTATATTCAAGTAATAATAATAGGGAAAGTTGGCCTCGACAGCTCCGCAAAGCTCGCCTTCCAGAGCCACGCCCACACCGACCACTTCGTCAGCGGTGAGGTCATCTACTCCACCAAAGCAACCAAGTTCCTCAGCCACCTCCGGAAGGGCGGCTTCTACAGGGAAATCGAGTTCGGGAAGAAGTTCTACCTCGGCGATTTCAAGGCGAAGCTCTATCCGGCTGGACACATGCTCGGCTCGGCAGGGATAAAGCTGTGGCTCGAAAACGGCACGCTGTTCTACACCGGCGACACCAAGTGGTTCAAGATGAGGACTGCGGAAAAAAGCCGCTTTCCGAGGGCAGACTTCCTCATCATTGAGGCCACCTTTGGCGTTCCGCACTTCACGTTTCCAACGCCGCGGGAAGCCGAGAAAAAGCTAATCGCCTTCGTCGAGGAGGCCCTTGAGAGAGGTAGAAGACCGGTTCTCTACGTCAACCAGATGGGGAAAGCCCAGGAGGTCATGAAGATACTCGACCTTCACGGCTACACAGTCAAAGCATCGAGGGAGATGCTCAAGGTGGCGCGCGTTTATTCGAAGTTCGGGGTTAGGTTCGGCAACATCTCGGCCGACGGCGAGGTCGTCCTTCGCTCCTACCGCTCGCCCCGGGTTGAGAACTCCATCTCACCCTGGGAGCTTACGGTTTCCGGTTTTGGACGGTTAAAGCTCAGCAACCACGCCGACTTCTGGGAGCTGGTCCGAATAGTGGAGAAGGTGCACCCGGAGAGAATTTTCACTGTTTATGGCTTTGCAGAGGAGTTCGCGAGGATTTTGAGGGGACTCGGCTACGATGCTCAGCCAGTATCCCAGAATTCCACCATGAGCTTGCCGACATTATGACAAAAACATGAATCCAGCAGGATAAAAACTCAAACTTTTTCCTTTGAAAGCCATTTAAACAGAGAAATCTTCCAAAAAATTGGCCAAAAAGCTAATATTTTTTAAACTCGTATAAGTTTGATGGACCCACTGTGAGTTATGGATAGCGTGGCAGTGCCTTGAATCCGCCCTGAAAAATAGGTCGGTCGTGCCAATAAGCTAAAAGGGGGTGGTAGCCAAGCGCCCCTTCCCTTCTTCTCCCATTACCCCAGGGGGTGAACCCATGGAGGCCCTAACCAGACGAAGGTTTCGCCCGAAGTGGGTTACCGGGCTAAGGCCCAGGCTTGAGGAGATTATGAATAAGGGCATCGGCAGGGGTTCTCTTCTCGGGAGGGGTCGGATAGTCAGCGACATGCTCGAAGTTACGGAGCTCACGTTGGTAAAAGAGCCCAGAGAGATGGAAGTCAGGGTGGACGGAAGGGAGGTCAGGTTCGTTTATCCCCTCAGAGGAAACGAGAGCTTCGATGACGTCTACTACCCGCTCGTCCGTATGCTGAGCAACCTTTGATCTTTCCCCGTTCTTTTCAGATTTTAGTCACCGATGCACATTAAAAGACGAAAAACTTTATAAACCCCAAGCTTTTAGTTACTACTGGTAACCAAAAGGTTGAGGGGGTGAGGGTATGGTCTGGAGGAGGGACCGCTACTGGGACCCCTTCGACCTGATGAGGGAGATTCAGGAGGAGATCGACGCCATCTTCAGGGACGTCTTTAGGGGCCCAAGACTCTGGAGCTACCGCGAGCCAAGCGAGCGCTACGAGTTCGTCAGCGAGACCTGGCGCGAGCCATTCGTGGACATCTTCGACAGGGGAGACAGATTCGTCATAACGGTTGAACTGCCAGGAGTGCGCAAGGAGGACATCAAACTCCGCGTTACCGAGGACACCGTCTACCTCGAAGCCCAGGTGAGGCGCGAGAAGGAGCTTGAGACCGAGGGGGCAATAAGGATCGAGCGCTACTACAGCGGCTACAGGAGGGTCATTCGCCTTCCAGAGGAGGTCATTCCAGAGAAGGCGAAAGCCAGATACAACAACGGCGTCCTTGAGATAGAGGTGCCCAAGAAGGCCCCGAAGAAGGAGAAAGGCGAGGGCTTCGAGGTCAAGATCGAGTGACCTTTCGTTGTTTTCCATCTTGGCTTCGCCCCACATTGATTTAATACCGGGCTCCGCCCCCAGCAACCCCCTGATAAAATAAAAACATTGAATCTCACGATCATCGGTCATGAAAAGTGTGGAGGTGGTGAAAGATGACCGAAAAGAGAGAAGTTAAGCTCAAGGTTGCCTCTGCCTATCAGCGTGACGTTGGCAGGGGGATAGTTAGAATAGACCGCAAAGCCATGCGCGAGATCGGTGTCCAGAGCGGCGACATCATCGAGATAATCGGAACCAAGAACACTGCTGCCGTTGTGTGGCCGGCTTACCCTGAGGATGAAGGACTGAGCATCATCAGAATGGACGGAACCATAAGGAAGAACGCCGGCGTCGGCCTCGGCGATGAGGTTACCGTGAGGAAGGCCGAGGTCAAGGAGGCGAAGAAGGTCATCGTTGCACCAACCGAGCCGATTCGCTTCGGCCACGACTTCGTTGAGTGGTTCCACAGCAGGCTCGTCGGAAGGCCGGTCGTCAGGGGTGACTACATCAAGGTCGGAATCCTCGGCCAGGAGCTGACCTTCGTAGTCACCGCGACAACTCCAGCCGGGATAGTCCAGATAACCGAGTTCACGGAGTTCCAGGTCAGCGAGAAACCTGTTAAGGAGGTCTCCAAGACCGCCGCCCTCGGAGTCACCTACGAGGACATAGGCGGCCTTAAGGACGTCATTCAGAAGGTCAGGGAGATGATAGAGCTCCCGCTCAAGCACCCGGAGATATTCGAGAAGCTCGGCATCGAGCCGCCCAAAGGTGTCTTACTCTACGGCCCGCCCGGAACCGGTAAGACCCTCCTGGCAAAGGCCGTCGCCAACGAGGCAAACGCGCACTTCATAGCCATCAACGGGCCGGAGATAATGAGCAAGTACTACGGCGAGAGTGAGGAGCGCCTTAGGGAAGTCTTCAAGGAGGCTGAAGAGAACGCTCCGGCGATAATCTTCATAGACGAGATCGACGCGATAGCTCCAAAGAGGGAAGAGACCCACGGCGAGGTCGAGAAGAGAGTCGTCAGCCAGCTGCTCACGCTGATGGACGGCCTCAAGAGCAGGGGTAAGGTAATAGTCATCGGCGCAACCAACAGGCCGGACGCTATAGACCCGGCACTGAGGAGGCCCGGCAGGTTCGACCGCGAGCTTGAGGTCGGCGTCCCCGACAAGGCCGGCAGGAAAGAGATACTCCAGATACACACCAGGGGAATGCCCATCGAGCCGGAGTTCAGAAGGGGAAGGGTCATCGAGATACTGGAGGAGCTGGAGAGGAACGACGCCTACCGCGAGAGCGCCGAGAAAGCTTTGATGAAGGTCAAGAACGCGAGGGACGAGGAGATCCCGGAGATACTCAGGGGCATAGACGAGAGGCTCTACGACGAGGTCAAGGCCAGGCTCATCGATGGACTTCTCGAAGAGCTGGCTGAAGTCACCCACGGCTTCGTCGGTGCCGACCTCGCAGCACTGGCGAGGGAGGCAGCGATGGCCGCTCTGAGAAGGCTCATCAAGGAGGGCAAGATCGACTTCGAGGCCGAGCACATACCCAAGGAGGTCCTTGAGGAGCTCAGGGTCACCAGGAAGGACTTCTACGAGGCCCTCAAGATGGTCGAGCCTTCCGCTCTGAGAGAGGTGCTCCTTGAGGTTCCGAACGTCCGCTGGGACGACATAGGCGGACTGGAGGAGGTCAAGGAGGAGCTGAAAGAGGCAGTGGAGTGGCCGCTCAAGTACCCGGAGGCCTTCCTCGGGCTCGGCATAACCCCGCCGAAGGGCATACTCCTCTACGGACCGCCGGGAACGGGTAAGACTCTCCTGGCCAAGGCCGTCGCCAACGAGAGCGAGGCCAACTTCATAGCCATCAAGGGCCCAGAGGTGCTCAGCAAGTGGGTGGGCGAGAGCGAAAAGAACATCCGCGAGATATTCAGGAAGGCCCGCCAGGCGGCTCCAACGGTGATATTCATCGACGAGATAGACGCGATAGCCCCTAGGAGAGGCACGGACGTGAACAGGGTCACCGACAGGCTCATCAACCAGCTCTTGACAGAGATGGACGGAATCCAGGAGAACAGCGGAGTGGTTGTCATAGCTGCAACCAACAGGCCCGACATCATAGACCCTGCCCTGCTCAGGCCCGGCAGGTTCGACAGGCTGATACTCGTTCCAGCTCCGGATGAGAAGGCCAGACTGGAGATATTCAAGGTGCACACCAGGAGAGTTCCGCTGGCAGAAGACGTCAGCCTCGAAGAGCTTGCCAAGAGAACAGAGGGCTACACCGGTGCGGACATCGAGGCGGTGGTGAGAGAGGCAGCGATGCTCGCCATGAGGAGAGCGCTCCAGGAGGGCATCATAAGGCCCGGCATGAAGGCCGACGAGATAAGGGGGAAGGTCAAGGTGACGATGAAGGACTTCGAAAGCACTCTCAAGAAGATAGGCCCCAGCGTGAGCGAGGAGACCATGGATTACTACAGGAAGATTCAGGAGCAGTTCAAGCAGTCACGCGGCTGACAACAAGATCAGCGTTCGCGCAGGCGGGGCTGAACCCCTCAACCTTTTAACTTTTGAGACCGACTCTTCTACGGTGATCCCATGAACGTTAGAAGGCTTGAGCTTCTTTTCGCGCTCACGCTGGTTCTGATGATGTACGTCTACCCGCTGGCCCTCATGGGCCTATGGCTCCTCATGAGGGAGCTCGTGGAGTATAGGGGGAGCATCAGAAGGTCGCTCATCGTTTTCATCGCCTCACTCCCCCTCTACGGGGCAAAGATAGTCCTCGGGATCTCCGGATGGAGCAGAACACTCGGAATAACTCCCGTGGAGACCAGCCCCGCGGTGATAAACGCCGTCCACGTATTCTTCCTGGCCCTGCAGTTCCTCAGCCTGTACTTCCTCTACCGCGCCCTCTCGAGGATGTCCGACGACACCGGGGCGGAGATGCTGAAGACCGGCGGGCTCATGCTCCTCGTTGCCATACCACTCCACTTCGTCGCGATAACGGCCTACTTTATTGCGACGTGGATGGGGCTAGTCCTGATAATCTACGGGCTTGAGCAGACGGTCGGTCCACCAAACATCGGAAAAGCCTGAGCTTCAGGCCACCCACTCAACCTCGTACTCCCTTGCTCCAAGCCTTTTCATTTCTTCCTTCGCCAGCTCTTCGGCTTTTTTGACGTCGTTAGTGGCAACTATTCTTTCCTCCGGCAGGGTGTTTTCGAAATAGTAGACTATCCTCACGAGCATTGGTGAGCGCCTCCATTCTTCGTTGTGAACTAATGGACATTATAACGAACTTAAAAACTTTGCTGAATGCAAAGGTTCACCAATGTACCTAAATGGCATCAAAACCATAAGTTTGAGAACTCAAGATGAGGAAGCGTATAGAAATAGATGTGGAAACAGAGATTTACTCAAGTTTCTCCAGCTCGAAGACCCTTGCGTCCTTCCGCTTTAATTCCCGAACCGCGAAACGCCTTGCCTCGTCAGCAGTGTCGGTTTCGAATATTATGGTTTCGCCGTGGTTTTCTCCACCGTGGAGTGTAAGGGCCCATTTCATCGTATCACCGGCAGAGACTTCTCGGCGCTCCAAAACTTATAAGGTTAACGGGAAATTTATTGACATGATGATGGTTATTCACCCAAAAGATTTAAAACGGATTATCAAAGCAGCGGAAAATTCACGGGGGGAGATATGCGGCTTCCTCTTTGGCCACAGGGACGGGGAGCGGATTGAAGTCAAGGAAGTCCGCTTCGTCCCCAACAGACTGAGTGGAGATGCCTTCGAGATGGAGCCGCTCGAAATGGTGAGGGCCATCGACGATGCCGAGAAACGGGGCCTTGAGGTGGTAGGCATCTTCCATTCCCATCTGAAGTGCCCGCCGAGACCGAGCGGCAGGGATTTAGGGGGCATGAGGCTCTGGCCGGTCGTCTGGCTGATAGTTACGTCGAAGGGCGAGGTTAGAGCATGGATTCTGAAGGAGGGAAAGGTTGAGGCGGTGGAGGTTGAGGACGAGGTTGACTCTGTTAGGGGGGATATAGAGGAACTCGCCAAGAGCGTGAGGAGGGGGATGTTCAACGGAGGAGGAACAGGGAAAGAACTCGAAGAATTGAGAATCGAAGCCCACGCACAGAGGGAACTTGATTAATCGTCCCTAATCACGATCTCTATCCTTCTCCCCTCGCGGTAGCCCTTCATAGCCGAGAGCATGCCTTTGATAGTTTTCTCGACGAGCTCCTGCACCCAGTCCTTCATGGGCAATGGTTGCCCGTCTATCTTAACGGTCACCTTGGGCTTTGAGCTGAGGACAACGCAGTCCCTCAGCGTTTTCTCGCCGCTCACTATCATCCTGGCCATTTCCGCACAGCGGAAGCCGCAGAGGCCGCAGTCTATGTTGGGGAGCATGAAGGCCCTCTTCTCCACCAAATCCGCTAGCTTTTCCGGCTCTTTGGTGGCATCTATAACCTGGAGACCATCTACCTCATCAACGCCGGCTGAGGCAATGACCCCACTCACCGCTATTGCTAGGCCGTCGTTGAGCTCCCTGACTTCATTTGCGTCCCTCGCGCATATGACCTTGGGGACGTGCTGAAGGTATTTGAACCCCTCGAGCAGGAGGAAATCGGCGGAGATCATCGAGAAGAGCGCGTTGATGTCCTTGGCGTTGAAGAGCAGTGCATCGGTATCGTTCGCCCTGAGGAGGACGGCATCGGCGACCTTTGAGAAGCGCCACGTATCGCTCCCCTCTCTGTCGAAGTCGGCGTGCATGCTCTTAGCTATTACCACCCGGTAGCCGCGTTCCTTCAAAACCTTCGCGACGGCCTCAACCGTCGTCGTTTTCCCGCTCTTCTTGAAGCCCACGAAGGCAATGCCCCTCATCCGAATCCCTCACAGGAGCATTATCCAGTTGAGGTCGTCTATCTTCACCACGAGGGCCTTTGCCCTGTTTCCCGCTATATCGACGACGTCCCTCAGGAGTATGACCTCCTCATCGAAGTCCTCCAGGATTCCGGTGAAGGAATGCTCGTTGCTAACCGCCAGGGCAACCCTCTTCCCCTTCCAGGTCTCAAGGGTCTTATCAAGCAGGTACTGCTTCTCGCCCATGCGCTCACCTCCAGAAACCAAAAGCCTATAAGGCTTTTAACCGTTTCCGGTTCGGTGATAGAATGAGGTTCGTCACGAAGAGTGAGGCTGTGAAGAAATCCTTTTTCGAGGATCTGAGGAAAGCTGGAATAAAGTTCGAGCTTCATGAGAGACTTGGATACGAGGCGTTCGTGGGGTACCTGCTCGAGGGGACCCTTGAGGAGATAAGCGCGCAGATAGACGTCATAGAGGGGGCAGACAGGGAGGCCCTCAGGGAGGGCTTCGTCTCCTTCAGGGAGAGCCTCAACCACATACTTGAGCACATCAAGGTCGGCGAGAGGTTCGAGACGCTCCTTCAGGAGGGCCCATGGGTGGCTGAACTCCTCGACCAGCTCACAAGGAACGGGGCAATAGACTACAGCGACGGCGTCATCAAGCTGAAGGAAGGAGTTGACGTCACGAAGCTCCGCTTCGAGTTTAAGTTCCCCTTTAACCTCGTCCACAGCCCCGAGAGCGCCGAGAGGATAGCCAAGCAGTTCGCGTTTACAGACCTAACCATGGAGTACGAGTTCGAGATACTCGAGCTGGACATAGGCAAAATAAACACCCTCGGAAAGATCGCAGCGCGCTACTTCCCCGAGGATTACCTCCTCAGGGTCTACTTCGCGCTGATAGGCCGCTCGATTCTCTCTGGGGAGATACTCAAGTCCCTCGGCAACGAGAAGGTTCCTGAGGAAGACCTGGTCAAGGCGTTCGTGAGGGCCTCACCCATCTCGATACCCACGGAGAAGGGAACCCTCGTCATCAACTACTCCCCAAAGGCCGTCGAGGAGGTTCTCCGCTTCCTCAAGAGGGCAGGCTACATCGAGATAAAGGCTGGAAAGGTGAAGAAGCTCAGGGACCTAAACTCATAATTTATTTTTGATTTTTTGTTATTGAAAACTTAACTTGGAATGTAAACGGTTGTATATCCCCCAATGGGATATGTTAAAACATGAACAATTATTTGGAAACAGAACGTCACGTTATTTAGATTTTCGACGCTCTTGTTTTCTGTTTTTAACTGTTAAAAAATTATAACAACTTCGAGAAGAAAATGATATATACTATCAAATCTCCAATGGACTGAGGTGGTCTTCCGTGAACAGAATGAGTCTTGGATATCTAAGCTTGGTCGTGGCGGCCTTTATGATAGGTCTCGGAAACATATGGAAGTTCCCGGCCCTGGCATTCCAGCACGGACTTGGAGGAATAATAGTGTACGTAATCTTCGTCGCAATGATGATTCCCCTTATAGCGGTTGCCCTGGAGAGCACCAAACACAAGAGGTATGAACTGCTCGAATATTACCTAAAGGAGTACCAAAGGCCCGCGTTTGGCTTCATGTTCCTACTGTTCAACATACTCCTCTTGAGCTACTATTCGATAGTCGGGGGATGGACCCTCAGTTCTCTGGTCATTGAAGACGTTACCTCCAGTTTTACCGGGAACATCATTACTTTGCTCTTCGTCTTTGCACTGCTGATATTGATACTGGTCAGGGGAAGGGAGAAAACGCTTGACGTTATGGTTATCTCCGTTGGTCTGTTTTTCCTGGCAGTTGTAGCCACGATAATCGGCATGTACACTACCGTTCCGGACAAAGGGGCAATAGGACACTTCATAGGACAAGCGTTTGCATGGAAAGGAATAAGCGGCACGACCATCAAAGATATGGCAGTGCAAGCCGCATATTCCGTGAGTCTCGGTATGGGTTTCTACCTAATCCTCGGTGCATTCCTTCCAGATGAGATATCGGGAACAAAGCTCGCTTCTATTGGAGTGGCCCTTGATACGTTTGCCTCAATATTGGCCACCTTTGTCATCGCAATGGTCCTCGCGGTTGACCCGAGCATACCAATCCAGGGGACGGCATTGCTCTTCCAGGGGCTTCCACGGGTGATGCTTGATATCCTAAAACTTCCAGCTCTCCTATACCTCCTCAGCTTCGCGGTCTTCCTTGCG
Source organism: Thermococcus sp. MAR1 (assembly GCF_012027305.1). Lineage (NCBI taxonomy): Archaea > Methanobacteriati > Methanobacteriota > Thermococci > Thermococcales > Thermococcaceae > Thermococcus > Thermococcus sp. MAR1. The sequence continues at coordinate 1,360,460 of NZ_SNUF01000001.1, forward strand.
GCACTGTCAAGTATGATCCCAATTGGAGAGACCATCGTGAGAATATACGAGGAGTTCACGAGACTCCCCAGGGAGAAGGCAGTTATTATCATCATCGGAGCAACCGCGGTAATTGGTCTCGCAAACGTTTTTGGAATGCACTTCGGCGTTGACACCATTACCGTTCTTGACGGTGCGGTGTCCACCTTCGTCCTCTTTGGAGGGATAATAGCCGCTTGGGCGGCGATAGAGCACAGGGAGTACGTTCCAAAGGAGGTAAAAAACGCCGCGTATCCAGGCATTGTCCTTGTGGGAATACTTGGACTTTATTCGCTATTCCACATGATTAAGGGAGGACAGTACGTCTCGTTTGTGCTTTTGGTCGGCATAGTTGGAATGGCCCTTGCGTTGAATGGCAAGCTAAGGGATTATCTTGAGGCAAGGTAAAGTACTTCAGAGCGTTCTTACCTTTGCTTTTCCATTTTTCTTCAGCCATTCCAGCAGTTCCTTTGCGAACTCAAACTTCTTCCTCTTGCTCTCCCAGACCGGAACGTGCTCCCTCAAGCCGGGCTTGCTCCACCTCCCCACGGTCTCGCCGAAGTCGAAGCCGACGAGGATTATTTCCCTCGCCCCCAGTTCCTCTGCCAGAAAAGCGGCCCTGTCGCCGTCAGTAAAGCCGCCGAAGTTGTAAACTATGTCCAGCGGTTCAGTCTGGGTCGTTCCCAGTATCCTAGAGAAGAGCGGCACGTAGGCGGTCAGTTTATCCACGTTGTCACCGTGCGCATGGACCACCATGAACGCTCCCCGGTCGTTTGCCAGCTTCAGATCGGGAATCCTGCCGTCGAGGTCGGAAACGATGATGTCGGGCACCATATCATGCTCGAGGAGCGCTGATGTTGCCCCATCGGCCGCTATAAGAGTCCCATCTGAGAAGTCGTGCTCTGCCAAAGCATTCTCCAGACTTGGACCGCAACCGAAGACGTAGACCCTTTTCCCGACGACGGTGGCTAACTCATCCCTCAGGATGTACTCATCACCCTCAAGGAGCAGTGCCCTCAGGATTCTGGCGGATCTTCTGTCTCCCTCCACCGAGTACCCCATCTCCCGAACGATGCGGAGGTAGAAGGGCCTCCATTCTTCCCAGTCCATGGGTAAAGATGGAGACGGAGAATATATCAACTTTATCCCCGCCCCAAGTTCGAACTTCGTCGGTTCGATAATGAACACTACGAAAGGTTTAAATCCATGGATGTTCGTAAATATCCATCGGTGACACCTTATGCGACGGCAGTACGCGACATTGGCTCTGGTGTTTTTGGTTGTTTTTTCTGTAGTCGCCAGCGGCTGCATCAGCGGCGGCGGAGGCGGCGGTGAAGAGCAGCCAACGACGATAGTCATAGGAGTCACTGATAAGGTGACTGACCTCGATCCGGCCAACGCCTACGACTTCTACACCTGGGAGGTCCTCAACAACGTCATGGAGGGCCTGGTGAAGTACAAACCAGGAACCCTCGAAATCGAGCCGGCTTTGGCCGAGAGCTGGGAGGTCAACGAGGACTCTACCGTTTGGACCTTCCACCTGAGGAAGGACCTTAAATTCGCGGACGGAACCCCCCTAACAGCTAAGGACGTTGTTAGGAGCATTGAGAGGGTAATGACCATCCAGGGTGACCCGTCCTGGCTCGTTACGGACTTCGTGGACAAGGTGGAAGCCAAGGACGATTATACTGTTGTCTTCTACCTCAAGCAGCCCACCGCATACTTCCTGGCCCTTCTCACGACCCCGCCGTACTTCCCGGTCCACCCCGACTACGCCCCGGACCAGATACAGAGCGACCAAACAGCTGGCGGTGCGGGTCCCTACAAGATAACCAAGTGGGTGCGCGATGAGGAGCTCGTCCTCGAGGCCAACCCGAACTACTACGGCGAGAAGCCCAAGACAGAAAAGATAATCATCAAGTTCTACCGCGACGCGTCAACTATGCGCCTCGCCCTCCAGAACGGTGAGATAGACATCGCCTGGAGGACGCTCAGGCCGAGCGACATAGACAGCCTGAAGAAGGACGGAAACTTCAACGTCATAGAGGTTCCGGGTGGGTTCATCCGCTACATCTGCCTCAACACCAAGAACGACCCAACGAGCAACGTCAAGGTCAGGCAGGCGCTTGCTGCAGCAGTCAACAGGCCGGAGATAGCCCAGAAGGTCTTCATGGGAACTGTCGAGCCCCTCTACAGCCTGGTTCCGAACGGAATGTGGAGCCACAAGGACGTCTTCAAGGATAAGTACGGCGACGGCAACCTGGAGCTGGCAAAGAAGCTCCTAAGCGAGGCCGGCTACTCCGAGAGCAACCCGCTGGAGATACAGCTCTGGTACACGCCGACCCATTACGGCGACACCGAGGCGGACCTCGCCCAGATACTCAAGGAGCAGTGGGAGAAGACCGGAATGATAAAGGTCACCATCAAGAGCGCCGAATGGGGAACCTACACAGACTACGCCAGGAACGGCCAGATGCAGGTCTACCTGCTCGGCTGGTATCCGGACTACCTCGACCCCGATGACTACACCACGCCGTTCCTCAAGACCGGCGCCAACAAGTGGGCGGGAACCGGCTACTCCAACCCGACGATGGACGACCTCTTGAGCCAGGCCCAGAGGCTCAGCGACCAGAACGAGAGGACGAAGCTCTACGAGCAGGTTCAGGACATACTCGCCCAGGACGTTCCGTACATACCGCTGATACAGGGCAAGCTCTTCGTGGTGACCCAGAAGAACGTCAAGGGAGTGACCATAGGCCCGGACATGATATTCCGCTACTCGACCCTCTACAAGGAGTGATTTCCTTCTTTCACTCCTTTTTGTCTCAACTTTAAAGGGGTGATAACGTGGCCAGGGGACTTGGGCAATACATAATAATCAGGGCGCTGATGATAATCCCCACGATCCTCATTCTCTACACCCTCGTGTTCTTCTTCCTGAGAATCCTTCCCGGAAACCCCGTTATGGCAGTCGTGGGAACGAAGAACATTCCCCCGGAGCAGCTGGAGCACCTGATGCACATGGCCGGGCTGGACAAGCCCCTCTACGTCCAGTACTTCGACTACCTCAAGGGCGTCCTCCACGGCGATTTCGGCGTTACTCTGGCGTTTCCAATGGGGAAGCCCGTGTGGGACTACATAGCCCAGCGCTTTCCGGCGACGCTTGAGCTGGCCCTCTGGGCCTTCACCGTCAGCGTTCTCCTCGGCCTCCTCACGGGAGTGATAGGGGCAACGAAGAAGGGGACGAAGACCGACAGTGCCATGAGGGTCTACAGCATCGTCGCATACACCCTCTTCATACCCTGGTTCGGCATGATGCTCCAGTACCTCTTCGGAATCCACCTGCACTGGCTGCCCACTTCGGGCAGGCTCGACCCCGGAATAAACCTTCACGCGGTAACAGGCCTCTACGTCCTGGACAGCATAATAACCGGGAACTGGGACGCGCTGGTGAGCTCGGTGAGGCACCTGATTCTGCCCGCTTTGACACTCGGAATCGTTCTCAGCGGTGCCTACACGAGACTGGTGAGGAACAACATGGTTGACGTCCTCAGTCAGGACTTCATAAGGGCCTACCATGCGAGGGGGGTGGAGGATAGAAAGGTCATGTGGTACGCGCTGAAGAACGCCTTCATACCCGTCGTTACCCTCATGGGACTCCAGTTCGCCATACTCCTCGGCGGTGCGGTTCTTACCGAGACGACCTTCAGCTGGCCGGGAATGGGAACGTTCCTCGTGGACAGGATAGACTACCGCGACTACAACGCCATACAGGGCGCGGTGATATTCTTCGCCTTCTTCGTAGGGATCATCAGCCTCATAGTGGACATAGTCTACGCACTCCTCGACCCAAGGGTGAAGTACTGAGGTGGTGGAGATGGAGATAGCAGGAAAACTTACCGAGTTCGTCTTTGGAAAGAAGCCCGGCAGGGGTATGCTCATCTTCGGCATAATCATCGTCCTCATTGTGGTCATGATGGCCCTCTTCGCCCCCTGGATAGCACCCTACGACCCAACGCAGAGCAGCGACGACGTTTTTGCCCCGCCAAGCTGGAACCACCTAATGGGCACCAACAGGCTCGGCCAGGACATGTTCTCCAGGATAGTCTGGGGCTCAAGGGTCGTCCTCTACGTCGTATTCATAGCGACGCTGCTCTCGATGGCGATAGGAATTCCCCTCGGACTGCTATCCGGCTACCACGGTGGGAAAATCGACAGAACGCTGAGCGTGATAATGGACAGCATCTACGCGTTCCCGGCTTTGATCCTCGCGATGGTCATCGCGGTGGTTCTGGGCCCGAGTCCAATAAACACGGCCATAGCGATAAGCTTCGTCTACGTGCCGACCTACTTCAGGATGGTTCGCGGGCAGACACTCAGCTTCACCGGCCAGCTCTTCGTTGAAGCAGCTCACGCGATAGGAGCGAGGGACAGGGAGGTCATGTTCAAGTACATCCTGCCCAACCTCGCACCGACGATACTCGTCGTCTTCACCCTGAGTGTAGCAGATGCAATACTGACGGAGGCCGGCCTGAGCTTCCTCGGCCTGTCGGTGACTCCTCCAACCCCGGACTGGGGATACGACCTGCGCGTCGGCCAGCCGTTCCTGCTCGACGGCTACTGGTGGCTGGTCTTCTTCCCGGGAATAATGATAATGCTCCTGGCCATGGCCTTCGCGCTGATAGGAGAAGCCCTCAGCGAGAGGCTCTCCCTTGGAACGAGGTGATGTGAATGTTACTTGAAGTCAAAAACCTTAGCATCTACTACTACACCCTCGCCGGGGTCGTCAAAGGGGCCGAAAAAGTTACGTTCAGCATAGGCAGGGGAGAGTGGGTCACCTTCGTCGGGGAGAGCGGAAGCGGAAAATCTACCGTCGCCCACGCGGTAATGAACCTGGTTCCTTCCCCGGGGAAGATAGTCTCGGGAGAGGTCATCTTCGAGGGAAAGGACCTCCTCAAGCTCAGCAAGGACGAGCTCAGGCAGATCCGCGGAAAGGACATCAGCATGATATTCCAGGACCCGATGACCAGCCTCGACCCCCTCAGGAAAGTCGGCGACCAGATGGTCGAGGTCATGACCGTCCACGGTATCGAGGAGGATGAAGCTAAAGAGAGGGCGAAGGAGCTCCTCGAGAAGGTCAACCTTCCGCGGGACAGGCTCGACTACTATCCACATCAGCTTTCAGGAGGGCAGAGGCAGAGGATAAGCATAGCGATGGCGATGGCCTTCAACCCGAAGCTGCTCATCGCGGACGAGCCGACTACTGCCCTAGACGTTATCGTGCAGGACTCCATAATGGACCTCATAGATGCCCTCAAGGCCGAGGGAACGAGCATCTACTTCGTTACCCACGATATATCTCTTGCAGCCGAGAGGAGCGACAAGATAGCCGTCATGTACGCGGGGAAGCTCGTTGAGTTCGGAACCGTTGAACAGATAGTCGAGAACCCGCTCCATCCGTACACAAAGGCGCTCATCGAGGCGGTTCCAGATCTCTGGAAGGAGAGCGAGGTCAGGGCGATTCCTGGCTATCCGCCCGACCTGAGGAACCCGCCGTCGGGGTGCAGGTTCCACCCGAGGTGTCCGGTTTTCAGGGAGCGTTCTGCTCTTAAGGGCCTCTGCGACTCCAGGGAGCCCGAAATGATAGAGTACGAGAAGGGTCACTTCGTGGCCTGCCATCTCTACGGGGGTGCGGGGGAATGAGCGAGCCACTGCTTCGCGTTGAGAACCTGAAGAAGTACTTCCCAATCAAGAGGAACATCCTGGAGACCCTTAGGAAGGCCCCGGTCCGGTACGTCAAAGCGGTTGACGGTATCAGTTTCGAGATAGCCAGGGGAGAGGTTTTAGCCCTCATCGGCGAGAGCGGTTGCGGTAAAACGACCGCCGGAAGGACAGTTCTGAGGCTTATAGAACCAACCGACGGCAGGATAATCTTCGACGGAACGGATATAACGAAGCTCTCCCGCGAGGAGATGAGACCCTTCAGGCGGAGAATGCAGATAATCTTCCAGGATCCCTACGCCAGCCTGAGCCCCAGGATGAAGATCGGCGATGCGATAGCCCATCCGCTCCTCGTTCATGGGATAGCCGAGAAGGAGGAAGCGAGGGAGCTTGCCCTAAAAATGCTCAAACGCGTTGGTCTAACGCCAGAGGATGAGTTCTACGACCGCTATCCCCACCACCTGAGCGGCGGCCAGAGACAGCGCGTTGTTATAGCCAGGGCAATGATACTCAAACCGGAGTTCGTGGTGGCTGATGAAGCTGTTTCGATGATAGACGTTTCCATGAGGGCATCAATCCTGGAGCTTCTCGAATCGTTCAGGGAGGAGTACAACCTAAGCCAGCTCTTCATAACCCACGACATAGCGGTCGGCAAGCTCATAGCGGACAGGATAGCGGTGATGTACCTTGGAAAAATAGTCGAGATCGGCCCGACCGATGAGGTCCTGAAGAACCCGGCGCACCCCTACACCATGGCCCTCATCCAGGCGGTTCCATCGATAGCGCGCAGGAAGAAGGAGAAGAAGCTCAAGATAACGGGAGAGGTTCCCAACGCCGCCAACCCGCCGAAGGGATGCCGCTTCCATCCCAGGTGTCCATTCGCGAGTGAGACCTGCAGGGCCCACGAGCCGGAGCTGGTGGAGATAAGCCACAACCACTTCGTTGCCTGCCATCACCCGCTCCGCTGATTTTTTCTTAATTTCAGGTCTATTTTCAGCATTTCCCGCCACTGCCTCCCCGGCCAGTATATCTGACCGCAGTTTTGGCAGACGTAGAACTCGTCATAGCGCTCGTAAACGCTCTCTGGGACCCTACCTTTAACCTCCCCCTTAGAGGCGGGCCTTATCGGTCCGTTGCATTTGGGACAGCGTGCATTCGCTGGAAAGAGCTCCCTGAACTCCACACCAAAACGCCTGAGTTCCTCAACCTGCCCCTCAAGGGAATTCGAGTTGAGGAGGATTGACTTAATCCCCAGCTTTTCGGCCCTCTTTGCGAGGGCAGAGTCCCTTGTCAGGAGAACCCGGTTCTCAGCCAGGGCAACCCGGAGTATCTCATCGTCGTCTTCCACCCCATAAAGGGTATCGTGGCCATAAAGCCTAAGCCACCTCGCGAGTCTTCCAAGCATCATGTCGGCTATGAACCTCATGGCCATCGAAAGGTATTAAGGGAAAACCATTAAAGTAGTTCCGGTGGTGGGATGCACTACGAGGAAGTTGAGACGCTCTTAAGACGCTCTGAGGACTACCTTGAGCTGGCAAATGAAGCCTTTGAAAGGGAGAAGTACGATACGGCTGTTTTTCTGGTCGAGCAGGCCCTTCAGCTCTACCTCAAGGCGGTGATAATAAAGTACTCCGATGTGAGGCTCAGAACCCACTCGATAAGGGAATTATTGAAGGGAGTTGGCGATGCGCTGGAAGCGGAGGACAGAATTGTCGAGTTCATAAGGCAAAACAGGGGACTCCTACGGGAACTGGAAGATGCCTATACAAAGGCCCGCTACGAGCCGAGAATCTACTACCGCGAAGACGCCCAAGAGTTGATGGAATTCGCACTGAAGGTTTGGGACTTCGTGGAGGGACTTGTTGATGCGTTCGAGAGAAGAATTGAGGAGTAAGCTCATCAGGCGGGGCAGAAAACGCTACCTCATGATAAGGAACTACCGGAAGTATTTGCCCTCCATAAAGCGGGCCTGTGAAGAGGTTTTTGGAGAGTGCGAGGTCTATGTCTTTGGGAGTGTTCTAACCGGAAGGTTTACCGCCGGAAGCGACGTTGACCTGCTGATAAAGGTGGAGAAAGTTCCCGAAAGCCTGAAAGAGCGGGCAAGACTTGAAATCGAAATTGAAGAGCTCGCAAATCTGCCGGATTACCATCCCTTCGAGTTCCACATCGTTGATGAGAAGGGGTTCAGGAGGTACGTCGAGGTTTTAAAGGTCAGCCCAGTCAAAGTCGAGGAACTTTTATAACGCCCTATTTCACAGCCATGAAATAGGTGGTGGATTTGATAGTCTACTTCATCGGCACCGGCGGAAGCGAGGGGATTCCTGCTCATCTATGCACCTGTCCGACATGCAATGAAGCCAGAAGGTTTGGTTTTGCCCAGAGACTGCCTTCAACGCTGGCCATCATAACCGAAAGGGGAAAAGCGGTTCTCTTCGACGTTGGAACCGACATAAGGGACTTCCTGAACGTTCCGCTGGAGGCGATTTTCCTCACCCACTGGCACCACGACCACATCTACGGCCTCTATAAGCTCAGATGGATGGCACTTGAAACCCCGCTCTACGCTCCAGAGGGACACGCGGATGCTCTAATCCTCAACGAACCCAAGAACCTCCAGCCGAGAACGATAAAGCCCTTTGAGAGGGTTGAACTCGACACCCTTAGAATCACCGCCCTAAAGCTCAACCATCAGGTTGAGACCCTCGGCTACCTCATCGAGGAGGACGGAAAGAGCGTTGCAATACTCTACGATACTAAGGGCCTCCCGAAGGAGACGTGGGAGTTCCTCAGGGAGAAGGCCCCACTCAGACTGGCGATAGTTGACGCGACCTATCCGCCGGGCTTTAATGACCCCTACCACAACAACGTTGACGAAGCGGCTGAGATAGGGCTTAAGCTCGCCGAGAGAACCGTCCTCAGCCACATCTCCCACAAAAACCTGCCCTTCCTTGAGCTGACCGAGTACGTAAGGAAGAGGTGGAGGAACAAAGTCCTCGTCGCCTACGACGGGATGGTGTTCTACGTCTAAACGTTTTTATCAGCTTTTGCTCAAGGGGAACCGGTGATGCCATGCGCGTTCTTGAGCTGGCGAAGAGGAGGAAGACAGTGAGGCGGTTTCTCTCCGAGAGGCCCCCGAAGGAAGATTTGATGAAGGCCATCAAAGCCGCTAAGGAAGCACCGAGCGGCATGAACGCCCAGCCATGGAAGTTCGTAATCATCGACGACGAGTGGCTGAAGGGGAAGATAAGGGAGTTCTGCGAGAGCGAGGAGGAAAAGTTTTATTCCAGAACCAAAGGCGACCTGATGGCCTGGCTGAACGCGAAGGGGTTCAAGCCGGAGAAGCCCTTCCTGAGCGAGGCCCCCTACCTGATCCTCGTCTTCGGACACACCAGAGCCCCCTACTGGCTCCAGTCAACGTGGATAGCGGTCGGATACCTTCTCCTTGCGCTCGAAGAGCTCGGCCTCGGAACGGTAACTTACACCCCTCCGAATCCGAAACCGGTCGAAGAGCTCCTAAAGGCCCCTCCCGAATACAAGCTCCAGACGATACTGCCCGTCGGTTACCCCGCAGACCCGAAGCCGAAGTACGAGAGGAGAAAGCTGGAAGAGGTTGTGTCCTTCAACGGCTTCTGAGGAGCCTTTCAAGTTCTTTTAAAACTCCCATCTGCTCCTCCACCTCAACCGCACCGGGCCTCAGGGAGCGGACCCTTCTCAGGGCCTCGCGCAGGGGGAGGCCCTTCGAGTACATGAGCCATGCAACGGCAACCGTCCCACTCCTCCCGAGGCCTCCCATGCAGTGGATCAGGACCTTTTTGCCCTCCGCAACCCTCGCCTCAATCCAGCGGAGGATTTCGAGGAGTTGCCCCAGGTCAGGGGCCGAGAAATCCCGAACGGGACTGTGGAGAACCTCAACGCCCCGTCTTTGCCATTCGCTTAGGCTGTAGAGGAGCTCAAACTCCTCAACGAGAACCACCACCGCATCGAAGGTTACGGCAACTTCGCCTATCTCACTCCTCGCCGGCATCCGCGAGAATGCAACGTTATCGTCGACGAATCTGGCCGGGCGCCACATGCTACCACCGGTCTGAGCTTTGCGATGGGAACTTAAGACCTTTGGTCTGAACTTCCACAACCAGCGTCCCATCCCCATCTGACGATGCCACGAGCTTTCCATCGGAACTGAAAACCCAAGCCCCGCCCGGCGGGTAGCTGTTTACGACGAAGGTCTTGGCTCTGAGGAGCTTAATCCTCCCGGCCATTGCCTTCACATCCTCCTCGTTCGGCTCGCCGTAGTCCGGCGAGTACTCCATCGGCACGAAGATGAAGTCCGGCTTTTTGTGCTTAATCCACTTCGCTATCTTCTTGTTATAGAGGTCGCCACAGATGATTATCGCGGCCTTTCCAAACTCCGTCCACGCTGTTCTCACCGTGTTCCCTGTGCAGAACTTGTAGGGTTCTTGAAACTTGCGGTGCCTCAGCAGAACCTCGCCGTTCCGGCCGATCAGGAGGGCGGAGTTGTAGGTACAGTTTTTGTAGGGTTCGAGAAGACCGAAGACGACGTAAACGCCCGCCTCCCTGGCAAGCCCGCTCACCCGAGCAACGATCTCGCCGTAAAGCTCCGCCCCGCTGAAGTCCCACTCCTCAAAGCCAGTTAAACAGTACTCCGGGAAGACGACGAAGTCAGGGTCGTGCTCCAGGGCCTCCTTAAAGCGCTTTTTAAACTCCCGCCAGTTGGCCTCGAAGTTTCCAGCCTCAACCTTCATCGGGATTAGAGCCACCTTCATTTTTCAGCCTCCCTGAGATGTATCCCTTTAAGCCGTCCAACGCAACCACCAGGATTCCAACCGCCACGAACTTCCAGGGATCCTCCTCTTTTCTCCCCATGAGGTACAGAACCACAAATAGGAAAGCCAAAGAGATTGCCCTCTCGGCAGCTTTACCAAGTTTGAGCTTATCTGAGGTAGCTAACGCCATTAGGTAGAAGGCCACAAGGAGGAAGTAGAACCTGCCAATGAAATAAGCTGGGAGGAAGAAGAGGGCTATCAAGAAGACCGCTCCAAAAACTGCGAGGGCATCTCTGAGGGGATTCTTCATCCCGTACACCTCGTCTGAATTTTAACTCACAGGTAACTTTAAAAACTTTTTCCGGTTGTAATTCTGGGGGTGTCCAGATGAGAGCCCACTCCTTCGGCGCTGAGACCGTTCCAGTCGCCATGGCCGGTGACCTTGTCGTTGGAAGCGTCCACGGCGGGAGAAACTACAAAATAATGCTGGCGAGGATCAACGGAGAGGAAATCGTCGAAACCCGCTTTCTGGCCAGCAAAAACGACTGGGAAGGGTAAGGGCATAGCGGAATTAGATGACGGCTACATAATCGGAGGTGCTGTCGAAGGGAGGGCTACCCCCGACGGAGGAAACGGCTGGAAGGCCTATCTGGTAAGACTCGACGAGAGCCTGAACGTCCTCTGGGAGAGGAAGCTTAACGTTAGAAACAACGGAGCAGTTCACTCAATCCTCCCCACTGGAGATGGATTCTTCATCGCAGGAGAAACCGGAAGGCCCGGAGACAAGGGGTTCCTCATCGGAAAGGTTTCCCCCGAGGGAGAGCTCCTCTGGCTGAAAGACTTCGGGAGCTGGGAGGATCCCGTCTTCACCTCTCTGCTTCAGTCCAAGGATTCCCTTCTCCTCATCGGGAGCGTTAAAGAGAACGGCTGGCAGGTTAAGTCATTTGATTTTGACTCCGATGGAGAGCTTCGCCGCGAGGAAACCCTCACAGAAGGAATAGCCTTCACCGCCTGCCGCTGGCAGGAAAAGCTCGTCTTGGCCGGCTACCGCGGGGAGAACTTCTGGGTTCGGGTTGGCAACGCCGACGTAGTTCTCAGCGAGGGAGCCGCGACTCCCCTGCTGCCAATCGGAGATAAGCTCCTTGTCGGGGGCGAGCTCAACGGAAACGCCGCTGTGTTGAGATTTCCAGGGAAGGGGAGCCAAAGGTAAAGGAGCTCTGGAACGACGGATGGATGGAGGTGCTAAGGGAGGACATCGCCATCGGTGTGAGGAAAGGAGAGAAGATTGAGATGGTATTTCAGTCAATCTGAGGCCGATACGCGTTCCATTTATTCTTAAATCAAACAAAAGAAGTCCATATTTTCGTATGGTTACTCCGTATGGTCCTGTGAGGTGATGCCCATGCGTCCGATAGTGTTGAAGGGCGAAAAGGTCTCTCTTGGGATACTCCTCCGTGATGACCTAAAGAAGAGCTGGGAATAGTTCAACGAGAGGAGCACGGTTAGGAATCTCTTCAACTCGGCCCATTTCACACTTCCCGAGGAAGAGGAGGAGTTCTACGAGGAGCTAAAAAAGAACAAGGACAAGATGCCGACGTTCGCAGTGATAGAAAACGAGGAAGAAAAGCTCATCGGGATAGCGGGCTTCAACTGGATCAACTGGGGGGCAAGGTGGGGGGAGATACTCTACTACCTCTCGCCGGAGGAGAGGGGAAAGGGCTACGGGACGGAGGTGGTAAAGCTCCTCTGCGAATACGCCTTCGCTCACCTCAACCTCCGCAAGGTCTGGGCGAAAGTCCATGAGGACAATCTGCCATCAATCAGAGTTCTCGAAAAGAACGGCTTTGCTCTCGCCGGCAGGCTGAGGGAGCACGTCTGGAGCGACGGGAGATACCTCGACGAGCTGATATACGAGAGGTTTAGAGAGAACTATGAACGACCCGCCAAAACAACTTGAAAGGGAAATTTTTAGATGAAAACAGAGTGGCTATCTCCTAGAAAACCTGAAAAGCGTCTCCCTAAGCGGCGTGGACGGGTTGAAGTAGTTAACCAACTCCTCAACAATCTCATCAGGAAGGCCGCTCTCCACAAGTTCCCTCCTGAACCACCGCTTCGCCCGATTTGATACTCCAACTATGCCAGCCATCCTGAACGCCAGCACTGGCAGTCGAAGAAAAAAGTGAAAGAGCCCCAAGCTCACTCCTCCTTTCGCTCATTCCCTCCGGGGCCCCGCGGGGGGCCGGGAATATTTATGTTGCCGAAACCCCCTCTTCCAAAGTTGGCCAAAATCTCCATGAGCTTCTTGCCGGGGTTTATGCTGTCCATGTACTCCTTCGTCAGCTCAAGGGCCGCTTCCCCGTCCATCCCCGCCTCAGCCAGGTTCTTGTAGAACTCGGCCACGCTCCTGCCCATAGCCTGAACCCTCTCCGGGCTGTACAGTTCATTGAGGAGCTCCTTGAGTGGCACGAGGATATCCTCTATCATGTCCCCTACCTTATCCATTATGGCCGGTATCTTTTCGAGGTCTTTGTCGCCCTCGTAGGTCTCGATGAGGTCTTCCACGATCTCGGCCTTCTTTTTGAGGAGCTCGACCTCCTCCTCAGTTTTTGCGTTCCTTATCCCCTCGACCAGCTCGTCGAGGAGCTCCTCCAGTTTCTTCGGGGTTCCTACCTTTTCGTCCACCATATCAACCACCTCAATAATCGTTAGTCTGGTCAAACCTAATCGGCATTCCGATCATTTCGAGCCACTTTTTGACCACTTCGCGGGAGAGTGCATAGACCTTTCCCCTCTCACCGGGAACCTCGACAACGATACCTAAATCAATCAGCTCCTTTAATTTGGCCCTAACAGTATTCCGCGAGGCCTTTCCGCGCCTGCCCTTCAGCTCCCGCGCTATCTGGCTCACGTTCGCCCTCTTCAGGTCGAAGAGAATCCGGACGATTTCACGCGATATGGGGTCATGCTTTATCTCAGGGACGGCAACTTCTATGCCAAGCACGCCGTACTGGGCGTAGAGGTTGATGAGCCTCAGATAGGCCTGTGCCATCTGGGAGACCACTGCGAAGCTCTCCCTGAGCTCCTCAAGTGCCTTCCTGAGCTCCTGAACTTCCCTGGCAAGGTCTTCATCGGGCATGATTGTCCATAGAGTGGTTAATCATTTAGTCTTTCCGGTCAGGGGTGAGCATCTCGGTAATCCAGACGTAGCGGTTCGCCCTCTCGAACCGGCACTCCAGCCCGAGCGCGGTGCAGATTTTCCTCAGCCCCTCGACGGTCGCGAAGTACTCGTCCTCTATCTCCTCGGTTATGCCGTCTTCCCCACTTATCCTTCTCTTTTATTCCTCGGACTCAAACATGACATCGGCTATGATAAACCCCCGCCGGACTTAAGAACGCGGAGCATCTCCTTTATCGCGTCCGTCTTTTCCCCATCGGGAACATGGTGGAAGGCGTAGGTCGTTATCACAGTGTCCACACTTTCGTCCGTGAGGGGAATCCTTAAGAAGTGCCCGTCGAGGGGCTCGAAGCCGTGCTTCTCCCTGAACTTCTCACGCATTCCGACTGAAGGCTCGACGCCAATGTACTTCTCAGGGTCGAGAAAGCGCAGGATGTTTCCGGTTCCGCAACCGACGTCAAGAACAAGTCCTTTAGCCCACTTGGCCACGAGTTTCAAGACCTTCCAGTAATCATTGTGTATCTAGTCCCCCACTCTCACGTCCTCGTCGTAGCTTTCGGCCCAGTTATCAAAGTCCCAGCGCTCCATGAGGATACCTCCAAAACCTGGCCTCAGCTTGATAGCTTCTGCGTCAGGTTGAACAGCCTCTCCGTGCGGGCGGGGGACAGTTCACCCACCCCACCGTTTTCGAGAACAGTACCAAGTTCTCTTGAGATTTCATCGAGGAGTTTCACGTCGTCCGAGAGCACTTCATCGGGATTTGGACTGTTCATGGCCGTGTGGAAGTAAACTTCCAGATTACCGGCCGCCACATGGAGCCTCCAGTAGCTCTCATCTTCATTCAGCAGATAGAGGGAGAACGCTGCCTTTTCCATCATCACGGAGCAGTAAGCATACCGGCTCAGCCTTTCCCTAAGGACGTCTTTGCTTACGTTGTTTTCGAGCATGATTCCGAGGGCATTCATGTCTTCCAGGCAGAGGAGGGCAGTGTTGGAGACCGAGATTACGCCATTCTTGGCATCATCAGCCTTTGCCATTTTTTCGTGGTAAGCGTAGCCAAGGGAGGCGGAAATGATAAGCAACGCGACGGCGAGCGCGAGATGCCTCATTAACACCACCAAGCGTAATAACGAAAGGGGCTTAAAAGGCTTTTTTCAATTCAGCAACAGGTGATGATATGGAGCCAATAATCAGGAAAGCCAGACCTGAGGACAGACCCTTCATCGAGGAGATAGCAAGACTGACGTGGGGAGGAGACGACTACCTGGCGAGGGTCTTCGACGAGTGGCTCGGAGACAACTTCTACGTGCTTGAGCTTGATGGCAAAGTCATCGGAACGGCAAAGCTCACGCTTTTGCCTGGAAAAGTCGGTTGGCTCGAAGGCCTCAGGGTTCATCCGGACTACAGGGGCAGGGGCTACGGGAGGAAGCTCCACGGCTTTATGCTGGAGCTCGGTAAGAAGCTCGCCCGTGAGGAGAAGATAGAAGCTTTGGAGTTCGCAACATACTTCCTCAACCGCGAGAGCATAGCAATGGCAGAAAGAACAGGCTTTCACATCAAGGCCAGGTTCTTTGTCTTCGGGGCTAAAACTGAAGAGTTTGAGCCTGAGAAGCCGGAGCGAGTAGAGTTAGCACTTGAAGACCTAACCCTGGGTCTAATTCCCGTCGGCTGGCACTTTGTGAGGAGGAGTGAAGAAGCCCTGGACTGGATTAGAGAAAACGCGGAGCTCTACAACATCAACGGCTTCCATTTCTTGGTTCCCAAGAAGGGAACGACCTTCACGCCCCTCGACATCGGCCTGGCAACACTAAAGGCCATGCTCCCGGCAATGATGTGGGTTGCAAAGGGAATGGGCAAAGAAGAGTTCGACGTCATGCTCCCGAGCGGGGTTAAACCCCTCCTGCCAGGGCTTAAGAGACTCGGCCTCTTCCTCTGGGACGAGACCAAAGAGCCAAACGTTTTGGTTTTCAGGAAAAAGCTGGTTTGAGTGTATAGGACGTAGAACAACCCCCGGAGCGTTGCAGAACGAATAATCAGGGATTCTGTCCCACCTTTTTGTTCTAAAGCAGAATAAAGACGCCATAGAATTCTGGAAGAGGCTCGACTATGATACTGTAATCACCATTGAAACAAGGAGAGATTTCCTGAAAATTGTCAAGATGCTTGAAAAATGGATAAAAAGCTCAGCGCCTCCTTATAAAAGCGGGCAGAAGCGCTAATCCCAGAACTATCCCCGGGCCACATATGCCACCGGACTTAGAGTTTGAAGCAGAAGAGGGTTTCTTTTCCTCTGTGGATGTTTTCACTGGTTTTTCTGTTTTTACCGGTGTTTCCGAAGATGTCGATGTGGTCTCTGATGAAGCAGAACTTGCTGTCGTTTCCGTTGGAGACGAGGTTTCTCCACTTGGACAGAGAACCTCTGCCGAAAGGTTGGCTTGAGATATTTCCAGTTCAACTCCCCTGTATACCCTGGTCTTTGGGATGTAAACCAGAAGGTTCTTCTCCTGAACTCTGCTACTCTCTACGTTAAGGGTCACAGTTTTAGCCTTAATCTCGTCCCAGCAGGGTTCGTTCATATCCGCCTGAAGGGAAAATACGACGATGCTCCTCTGACCGTAAAACCGTACCGCGCCGTAGATTCCACTGTCAAACCCGAGACCCAAGAGCTTCAAACCGCTTAAAGAGTTGAGCCTGTACGCCACACCCCGAAGTACGTTGCCTGCGGGGTCCAGCTTAAGCACCATAACGTTCTTGTCCATCTCTCCAGCTCCCCACCTCCCAGAGCCAACGCCTGAGAGGTAAAGACTACCATCGGCCGTCACGAGCCAGTTGGATACCATGCCGGCCAGGTTTACTCTTTTAGCCCAGATCACGTTTCCATCCTCATCGAGCTTTAGAATAGCGGGGTATCTCCTATCATTTTCCTGGAAAAGGCCAAGTACGTAGAATCCATCACCAGTGGAGATTATCTCCTTGGCGGAAAGCATTTCGCTGGTGGTGTAGCTGAAGGCACCGAGCAAAGTTCCGTTGGTGAGGAGTTCTACCAGGATTAGCCTTGCACCTCCGAAAACTGTACGGGCACTCGTTCCGATGAGGTAAATCTTGTCCCCAACGATGACCATGTCGGAGGGAATTAGGCCGAGGTTGCCAATGGTAAGGACCTTAACCCAGAGGACATTTCCCTCCGGCGACACCTTGAGAATGACGGTGTTTTTTGCCCCGGAGCTTCCCAGCATCTTTGTGATGGCCACTATGTAAAGATTGCCGTCATCGAGGACAGCATTTTGAGGGATAATATCCCTGTGTCCCCCGTAATTACCTTCCTTAATAAGCTCCAGCTCTTCTCCCCAGCGGACGTTTAGCTCCTTATCGGTTTTGACCACCAGCAGGTTGCCCCCGTTTGTTGCCGTTAGAATGTAATAACCGTCGTCTGAGCCTATTACAAAGGAGTTTCCCCCGGGGGGATAGAGGTTGAGTTGCGAGCCGTTCAGACTGAAGGAAAGCAGTTTTCCATTGAAATTTCTCCCATCAGGCGTGGTCTCTATCACCGCCAAGAGCGTCTCGGCCTTGTTCGCTGAGTATCTGGTGTAGGTTCCGGTCACGAGGATTTTGTTGCCCGCGTAGGTCATTGAAAATGGGTTAAAGGTATCCGCGACGCCACCCTTTACCGTGTACCTCACTTCAAGACCCCACGCTACCGCGGGCACTAGGAGAAGGAATACCAGAAGGACAGTGATTGCCCGGTACATTGGGCATCACCTTGTATTTTATTCAACTTTCTGCCTAAAATACCTTTTTTTGAACAATTCTTCATTAAATCGTCAAAATTCTCGGCTTTGTAACGCTCAAACCGCTCAACGAAAAAGCCCTCGAGATTCTCTGGATGGCCATTAGGCGGGAGCTGAGAGGCAAGGGAATAGAGACGAAACTGATCCGCTTCGTGGAAAACTGGGCGCTAAAGGAGGGCTTTGAGGTTCTCGTCGTCAAGACCTCTGGCGATTTAAGCTACAAACCCTACGACGCGACGAGACGCCTCTACGGGCGGAGGGGTTTCGTCAGGGTAGCGCTGATTGACCCTTATCCCGAATGGGGCGAGCCGGCACTGATTTACGCCAAGTGCTTGAAAAGGAAGTAGGCGGAGATGAGAAACCGCGCCGTTATGTAGCCGGCAAAGACCGCCTTACCGAGGGAAGAGAGCAAACACCACCAGAGGGGAAGCTCGGAGAGAAGGTACGCAATAACGAGGACAAGAGGCTTCCTGTTGACCGAATAGGAGTATGTAAAGGCCGCCCCGAAGAAGATTATGTCCTCCGGCCGCCAGATGCCCGTGAGCAAGGGCTGGTTGTAGTTGAGGGCAAAGACGGCGGTGGCTCCCATGATTCCAGCGATTCTCCCGCGTTCACTGAAGAGTTCGTAGGGCACTGCATCGTAGAAGAACGCCGTCAAAATCCCACTTAGCGTCCAGAAAACGAGGGAATAGGGAACTAGGAAGGGACTCCATTCGCCCACAAAATCCGGTCTTGCCATATCCATGAACCTCTCCACGCCGAAGTAGAGCATGCCTATTAAGGAGAACGCATACAGGGGGAGCATGAGAGCCATGGCATGGGATACACTCTCCAAGTCCGCTGCCCAGCGCAAGGGAAAGTCGTAGAAAAGCCGGGAGATCAAATACGCTAGCAAAATGGTCACGAGAAGCCCTAAGAGCCTTCCGGCTGGCGTTGAGGAAAACTCCAGCCCCCGGGAGAGCTTCGAGAGGGCATAGAGCGCGAGTGTTATCGAAAGGAGATAGCCGATCCCCCTGAGCATGGAATCACTCTCTCAAAACTCAACGTTAAACCTTAAAAGGTCTCCGAAAAATATGAACGGGGTTTCAGATGCGCTGGAGTGAGATTCCCCGCGATGCCAAGGCCTACATGCTCTATCACACGCTCATAGCACCCGGCCTAATCGTCTGGATACTCTTCCCGCTCTACCTCATGGAGACGGGTTACTCAATCCTCGAAGTTGGGGCGTTCTTTACTGCTGTCAACATCATGGCGATTCCGCTAACTTATCTCTTCGGCAGGCTCTTCAACCGATGGGATATCAAGAAGGGCCTCATAGCGATAGACGTCCTCGACGGCATCGCCTACGTTCTGTATGGCCTCGCGAAGGGAGCCATAGCTCCGCTCATGCTCTTCGCTGGCAGAACCATCGAGAAGCTCTCAACGGTTCTCTACCCCCTCTACCGCGCATATGAACAGATAATCTACCCTGAAGACAGGTACGAGGAGATATTCGCCTGGCATCTCCGTTTGCCGGAGATAGCGAGGCTGACAACCTTCCCGGTTCTCGGCTATATCTTCGGCTACCTCTATCCCGGCGCGGAGAACTACCGCTGGGCGTTCCTGTTTTTCGGTCTCTTCTCAGCCGTAACCGTTGCCTACATCTGGCGCTTCCTCCCATCTGTCGGTAGGGAGGAAAGAATAACGCCGGAGGGCTTCACCTTTAGGGTTGGAGAGTTCAAGCTTCTGCTGGCGTTCGAGGCTTTGCTGACCCTCGCCTGGGCTTTAGCTCCCGAAATCGTACTGATTAACTACGTCGTCTTCGTGCTTCACAAGACAGTGTTTGAGGTGACGCTGGTAGCCTGTGCGAGCAGCCTCGCTTCGATAATAGGTACCTACGCCAGCGAGAGGGTTCCGAAGGGGAAGGGATTCCAGGTCATAGGCCTCGGGATGTTCATCAACGCCCTCTATGCCCTCGTGATGGCTCTAGCACCGCCCTTCTGGCTTGTGTTGGTCATCTACACGCTGGGAGACTTCGGAAACACCCTCTGGTTCCCCTTCTACCGCTCCTGGCAGTTCTCATTGATTCCAAAGGAGCGCGCCAGCGAGTTTCATGCGGCGATATCGAGCTACAACAGGCTTATCGGCCTCTTCACGCCCTTCGTTGCTGGAGCACTGGCGAGCGTTCACGCGACACTCCCGTACGCGGCGAGTCTGGTGCTGTTTTTGGCGGCTGGAGCTATGTTCTGGTGGCTGGCTGGGAAAGGTATTTATTCAAAAACCGCGAGTTAGGGATGTGATAGAAATGAGCGAGGTCGTGATTTCGAAGAGGGACGTGCTGGCCCACGAGAGGCTGAGGGTAATCTCCGAGCTTGCCCCGATACGCGAGAAAATCAAGCTATTTGAGGAGAAATACGGGATGAAGTTTGAAGAGTTCGAGAAAAAAATCAAAAGCTCGGAGGAGTCCTTTGAGGCATGGGACGACTACATTGAGTGGAAAGCCTACGTGAAGAAACTGGAAGAGCTTAAAAGCAGGCTCAGGGAGATTGAGCATGCTCAAAGAGTTAGAGTTGCTTGAGAAGAGCTTAGCAGTCAAAAGCTACGAAATTCTAGACTACAAGGAGGGGGACAGTTTTTACTTTCTGAAAATCAGGGTAGAACTGATAGATGGAAGTGTTCTTTACATCAGGGAATTTGTATCGGAAGAAGATTACAACTACTCTTTCCAATGGCAGAAAAACGGAAAACTTATAGTCCGCTGGGACAACGCGCCCCATCACAAAAACGTAGAAACGTTTCCACATCATAAGCACGTCGGTTCCAAGGATAACGTTCGGCCTTCCAAGGAGGTTTCACTGGAGGACGTTCTGAGGGTTATTGAAGAAAAATTGAAGACATAGAAAACTCAAAACTCCGGAATCCTTATCGGCGCCTGGAGCTCCTTCTCGTTCTTCTCAAGGTTCGTGGCGAGCATTTTTATCCTCTCGCAGCCCTTTATCTCCCTGATGAACTCGGCGACACTCTTAGGAACCAGCTCCTCCCAGGGTTTCCCTTCAACCATGCGCTTCCTTATCTCTGTGGCAGAGAGGATGTCCTTCCTGAACATGGGCTGGACGATGACCTCATAGCCCTTCTCGCGGAAGAGCTGTGCAACCAAGGAGTTGCCGGTGAAGACGACGTCGAAGCGGGGAACCATGCTCACCACGTAAGTCGCCCAGATGGCGTTGAAGTTGATGTCCGGGAGCGGAATCAGGTAGTAGCGCTTGTCCATACCGGCCTCGTTCAGGGCCCTGATAAGCATCTCCATTCTCTCGCTCGTCGTGAAGGGGTTCTTTAGAGTATGGCTCGCCTGGGCGCTTCCGATGCCTATGATTACCTCATCAACCTGAGAAAAAACGAATTCGAGAGCCTTTATATGGCCGTTGTGAACCGGCTGGAACCGGCCAACGAAGAGGCCGCGCTTGACCATGATAACCACCTCGTTCAATCTTTCTGAACGACTCGTTCAGTTTCGCCGAACGAATCGCCCGTGATAAGGGCTATCCCCTCCGAGCTGGCAGGGAAGGAAAAGTCCACATCAAGGGTCACGAGTGCCAGCCCATAGAACTTCGCGGTGGAAAGTATCAGGGCATCGTTGGGGAGCAGGCCGTAATTTAGAATAAACTCAAAGGCTTTTTCCTCGATTTCCTCCGTAAGGGGAAGCTCCGAGAAATTGTCCCTGAGATAAAGATACACCTTCTCAAGTTTGTCACGGTGTTTTTCAATCGCCTCAGGATTGCCCCTCAGTGTAAGGTAGCTCTTACCAGTAACGAGTTTCAGAAAAACAAACAGGACTTCACTGAAAATTATTGGGTTTATGAACTTCGGGTCGTTCTCAATTGACTGAAGCAGTCGCTTGGCAACGGGATTACCCTTTAGAGCCTCAATGATAACCGATGAATCAACCAAAGAGCTCCTCATAGGCCTCCAACCTCAACTCCTTAGCACTCTTTTCGCTCCTGACGATGCCGAACACCTCATCGAGTGTAACCCTCGGTTCCTTTCTTTCCCCTTCGAACGCTTTAACCAGTGCCTTTACTTCCCGCTCAAACAGTCGCTCCATGCCATCTGGAACACGAACCCGAATTGTTATTTCCCCCATTCCTTTCACCCAAATCAATTACCACTATTCTCCTCAAAACGCTTTCTAAATCAACCTCACCCTGACCTCATCCCCAACCCTCAGACCGAGCTTTTGGGCGGCGCTCCCCTGGTTGACGGCTATCTCAAGGTAGTCATGGCTTCCCGGCAAAGCCAGCAGTTTGCCAGGCTCCACCTGGCCGTAGGTGTCCAGGTAGGGTATTTTGAGCCCCCAATCAACCAGCTCGACTTCCCTGGGCCTTCCGTAGTCCTCAAGGTTCAGTATGACGTTGCCGAAGTCGTCGACGTAAATCACCTTGAGCAGCCAGAGGTCGTCTTCCTTTCTTGGCTCGATGTCCAGCCTGATTAAGCTTTCCAGGGGAATCTCGCTTCCGAGCTTCTCCGGCTCGATCCACGCGTCAAGTAGGGCACCAACCGGCCCAAAAACGTCCCTTCCGTGGAAGGTCGAGCTTATCTCCCACTTCGTGAAACGCTTCACCTTTTCAAGGTCTATCCCCCAGGCTTTCCTCGCTTTGAGGTGCTTGAGCGGAAGCGTTGCCAGGCCGTTGTCCGGAACGACGAGGAACTGCTCGCCCTCGATTATAACCGCCCGTCTCTCAGTTCCAACACCGGGGTCTATCACGCCAACGTGAACCGTTCCCTCAGGTGAGTACTTGACCACCTGTTCCATCACAAACGAGCCCTCAAGAACGGAGTGCCGGGTTATTGAATGGCTGACATCAACGATTATCGCCTCTGGATTGAGCCTCAGCATGGCAACCTTCATCTCCCCCACGTAGGGACCCCTAAGGCCGAAGTCAGTCGTCAGGGTTATCATGAGCACCACCTAAAGCTTATTAACGGTTGGGGCTTTAAAGGGTTTGGAAGATGGTCATGAGAAGGCTAATTCCTCTCCTGCTGGTTCTCATCGTGGTGGTTTCAGGCTGCCTCTTCAAGCCTCCGGCAGAGGTTAAATTCTCGATTGACAAGACCCTCGTTCGACCGGGCGGGACGATTCACGTCATGATACTCGTCAACAACACGGGGAAGGTCGGACTCACCGGTGCGACGCTCGTTCTCGGAGACGATAGCTTCCAGATACTCCAGGAACCGAAGTTTCCGGAGATACTCCCTGTAGGCGATGCGGTTCAGCTTGTCTGGATTTTGAGGGCACCGATAAAGCCCGGTGTCTACAATCTGAAACTGTCCCTCGAGCTTACCGATGAACTCAAGCGCTCGTGGACGGGCTTCTACGGGCAGTTCAGGGTAACGGTGTCGAGCGAGGCAGGCCCTTCCGATGAGGTCGAGATGAACGTTGAGGTACCGGAGGTTATCGAAGGAGGGGAAGCGGCCAACCTAACCGTGATCATCAAGAACAAGCTCGATGTCCCGATAGAGCTCCGCGACCTCAGCTTCAATCTCTTCAACGGGATGAAGGTCGTGAGCGCAGGGGCACTTCCAGCGTCCATTGATGGTAATGATGAGGTGAGGGTCAGGTACACCGTGAGGGCACCGTACGCGTATCGTGAGGGTTACATATCGGCCATCCTCAAGTACGCGATAAGCGGCGCCGAGGGCAGTACAGTCAAGAGCTTCCCGCTGAAGGTAGTGTGGGAGCCGTGGAACCAGAGCACAGAGGTTCTAAAGAAGGCCTACGGCCTGAAGTACCACTGGGTAACCGATGAGTATATAGTTGACGGCTACTGGATGGAGCGCTACAATTCGACATCGAACTTTAATAGAACAGAGTTCAGGAACATGACGCTCAGGATAATCCGGAGCGCCAAGTCGGAGCCACAGGCCGCGGAGGCAATATACAGCTGGATGATGAGAACATACTCCCTGGGAGACACCACCTCAACCCTCGAGCCGGACAAGATACTCCCCCAGGACAGGATAAGCTACGCGGAGGCCCAGATACTCATCACGGCGATGTTGCGCTCGATTGACGTTCCTGCCAGAATAGTGACCCTTTATAACGGCACGGACTGCACTATGAGGCCCATGACCGAGTTCTACACCGCTGACGGGTGGTACATCGTGGATGTAAAGCACGGCTTCGTTGGTTCCGTTGACGACTACCTCGCCAGCCCGTACTTCCCCAAAGTGTATCAGCTCGTAACGCGCGACGGCTTCAGAATCGTCGCCCAAGCACCGGCGACCCTTCAGGGACACGAGCACGTTGACGTCACCGGCGATTTCCTCGCGAATCTTGAGGACAGGCTCCTGAAGAAGGTAACCGAGAGGCTGAGACCGGAGCTTAGGTCAAAGCTCATGCTCGTCATGAACAACCTCGACGAGAACGAGAGGCTGTACGCCCTGTTCCTCTTCGCCTCAGCGCCCAGTGAGGAGGACCTGAACCGGGTGCTGAGCGAGTACAGCACGGGTAAAATAGAGCAAGACGTAAAAACCATGTACGAGTTCTACAAGAACATGACCTGGAGGGACGACTTCACCAGATACTGGAAGATATTCGCGGGGGAGGTATGATGATAGTAATCCTAAGGCTCGGACACAGACCCGAGAGGGACAAGAGGATAACGACCCACGTTGCTTTGACTGCTAGGGCATTCGGGGCGGATAAAATAATCATCGCGGCCGAAGAAGACGAGCACGTGAGGGAAAGCGTCGAGGACGTTGTGAGACGCTGGGGAGGACCCTTCGAGATAACCTTCGACCCGGGCTGGAGGAAGTTCATGCGCGAGTGGAAGGAACGCGGGGGGACGATAGTCCACCTCACGATGTACGGAATCCACATAGACGACGTCATTCCAAGAATCCGGGAAGAGCTGGAGGAAGGCAGGGACATGCTAGTTGTCGTCGGCGCCGAGAAGGTGCCCAGGGAGGTCTACGAGATGGCAGACTACAACGTTGCCGTTGGGAACCAGCCCCACAGCGAGGTTGCCGCTTTGGCAGTCTTCCTGGACAGGCTCCTTGAAGGAGGGGGCTTGAGGAAAAGCTTTGAGAACGCAAAGCTCAAGATAATCCCGCAGGAGAGGGGGAAGAAGGTAATCGAACTTGAGTGAGGGTTGCGGATGGTGCTCAATAACTACCGCGAAAACGTCAGGGGTTACCTTGAAGCCATCGTCAGACCCCTCGCGAGGGCCGGCGTTACGCCGAACACGATAACCGTCCTCGGCCTGCTGATAAGCCTTGGAGGAGCATACTTCTTCTACCGCGGCGAGCAGGCCATAGCGGCCCTCGTTCTGCTCTTCGGCTCCCTGATAGATGCGCTCGACGGGACTCTCGCGAGGCTCACCGGAAAGACGAGCCGTTTTGGGGCCTTCCTCGACTCCACCTTCGACAGGATAAGCGATGGTGCTGTGCTCTTCGGGATAGCCCTCGGCAACCTCGCCGACTGGCGCGTTGTGTTCATAGCTTTCATGGGAAGCTACCTGGTGAGCTACGAGAGGTGCAGGGCCGAGCTGGCCGGCTCAGGAAGGCTGGCCGTTGGCATAGCGGAGAGGGCCGAGAGATTGCTTATAATAATCATCACAGCCCTCTTCGGCTACGTTGAGTATGGTGTCTACGCCGTCGCAATCCTCGCATGGATAACCGTTCTCCAGAGACTTTACGCGGCCTACCAGAGGCTCAAGGAGTGAAAGAGAAGGGGGATGACGAAAATTTCGCTAGGCGAGGCTTTGCCAATGAAGAGCCCTGCCGTTGCCGACCCTTGCTGTCATTCTTTTTTTATTGTTTAGATGACTCACTTTTCATCAGGCCCTTCACGATTTCAACTACCTCACCCAGCTTTGAAACCACGAAGTCGCAGTTCCTCCACAGTTCTCTCTTCGCACCGTTCGGATCGAGAAGGACACTCATCATGCCGACCTTCTTGGCCCCAACGCAGTCCTTTGCCGGATTGTCGCCGACGTAGAGGGCTTTTCCAGCTTCAACACCGGCCCTTTCGAGGGCAAGCCTGAAGGGCCCCTCATGGGGCTTGTAGAAGCCCGCATCCTCGCTGGTCGTTATCGAGTCAAAGAGGCCGTAGATGCCGAGTGCCTTCAGGTGGGCCTCGATGTAGTCGTTGTCCGAGTCTGTTATGATTCCGACGTGGAGGCCGAGGTCTTTGAGGGCCTTAACCGTCTCAACGGCGTCGGGAAAGAGGCCCCCATAGCGCTCGTGCATGGCAATGCTTATCTCCCAGAAGTCCGCCGGAACGGTGAAGCCGTAACGCCCGGCCACCCTCCGCATGGCCTCGGTGTCAACGTCCCGGATCTTGACGTAGGGCTTGCCGGCGAGCTCCTTGAACATTGCGGAGCTTTCGACCTCGTACTCCTCCCAGAGCCTCATGTAATCGAGGCCCTCCCTCCCGGCCCTTCTGAGGACCTCCCTCACGATGTTCTGATGGGTAACGTTTTCACCCTCCTTCGTTATGAGCGTGCCCACGAAGTCAAAGAAGACTGCCCTGAGCATCACAACCACCTGAGGGAGTTGGAGCGTAACGTTAAAACCCTTGTCTGGCAGAACGACAAGTTGGACCCTAAAATCTTTCAGAAAATTGCATCTATGACGGAAAAACATTAGAAAAACTTTTATCCACTCCCGGGGGACGAGGCAGGGGTGATGGAAATCGAGGCGATACTCCTCGTCTGGGGCGTCCGGGACGAGGTTCTGGAAAAGCTCCCCGTCGAAGGGTACTGGCTCTACGGGGAGTACGACTTCATAGCCAAGCTGGAATTCCGGGACGAGTTCGAGATGGAGACGTTCATGAGAGACCTCAAGCGTGTGATACACGGCGGAACTTTCAAGCTCATTCCGGTTGTGATTTCTGCCGTTAAAAACGGCGGAAAAACGAACGTCCTCGAGGGGCTCAAACATTCGGTCCCATGATACCCCTCTTTTTCAGCTCCTCGTAGGCCCTCCTGAGGGCGTCCCTAATCAAGTACCTCTTGTTCATCCCCCCGAGCCTATAAGCGGCTTTTCTCAGACTTCCCGCCTGGAGGAAAAGTTCAAGGAGTTTTCTGTCCTCCTCCGACAGGTCTAGGTACTTCAGGGCCTTCTCAGCTATCTCCACCGGCAGATTACCCTCGTAGGCGTAGTCCGAGCTCATGACCGGCTTCTCAAAGCGCTCCACGAGTCGGAAGACTATAACGTGGGCGATGGAGTCGTCGTTAACGTGCCTGTAGTGGCTTTTGAGGGCCCTTATCAGCTCCTCCCTGCCCGAAAAACCGTCCAGAAAAGCGTCCTCGTCGGTAAGCTCGCCAACGGTTTTGCTCTCGATCCTCTCGATAACAGCCTTCCCTATTGCATAGCCGCCCGAATGGATAAGAACCTCGTCTCCGGGTTTGAGGTTCGGTCTCCTGCCCAGTCTCACCGTCGCTCTCTTCCTTCCGCTCAGTATCGCCTCTGCGTAGCGTCCGTCGAACTCCAGGTGCCTCATCTCCCCTCACCGAGGAGCTTGAATCTTATGGCTATGACTCCGTAGCGGTTCTCCTTCCACTTGGGATACATACCGTGGAACCTCTTCACCGCCCTCTCAAAGCTCGGCTCGTCTGGAAAGATTTTCTTTATCGGCTCCTCCCTCAGAACCTGACGGAAGGTTTCGTAGCGCTTGACTCCTGTGACTACAGCAGGAATCGAATCGTTGAATATGAGCTTGTCCCCGGGTTGTATTCCCCTAAGCCCCGGATAGGCAACCCTGACCTCTATCCTCTTTTCCCCGGACTTTATGTAGTCCAGGTATTCCTCGTGAACCCTCAAGTGGTAGACCCTCATTTTCATCACATTTCGCCTTCTCCTTTCCCTTAAAAGCTTAGCCGATGGAAACTTTTAAATCCTTTAGCGCCGAAGAAGATTCAGGTGTGAGAGATGAGACGAGCCCAGGGAGCCCTTGAGTACCTGTTCATGCTGGCGGCGGTTCTAGTTCTGGTGACCATAGCTGCCAGAGTGGTCCTCAACGGCACGAGGAACCTCAACGAGGCAATATCAAACTACACAACCCAAGTAAGGAAGCAGATTCTCGAAGACCTATGAGGTGGAATCATGGATTACGTTCCCCTGATTCTGGGGCTGGTTATGGGAGTCGTTACTTCGTACACTGATGTAAAGACGGGATTCGTTTTTGACAACCACATCTTTCCAACGCTCACCCTGATAGGAAAGCTCCTCGGGTGGGAGGAGGAAGGGGAAGATGAAGAGGGTCTCCCAGGGTGGATTCCCAGGCTAATTATACCAGCCGTCGAGGTAGGAATAATCTACCACCTCTACCTTGGAATCAGCCGAGGAGATGCACTCCTAGCAGCCTCGGGCCTCATCGGGCTTGTACTGGGCTTCGTCCTTGGGCTACTCCTTTACTACCTCGGAGCCTGGGCGAGTGGAGATGCGGTGATACTCGCCGGCTTTTCCGCGCTCCTGCCCTACGCACCGGCAACGGCTTCTATTGTCGCACCATACACTGTCGAGTACCCCCTCTATCCCCTGACGATACTCCTCAACAGCATCATAGCGATATTCCCCTTCATCTTCGTCTACGCCTTTGGGGTTCTCATCGTTAGAAGAAAGTTCGCCGAGTTGAGGGCCATCTTCACCGAGAGGGCGAGGCTTACCCTTGAGTTGTCCCTCTGGATAATGGCCGCCCTCGGTCTCAGGCTGATAATCTACGAGGTCACGGGGGCCTCAATCGTTGGATTGTGGTCGTGGGTATTCACAATCGGCGTGATATATGTCCTCGGAAAGTTCAGGAGAGTTGGGGATGTTATAGGGATTGGCGTCCTGGCATACCTGGTCTATCAGGAACCTGCAACTGCTGTGGGGGCGTTTCTGAGGCTCCTGGCCGTGCTGTATCTGTTCAAAGTCTTCCTCTCCCTCGTGAAGTTCATGCGCACCGAAGTTCTGATGGAAGAGGTCACTGTGGAGGATCTCAGGGAGTGGGACATCCTGGGCGAGACGGTCTTTGAGAGGGACGGAAAAATCCTCAGGGACAGAACTGACACCTTCACGAGGATAAAGAATGCCCTCCTTAGTGCGGACTTGAATGCACTCCATCCCGATTACGGCAGGGTCATAGCCTCCCCGACCGCCGAGGGCCTGAGCAGGGAGCAGATCGAGGAACTCAAGTGCCTCGTTGAAGAGGGGAGACTTGAAAACCGGTTCCTAAGAAAGAAGTCGATGCCCTTCGCTCCGGCGCTCTTCCTCGGCTTTCTGATAAGCTACTTCTGGGGCGATATGTTCTGGTGGATACAGCTCAAGATAGCCGGACTTTGAGAAAATGATTTAAAACCGTCACCGAACCTTTATCCGGCCCGGCACCCGCCCACCCCGCGGAGGAGTGAGGCGGGGGTTCCGGTCGGGCCGACAGGGGGATGACGAGCTTTTGCTTTGCTGACTGTGATGAGCACGCCCTTCACTGACCCCGTCCTTCTATGAGCCCCCTGACTATCTCCATGACCTCATAGAGACTCTCAACGTTGTGATCGCCTTCAACACCCTCGTGAGGGTTTATCGCTATGCTAACGTCTGCTTCTTTAAACATGCTCAGGTCGTTGTATCCATCGCCAACAGCTATCGTCAGCTCGGGCCTGAGCTCATCCTTAAGCTCCCTGAGTATAATCCCCTTGCTCTTGAAGTCAACGAGGGGATTAACTTTCCCGGTAACGACGCCGTTTTCAAAGATCAGCTCGTTGGCAAAAACGTAGTCAACCCCTAGCTCCTTGGCAACCCTTCCCGCAAGGCACATGAGGCCGCTGCTGAGTATCGCTATCTTGAAGTCGTTCTCCCGGAGAAACTCGATGAGCTCCTTTGCTCCATCCATGTACTCGACCGAGTTTGCCCATTCCATAATCTCATCTCTGGTGTGCCCCTTCCACAGGGAGGCATCGAGGTCGGCCCACTCCACGTAGCCTATCTTTCCCGCAAAGAAGAGTTCGGCGTACTCCTTTCCCTTCTCCCAGGTTCCGAACTTCTTGTGAAGCTCCACCCAGCTCGATATGGATTTGACCAGAGTTCCTTCGAGATCAAAGGCTATGAGTATTACCATCTTACCACCTTAAAAGAGAGCCGGTTTTGGTCTTAAAAGCCTATTCCCTCCAGCCATGCTCCCCTATGAGCGGCACAAATGCAACGCCCCCGTGGTTCTTAGTCTCAGTTGAACCGTCGGGAAGCTTGACGACCTCCAGGAGGTCCTGCCACAGGTGATAGCTCCCAACAGGTATCAGCAGTTTTCCTCCCGGCTTCAGCTGTTCCACCAGGGGCTCAGGAACCTTCGGCGCCCCAGCGGTGACGATTATCCTGTCGTAGGGTGCCTTTGGCGGAAAGCCCTTTGTGCCGTCCCCGGGAATCACGTGGACGTTTTCCACTCCAGCTTTCTCAAGATTCCTCCTTGCGAATTCGACAAGCTCGGGAATCCGTTCTATCGTATAAACGTCGGTCTTTACGAGCTCAGCTATAAGGGCCGCGTTCCACCCACTGCCGGTTCCTACCTCCAAGACCCTCATCCCGGGCCTCAGCTCCGCCAGCTCGAGCATTATCGCCACCATATGGGGGGCACTTATCGTCTGCCCCGCCGGAATCGGGAGGGGCTCATCAACGTGGGCATACTCTTGATAGCGCTTCTGAACGAAGAGATAGCGCGGATACTTAAGAAAAGCCCTCCTAACGGCCTCGGTTCGTATAACCCTCTCCCGAAAAAGCCTTTCAACGGTTCTCTCCCATCTTCTCAGGAGTTCCTCCTCGGAAACCATAGGACTCATCGAAAAGGAGTATGCACCCAAACGATTTAAGACTTGCGAGAAGTGTCTCAGAAGGATAGTGGCCGGCGGCGTCCCCGGCTTCCCGCCCCCTCCCGGAGGGCAGTACAACCGGGATCGCTGGCGGGCTTAACTTCCGGGGTCGAAACGAGACCGG